>CBFHLC010000017.1:0-37025 GCA_965656605.1 Litorivicinus sp. | reverse complement strand
TCACGGGGCACGGGATGGATTCAGTTCGGATATTGGAGCGCGTCAGAACCCCAATCACGTGGTGTTTAGTCAGGCCAAACTGGGCCGCTGGCAGCATCCGCACCCTGAGGTTGAGGCCGGATGGCAAGCTCTGGGCGCAAACACCTGGCGCTTAGGGTCGGTCGGCACGCTATACATCGATCTTAATTCCAAAGAGCTGACGCCGCATCCGTTGCATTCTGCGTCGTATTGGACTCGTGTCTCGCGCAAAAATCCCGCTGCCAACTACGTTTACTATGCGGTAGAAAAGGATCCAGCATGATGTATTTTGAACAAGGTGGTTGGCTGATGTGGCCCATTGTCGTGGCGTCGGTATTGGCCATGGCGATCATCTTGGAGCGTTTGTGGGTGCTTCGGCGGTCAGGCATCTTGCCGGCGGATGTCGTCGAGAAAGCCGAGTCATTGGCACAACTCTCACCAGGGCAAGCGGTCCAGCTTGAAGGTCGAGGTCTGCTGGGACGCTTGTTTTCCGATGCGTTAATGGCTGGCGCCAATCGTCAGCAACGCGAGGCTAGCATCGCGGGCAACAGCGCCTGGGTGGTATCCCGCTTAGAGCGAAATTTAGAATTACTCGGTGTGATTGCCGCAATCGCCCCTCTGATGGGTTTATTGGGCACGGTGATCGGCATGATCGATGTGTTCAGCACCCTGATGATTCACGGGGCCGGTGACGCCTCAAAGCTGGCCGGTGGGATCAGTCAGGCGCTGGTGACGACGGCCACAGGCTTGGTCGTGGCCATCCCGGCGTTAATCGGACATCGATTGTTGCTGCGCCGCGCCCGCTCATTGCTCAACGAGATCGAAGGATGCTGTGAGCGCTTTTTGAGTGTGCCTGGGGCCGATGCAGGATCGCATCGTCGGGCTGCTTGATGAAGTTTCGTTTCGATCACGATATCAGCGATGCATCCGGGCCGAATTTGACGCCTCTGATTGATGTGGTGTTCTTGCTGCTGATCTTTTTCATGGTGTCCTCGACCTTTCTGGACGAGTCGGCAATCGAGATTCGCCTGCCAGAGGCCAGCGGCAAAGCCCCTGACCCTGTGCCTCAAAACCTGTCCATCGCGATTAATGCGGAGGGGGAGTGGCAGATCGGTGATCGCACCGTGCCGGCGGGTAACCGGCGGCATTTAGGCGCCGAGCTTGAGCGTCATTTGACACCGGAAACTGAGTTGATTGTGGCGGCGGATGCCCGCGCACCACATCAAGCTGTGATGACTTTGCTGGATTTATCCTCCCAAATCGGCGTAAATAGCGTGCGTTTTCAAGCACAGGAACCCCAGCAGGGTCAGTGAATAATCAAGATTGGCGTTTGTATAAACGTCTGCTCAAAAGGGCGTTAGCAAGCCCACTATTTTTCGGTCTCGGTATCTTCGGCTTTGTGCTGTACGCCTCATCTGGCGCGGCATTGGCAGACATCATGCGTCAGCTGGTGGATGCGATAGAGCTGCAAAACCCGGACGATCGCCTGCGTCTGCCATTAATGATGGTGGCCATTTTCGCGGTGCGCGGGGTTGGGACCTTTTTGGGCACCTACTTTTTAGAAGTGGTGGCACGCAACTTAGTGCACGTCTTTCGCCTGGATCTGTTCAAAAAATACCTGACCATCCCAGTTACGCTATTAGATCAGTCTGGACAGGGTAACTTGGTCAGTCGCATCACCTTTAACGTAGAGCAGGTAACGCAGGCCGCAACCACCGCGGTGACCGTGATGGTGCGCGAAGGGTTGTTTGTGATCGGGTTGATGGCCTATATGCTATGGATCGATTGGCAGTTAACCTTGGTGTTTTTTGCGGTGGCGCCCTTGATCGGATTGGTGGTCTCGGCCGCGGGCAAGGCCTTCCGACGGCAGTCCAAGCGGATCCAAGACTCGATGGGTGATTTGACCCAAAAGGTCGGTGAAGTGGTCGAGGGCAGTCGCGTGTTGCGAGTCTTTGGTGCGCAGGATATGGCGACCGAGAAATTCGGCGAGGTCAGTGAGCACAACCGCAAACAAAATCTGAAGTTAGCCGGCACGAAAGCGATTAGCGTGCCGCTGATTCAGTTACTAGTAGCGATGAGCCTGTCATTCTTGGTGTGGTTGGCGTTATCTCCTGGTTTTCTAGGCGAGGCCAGCACGGGCACATTCGTTGCCTTTATCACGGCCGCATCGATGATGGCTAAGCCCCTACGTCAGCTATCCGAGATCTCCGCGGTATTGCAGCGTGGGTTAGCCGCGGCAGGGGACTTGTTCGAAGTCCTGGATCAGGATGAAGAACAAGATCTAGGTCGCAGCATCCCCGGCACCTTTGAGTCACTGGATTTTGACGCGGTCAGCTTTGCTTACGCCGGATGTGATACACCAGCCATTCGGGATCTGTCGTTCTCGTTGCGCCCGGGCAAGATTACAGCGCTGGCAGGGCCGTCGGGTGCCGGTAAAACCACGGTGGCTGCCTTGGTGTCCCGATTCTACGAGCCCAGCGCGGGGCGTATTTTGTTGAATGATCACAACGCCGACGATTTCCGACTGGATGCGTTCCGCTCGCAACTCGCATGGGTGGGTCAGCAAGTGGTGGTGTTCGACGGCACATTACGCGAGAACCTGACCCTGGGCTTAGAACGCACTGATCAGCAGCTATGGGACGCCTTGCAACAGGCGCAGGCGGCAGAGTTCGCAGAAAAGCTCGACGGTGGATTGGATGCAAAGTTGGGTAGCGAGGGCACTCAGCTGTCTGGCGGTCAGCGTCAGCGCTTAGCGATCGCCCGGGCGCTGCTGGTCGATGCCCCGGTTCTGATCCTAGACGAGGCCACCAGTGCGTTGGACAACCTATCTGAACGAGCCTTCCAAGACGCCTTGGATGTGTTGTCGCAGCATCGAGGGGTATTGGTGATTGCGCACCGTTTATCGACGATCCGCGGTGCCGACGAAATCTTGGTGATGCAAGATGGCGCTGTGGCTGAGCGGGGTACTCACCAGACATTGATCGACGCGCAGGGTTTATACGCTCGCCTGCACGCTCAGGGCGATGCATGAATTGGGACAAGATTTGGTACGGCCAAGACTGGCGTGCGACCTTGTTAGCCCCCCTGTCAGCCTTGACCGGTTGGGTTAGCCGCCGCCGCAGAGCCGGCGCGTTGGATGGCTGGAAAGACCAAACCTCACCCTTTGCCGTGCCCGTCGTGGTGGTGGGTAATTTGACAGCAGGCGGTACCGGCAAAACGCCTCTGGTCTCGCATCTAGCCCTCAGTGCCCTGAAGCAAGGCGTGCGCGTGGGTATCGTTAGTCGCGGCTACGGAGGCATTCCTAGTGCCTGGCCACGTAAGGTAACCGAGATCAGTGATCCGGCGGTGGTCGGCGACGAGCCACTCATGCTGCACATTCAAACCGGTGCTCCAGTGGTGGTCTGCGTGGATCGAGTCAAGGCGGTGCAAATGCTGTTGCAGACAGAATCCGTCGATTTGGTGATTTCTGACGACGGCCTCCAGCACTACCCGCTGTGGCGTGATCTCGAAATCTTGGTGGTCGATGGCCAGCGACAATATGGCAATGGGCGTTTGTTGCCCGCAGGCCCTTTGCGTGAATCTGCCGATCGCGAGCACAGTGTTGATTGGGTAGTCGAACGAGCGATCACCCCCAGCGCTGGACGCATGGGTTTTCAGGTTCAGGCCATGACCTTGCGCAACGTTTTGACTCAGCAGACTTTGCCATTGCATGGGCTGAATCATCATCCGGTAGTCGACGCCATCGCCGGTATCGGCAATCCAGAGGCGTTCTTTGTGCAGCTGGAAGCGGCCGGCTACCAGCTGAACCGAATTCCATTGCCTGATCACTTTGACTACGAATCGTCTATTCAAAACCGTCTGAGTGGGGCGCCGGTATTGATGACCGACAAGGACGCCGTCAAAGCCGGGGCGATTGGTGGTGACGAGACCTGGGTTGTCGAAGCCCAGGTCAATGCGATTGAATTGACCCAACGCTGGCAAAATTACTTAAAGCAATGCAAAAACTCCTAATGGGACTGTTGGTTTGCCCGATCTGCAAGGGCAAGCTGAGTTTGAAACCCGCGATGTCTGAGCTGTGGTGTTATGCCGACGGCAAGGCGTACCCGATTATTGACGATATTCCGAGACTGATTGAAGACGATGCCCGGGATCTGACTGTTGACGAGAAACTGGATCGATAAATGAGCTATATCTGTGTCATTCCTGCCCGCTACGGCTCGACTCGTCTGCCCGGAAAACCCCTGCTAAATCTGGCTGGTAAGCCGCTGGTTCAATGGGCCTGGGAAAGCGCTCGCCAAAGCCAAGCTGACCGCGTTCTGATCGCAACAGACCATGACGAGATTGCTCAAGCGGCCAAAGGTTTTGGTGCAGAAGTGGTGATGACTCGCCCAGATCACCCGTCAGGGACTGATCGCTTGGCCGAGGTGGCCGAGGTGTTGGGGTGTGACGACCAGCAAGTGCTGGTGAATCTTCAGGGCGATGAGCCGGACGTGTCTCCGTTGTTATTGGATCAAGTGGCGGAGCTACTCCGTGCTAATCCGCAGGCGGCTATGAGTACGCTGAGCGAGCCATTGCAACACTATGAGGATTACCAGAATCCTAATGTGGTTAAGGTGGTCCGCGCCGCGACTGGACGGGCTTTGTACTTTTCCCGCGCCAGTCTGCCGTACTTTCGTGACAGTGCACCGCAGGTCGTCCAGTCAGACACCGTGCAACGACACCTGGGTATTTACGGCTATCGTGCAGGTTTGCTGCGCAAGTTTGTGACTTGGCCAGCAAGCCCGCTTGAGGAGGCCGAAAAGCTCGAACAATTGCGGGTGCTGGAAGCTGGTGAAGGCATCTGGATTGCCACGGCATGCGCACCGTCAAGCCCGGGGATTGATACCCAAGAGCAACTCGAAGCGTTAAATCGAAAGTGGCTACGCGCATGAAGGTGTTGATGGTCTGCCTGGGTAATATCTGTCGCTCGCCCACGGCTGAAGGGGTTTTTCGTCAACGTTTAGCGCAAGCCGGAATTGAGGCGCAGACCGACAGTGCGGGCACGGCTGCCTATCATATCGGCAATCCGCCCGACCCTCGCTCGCAAGCGGTGGCCAAAGACTACGGTTATCCAATTGGCGATTTGCGGGCGCGCCGGGTCAGTGCTGAGGACTTTGAAGCGTTCGATTGGATTTTTGCGATGGATCAGCAGAACTACGAAGATCTTCTCGCGATCCAGCCCGCCAACAGCAGGGCTACTCTAAAGCGCCTGCTGGATCTGCCGGGCCAAGATCTGGGGCAGGTTCCGGATCCGTATTATGGCGGGGACGAAGGGTTTCACGAAGTGGTCTCGTTAATCGAAACCGCGGCGGACGCATGGATCGAGCAATGGCAATCCAAGTCTTAGAACACGCGTCACTGCAGCATCTAACCACACTCGGCTTCGAGGCTCAGGCTGAGCGTCTAGTAACCGTGCGCTCAGAGCAAGATTTGCTGGATGCTTTGGGCGAGGCTGATGCACATCAATGGCCTGTGACGCTGATGGGCGGCGGGTCAAATTTAGTAGTCAGCGGTGATGTATCGGGCTTGGTGATCCGTATTGAAATTTCGGGTCGTCGTCTAGAAGGTTCCCGGGTTTATCTCGGCGCCGGCGAGGGTTGGCATGACAGCGTTGTCTGGAGTGTTCAAAGCTGCGGTTTGCAAGGGTTAGAAAGCCTGGCGTTGATCCCCGGCACGGTCGGGGCAGCGCCGGTTCAGAACATTGGTGCTTACGGCGTTGAGCTAGCAGATCTGGATCCAGTGGTTCGAGCCTATGACCGTGACACTCAGTGTTTTGTTGAGTTCTCTTCAGATCAGGCAGCGTATGCCTATCGAGACAGCATTTTCAAAACTCAGCGTGATCGGTTTGTTATCACACAGGTCTCGTTGCAGCTGTCTGAGCGAGCCGAAGCGAACATTCGCTACCCGGACCTGAAACAGGCTTTGGGGGGCGCTCAGCAGGCTGGAATCGTTGAGTTGATGCAGGCGGTGATCCAGGTCCGCCAACAAAAATTGCCGGATCCGGCTGTGTTGGGGAATGCAGGGAGTTTTTTCAAAAATCCGGTGATCTCTGATGCCGCGGCTCAAGAACTGAGGGAGCGGTTTCCTAAGCTAGTGGCGTTCGATCAGGAAAACGGCGTGAAACTCAGTGCCGGCTGGTTGATCGATCAATGCGGTTGGAAAGGTCATCGCGAGGGCGGAGTGGGCGTTAGTCCAAACCATGCGCTGGTGTTGGTTCATTACGGGCATGAAAAAGGCCAAGCCCTTATGGACTTGGCCTCTAAGATCCAAGCATCGGTCTATCAAACCTTCGGGGTCCAGCTAGAGCCAGAACCCCGGGTTATTTAGCCTAGTTTTCTTTCTTTTCTTCGACCGACTCAAATAAGTCGGCTGTGCGCGCAATGCTTTGCGGAACCGCAGCCACTTCTGGCTGAGCAACGGCTGCGCTGGTATCCGCTTCGGCTGCGCGCGCTTCCGCTTCAGCTTTCGCTTTGGCTTCTAGGCGCTGGCGCCGACGCTCACGAGGATCGTTTGCAGCACGGGCCTTAGTCCGTGTAGCAGGCTTCGCTTGTGCGACTTCAGCGGTTTCAACGACTTCAGGGGTTTCAACGACTTCAGCGGTTTCGACGACTTCAGCGGTTTCAACGACTTCAGCGGTTTCGACGACTTCAGCGGTTTCGACGACTTCAGCGGTTTCGACGACTTCAGGGGTTTCAACGACTTCAGGGGTTTCAACTACCTCAGGGGTTTCAACTACCTCAGCGGTTTCAACTACCTCAGCGGTTTCCACGACTTCAGCGGTTTCCACGACTTCAGGGGTTTCAACGACTTCAGCGGTTTCCACGACTTCAGCGGTTTTAACGACTTCAGCCGTTTCCACGGTTTCAGCGACTTCAGCTACGTCCGCTGTCTTTGCCTTGGTGCTGCGGCGTCGACGGCGCTTTGGTTTTGCTTCAGCCGGCGTTTCTGCATCTGTGGCCGGCTCAGCTTGAGTGTCCGCTTCGACTGCAGGGGTAGCTTGAGCTACGGGTTGAGCGGCTGCTTCTTCAACTGGTGTCGCTTCCGACCCAGTCTGAGCTGCTACGTCTTCGACAGGTGCTGCTGCTTCAGCTTCAGCAGTACGCTGAGCGTGTGACTTACGGTTGGCGCGCGGGGCCAAACCTTCTTGAGTCATCGCCTCAGGACGTCCCTGCACGGGCTTGCTTGCAACGACTTCAACGGTTTCTTGCGCTTCGGCGTTCTGCGATTCAGTTGAGGCAACGGCCTCGCCTCCTTCGCTACGACTGCGACGACGACGGCGACGACGGCGACGGGGTTGCCCTTCGCCTTCTTCTTCCGTTGCGGTCTCGGTGGGCGGCAGATCAGCAGCCGGCTCGATGGTGGTTAGCTCTTGGCTCTCCTCACGAGGGCGGCGGCGTTGGTTGCCACGTCCACGGCGACGACGACCTTGTGAAGAGCGCTCGTTTGAATCTTCCCGCTCTTCTTTTTGGGTCTCGGCTGGTTTGGCTTCAACTTTGGCTTCCTGCTCGACCTCATCGTCAGCCAGCAGGTTAGTCAGTCCAGTGACCAGGCGGCTGAACAAGCCGGCCTTGGGTGCCTCGATGACAACGGCTTTGCTGGGGCCTTTGGGCTTAGAGTCTTTGCGGCGCTCTTGGTTAGATTTGCGCGCAGGTTTCTCTGCCTTGGGCGCCGCTTCGACTTCGGCTTCGACAACCGGTGGCGGCGGTGGGGGAGCCAGCGATGTAATCGCAGCTTGCTCACGGGCGGCGGGCTTAGCCTCCGGCTCGTAGGCTACTTCGTTGTTTTCAGGCTGGGTCGCTTCAAGATCTAAGTGTTCTAGATCGACTTCGCTCTCGCGCAGACGCTTAACTTCAAACTGAGGTGTTTGCATGTGTGGGTTCGGGATGATCACCACGCGAATGCGATTGCGGTTTTCGATTGACCGAATCTGCAGACGTTTTTCGTTCAGCAGGAAGGTGGCGATATCCACCGGAACCTGAGCTCGAACTTCGCCCGTCTTGTCCTTGCTGCCTTCTTCTTCGATCAAGCGCAACAACGCCAGTGCCAATGAGCGTAGGTCGCGGATATATCCGGTACCGACGCAACGAGGGCATACGTGGCCGGCGGTCTCGCCCAGTGAGGGACGCAAGCGCTGACGGCTCATTTCCATCAGGCCGAATCGAGAGATAGAACCGATTTGAACGCGTGCACGGTCATGCTTTAGAGAATCGCGCATGCGCTCTTCAACCGCACGACGGTTTTTGGCTGGGCTCATGTCGATGAAATCGATGACCACCAGGCCACCCATGTCACGCAGACGTAACTGGCGTGCAATTTCTTCGGCGGCTTCAAGGTTGGTATTCAAAGCGGTGGCTTCGATGTCACTGCCTTTGGTGGCACGGGCCGAGTTGATGTCGATGCTGACCAACGCTTCGGTTGGGTCAATCACTAGCGAGCCGCCAGAAGGCAATTTCACTTCGCGCTCAAACGCTGACTCGATTTGTGATTCGATCTGGTAGCGGTTGAACAGGGGAATGTCGTCGCTGTATTGCTTCACTTTGTTGGCAAAGCTGGGCATGACTGATGCGACGAATTCTTTGGCGCGGGCGAATACTTCGGGGTTGTCGATCAGCATTTCGCTGATGTCGGCCTTTAGGTAATCCCGAATGGCGCGCGTAATGATATCGCCTTCCTGGTAAATCAGGCAGGGTGCGCGTTTGGTTAGGGTCGCTTGTTTGATGCTTTCGAACGCTTGGCACAGGTAGTCCAAATCCCACTGCAGCTCTTCGCTGGTGCGACCTACGCCGGCGGTGCGAATGATGACGCCCATGCCTTTGGGGATGTTCAGCGCGCTGAGGGCTTCTTTGAGTTGGCCTCGATCTTCACCTTCGATGCGGCGTGAAATACCACCGGCACGTGGGTTGTTGGGCATCAAGACCATGTAACGGCCGGCTAGGCTCAGGAAAGTCGTTAACGCAGCGCCTTTGCTGCCGCGTTCTTCTTTTTCGACCTGAACCAGCAGCTCGGTGCCTTCTTTGACCAGCTCTTCAATTTTCGCTCGGCCTTTGATTTCGTCAGGTGATTTGACGAAGTATTCGCTCGAGATTTCTTTGAGGGGCAAGAAGCCCTGACGCTCGCTGCCAAACTCGACAAATGCGGCTTCTAGGCTAGGTTCTACACGGGTAATACGGGCGCGATAGATATTGCCCTTTTTCTGCTCGTGAGCATTATTTTCGATGTCGAGGTCAAATAATTTTTGACCGTCGACCAAAGCGACGCGGAGTTCTTCCGACTGGGTCGCGTTAATCAGCATGCGTTTCATTGCGTGCACGTTCCTAAACGTACCACTGAACACAGCTGAGCGCTGTTTTCGCCATAACACTGGCGGGCGACCCGAATCTCACGGCTCGCCGACGGCAGGGCCTAGGGCCCCGGTTTCTGTCTGTCATCCCAGCCGTGCCGGGGTATTGAAACTGTTTTCGTCTACAGCGCCCGCATATGTAGTGGCGGGTTGCTGGATTGGGCCTCTGGCCCCCATTTCGCAAAAAAGTTTTCAGGCGTTTTATATCCGCTGGGGTCGATGCGTTATGATGCATTCCCGAACGGGCTCTACCAAAAATCCTCGGATTTTTCTCGAGGAGGGAGCCACTGACACTGTTTAAGCGAGGCCCGATGGTATCAAGGACTGACACACCCGGCAATGGAGAAGGTCCAAAGCCAACCACCTTAATGGTAGAAATTGACGAGGATCGTGCCGGCCAACGGCTGGATAATTTTCTAATGTCGCAACTGCGAGGCGTTCCGCGTACCCGGGTCTACCGCATGGTTCGTAGCGGCGAGGTCCGCGTCAATAAGGGTCGCAAACAAGCGGCCTACCGATTGCTAGAGGGCGACGTGGTTCGCATTCCTCCGGTTCGGCAAGCTCAGGCTGACGAAGTCATTTTGCCGACCAACCAGGTCGAGGCCTTTGCCAGCTGGGTGCTATTCGAAGATTCGCACTTGCTGGCCGTTAACAAGCCGGCAGGTCTGGCGGTGCACGGAGGCAGTGGTTTGAACCACGGGCTGATCGAGCTGGCCCGTAAGGCGCGCCCCGAACTGAAGCATTTAGAGTTGGTCCATCGTCTGGATCGGGATACCTCGGGCGTTATTTTATTGGCCAAGCGTCGTAGCGCGTTGCGCGCATTACACGAGTCACTGCGCACTCGCACGGCGCACAAGACCTACTGGGCCTTAGTGGCAGGCGCGTGGCCGGCTAGGCAGCAGCAAGTCAAACTGAATTTGGCGCGGGATGTATTGCGTAGCGGCGAGCGCATGGCCAGTGTCAATCCTGAAGGTAAGTTCTCGCTGACCAAAACGACTATCCTTAAGAAGTATGAGGGAGCCACGTTGCTGGCCTGTCAGCCGGTGACGGGTCGGACGCACCAGATTCGTGTGCATACCCAAGCGATCGGGCATTCAATTCTGGGTGATCCAAAGTACGGCTTGGACGAGGACAACCGTCGCTGGCGCGAGCGAGGTTTGAAACGTATGTTTTTGCATGCGGCCGAGATCGACATCCCTTGGCAGGAGAAGCGCCTAAAGATATCGGCTCCATTAGAGTCGAGCCTTTCTTACTTGTTGGAGACACTAGATGAGCGAGCCTAAAGAAGACAGTCGAGCCTGGCGCGAGTTGCGCCGCAGCTTGGATATTGCGTTTGTCGAGCAGCGCCGTGCTCGTCGCTGGGGCATTTTCTTTAAGCTGGTTACTTTGGCTTACGTCACCTTTATTTTGGTGTCGGTTATTCGAGCGAATAATGTAGACCCGTTTGAGTCGTCGGCAGCAGGCCATTTGGCGATTGTCAGTGTCAACGGTGTGATTGCAGCAGATGCGCAAAGCAACGCCAACACCATTTTACAGGGCTTGACCGCGGCGCTTGAGCATCCGGCCACACAGGGTGTGATGTTGGACATCAACAGTGGCGGGGGATCGCCGGTCCAAGCTGATCGAGTGTGGCGAGGCGTTAAACGCCTGCGTGATCAGTACCCTGACATTCCATTTGTGGCATCCATTAGCGACATTGGGGCTTCAGGTGCCTATTACATTGCCTCGGCTATGGATGACATCTACGCAGACGAATCTAGTTTGGTCGGGTCGATTGGGGTGATCTCATCGGGTTTTGGCTTCACTGAAGCGGCTAAAAAGCTGGGGATCGAGCGCCGGGTCATCACCGCGGGTGGCGACAAAGCGTTGCTTGACCCGTTCTCGGAGCTCGATTCCGCGCAGGTCGAACACTGGCAGGGGGTTCTGGCCGGAACACACGAGGTCTTCATTGAGCGAGTTAAAAGCGGCCGCGGGGCTCGCCTAGACGGTGACGCTGAGTTGTTCTCGGGTTTGATATGGAACGGCCGTCAAGCCTTGCAGCTGGGGCTCATTGATGGGCACCTCAGTCCGATGGAGTTCGCCCTGCAAGAGCTGGACACCGATCAGGTCGTCAACTTCACCCCGCAACCCAGTCCCCTAGAAGCGATCTCGCGTAATTTGGGCGTTCAAGTCTTCCAGCAACTGAAGCAGTGGGCGTTGCCGCTGCTGCACTAAATCGGCAGCTGCCCCAACTGCCGCAGCGCACGGCCTAATGCCAGCATGGGTAAACCGATGATGGCACTGGGATCGTCACTGCGGTGGTGCTTGATCAACCACTGCCCGATCGCTTCGCTGTAAAAGCTGCCCGCTGCATCGTACGGTGTTTCAGCCAATAGGTAGCGATTAGCCAAGGCCTCATCAAAGGGCCAGAATTCAATTTCCGTGCGGGTGCAGCTGTTGATCGTCTGCTCGGGGGTGATCACGCTCAAAGCGGTCTCGAACCAAACGCTGCGTCCACTGGATCGCATCAACTGCTCCAGCGCGGCCTCATGAGTGCCGGGTTTGCGCAGGATGTGTCCGTCTAGGTGAGCGACCTGATCGGATCCGATGATCAGCGCGTCAGGGTGCTGTTGCGCCACGCTATAAGCCTTGGTGTGGGCCAGTCGTTGGGCGCGTGCTGGGGCGGCTTCATTGGGTGTTAAAGACTCGTCGACATCACTGACTGTGACCGTAAATTTGCACCCAGCTTGGCTGAGCTGTTTTTGGCGATGTTTTGACCCCGATGCGAGTACCCATTGGATGGGGTTTTTGTTTGACACCAAGCACTACTCTCCCTAATATCCGCGCCCTATGTTTGAACGACCCCTGAATCGGCTCTTCGAGGCCCGCAAAGGCGAGCGCCACGGTGATACCGTATCGGGTCATTTGGCGTGGCAGAATATGCCCGAATTGGCCAAGGTTACTGAAAACCCTGAGTCAGATCGAGTAGAGGTTAGTGTTCGCTTCGAGCGAGGCGAAGACAACGTTCTGGCCATGCAATTGACCATCGGGGGCACAGCCCAGTTGATATGCCAACGCTGCCTTGAAGTGATGCCACTGGATTTAAGTGGCGAATGCAAACTGGCGGTGGTGACCGGTGAGGAATACCTCGAGCGGTTGCCAGAGGGCTGGGAAGCGGTGTTTGCCAACGAAGATTTCTTTGTTGATGTACACGCTGCCGTTCAAGAAGAATTGCTGCTTCGGGTGCCGATGGTGCCCAAGCATGCTGAAAGTTGTGGTTTGGTCGTGCAGCACGAAGACCAGCCGGAAGAAAAACCCAACCCCTTTGCTGTGCTGGCACAGTTAAAGGGCAAGCAATAGGAGGCCGACATGGCCGTACAACAGAATCGAAAAACACGTTCAAAGCGTGACATGCGTCGTTCACACGACTCACTGAACACCACTACTTTGAGCGTCGACGCGACCAGCGGCGAGAAGCACCTGCGTCACCATGTGACCAAAGACGGATTCTACAAGGGCCGCCAGGTCATTGCTCAGAAGCCCGAAGCTTCAGACGACGAGTAAGTCGTAAATCAAGGCCGCTCTCCGCGGCCTTTGTTTTTTCTATAAGAGCGCTTATGTCAAAACTAGCCTTCTTGTTCCCCGGCCAAGGTTCCCAAAAGCCAGGGATGTTGTTGGATATCGCGCAGCAACATACACAAATCCAAAGCACATTCGAGCAAGCCTCCGACGCCCTGAGCGACGATCTGTGGGCGATGTTGCGCGAGGGTGATGCCGACGTCATGTCTTTAACCGCCAATACTCAGCCGTTGCTATTAACTGCTGGCGTTGCGTTATGGCGTATTTGGCAAGACAACCAAGGCGCCCAACCCGAGCTGATGGCCGGCCATTCGCTAGGTGAGTACACAGCGTTGGCGTGTTCGGGCGTATTGAGTTTCGAAGACGCTGTGCGCGCGGTGCGCTTCCGCGGACAAGCGATGCAACGTGCCGTACCAGCAGGTACCGGCGCCATGGCTGCGGTAATCGGCCTGGATGACGATGCTGTTGTAGACGTCTGCGCCAATGTAAGCCAGGGTGAAGTGATCGAAGCGGTCAACTTTAACGCGCCGGGCCAAGTGGTCATTGCTGGGTCGGCGAGTGCCGTTGAGCGCGCCTTGCCGCTTCTAAAAGAAGCCGGCGCCAAACGAGCACTACCATTGCCAGTATCCGCGCCGTTCCACTGTGCGTTGATGCGACCGGCGGCAGACGAGTTGACCGACTTTATGGCTGATGTGGCCTTTAGCGCGCCCAGCTGTCCTATCGTCCAAAACGTCAGTGTCGTAGCCGAAACCGACCCTGCGCTGATCAAGACGCAAGTGCTAAAGCAGACCTATTCACCGGTTCGTTGGACGCAGACGATCCAATATTTAGTGTCTTGCGGTTTTGATCGGTCGATTGAATGCGGACCCGGTGCGGTCTTGGCCGGCCTGGCCAAGCGTATTGATAAATCCATGAGCACCCAAGGCCTGGGTGATCTGGCTTCACTGGAACAAGGATTGAGTGCATGAGTGATCAAAAAGTTGCATTAGTCAGTGGCGCGAGCCGCGGCATCGGGAAAGCCATTGCCGAACAGCTGATGGCCGATGGGTATTTGGTGGCCGGTACGGCGACCTCAGAGTCTGGCGCTGAAAAAATCGACGCCTGGATTAACGGCGTGGGTGTGGCGATGAACGTCACCGACCCAGCCAGTGTTGAGCAAGCACTCGCGACGATCACCGAAAAGTTAGGTCCGATCGCCGTATTGGTGAATAACGCTGGTATTACTCGTGACACGCTGATGATGCGCATGAAAGATGACGATTGGAACGATGTGATCGATACCAACCTGTCCAGCATCTTCCGCTTGTCCAAGGCGTGCTTGAAGGGCATGACCAAGGCGCGTTGGGGTCGTGTGATCAACATTTCTAGCGTTGTGGGTTCGATGGGCAACGCAGGTCAGGCGAACTATGCCGCAGCCAAAGCAGGGATCGAAGGCTTTAGTCGAGCCATGGCTCGTGAAGTAGGCAGCCGCAACATTACGGTCAATTCTGTGGCGCCTGGATTCATCGCAACGGACATGACAGACGCTCTTGGCGACGAACAAAAAGCCAAATTGGCTGAACAAATTCCATTGGGACGTCTGGGGTCAGCTCAGGACATCGCCAATGCCGTTTCATTTTTAGCTGGGGAATCAGGGGCTTACGTCACAGGCACAACGCTGCATGTGAACGGCGGCATGTTGATGAACTAAATTTTGAAATTCTCTGACAAGGTATGGATAATGCCGGCATCCGAAAGGGTGAGTCAGGGGTTTTGTCCCGGACGGACATTTTTTATTAGGAGAGAAAAATCCGATGAGCACTATCGAAGAACGCGTCAAGAAAATCGTTTGTGAACAGCTTGGCGTCAAAGAAGAAGAAGTAAACGCTGAATCTTCATTCGTGCAAGACCTTGGCGCAGACTCTTTGGACACCGTTGAGCTAGTTATGGCTCTGGAAGAAGAGTTCGAAACAGAGATCCCGGACGACAAAGCCGAGACCATCACTACGGTTCAGCAAGCTGTCGACTACATCAACGCGAACAGCTAAGTTATATTGCTACACGAACACCGAGACCGCCCCTGATTCGTCACGGGCGGTCTTTTTTTGCTGGCTAAGGAACATTCATGGCGAAACGTAGAGTTGTCGTAACAGGTATGGGCATGTTGAGCCCATTGGCTGCGAGCGTCGAAGGAACTTGGGAGCGGATGCTTCGAGGTGAAAGCGGCATTGCTGAAATCCAAGGATTTGATGCCAGTGGTTTCACCACGCGTTTTGCCGGCGAAGTCACTGACTTCACGCTAGAGCCGTATCTAACCAGCAAAGACGCCCGCAAAATGGATACGTTTATCCAGTACGGGATCGTTGCGGGTCATCAAGCGATTGAAGCCGCGGGCTTGGATCTTGAAACCACTGACATGACCCGGTGTGGCGTTGCGGTAGGATCGGGCATTGGCGGGCTGGCGATGATCGAGAAGAACCACATTGAGCTGTTAGAGAAAGGCGTTCGTCGCGTATCGCCGTTCTTTGTGCCTGGCTCGATCATCAACATGATCAGCGGAAATCTGGCGATTCGTCTGGGCTTTAAAGGCCCCAACATTGCCATTACTACCGCGTGCACCACAGGTACTCACAACATCGGTTATGCCGCTCGCACGATTGCATACGGCGATGCCGACGTGATGCTGGCGGGTGGTGCCGAACAAGCCTGCACGCCGCTGGGCATCTCAGGGTTCAACGCCTGCAAAGCGCTGTCGACTCGTAACGATGATCCGCAAAGCGCCTCTCGTCCTTGGGACAGCGGCCGCGATGGTTTCGTGCTGGGCGACGGTGCAGGCGTGATGGTTCTTGAGGAATACGAACACGCCAAGGCGCGTGGTGCTAACATTCTGGCCGAGTTGGTTGGGTTTGGTATGTCTGACGATGCCTACCACATGACGCTGCCGCCTGAGCAAGGCGAGGGCGCTGAGGCCGCTATGCAGGGTGCCCTGCGCGATGCAGGCATCGATGGTAGCGCAGTCGACTACGTCAATGCGCACGGTACCTCGACCCCGGGTGGCGACGTTGCTGAGGCGCGCGGTATCACGCGTATGTTGAACGGCAAAGATGCACCGGTCAGTTCGACTAAGTCGATGATCGGCCACTTGTTGGGTGCAGCCGGTGCTGTCGAGGCCATCTTCAGCGTATTGGCGATTCGTGATCAGGTCGCACCACCGACGATCAACCTGAATGATCCCGAGCCCGAGGTGACCCTGAACTTGGTCCCGCATACGCCTCAAGAACACAAAATTGACTACGCCATCAGCAACAGCTTCGGTTTCGGTGGAACCAACGGTTCATTGTTGTTCAAGCGCATCTAATTGATGCGCTGGATAGTGACAATACTCGCGGTACTGGCCGCGGGTGTCGGCTCACTGTCTTGGTGGGTGAGTCAACAGCAGGATTTGCTCCAGCAACCTCTCTTAGTTCAAGACTCTCGGCTGGTCGTTCAGCCGGGGACTTACCTTGGGCCTTTGCTGGCGCAGCTCGAGCAGCAAGGCTGGATCGATCAGGCGCCGGATGCACGCCTGATCGCACGAACACACCCACACTTAACTCGACTCAAAGCCGGCACCTACTCCGTGAAGGGGAGCTTAGAGGGCTTGTTGGCTAGGGTCGTGGCCGGCCAGTCGATTAACGAGTACTTCACTATCGTGCCGGGCTGGAATGTCTGGCAGTTGCAAACCGCGCTGTCCAACGATAAGCGGTTAGATCAACAACTTCCCGATGACTTAAACCAATGGGGTGAGTTGTTTGGATTTGAGGGTTGGCCGGAAGGTCAGTTCTTGCCGGATACTTATGCTTTCTCGCCTGGCGATAGCGATGTTGCCTTGCTGCAACGGGCGCACAAGGCGTTAGAACAAACGTTATCGATAGCCTGGGAGCAGCGCACAACCCAGCAGCTTAAATCGCCGCAAGAGCTCTTGACGCTGGCCAGTATTATTGAAAAAGAGACGGCGGTGCCAGATGAGCGAACCCACATTGCAGGTGTGTTTGATCATCGGTTACGCAAGAAAATGCGCCTGCAGACTGATCCCACGGTAATTTACGGGTTGCTGCCAGATTTCGACGGCAATATTACGCGCAAAAATCTGCGCCAGGCGACTCCGTACAACACCTATGTGATCAAACGTCTACCGCCCACGCCGATTGCGATGGCGGGTGTAGCCTCAATCCAAGCGGCTGCAATGCCCAAGGCGACCCAAGACTTGTTTTTTGTAGCGACCGGGAACGGTGGCCATGCCTTCGCCGAGACGCTTAAGCAGCATCAAAAGAACGTTCAGGACTATTTGCGCAACCGCCGGAGTCAACAATGAGTTTTATCGTGATTGAGGGCGGCGAGGGTTCCGGCAAAGGAACCCTAATTGAGGGGCTAAAGCACCATTTCCCCGATGCGTTGTTCACCCGTGAACCCGGCGGCACCCCCCTGGCCGAGGAAATCCGCGAGTGCGTGCTGAATAAGCGCGATGAGACAGTCGACGGGATGACCGAGCTGTTGTTGGTCTTTGCTGCGCGAGCACAGCACCTAGCTCGCCTGATTAAGCCTGAATTGGGAGGAGGGCGGCGAGTGATTTGCGACCGTTTTACTGATTCGACCTTTGCCTACCAAGGGGTTGCTCGCAATTTGGGCGCCCAGCGCGTTACCGCCTTGGAGTCCTTGGTGCAAGATGATTTGCGGCCGGATCTGGTGGTCCTGTTGGATCTGGATCCACAGGTTGGGCTGGCCCGTCTGAGTGGTCGGGCCAAAGCCGACGATCGTCTGGACGCTGAGGATCTGGAGTTTCACCAGTCGGTCCGTGCTGCCTATTTAGCGCGTGCTGCGCAGGCGCCGGATCGTTATGCAATCATTGATGCCTCTGAGTCCCCTGATCAGGTATTGCGTGCCGTGATTAACGCAATCGAGGCCCACGGATGAAGATTTATCCATGGCAGCAAGCGGTCTTTGATCAGATCGCCGCCCATGATTTTCAGAGTCTGTTACTCGTGGCGGCGCCTGGCCAAGGCGTGGGTCAATTTGCCCGTGCGGTTACGCAGCAAGTGATGTGCAAAACGCAGCAGGCGTGTGGCCAGTGTCAGTCATGTGTCTTGTTGGCCCAAGAAGGCCATCCGGACGTACTGAGTATGCAGCCGGAAGGCAAATCGCACGCACACAAAATTGATGCCGTGCGACAGATTGTCGAGCTGGCTGGAACAACCACCTATCAGGGGGGGCGGCGGGTTATCCAGATTTTTGAGGCCGAACGCCTGAACTTGGCGGGTGCCAACGGATTATTGAAGTTTTTAGAAGAACCGCCGGCCGGTACACATTTTATTTTGTCGACTCATCTGCCTGGACGGCTACCAGCCACGGTGCTGAGCCGGTGCCGATTAGTCCGAGTCCCCAGTGCCCCCGAGGACATGAGCTGGCTGGATAGCGTGGTGCCGCCATCCGAATTGCGTGACCAAGCGCTGTCACTGACCCAGGCGCCGGACTTGTTGCTGGAATTGGTCAACGATCCCGATCAGCTGCAGGCACGGCTGGTTTGGCGCGAGGCGTTGCTAGAGGCCTTGCAAGGCCGCAAGACGCTGTCGCAATTGATCAATGCCGCCGGCAAGTTGCCGCCCCTTCAATGGTTGGATGATTGGTATCGGCTGTGTGTGGAGTTGGCACGGGCTGATGTTCATGACGCCACCCGCCTTGAGCGCCTCATTAAATTTCAAGCGCGGCTAGAAAAAGAGCGCCGGCCGGTGTTGGAGCAGGTCACCCTGAACGCGACCTTGATGCTGCGTGCCTTGGGCAGCGTCTGGCTGAGGGTGGCAGGGTAATGGATAAAGGACTAGGCTTGCGCCCATGCTCTCGTTAACGATCCGCGATAAACACACCCTATATCAGACCTATATGCCCTTTTTGCAGGGTGGCGGTCTGTTTATTCCGACGCCTAAAACGTTCGAGCTGGGCGCGGAATTGGTGCTGTTGATTGCATTGCTAAACGAGCCGGAAAAATTCCCTATCACCGGCAAGGTGGTTTGGTTAACTCCGCAAGGGGCGCAAGGTCAAAAGTCAGCGGGAGTTGGCGTACAGTTCGTCGAGGACCAAGGCGGCTTGCGCAATCGTATTGAAACCCATCTGGCCGGCATGCTCGGCGGCGACAACACCACTCACACCCTATGATCGATAGTCACTGCCACCTGGATCGCCTCGAGTTAGGAGAGCGAAGCTTAGATCAGGCGCTAGTCGAGGCGCGTGCGGCTGGGGTGAAACACTTTCTGTGCATTGGCGTGAACTTGCAAACCGCGCTGGATCCGATTGCGGTGGCTGAGCAAAACTCGGATGTGAGTGCCTCTGTTGGAGTACATCCGCTGTATCACACGGATGCCTTGCCCGATCCAGATCAGATCCGCCGTCTGGCCGATCACCCCAAAGTGGTGGCGTTAGGCGAAACAGGATTGGACTACTTCAAGCAGGACAACGATCCGGCGATTCAGCAGCAAGCTTTTGCCATGCACCTGGATCTGGCTCGTGAACTGACACTGCCTACGATCGTGCACACCCGGGCGGCAGTTCAGGACACCCTTGAAATTATGCGCAAGCATGCCTGCCCCAAAGCAGTTGGAGTGTTGCATTGCTTTACCGAAAGCTGGGAGATGGCCGAGGCCGCTCTTGAGATGGGCTGGTACATCTCGATTAGCGGAATCGTGACCTTTCGTAATGCTCAGGCATTAAAAGACGTCGCCGCTCGGGTGCCGGCAGATCGGTTATTGATTGAAACCGACAGTCCTTGGTTGGCTCCCATTCCCTATCGGGGCCAGCCCAACGAGCCCAAGTTCTTGCCCAAGGTCTTGGATTGCATCGCTGAGCTGCGCGGCGTCACGCCTCCTCAGCTGGCGGCTCAGACGTCGGCAAACTTCGCCCGTCTGTTTCCGCGGGCGAGCGTGACGAGCTAACGTAAAAGTCGGACTCTGGATCGTCCAATTGCATCTGCCCATGCCACGGCATCAATCGGTACGAGCCGCGGGCTGGTCCATGATCGACGTGGGCGGTCTTAATCACCTCAAAGTACGGTGACTTGTCAAAGGTGGCTGGAAAGACAAACTGCGGATTGCGCTGAAACAGTTGGTAATGACCGGGTTTGTCGCTGGCTTTGATCAGC
This sequence comes from Litorivicinus sp., assembly GCA_965656605.1. Classification (GTDB taxonomy): domain Bacteria; phylum Pseudomonadota; class Gammaproteobacteria; order Pseudomonadales; family Litorivicinaceae; genus Litorivicinus. The sequence continues at coordinate 16,923 of CBFHLC010000017.1, read as the reverse complement.
GGCAGCACCGGAAAGTTGATGTGTGCGAAGGCCTCGGCCAACAAGGTCGAGCACACGGTTGAGGGTGCGTTTGGGCTGTAGCGAAATAAGCTGCTGCCCCAGCGTCTGGGCAGTATTTTCCATGGCAGCAAAAATCTCATCAAATCTACGATCTGACGCAGGTTATACGGTGTGCCAAGGCGTGATACGCAGTACTTAACGACCTGTTGCACGTCCAGATAGCTGATGTTTTTGGGCCGCAAAATTCGCAAGTGATAACCCTCATAATATTTCAATGACTGAACCACAGTGCCGCGTCCCATCTCGCTCTCTAGAATGATCATGTCCTCGGGCTCGAATTGGCCGAAGTCCTGAATCTGTTGGCGCAGGTGGATGTCTTCGACGTCGTGAATCCGTCCGACATACAGCATGACGTGGGACCACGATGACAGCGTTAGGCGCTGGATGATTCGTGCGACCCGAGTTTGCCCCTCGACCAAGATCAAATCCCCCGGGCGCAGCTCGTAACGGATGGCATGCCAGTTGGATCCGAAATAGAACGGGTCGTATTTTTTGGCTAACAACCAACGGCTGATCAGTTGAGCTAAAAATTTCAGCAAGGCATATGCTCCCAAAGGCGAATAAAAATCGAGTATGCGAGCCTTTTCTTAACGGCAACATGGTCAAGGGTTCTGATACCAAGGGACAAAACTAATAAAGTGATAAGAGCGTGGAATCGAATTAGCCGCTTAGGTGTGCAGAAACCGGTGGGTCCTTACACTAACCCCATTTGTCTCAGTAACCTTTGCTCTGATCATATAGAGGAAACGGCTGTTCCCCACGTTTAATTCGTTGAATGTTGGCAACCAGCCCCTTAACGGCGGAGCGCGCATAGGTCTGACCCGATGCATGGGGTGTTATGCAGACACGCGGGTGTCGCCAAGCCCAATGATCTGGCGTGAGTGGCTCTTGATCAAAGACATCCAATACCGCAGCGCCCAGGTGCCCGGAGTCCAAAACAGACCGAAGCGCTTCATCATCAATGACGGCACCGCGACTAATATTGATAACTTTAGCCTCTTTGGGAAGCATCTTTAAGCGCTCGATATCTAGAAAACCGCGCGTCTCATTTGTCAGGGGAAGCACGTTGATTAAAACATCAAGGTTAGCCATAAACTCTGGGAATTGATCAGCTCCGCTGTAGAGCTTTATCTGCTTTGCATCGCGCTGCGTTTGCACCCAGGCCGAGACACTGTAACCCAAAGTTGAGAGCGCTCCTGCGATCTGGGTTCCGATAGTACCCAACCCAAGAATGCCAACTCGGTATCGCTCAATAGGCGGGTACTCAACACGCTGCCAATGCGCGTTCGCCTGGTTTAGGGCGTACCTATCAAAGCGGCGATAATAGTGAGCTACCCAATAGAGACAGTATTGGGTCATATCGAAAACCACCGTCTCATCCACGAGCCGCACGATGGGCACCGGCGGTAAGCTCGTCTCGCGCATTAGAAAATCTCCGCCCGCTCCTAGTAGCAGAATTGCCCGTAAATTTGGGCAGGAGATGAGCTCTCCCGGAGGTATGTTCCAAACGGCCGCAAACTCTACCTCTGCCTTATCAGGAACATCGGGGTAGATATAAATAGTCTCATCGGGCAACTGAGCTTGTAGAGCCAAGTACCAATCGTCAGCACCAAACTCGCCGTTGTATAAAAGTATTGCCATATTATTCAGTCAACGTGATGCCGGTTGATTATCTCTTCACTGAAAGTGAAGCCGGTTCCTGGACGCTCAGGTATCGCAATAGCCCCCTCTGAAATTAGCATCTCTTCATTAAATAGCGGCGAGAACCAGGGCATATGCTCTACCGAGATACAGTTGGGGGTCGAACCTGCAATACAGAGGCTCTGTTCGGTAAAAATGTGTGTCGATATGGGAAGATCGAAGGTGGCGGCCAGGGCTGCGACTCTCTGCATCTCAGTCAGCCCGCCTATGCGCTGCAAGTCTGGCATCAAAACGTCAGCACAGCGCTGTTCTATGAGCGGGCGCATGCCGTAGCGCGTGTAGACTGTCTCGCCGGTTGCTATGGGGGTATCTAGTGCCTGAGTAACCGCTGCATGACCCTGCAGATCATGCACACTGACTGGCTCCTCTAGCCAACCCAAGTTGAACTCCTCTAGCTTGCGACCGAGGCGAATTGCCTGTTTGGCTGTAAAGGCTTGATTGGCGTCTGCGAGCAACTCAATCTCATCGCCAACCGCCTCACGCAGGACTCTAACCCGCTCTACATCTCGGGCAATTGAGTCACTACCCACGCGAATTTTCATTGAACGAAAGCCCTGCTTTATAAAGCTTTGCGCTTCGCTCACGAGCTCATCAATCGACTGAGATAGCCAAAGTCCACCGCTGGCGTAGGTTTTGATCTCCTCGCGGCAGGCGCCAAAGAGCCGGTGCAACGGCATTTCAGCCTGTTTACCCACCAAGTCCCAGAGGGCTGTATCAATTGTAGATAACGCTGAAATTGTGAGCCCCTGATAGCCCGTTGGATTAATCTCTCGCCAGATCGCCGCGCCAATCGCTTTAACCATTGTTGGATCTCTTCCGATCAACAGATGGTTAAAACCGTTGATCATTTCGTTAAACGCTTTGAGGCGCACTGCATTGAGCGTGAACGCATAACTCTGACCAACGAGGCCTTGATCTGTCTCGATGAAGAGCAGAACACAGCCGACAGAGCGCATATCGTGAATTGCAGTTGTGATGGGCCTCTTAAACGGCAGGTCGACTAAGCGTGTTTTGATACCTGTTATCTTCATATTTTTCTCGCTAGACGATGTTGGTAGCTATCTGTCGCAGTCCCGTCAGCGCTGTCTTTTGCAGTTCGGGGTCAAGCGGATTTTCGGGATAGCCCAAGTAAGTTTGTCGTTTAAATATCGGCGCACCTTGGACGCGAAATAGACGCCCTTCACTCAGATACTGACGTACTGTACTTCTGAGAAAATAGCCCGAGCCGCCATGGGTTAGAATGTGACTCAAACCTAGGGAACTGAGGCCCACTGATAACCGTGGCACTGAGGTATCTGGGAAAGCTTCCGAGTGCTGGGCTCGGAATTCGTCACCCCAATCCACAAAGACGTAGCCCTCAACCATACCGGAGTCGACGTCACGAGGCTCGGTCGAGACCAGAATAATCTCTTCAGAGGTGAATTTTTCGATGTGCAGATTAGCGTGCTGTTTCGGCACATAGAGCAACGCCAGATCTATCAACCCATCACGTAACATGCGCATTAGCGGATCAGAGTAGTCGGAGATGATTCGTGTTGCGACGTTGGGTACGGAACTCTCCATGTAGGCTAGCCAGGGCGTTGCGACTTGGTCCCAGTGGTTCAGCTGTATACCTAAGCTGAACATATCCGTCAGGCTCTCTGGAAGACTCACCTCCTGCCGAGCTCGCTCCCAAGCGCGTACTACCGTAAGAGCATGTCGGTGAAGGTGATGACCCGCTTGAGTCAACTGCGCCCCATCTCGTTTACGGATGTATAGCGGTCGGTTAAGCCGATCCTCCAATACCTTAATGCGGGCACTAACCGTGGATTGAGTTAGGTGCAGCTTCTCGGCGGCCAGTTGAAAACTTCCCGTTGATGCTATCTCCAGAAAGGCCCTCAAGTTTTCGATATTCATAATGTTTCAGTCGCCCTACTGTTCCATCGATACTAGTGTGGCTTTATCGCACTTCAAATCGAACTTTTCGATACAAGAAGACAAATAAATCGCTCTAAGGGTCGCAACGGACAACAGATCATCAAATTCTTTGTTAGTAGTCATCAATATCGAAAAATACGATTTAAAAAACAAAGATTCTTTGTTTTACAACCACTAAATGCGGAGTAACTATCGCAAAAAAATAGAACACTCATAGGGTTAGCAATGACATCTATAGAAACGAGCCTTAATCAGCAACGTGAAAATGTTCGCATCGATCTCGCCGCGATGTTTCGCCTCACAGCGCACTTTGGTTGGGACGATACGATTTGGAATCACATCACCGCACGCGTTCCGGGCACTGACCATAACTTTTACATGCACCACTTTGGCCTCGCTTATGACGAAGTTTGCGCATCAAACCTAATCATGGTGGATGAGCATGGAACAGTGATAGAAGGACCAGAGGATGTAAATACTGCTGGGTTCATAATCCATAGCGCTATTCACCTTAACCACCCTAAAGCAAAGTATGTTTTTCACGCACACCCTGCTTCAGCAATTGCAGCAACGGCCTTCAAAGAGATCCCTTTTCTAGTTCAAGACTCTTCAATGCTTTATGGAAAAGTGGGTTACCACGACTGGGAGGGGCTGTCAGTCGACCCCGATGAACGACATCGCATTGCAGAAAATATGGGTAGTAACACCTGCCTAGTGATGCGCAACCACGGTTTTCTAACTGTCGGCGAGACAGCCGGCGAGTGCTTTATGAATATGTACTACTTAGTGCGTTTGTGTGAGGTCGCACTTTCGGCTAAAGCTTCGACGCTGGAGATTGATGCAGGTCCAGAGCACCTCTGGGCGTTGGCATCGAAACAGTACGAAGCATTTTCCCCTGGGGTGTATGAGTGGCCAGCTCTGCTGCGCAAATGCGATCGCCTCGACCCCTCTTACAAATTTTAAACACTGAGGTTGCTCACATGTCAGAAGCATTTAGCCTTGATTCGGTTCGTGAGGTTACTCACCCCAGCGCATTCAGTGCGGCTGAAATTCGTATTGAAGATTTTATCGATCTCGAAGCCTTTCCCATCCATGACCTGACAAGCCCAAAACGCAAAGCCTTGGTCGAACAGTGCCGAGCGGATCTCGAGGCCGTAGGATGCAGTCACGTTCCGGGTTTCATAAAAGAGTCAGCGATCCAGGAGATGCTGGGCGAAGCGAATCGGTTGATGAGCGATGCACGTCCCGCCGATGATCTCGTGAATCCCTATTTGACTGCTGACGACCCCAGCTTGCCTCAAGATCATCCAAAACGTTTGTTTGAGAATAGAACCAGTGCGTTCATTAACTCTGATCTGCTTGAGCCGCAATCCTTGCTACGCAAGATCTATGACTGCGATGTGATGGTGCACTTTGTAGCCGATTGTTTGAATCAAGGCTCCGTCTATCGCTGGGCAGATCCGCTTGGGCGTTGTCCTTACAGCGTGATGCGCACAGGTGATTACTTCCCTTGGCACTACGACGGTAACGATTTTACGGTGAGCATCTTGGTACAAGCCGCCGAAGAGGGTGGCGATTTTGAGTATGTGCCAAATCTGCGCACACCAAACAGTGAAAACTTCAGCGAAGTCCAAAAAGTGCTGCAGGGTGCGCGTGATCGAGTTCGGGTGTTAAAGCTCAGAGAGGGAGACCTGCAGCTCTTCAAAGGACGCTACTCGATGCATCGCGTCACGCCTACCGCAGGGCCGACGACACGTATTATCGCGTTACCCACCTACGTCACCAACCCCTACTTAGTGAACCGTCCGCACCATGCTAAGGCCTTTTATGGTCGTGCTGAGCCGATTCATCACGAACGGGAAATGAGTCGAAGCGACAACCTGACGGACTGAGGCTGGAAGTATGAATATCGGATTTATTGGCTTGGGCAATATGGGCTCCGGCATGGCTGCAAATCTACTTGCATACTGCCAACGGGAAGGCCATCACCTAAGCGTGTTGGACATCAACCAGAGTGCAGTGGCCGCGCTTACTGCAAAAGGTGCCGAGGCTGCTGCCTCTGTCGCTGAGATTGCCGTCCACAGCGAAGTGCTATTTACCTCGCTACCGAGCTCTAAAGAGATTAATACGCTAGCGCTGGGGAAGAATGGGATTCTTAACAATCTCAACGCGGGGGCCGTCTGGTTGGATACCAGTACCAACGAAGTCAGCGCATGGGAGGTTCTACGCGAGCAAGCTGGTGATACAGTCCATTTGGTAGATGCTCCCGTAACAGGCGGGAGCGAGGGCGCAGCAGCCGGCACCCTAACCATGCTATTGGGCGGCGAACAAAGTGTTATTGAGCGCTACCGCCCTATACTCGAGAGCTTCACCAAGCGCGCCGTCTACATGGGCCCAGCTGGTGCAGGCTATACCACCAAGCTAGCGCAGTTGCATCTTAACTACCTGGTTGCTCAAGGGATTGGCGAGGCCCTGATGCTTGGTGCCAAGGCGAAACTCGATCTAAACACACTCTACGATGTGCTCAGCAACAGCTGTGCGCGCAGCTACGTGGTTGAGAGCTACATTCCCAAAGTGCTCGATGGCTCGTATGACGACTCATTCAAACTGGGCCTAGCTGAGAAGGATATGCGTTTAATCAACCAGTTAGGTGAGCACCTTAACGTAGAGCTAACACTCGGCGCAGTTGTGTATGACACCTATAAAAAGGCGACAAAGGCTTATGGGTTTGATGCACCACATCTAAGTGTTTTGCGGTTGATTGAGGACCGGTCCGACACCCAATTGCGACAGTGAGTTAAGTTAAACCCAGAGCAAATAAAATAAAAGAATTTGGGTTTGTCAGGGGGGGGATATGAGCAATTCAGACTCAGTGTTTTCTTTAGATCGAGCGCAATATGTTCGCTTAAATGAGTATCGTCTAGCCCGCATCCGACGTTGCATGCGGGACCGCAATGTCGACCTGTGTGTGCTCAATAACCCGGTGAGTTTGCGCTACGCGATTGACTACGATGAGTATCAGCTCTTCCAAGCACACATTCCGACGGTTTATCTGTTGGTTCCAGTGGAAGGGCCTCTGCGAATGTACGGAGCAGCGCGGCAGGACTATCTTAATGTCGAAGAGTATCAAAGGCCTTACTTCATCAGTGTTTTTGATGCAGGTTTGGACCTAGATGCTGCGGCGAAAACCTTCTTGAGTGATATTGCCGATTTTCGTCACCAGTTAGGGCTGTCGGGAAAGATCGCTTTTGAGCGTTTTAGCCCCTTTGTTACCCAGCGCGCGCTGTCCGCTGGTTGGTCTGTCGTCGATGCAGAGCCAATTGTTGAGCATGCACGAACTATTAAGTCAGCAGAGGAGTTGCTCTGTATTAGGCACTCGATAGCGGTTGCTCAAAAGGGTATTGCTGAAATGCACAGAGCTATGAAGCCCGGTATCACAGAGAATCAACTGCTATCTATTCTGCATCAGGTCAACATCGCCCACGGAGGCAGTTGGATTGATGGTCGAATGCTCGCTTCTGGGTCGCGCACTAATCCTTGGCTTCAAGAGGCCACTCACAAGAGGATCGAGCAGAATGAGCTGGTTGCGTTTGATACCGATTTGATAGGGCCCTATGGTTATCTTGCTGACATTAGCCGTACTTGGTTGTGTGGAGACAAAGCAAACACTCAGCAGCTGGCTGCCTATCGGCATGCGTATGATGAAGTGACCCACAATATGTCACTCGTACAACCAGGTATAAGTTTTCAAGAGTTAGTGGCAAAAGCGTTTAAACGGGATGAAAAATATATTCGCAACCGCTATGTGTGTAGCTTCCACGGGGCAGGGCTTTGTGATGAATACCCTAAAATCTACTACGAGGGCGACTGGCCGCAAGACATCTATGACGGGGTGATTGAGGAAAATATGGTGCTTTGTGTCGAGAGCTTTTCCGGTGCTTTGGGTGAGAAAGAGGGGGTGAAAATAGAGAACCAGGTATTAGTCACTGCGACTGGTTACGAACTGCTTTCTGACTATCGCTATGATGAGGCTCTGTTAGTCGCTTCCTCGGACGCTTTTGAGTTGGCAGATTAATAGCTATGAGTTGGAGTTCCGCTAAATTCATGCGAATCAGTTTATCCTCGCTCTGAAAGCCAGCATTGCTACGATAGCGCCCCTGCATGCATCTAGAGTGTACTTAATTGAGCGGCTGCTTTTACATCTCGGTTAGACGTTCAAAAGTCAGCTCGAGTTATTTCCTGAATGTCCGCTACGGGCAAGTTGCTGAAGTTGGCACTCACAACCTGAACACCCAAATCACAGACCCCTTAATTTCGAAATGATCGACATCGGGACAGGCATAGCGGTCTTCCGGCGCTGCTGCTTAAAGCAGGATGCCGGAGGCATCCTGCCCAACCGACGCTGAGATTTTGGCAGTGCCGTAAGTATATTCGCCGTCTTGTGTACCCAGCATCGTTAATGGCGCGTCTCAGGATAGACTTTTAACAGCGCTTTCCAGAAACCCAAAGCACCGTAACCCGTCGAGATGCCTTTCAAGTGAAGCCATGGAAGAAGCTGTTCGATGCTCTTGGCCCGCTTCAGATACGGCGGTAACAAGGTGCTATTGAAGCAGACGCCTGAACCACTGCGATCTCGAACCTTGGGTACTTTTACCTCGACATCCCCAATGCCTGTCTGGACTGTACGTTCTGGAGGATATCCATTCTTTACCACCGCCTGTCGCCCATCAGGTAGTCGACGCTGAGAGTGTTCATCAAGAAGCAATTGGAGTTCGGATTCGACCGCTTGAGCAATGAGATCGCGGGCGCCTCGTCGCAGCAAATCGGTCAGCGGATCGGCTATCGGTTGTTCTGGTTGTGAAAGAGCGGTCAGATTAAACTGGGTCATGGCGTACCACCCTCTGTTGATTGAGATTCTTGCCGGAATCAATCAACAGGATACGCCATCCTCCCTTTTCCGCTTACACCAGAAATCTCCATAACTCAACGGCTGATCAGTTGAGCTAAAAAATTTCAGCAAGGCATACGCTCCCAAAGGCGAATAAAAAATGAGTATGCGAGGCTTTTCTTTACGGCAACATGGTCAAGGGTTCTGATACCATGGGGCAAAACCAATAAAGTGATAAGAGCGTGGAATCGAATCTACGAAAAAAGCGTGAATTTCTGCGCCGAGAGGAAGAAATCCTATCGGTCACTGATCGCCTGCTGCGCACGCCGGACGAGAACGTCACGGTGGATCGGATTGCCAGTGAAGTGGGGATTGGCAAGGGCACCATTTATAAACACTTTAAGACCAAGCACGAGATCGTAGCCCGACTGATCGAGTTGGTTTACATCGAGCGTTGGGACATCCTCGCGGACAGTCAGCGTCCTCCGATGGATCGTCTATTGGGCTACGTTAAATTTCGTTTAACTAACACCGAACAAGAACAGTGCCTGCGCGACTGGCATACCTCCCTGGTGGATTATCAACAGCATGAATCGGTTGAAATGTTGCAGCAGCGCTGGGATAACGAGCGGTTTCGTCTGGCTGAACTTCTGGATCAGGCCGGTTGCACCAGTGAATCTCGCTCGCCACTCACCATGTCTGCATTGCTGATTGCCATGATTGAAGGAGTATTGAGGCAGGGTGCCTCTCGTCTGCATCCGGATATGCCGGAATCCGTTGCTGGAGGGGTGGCGCAGTGGCTTCGTGATTCAGTGTCGCGCAATACGGCTCCTCGAGTGACAGTGCTATGAGCCTCATTGACTCACAGGGTCGCAGCTTCAAATCTTTGCGTTTGAGTCTGACCAGCGCCTGTAATTACGCCTGCGATTATTGCGTGCCAGACGGCACCTTGCTCAAGCCCTCGGCCAATGCACTGTCGGGGCCGGATTTGATGAAGCTGGTCGGTTTGCTGCATCGGGTGTTAGGCATTAAAAAGATTCGACTGACAGGCGGAGAGCCACTCATTGCACCGAATTTGAATTCGGTGCTCGAACACCTGCCAGCCTTGGGTATTGAGTCGAGCCTGACAACCAATGGGCAGTTTTTGGCTGACAAAGCGCAAGCCTTGGCGGACGCTGGGGTAGGCGGCATCAATGTCAGCTTAGATGCGATCGAAAGCGATGCATTTTTAAAGATCGCCAAACGAGGCGATTTGGCAACGGTCCTGAAAGGTATCGAAGCGGCTTTGGCGCTAGGTCTACGGGTCAAAATGAACACGGTGCCCATGCGCAGCAAAAATCTGGACCAGCTAGCGGGTCTGTTCGAATACTGTGCTGATCGTGGAATCGAGCTGCGCTTCATTGAATTGATGCGAATGGGACATCTGGCTGATAAGGCAGCCTTTGATGCCGAGTTCGTCAGTGAGCAAGAAATTGTCGAGCTGTTATCGGTATTCGGGCCAGCTGAGCGCCAAGACCGCAAAGCCAACAGCACCAGTTATAACTACGTCAATCCTCGCGGCGTATTTGGTTTTATTTCGAACGAATCCGCGCCTTTTTGTGGGGACTGTGATCGTTTGCGCCTAAGCAGTGAAGGCAAAATCTACGGGTGTATCTCATCGTCCGCGTCTAACGACATTCGCCCAGCCCTGCAGATGGAGCAGGGGCCGGCATTGGCTTATGTTCAAGAGGCGTTGTCGATGTCACTAAAAGCCAAGCAGCCCGTTCGGTTCAGTGGCGAGCAGACCATCATGCAGATCATCGGCGGCTAAATGCAGGCGCTGATCGATCGAGTGCGCGCGGGTACGCCGTTGGTCGAGTTCATGGATTTAGCTTACGACGGAAGCACATCCGAGCAACATCAGTTCTCGGCTGCGTACACGCAATGCAAAAATCAGCTGGATGTTGGCTTTGGCGGCGCGATTGCCTCGTGTTTAACGCTGGCCGGTTGGTTCTCATTTACCCAAGCCTGTGAGGCCATGCTGGCGCGCGATTGCAATCCGGTCGTCGCTCAGGTGTCGTTGAAATTTATCGCGCCGATGCGCGGTGATCGGCTGTTGTTTGTTAGTCCGGTTGTGGTGCTGAACCCTCAATCGGGACGTATTCGCTACGCCATGTCGACCCAAGCCTTGGATGAATCCGGTCAGCGGTGCGCAGATGCGCAGCTTGAATTCGTGCTGTGAGCGTCCTGTTTAGCATCGTCCTGCCGATTTTTGGTGTGATTGGGATCGGTTGGGCCGCGCGACGTTACGGTGGTTTTTCTGACTCGTCTTTAAGTGACTTCAGCCGCTTTGTTTACTACCTCGCAGTGCCACCGTTGTTGTTCTTGGCGATGGCTAAAACACCCTGGGAGGCACTGGCCCAATGGGAGTTTTTGGCTGCCTATTTGGGGGCCACCATTGTGCTGTGGGTGGGGTTGTTCGCGGTGTTCCGAATCTGGCTTGCCGAGTTCGATGCGCGCTGGCTGTTGGGACTGGGCGCGACTTTCTCTAACTCGGTTTATCTTGGAATCCCGCTGGTGCAGAGCGCATTTGGTCCGCAGGGTACGCAGTGGGTCATTCTGATTGCCTTGGCAACGAACGTGCTGTTTGTGGCTGGCACAGCGATTGTGCTGTCGGCCCGCCGGCAGTCCGGTGTGACCTCGGTATTAGTCGAGACGATTAAAAACCCCATGGTTGTGGCCATCTCATTGGGTCTGATTTGGTCCGCGTTTGAGTTCGCGATCAGTTTGCCGATCGAGCGTTTGTTGTCGTTGTTGGCTCAAGCTGCCTCGCCGGTGGCGCTGTTCGCGCTGGGATTGACCTTGGGCCAGGCGCGTCGCGGCACGCGTCAAGGCACTCGATTCAGTGGGCTGTTGGTGCTGTCTAAACTGCTCATTCATCCCAGCCTGGTCGCCTTGGGGTGTTGGTGGTTGGCGGTACCGGCTTTGCAGGCCCAGATTGCGATTGTCGTGGCCGCTCTGCCAGCCGGCGCGCTGGCTCACTTGCTAGCCCAGCGCTTTGGCCATCAGGACGTGACCGTGGCGAATGCGGTGTTATGGGGCACTTTGATCAGCATGCTGACTCTATCAGCACTGTTATCCCTTGGCGTGTTCACACAGCTCCAATAGCACGCCTTCGGTACTTTTTGGATGCAGGAAGGCGACCCGAGTGTTGTGTGCTCCGTTGACTGGTGATTCTTGCAACAGCGTATATCCGGCCGCTTTTAGGCGAGCCATCTCAGCGTCAATGTCATCGACCGTGATGGCGATTTGTTGAACGCCGCCTTTGCCACCATTCTTTGCAATGAAACGGCCGATCGGCGTGTCCGCACCCAGCGGGCAGAGCAGCTCGAACTTGCTGGGGCCAATCTCAAAGAACGCGACCTCCACCCCTTGTTCGGCGACTGTCTCGCGGCCTAGGTATTTAAATCCCAGTCCCTTGTAAGTCTCGATGCCCCGATCTAAATCTAAAACGGCGACGCCAACGTGGTCTATTTTTTCGAGCATTGGTCTGTGTCCTTGTTTGAATGCTTGGGGTATGTTCGAGAGAAATCAGAATAAGGAATATACGATGTTTCGCTCAATTCGCATTTCGGATTATATGACAACCAGCTTGATCACCACCTCGCCCGACGCAGATTTGTTGTCGGCGGTGGATCTGCTAATTGAACACGGTATTTCAGGTATGCCGGTGGTTGAGAACGGACAGCTCATGGGCATGGTCTCTGAGCACGATTGTCTAAACGGCATCTTGAAAGGGACCTACCAAGGTGAAGTCGGAGGCCGTGTTAGCGAAGTGATGAGTTCGACGATGGATACCATCAGTCACGACACCGACGTGATTGCTGCAGCCGAGGCCTTTATCAAGCAAGGCCGGCGCCGTCTTCCGGTGGTGGATGCGCAGGGCAAGCTTATCGGACAGTTAAGCCGATGTGATGTGCTGCGAGCGGTTCGGGCCTATGAGCTGACTGAAATCTGAGAAAATTTTTCAAAGCGCTTTAGGATGGCGGGAGTCCAAACCCTGACAGGGTTACCGTTAGGCGCAGTGACTCCCGCCGCTTCAATTTTCTCGAATCGTTCGACCCATTTCGCTTGCTGTTTAGGTGTTGTCATAAAGACAAAGGTTGGAGACATTACCGATGCCAAGATTGTGTAGTGTCCTCCGTAGTTCGCAGCAAATCGTTGATAGGTGTTAAAGCCGGCGACCACCAGATCTGCCTGATTAGTTTTTAGCAGACGCAAGCCATTGACCATGTTTAGCGCTTGAACGTCGCACATCTCAACGAGTTGTGAGTCCCTAAGCAAGTAAGGCTCTAGCCACCCCATGGTCGATATTTTGGGTAGGCGTGCTATGCGTAGGCAGTTGGAGTCTGAGTCTGAGTTAGCCCTTTTAACCAGTACCATTTTAGTAAAACCATCGTGATATCCCACTGGAACCAAGCCTTCGTTGATCGAATCAATGACTCGTGCGGGTGAAGTGACGATTAAGCCCTGCTCTGCAGCGTTTCTTGTTTCAGCGGGTCTTGATGGGTTGTAGATCGTCATTCGATATCGCTCGCTGGTTGCTTTTTCAAAGGTGGCGAGCTCTGGACCGTATCGGTCAGACAACGTTTTGGCGGACAGACTATTGGGAAAGGCAATGCTGTCCGCATGGACCATTAGCGATAAGCTGAATAACGTAGCGACTATGAGTTTCATAGTCAGAGGGTAGACCTTTAAAAGAGGCTTCTAGCAGCAGTTACCGGCGATAATTTCGACTTGTGAACCTGTTCGCGGACGTTCTGCCACCGGATACGCAAGTCTCCCTGAGCCATCATTTGCCACGCCATTTCTTTAACCAAATGATCGAACCAAGCTAGGTTCTGTTCGATGCGCCGGGCATCGATTGAGACGCGTCCCTGATCTCGGTACTCCGCCAGCAAATCCTCTAAGGCCGAAAGGCCGTCGGTCTTCAAAGCGCTGATGCTGAGCACCTGAGGTGTCCAAAATCCATTGTGAGTTAACAGGTTCAGCGCGTTTTGATAATGCCGCCGGCTGAATTCAGCGAGTTGTTTGGCTTCGCCATCGGCTTTGTTGACCACGATCAGGTCAGCTAACTCCAGGATGCCTTTTTTGATGCCCTGCAGCTCATCACCGGCGCCTGGCTGCATCAACACCATAAAGGCGTCAGTCATGTTCGAGACTTCATGCTCGGACTGCCCGACACCAACGGTTTCGACCCAAACTTGATCGTAGCCTGCCGCCTCGCAAATCAAGATCGCTTCGCGGGTTCGTTGGGCCACGCCGCCCAGACTGTCACCGGCTGGGCTCGGGCGAATGAACGCGCCTTCGGTACGACTGAGCAGCTCCATGCGGGTCTTGTCGCCTAAAATCGAGCCGCCATTGACCGGGGAGGACGGATCGACCGCCAACACCGCCACTTTTTGCCCACGCTCAACCGCGCGTAGCCCGAAGCTCTCGATAAAGGTCGATTTGCCGACCCCTGGCACGCCAGAGATACCTAGCCGGAATGCACCACCGGTGAACGGCATCAGCTGCTCGAGCAAGGCGTCAGCGGCTGGTCGGTGAGCGGGGTTGTGGCTTTCGATCAGAGTGATCGCTTTCGCCAGCGCACGTCGATTGCCGGCCCGTAGGGCCTGAACATCAATCCGATGCATGCGCACCTGCGATTGAGTCGATCACTTGCTCGGCGCATTGGGGAATCGGAGTGCCGGGACCAAAGATCGCGGCAACACCAAAGTCATACAGTGCTTGGTAATCCTGACGAGGAATCACGCCACCGGCGAACACGACGATGTCGTCTGCACCCTCGGCCTTGAGTGCGGCGATCAGCTCTGGCACCAAGGTAAGGTGGCCTGCGGCCAGTGAGCTGACGCCAACCGCGTGTACGTCATTTTCAACGGCTTGGCGGGCGACTTCTTCGGGGGTCGAGAACATGGGAGACAAATCGACATCGAATCCCACGTCGGCAAAGGCGGTGGCGACAACCTTGGCACCACGGTCGTGACCGTCTTGCCCCATTTTCGCGACTAGCACCCGCGGACGACGGCCTTCCTCGGCACTGAATGCTTCAATTTTTTGGCCAATACCCATCCAGGTCTCGTCCTTTTCGTAGTGGCTGCCGTAAACACCCGACACGCTTCGGTGTTCGGCCTTATAGCGCTGGAAGTGTACTTCCATTGCGTCAGAGACTTCGCCCACCGTGGCCCGTGCACGCATGGCATCGATGGCCAACGCCAGCAAGTTGCCGCTCTGTCCACCCGCCACCTCGGTGATGGCGTTTAAGGCGGCTTTGACCGCACTGTCGTCGCGCTGTTCCCGTAGCTGTTTCAGTTGCTCGATTTGCGAGTCACGAACCGCGGCATTATCGATCTGCAGTGCATCGACAGGGTCTTCGTTTTCCAGCTTGTATTTATTCACGCCGACAATCACATCTTCGCCCCGATCGATTCGAGCCTGTTTGTGGGTCGCGGATTCTTCGATCCTCAGTTTGGGCAGCCCCGCGTCAATCGCTTTGGCCATGCCCCCTTGCTGCTCGACCTCATCGATCAAGGCGCGTGCGCGATCCGCCAGATCTTGCGTCAATGATTCCATCATGTAGCTGCCGCCCCAGGGATCAACCACTTGGGTAATGCCGGTTTCTTCTTGCAGTACCAGCTGAGTATTACGGGCGATTCGAGCGCTGAACTCCGTCGGCAGCGCGATTGCCTCGTCAAAGGCATTGGTGTGCAGGGATTGAGTGCCGCCAAACACGGCAGCCATGGCCTCGACGGTGGTTCGCACCACGTTGTTGTAGGGATCCTGCTCGGTCAATGACCAACCCGAGGTCTGGCAGTGCGTGCGCAGCATCAGCGACTTGGCGTTTTTGGGTTTGAACTCGCTCACGATTTCTTGCCATAGCAATCGGGCGGCACGCAGCTTGGCGATCTCCATGTAAAAGTTCATGCCGATGCCGAAAAAGAACGACAGGCGCGGGGCAAAGGCATCGATGTCCAAGCCCGCTGCTAGCGCGGTACGGATGTACTCTTTGCCATCGGCTAAGGTGTAGGCCAGTTCCAATGCAGCATCGGCGCCGGCTTCTTGGATGTGATAGCCCGAGATGCTGATGGTGTTGAACTTGGGCATGTGCTGCGAGCAGTACGCAATGATGTCGCCGATGATGCGCATCGAAGGCTCGGGCGGGTAGATGTAGGTGTTGCGGACCATGAACTCTTTGAGGATGTCGTTCTGGATCGTGCCGGACAACTGGTCCTGACGGACCCCTTGTTCTTCGGCTGCCACAACATAACCTGCCAGAATTGGGAGCACAGCGCCGTTCATGGTCATGGATACCGAGACTTTATCCAGAGGGATGCCGTCAAACAGCGTTTTCATGTCCAGCACGCTGTCAATCGCAACGCCAGCCTTGCCCACGTCACCCTTCACTCGTGGGTGGTCGCTGTCATAGCCGCGGTGGGTCGCCAAATCAAAGGCCACCGACACCCCTTGGCCACCGGCCGCGAGCGCTTTGCGATAGAACGCATTAGAGGCCTGCGCGGTACTGAATCCGGCGTATTGGCGAATCGTCCAAGGGCGGCCTGAGTACATCGTGGCTTTGACGCCACGCACGTAGGGGGCAAAGCCTGGCAGACTGTCCTTGAACGCCACATCCGCGACATCCTCGGCGGTGTACAGCTGCTTTAGCATGATGCCCTCAGGCGTCAACCAGGACATCTCGTCCGGTGTTAGGCCCTTGGTTTCTTTGGTGACTAGATTCGACCAGTCGTTTAGATCAGCCATGCTCGGCTCCTTTTAAGTGGGTCAAGCAATCCATCGTCCAGCGTTGACGCGCACGCGCCTCTTGGATCGGGTCTAGGGTTTCAACTACGTCTGTGGGGGTGACTTTGAACAAGGGTTGGCCTTTCTTGACCACGCTGGCATCACCGGCGACCAACACCTCGTCCACGGTGCAGGCGAACTCCGCACGAATAACGTTGAACATTTTCATGACTTCAACAATGTACAGCGGATCGCCGATCTGAACTTGCTGGCCGACGCTGACAAAGGCTGGGTCACCGGGCTGTTGCTGGGCGTAGAACATACCGCCACTGGCCGCGACGATTTCATCGGCGTTCTGTACTGGCGGAGGCGCCAGCTGCAGGGTGGCGGCTTTTTGGTGCTCCGGATCTTTTAAGAACTCGGGGATGTAGATGTCAAGATTCGGTTCAACCGCCAACACTTCGAATTCGACCTCGTCTGCACACATGGGCAGCAGGCGCAGTAAATCCATGCCCAGTTGGAAGTCCTGATGGGCCTGTTGAATGGCGTCCCAGTCCTCGATGGCCGGATGGCTGGCCTGT
>CBFHLC010000016.1:0-37467 GCA_965656605.1 Litorivicinus sp. | reverse complement strand
CTGAAGTGAAGTTCAAAAAGTCGTTATCGACGACGTTCAAAAAGAACTGGCTGGTCGCGCTGTGGGGCTCCATGGTGCGAGCCATTGCGATGGTGCCGCGATCATTTTTAAGACCGGCAGGCGCTTCGTTTTGAATGGGAGCCTGTGTGGGCTTTTGCTCGAACGACAAATCGAATCCGCCACCCTGAACCATAAAGCCAGGGATGACGCGGTGAAACAAAGTGCCATCAAAGTGGCCGCTCTCGACGTACGATTTAAAGTTTTCGCAGGTGGCGGGAACTTTGTCGCTCGCCAGGTCGATCTTGATGATGCCCATGCTGGTTGTCAGCTGAATCATTCAAAAGGCTCCAGTTATTTGAAAGAAGCGCTATCATACGCGTTTTTGTGGCGAACTTAAGATCAAATGCAGATATACGACACCCTGAAAGGCGGTAAACGCGAACTCACTCCTTTGCAGCCAGGGAAAATTGGCATGTACGTCTGCGGCATCACAGTCTATGACTATTGCCATATCGGCCATGCCCGGGTCATGGTCGCGTTCGACGTGATCGTGCGCTATCTGCGCTCCAAGGGCTTGGAAGTTAACTATGTGCGCAACATCACGGATGTCGACGACAAGATTTTTGCCCGTGCTGCCGAGCGGGGCGTCGAGTTTGGTGAGCTAACCGATACCTTTATTGCGGCAATGCATGAGGACCTCGCGCAGCTTGGTTGCGAGCCGCCCAGCAGCGAGCCTCGGGCGACCGCTCATATTCGCGACATTATTGAGCTGATTGTGCAGTTGGAATCGACAGGGGCTGCTTATCAAGGCGCCAACGGGGATGTGTATTTTCGAGTCTCTGCGTTTAAAGAGTACGGCAAGCTAAACAATCGGAAGGTCGAGGACATGCTGGCCGGTGCTCGGGTTGATGTGGCGTCGGATAAAGAGTCCTCGGCAGATTTCGTACTGTGGAAGGCAGCCAAACCATCAGAAGCTTCATGGCCTTCACCTTGGGGCGAGGGTCGTCCGGGTTGGCACATCGAGTGCAGTGCAATGAGTATGAAAGCCCTGGGCAAGACCTTCGATATTCATGGCGGGGGGCCGGATCTAAAATTCCCACACCATGAAAACGAAATTGCGCAGTCCGAGGCGGCCACTTGCCAAACCTATGCCAACTACTGGATGCATGCCGGTGCGGTCAGGGTCGATAACGAGAAGATGTCCAAATCCTTGGGTAACTTCTTCACTATTCGAGAGGTGCTTAAAAAGTACCATCCCGAAGTGGTTCGCTTTTTCTTGCTCAGCTCACAGTATCGCGGGCACATTAACTATAGTGACGAGGGGCTTGAGCAGGCATGCGAGAGCTTGTCCCGAATCTATCGTGCGCTTCGCACGGCGTCGCCCAGTCAGAGTTCGGCGCACTGGAATGAACGCTTCGAAAAAGCCATGGACGATGATTTCAATACGCCCGGTGCATTGAGCCTAGTGTTCGAGGCAGTCAAGGCATTGAACGTGTCGTCTGATCCCCAGGCGGCTGGTTTTATTCAGCACGTTGGCCGGTTGTTTAATCTGTTTCAGCAAGACCCGCAGCATGCAGTGACGCGAATCCTAGACGCCGCTGTGTTAGGTGATCAGCAAATTGAAGCGTTAATTGATTCACGGGCGCAGGCTAAAAAGGACCGGAACTTTGCTGAAGCCGATCGGATTCGGTCTGAGTTATTGGAGCAGGGAGTTGAGATTGAGGACTCTCGAGAAGGTACCCGTTGGACGCGAGTCTGATTTAGCGCTTGTCAGCATGCAGCAAAGTGCGTATTGTTCGCGCCGCGTCGGAGCATAGCGCAGCCTGGTAGCGCATCTGCTTTGGGAGCAGAGGGTCGGGGGTTCGAATCCCTCTGCTCCGACCAATTTCACAACTGAACGCCAGACAGTTGATAATCAGCCCGCCATTGCGGGCTTTTTTATGTCCAATAGATTGCTACCCCCGGTATGACGTTATTGACCTCGGGCTAGGCGACTAGCACTTACTGCACAATCCCCACCTGCCTAAACTGCTTGCATCAATTGAGGAATACCTGATGTCTAAAGTGTCGTTAACGCAGCAAGAGCGCCAGCAGCTGCAGGGCTGCCTGACTCAATACCTGTCAGATCTTTATACCCAAGGGCAGCAAAGTCGGCCCGAATTCAGCGCTGTCAGCGAGTTATTGGCCAAAATGCGCCAGCGTTCATCCGCCCGTTGTATGGAGTTGGTCGAGTCGGATTTGGATGTGTTATCGCAGACCGAGTGCCTGTCGCGATGCGAATTGCCCGCCCTTGCACAAAAAGTTGCTAATTAGCTAGACACAATCGTTCGGCATCGCTATATTTCGCCCCGCTTAACGCAGAGCGCTCGTAGCTCAACCGGATAGAGCATCGGCCTTCTAAGCCGAGGGTTGCAGGTTCAAGTCCTGCCGGGCGTGCCACACGCCGGGCAGTCGGTAGTTAAGCACAGTGGTGGGTGTAGCTCAGTTGGTAGAGCCCCGGATTGTGATTCCGGTTGTCGTGGGTTCGAGCCCCATCATCCACCCCAAATTGCGGACGTGGTGGAATTGGTAGACACGCCAGATTTAGGTTCTGGTGCCGTAAGGTGTGAGAGTTCGAGTCTCTCCGTCCGCACCATCTTTTAGTAACACCCCAAACACCCCCAGCGAAACTGCTTGAATCCCCAGGGTTCAATCACTATCCTTCGCGCCTCAAATTTTGATTAAAAAACACGCAGGAGCCAACCAAGTGCAAGTCAGCGTAGAGAACACAAGCGCCCTGGAGCGCCGCCTGACGGTATCCGTCCCCTCAACCGACGTCGATGCTCAGGTCGAAGCTAAATTACTCCAGACCGCGAAAACGGTTCGTATCGACGGCTTCCGCCCCGGTAAAGTTCCGATGAAAATCGTTCGTAAGCGTTACGCTGGTGCGGTTCGTCAAGAAGTTCTAGGCCAGGCTATCGAACAGGCGTTTTACCAGGCTGTGTCGCAGGAAAACCTGCGTCCCGTCGGTCAGCCCAACATCGAGCCGGGCAACATGGAAAGCGGCAAGGATCTGGAATTCGTTGCTACCTTTGAAGTGTTCCCCGAAGTGGAACTGGCTGACCTGTCAGCAGTCGAAGTCGAGCAGGCCGAATCAAAGGTTGCTGCAGCCGACGTTAAAAAGATGATCGAGAACCTGCGCGAGCAAAAGAAAGAATGGCGTGAAAGCGCTCGTGCCGCTGCGAAAGACGGCGATCGGGTGACCATTAACTTCCTAGGCAAAGTCGACGGCGAAGCATTCGAAGGCGGCGCAGCGGAAGATCAGGCATTAGTTCTGGGTTCAGGGCAAATGATTCCTGGGTTTGAAGACGGCATCGTTGGAATGAAGAAGGGTGAAGAGCGTGATATCGACGTAACTTTCCCTGAGGACTACCACGCTGAAAACCTGAAAGGGAAAGCAGCGGTCTTTACGATCACAATGACCAAGCTTGAGCGCGGTGAGTTACCTAAAGTTGACGAAGAATTTGTCAAAACCTTTGGTGTTGAAGACGGCGACTTGGAGAAATTCAAGGAAGAGCTGAAGGTTAATATGCAGCGTGAGCTGGATCAGGCCATCACCAACCGCAACAAGAAAGCGGCATTTGATGCGTTGCTGGATTCAAACGACGTGGAAGTGCCTGCCGCGGCCGTCGATAGTGAAGTTCACAGCCTTCAGCATCAAGCTGCTGAGCGCTTTGGTCAGGGTCAGATCGATCCTCACACACTACCGCGCGAGCCTTTCGAGGAAGAAGCGAAGCGTCGCGTGAAGTTGGGCGTATTGGTCGGTGAGTTTGCTCGCCAAAACGAACTAAAAGCTGACGCGGATCGTGTACGTGCGGCAGTTGACCGTATCGCCAGCGCCTACGAAGATGGTTCTCAAGTTGTTGAGTACTATTACGGAAACGACGAGGCGCTGCGCCAAGTTGAGACCATGGTACTGGAAGAGATGACTGCAGAAAGCATTTGCAAACAAGCAAAAGTGACCCAAACAAAGCTATCCTATGAGGAAGCCGTGTCAGGACAAGCGCAAGCCTAAGTCCCGACCATCATTTAACGGGAACAGAGGTAATATGAGCGAAATCACAAACTTGGGCTTAGTGCCCATGGTCATCGAACAATCCGCACGTGGCGAGCGTTCGTTTGACATTTATTCACGACTGCTCAAGGAGCGCGTGATCTTTTTGGTCGGTCCGGTCGAAGACCAGATGGCCAATCTTGTGGTGGCTCAGCTTCTGTTCCTGGAAAGTGAAAACCCAGACAAAGACATCCATCTGTACATCAACAGTCCAGGTGGAGTCGTCACTGCAGGTTTGTCGATCTACGACACGATGCAGTTCATTAAGCCAGACGTCTCAACGACGGTTATCGGGCAAGCATGCTCGATGGGATCTTTCCTGGCGATGGCAGGTGCTGAGGGTAAGCGTTTTGTATTGCCGCAGTCTCGCACCATGATTCACCAGCCCAGCGGCGGCAGCCAAGGGCAGGCGACCGACATTCTGATTCAGGCAACTGAAATTCAGCGAACCAAAGAAACCTTGACCCAGCTGTATCAAAAGCATACCGGCCAGCCGCTAGAAAAATTAACGGCGGACATGGAACGGGATTTCTTTATGAGCGCAGAAGAAGCGGTCGAATACGGCCTCGCGGACCAAGTCCTGGTTCAGCGTCCTTGATACCAAGCTCCTCAGCCCTTTTAATAAAAAAGGGCTATGGTTTAATCACATATACAACCTAGGCGGAGACAGCTGAGTGGCTGACGATACCAAAACACCTGATTCGGACGACAAAGTCCTCTATTGCTCGTTTTGCGGCAAGAGTCAGAACGAAGTTCGCAAATTGATCGCGGGGCCTAGTGTCTTTATCTGCGACGAGTGCGTTGATTTGTGCAACGACATTATTCGGGAAGAGATCCAACAAGAGTCTCTAGATGAAAACGGCGATCACCTACCCGTACCAGCCGAGCTAAAAAGCACACTAGACGAATATGTGATCGGTCAAGAGCGCGCGAAGCGTGTGTTGGCGGTTGCTGTTTATAACCATTACAAGCGCCTGCGTTTCGGCGAAGGCAGCAAGGCCGACGTAGAGCTAGGTAAGTCAAACATCTTGCTGATCGGACCTACGGGGTCAGGTAAGACGCTGCTGGCTCAGACACTTGCACGATCATTGAACGTACCGTTCACGATGGCCGATGCGACCACATTAACCGAAGCCGGTTATGTGGGTGAGGACGTCGAGAACATCATCCAAAAGCTGCTGCAAAAGTGTGATTACGACGTAGAGCGTGCTCAGCAGGGTATCGTATATATCGATGAGATCGACAAGATTGCTCGCAAGAGTGATAACCCCAGCATTACTCGCGACGTGAGTGGTGAAGGTGTACAGCAAGCGTTGTTGAAATTGATTGAAGGCACGGTTGCATCAGTTCCGCCACAAGGCGGGCGCAAGCATCCTCAGCAAGAGTTTTTGCAGGTCGACACTGCCAATATCTTGTTTATCTGCGGTGGTGCATTCGCAGGCTTAGATCAGGTTATTCGTGATCGCAGCGAGAAAAGCAGCATTGGATTTGGTGCGTCGGTTCATAGCAAAGACACCGCCAAGGGAATCGGCGAGACTTTGTCGGAAACAGAACCGGAAGATTTGGTGAAGTTTGGTCTGATTCCCGAATTTGTGGGTCGTCTTCCTGTGGTGGCGACCCTGCGTGAATTGGACGAGGCCGCCTTGGTTCAAATTCTGACCGAGCCCAAGAACAGTCTGGTCAAGCAGTACAAAAAGATGTTCGAACTCGAGAACGTCGATCTGGATTTGCGGCCTGAGGCACTCAGCGCGGTGGCCAAGAAGGCCATGGAGCGTAAGACTGGAGCTCGAGGGCTACGCTCAATCATGGAGCAAATTCTGTTGGATGTGATGTACGACGTGCCCGGTCAAGAGACTGTCAGCAAAGTTGTCATCGATGACAAGGTGGTCAATGGCGAAGCCGAGCCGTTGGTCATGCATGAGTCGGAAAACAAAAAGGCCAGTTCCAAGGACTAGTCCTTGGTCACGGTCAGATATATAAAAAAGCACCCCTAGCGGGTGCTTTTTTGGTTGTAATTACCCAGAAAACCCTCCATTACTGGTGCATCGCTAAAGGAGTTCTTGATGTCATCCTCGTTTGAAACTTTGCCAGTTCTGCCATTGCGTGATGTGGTGGTGTACCCCTCCATGGTCATTCCGCTATTTGTCGGTCGGGCTAAATCCATTGCGGCTTTAGAGCACGCCACGGCCAACGACAAGAAAGTCTTTTTGGTCGCCCAGAAAGATGCCAAAAGTGACGATCCCAAGCGTGACGATCTTTATCAGGTCGGCACGGTAGCGACCGTGTTGCAAATGTTGCGATTGCCCGATGATACGGTGAAGGTACTGATCGAAGGTGAGTATCGCGCGCGCCTGGTGGATCTGAGTGAAGACGAGATCATGCTGTGCGAGGTGGAGGCCATTGAAGCTGAGGCGTTGAGTGAGGCGACCGAGGCGACCTTGTCCAAGCTCTTGCGCGGACAGTTTGAGAAATATGCCAAGGCCAGCAGAAAGGTTCCGCCCGAGTTGGCGTCGTCCATGGAATCAGTGGATGCCGTCGCTCGGCTATGCGATTCGATTTCTGCTCACCTATCATTTGCAATGGCCGAAAAACAGGCCTTGCTTGAAATCGACAGTGTCGAGAAGCGAGTCGAGCATCTGGTCGGCCTGATGGAGTCAGAGCTGGACGTATTTCAGGTCGAGAAACGTATCCGCGGTCGGGTGAAGCAGCAGATGGAACGCTCCCAACGCGAGTATTACCTGAATGAGCAGATGAAGGCGATTCAGAAGGAAATGGGCGAGGGCGAGGATGGTGTCAGCGAGTTCGAAGAACTAGAAGGCAAGATCAAAGATTCGGGTATGCCGACCGAGGCACTAGACAAGTCGCTTGCTGAATTGGGTAAGTTGAAAATGATGTCGCCGATGAGTGCCGAGGCTACCGTTGTTCGCGGCTATTTGGATTGGATCGTCGGTTTGCCATGGAAGAAGCGTTCGCGGGTGAAGAACGATCTGGGCAAGGCGCAGGCGACTTTGGATGCGGACCACCACGGGCTTGAGGAAGTCAAAGAGCGCATCTTGGAGTATTTGGCGGTGCTGAGCCGCGCCGGAAGTAAGGTCAAAGGTCCTGTGTTATGCCTGGTAGGTCCGCCAGGAGTCGGTAAGACCAGCCTAGGCGAATCAATTGCCCGTGCCACTAACCGCAAATTCGTGCGTGTCGCTTTAGGTGGCGTCCGAGACGAGAGTGAGATCCGTGGCCATCGTCGGACCTACATTGGATCAATGCCCGGTAAGATCATCCAAAAGCTGTCCAAAGTGGGTGTTCGCAATCCCCTGTTCTTGCTCGACGAAATCGACAAGATGGGTATGGATCATCGGGGTGACCCCGCGTCAGCACTTTTGGAAGTTTTAGATCCTGAACAAAATCATACCTTTAGCGATCACTACCTAGAGGTGGACTACGATTTGTCTGAGGTGATGTTCGTGTGCACCTCCAACAGCATGAACATCCCGGGTCCTTTGCTGGACCGAATGGAAGTGATCCGTCTACCGGGTTACACCGAAGACGAAAAATCCGCCATCGCCGAGCGTTACCTGGTGCCCAAGCAGCAAAAGAACAGCGGCTTGAAGAAGGGGGAGGCCTCAATTAACAGCGAGGCAGTCACCTCGATTATTCGGCACTACACCAAAGAGGCAGGCGTTCGTGGATTAGAGCGGCAAATTGCTAAAGTGTTACGCAAGGTCACGCGGGAGCTGGTCGAGAAAAAAGTTGAGCCCGGACTCATCGTGACGCCTGAAAACTTGGAACATTACGCCGGTGTCGAGCAGTTTAGCTACGGCGTAAAAGAGGACTTGGACCGCGTGGGACAGGTCACAGGCCTAGCGTGGACCAGCGTTGGCGGCGAGCTTCTGACCATTGAAAGTGTTGCATTGCCGGGTAAAGGCAAGGTGACTCGGACAGGTCAGCTGGGCGATGTGATGCAGGAGTCGATCACGGCGGCGCTAACGGTGTGCCGTAGCCGAGCGCAGTCCTTGGGATTGGCGGCAGATTTCTACGAGAAAACCGATTTACACATTCATGTGCCCGAGGGTGCGGTCCCAAAAGACGGTCCCAGTGCAGGTATCGGGATGTGCACGGCGTTGGTCAGCGTGCTGACGGGTATTTCGGTCAAAGCCGATGTTGCCATGACGGGGGAAATTACTCTGCGTGGGCAGGTCCTTCAGATTGGCGGTCTTAAAGAGAAGCTTTTGGCGGCTCATCGGGGTGGAATTAAGACGGTTCTGATTCCCCAAGAGAATCAAAAGGATCTAAAAGAGATTCCAGACAATGTGAAGGGTGATTTGAAAATCATCCCTGTGTCATGGATTGACGAAGTGTTAGACGTCGCGCTGGTTTCACAACCGGTTGCTAGGGCAGAAACTACTCAGACAGCGACTAAAGAGGGTGAAAATCCCTCGAAATCGCCGTTAGCCCACTAATTTAGTGGGTTGGCGGTTGACGGGCTGTTTTGGACAGGGGTATAACTGGCGCTGTTCAGCGGTATTGCTGACTTGGCAGTGTAGCTGGACGCTATTTGCCGATAAAAACTACAAACTATATACAAGCTCAAAAAGGGGTTTATTGTGAACAAATCTGAATTGGTAGACGCAATCGCATCAGGCGCTGGCTTAAGTAAAGCTGACGCGGGCAAGGCTCTGGATTCAACCGTTGCAGCGATCACTGACGCACTGAAAGGTGGCGAGCAGGTTTCTTTGGTTGGTTTCGGTACCTTCGCCGTTAAAGCTCGTGCTGCGCGTACTGGTCGCAACCCCCAGACGGGTAAAGAGATCCAAATCGCTGCTTCAAACGTGCCTGGTTTCAAGGCCGGTAAAGCACTGAAAGACGCCGTCAACTAAGACGCGCTTCAGTTTCGAAAGGGCCCAGCAATGCTGGGCTTTTTTATGCCCGCAATCCCCGTGTTTCATAGCAACTGAGGCGGTGTGGGGATATACTCTGACCGATAAAAACCCCTGACTAGAAGAATCTCATGCTACAAAATATCCGTGATAACGCCTCTGGCTTCGCCGCTAAAATTATTGTCGGGCTGATCGCTCTGACTTTTGTGGTGACCGGTGTTCAATTCGTCTCGTTCAGTGGCGAGCCCGAAGTGGCCGTAGTCAACGATCAGCCGA
This sequence comes from Litorivicinus sp., assembly GCA_965656605.1. GTDB lineage: Bacteria > Pseudomonadota > Gammaproteobacteria > Pseudomonadales > Litorivicinaceae > Litorivicinus. The sequence goes on along the minus strand of CBFHLC010000016.1, from coordinate 28,227 downwards.
TTACGGAGGTCGATTTCCTACGTGAGTTGGATGTGCAGCGACGTCAACTACTCCAGTTGGTTCAAGATCCAGCTTTGATCGAAGAGTCACTGCTGCGCTCGCGAGTGCTGGATTCATTAATCCAAGAGACCGCCGTTCTTACTGAAGCCCAGTCGCGGGGTATTTCGTTTTCTGACGCTCAATTAGATGTCCTGTTAACCAGTGCGCCTGAGTTTCAACAGGATGGTGTCTTCAGCCCTGCTCTGTTCGATCAATTTGTTTCGCGTCAGGGTCTAGGGCGCTTGGCATTCCGTGAGCAGGTGAAATCTCAGCTGGCGGTTAACCAATGGACTCAGGGTCTGGCGGATAGTGCTTTTGTTGCCGCGCCAAGCATTGAGCAAGCGCTAAAGCTTGAGGGTCAACAGCGCAGCGTCTCTTTGGTCAAGGTTGCCGCGTCAGATCAGGCGTTAACGCTTCAACCCAGCGAGTCGGACTTGCAGCGCTTGTACGATGCGAATCCTTCGCAGTGGCAACGGGCAGCGACCATGACCGCAGACTATGTGTTGTTGGAACGCAACCGCGGTTTGGATAGCGTAGAAGTGGACGAAGCAGAAGTCCGCGAGGCTTACGATCGTTACGTACAGTCGTTGCAAGACTCGCAAGAGACCCGCGCCTCTCACATCCTGCTGGTCGGTGATGACAGCTTGTCCCAAGCGCAGAGCGCACTGAGTCGTCTAAATGCCGGTGAGTCATTCGAAGACTTGGCCGCTGAGCTATCTCAAGACACATTGAGCGGCGAGCAGGGTGGTGATTTAGGGTTTGCGGACCCTTCAACGTATGTACCTGAATTTGCGGCCGCCCTGAACGCATTAGCCGTGGGTGAAGTGTCTCAGCCGGTTCAAACTCAGTTTGGCCATCACATCATTAAATTGACCGAGTCCCGGGCCCAGACGCCCGAGAGCTTCGAGCAGCAGGCGCCGGAATTGCGTCGTCAACTGGCGTTGAATGCGGTGTCGATTGAATATCAAGCGGATGCAGAAGAGCTAGCCAACATCTCGTTTTCTGGCGACTTGGAGGAGGCGGCCCAGGTACTGGACTTGACGATCGAGCAGACTGAGCCGTTCACGCAGGCAGCCGGTACCGGCATCGCTGAAAATTTGGGTGTTCGGGTTGCCGCCTTTGGGGACGACGTGCAGGCCGGTGAAAACTCAACGCTATTAGAGCTAGACGAAGGCGTGTTGGTGCTGCGCATGGCGCAAAGCGAGCCGGCCCGCCAGCTGTCGTTGGATGAAGTCCGTGAGGAGTTAGTGGCTGCATGGGAGGCGAAAACTCGTGCAGAACTGGCCGCGGTTGAAGCTCAGCAAGCGGTGTCTGGTCTGAGCGACGTCGAAGCCGTAGTCCTTGGGCGCGCGGATGATGCGGTGCCTGTAGATGTGTTGCAGGCGATCTTTGCTCTGCCTCAGGGGCAGTCTGACGTCATTACCGCCGAGAACGGAGATGCCTTTGCGGTGGTCGTTAACCAGATCACCCCTGGTGAGGTTGACGACATCGACGGTATGCGGGCGTTTTTGGCCAGCCAAGCCCGTCAAGCGGCCGGTCGCGCCCTGGGCGAGTGGGCTACCAGCAACGCGGCGATTGAACGATAGATGGATCTGATTGCAGAGCTGTTCGGGTTCGCCATTAAGGCCATTTTGGTCTTGGCTGTTGGGTTGATGCTGATTGCAGCGATTGCTCGCTCGCAACCAAGCCGCGAAGGGGGCCTAAAAGTCGTCGATTGGGGCGCACGGTGGACACATTATCGAGCCAAATTGCTGCAGCCGCGCCAGGCAAAACAAGCCAAGAAGCTCAGCAAGTCGGTCAAAAAATTAGCAAAAAGCCCGTCTGATAAGACGGTCTGGGTCATCGTGTTTAACGGCGACATGAGGGTCTCTGGTTTAAAGGGACTACGCGAGAGTATCAGTGCCGTGATCATGGCGGCAGATCCAGAAAAGGACGAGGTCTGCGTGCGCCTAAAGTCTCCAGGTGGCGGCGTATCCGAATACGGCTTGGCTGCAAGTCAGCTGATTCGTCTGCGCGATGCAGGGTTACGCATCAGCGTTGCGGTCGAGGGCGTCGCGGCCAGTGGCGGTTACATGATGGCCGTCGTGGGACATCACATTTTGGCGGCACCTTTTGCTGCGGTCGGCAGTATTGGCGTGGTGGCTCAAGTTCCCAACATCCATCGTGCGTTGAAAAAAGCCGACATTGATGTCGAAGTTCTGACTGCCGGCAAACACAAACGAACCCTCACCATGCTGGGCGAGAACACCGATGAGGGACGCGAAAAATTTAAGCAAGACTTAGAGCAAATCCATCAGCTGTTTAAGTCATTTGTCAGTACCTACCGCCCGGCGCTCGACCTTGAAACCGTGGCTGATGGCGATGTGTGGTTTGGTCAGGACGCCTTGGAAGTTGGTTTGGTCGACGAGGTCGGTCAGGTCGATGACTACCTAATGCAAAAGTCCAAAGATCATGCGGTGCTAGAGGTGCGCTACGAGCTGCCTAAGTCGTTAGGTTACCGTTTTGGGCGTGGCGTCAGTCATATAGCCCAGGTGCTGCGCGAGTCACTATGGACCAAATAACCATCTACACCGACGGCGCCTGCAAGGGAAACCCGGGCGTGGGCGGATGGGGGGCTTTGCTGCTATTCGGTGAGCACAAGAAAGAGCTATTTGGCGGCGAGAAAGACACCACCAACAATCGCATGGAGTTGATGGCCGCTATCGAAGCGCTGGATGCGTTGACTCGGCCCTGCAAGGTCCATCTGATTACCGACTCTGTCTACATGAAAGACGGCATCACTAAATGGATTGGTAACTGGAAAAAGCGTGGCTGGAAAACCGCCTCAGGCAGTCCGGTCAAGAACAGAGATTTGTGGGAGCGCCTGGACGAGAGCGTCGCCAAGCACGAGGTGCATTGGGGATGGGTCAAAGGACACGCCGGCGACCCTGGAAATGAAGCCGCCGATGAATTAGCGAACCGAGGAGTTGAGGCATGCTTAGGCAAGTTGTCCTAGACACTGAAACCACGGGTATCGAGCCAGAGTTAGGGCATCGAATCATCGAAATTGGTTGCGTTGAGTTGGTCAATCGCAGACTAACCGGCCGTGTCTATCATGAATACCTGCAGCCGGATCGGGAAATCGATCAAGGCGCTTACGAAGTTCACGGGATCAGTAACGAGTTTCTGGCGGACAAGCCACGCTTTGCAGACATCTCGGATGGTTTTATTGAGTTCATCAAAGATTCTGATCTGGTGATCCATAACGCCGCGTTTGACGTGGGCTTCTTGGACGCTGAGTTTGCTCGACTCAAGGGTGCGCCACGCATCAAAGATCTTTGTCACAACGGCGCTGCGACGGATTCGTTGGCGATGGCGCGTAAAAAGCGGCCGGGGCAACGCAACTCATTGGATGCCTTGTGCAAAGCCTATGGCATCGATAACTCGAACCGTGAGTTGCACGGCGCTCTGCTAGATGCGCGCTTGCTGGCTGAAGTCTATCTGTCGATGACTCGCGAGCAGAACACATTGCTGACCAGCTCCGGATCGCAACAGAACCAAAGCATCCAAGCCGAGGCGATCCGCCGTGTGGTGGGGCGCACCCAAGGGCCCAGCTATACCGTGTCCGACGAAGAGGCTCAAGGCTTTAACGCGCTGATCGAAGCGGTCCGCAAGTCCGGCGACAAGGCTCTGTGGGATGAGCATTAATTTTCTAGGCGATCATGATTGTGATTGGACGCCCCAACAGGCGTCAGCCAGTCAGGATGCCTATGTGCTCTTCTCGGACAACAGAGAGGTTGCGATCGGTGACAACGGACCGGTCCATCTGGGGTCGCACCCCGATGCAAATGTGCTGGTGGGTACCGTGGGTGATCTAAACCTGTACGTGGGCCAAAGTGATTCGGAGTTATCCTGGGAGCCACTTCGCCCCAGTATCCGACGCCATACCGATGACGTCAGTTTCATTGCGATGAGTGCCGGTATTCAGCGACTAGAATTTGTTTTGGAACACCGGTTTTGTGGACGCTGCGGGTCTAATACTCAGTCCAACCCTGGAGACTCAGGGGTGCGTTGCAGCAATCCTGGGTGCGCCTTGGTCAGTTATCCGCGAATTGCGCCGTCGGTGATCGTGTTGGTGACCCGGGGCGATCAATGTCTGTTGGCTAGATCGCCACGCTTCGAACCAGGTATGTATTCGACCTTGGCTGGATTCCTTGAGGCAGGCGAGTCCGCGGAACACGCAATCCGTCGTGAGATCCGCGAAGAGGTCGGCATCGAGGTGAAAAATCCCCGGTATTTCGCAACCCAGTCCTGGCCGTTTAAGCATTCATTGATGATGGGTTATTTTGCCGAATACGAGTCGGGCGAGATTCAGGTCGATGGTGTCGAAATTGTCGACGCTCAGTGGTATTCGGCTGAGGATCTGCCTCAGCTGCCGCTGAGTGCCAGTATTTCGCGAGCGCTCATTGATACGTGGTTAGCGGGCAGGAATACGTAACCGCTGACCTACCTTTAGATAGCGTCCAATGTTATTAGCTGCTTCAAGCGCTGAGACACTTAAGCCGTATCGCTTGGCGATCACCCACAACGACTCGCCGGATTGAACAACATGCTCATCGGCCGCATCCGCGTAGGCTTGGTTGCCCCCCTGAACCCTGAGCACTTGGCCCACCCGAATCAGGTTCGAGCTCAAGCCATTACTGGCTTTTAACTCGGACACGCTGGTATCGAATCGCATGGCAATTGCGCCCAAGGTATCGCCGGACTTCACGGTGTACTCGGACAATTGTGCCCATTGATCGGCCGGCAGCTCATTCATCTTGGCCACGATCCGCCCAGCAGTGCCTAGCGGTACCACCACGGTGCTGCCCTCAATCGGTGTGGCGAATCGCCGCAGGCAAGGATTTAACTGACGAATCTCATTCAGGCTAGAGCCGCTCCACTGGGCTAGCAGCTGCAGATCTACGGCAGATTCCAGCTGCAGAGTCTCAAATACTGGGACCTGGGGAATGTCGGGCAACGTCACGCCAAATCGTGCGGGATCCTTTACCACTTCTGCCAAGGCCAGTAGTCGAGGTACGTATCGCTGGGTTTCGCGCGGTAGGCGCAATGAGAAATAATCCGTGGGGCGATTGCGTTGTCGATTGGCTTTGACCGCGCGAGCGACTCGGCCTGGGCCCGAGTTATAGGCGGCAATGGCTAAATTCCAATCGCCATCAAACTGGTCGGCTAAGGTTTCTAGATAATCCAAGGCAGCGCGTGTGGACGCGATCACGTCTAAGCGCTGGTCACAGGAGCGTGAGCGGGATAACCCTAGATAAGTGGCCGTTGCGGGCATCAGTTGCCATGGGCCTGCGGCGCCACGATTCGAGCGTGCGGTCAGCTGGAATCCAGATTCCACATAAGGCAGCAACGCCAGCTCGGCGGGCATTTCGCGTCGGCGGATGTCCTCGGCAATATAGTTCAACCACAGCTGTCCGCGGGCCAGAAAGTCCGTCAATAACCCAGGGTTGTTGCGCTGTAATGACTGCCACTGCTTTTCAACTTCGTATTTAGCAGGTAGCGGGTCAAGACCGTAATCGGCAACCAAGGCTTGCCAGAACGTTTCAGTAGATGCGGCTTCTGGGCTGGATTCGAGGGCACGCTGCACCACTTGGATGTCCCGTGGTAAATCATATTCGACAGGGTCGATGATCATCCCTTCGGTGTCACGAAGCAGGGCGCCTAGATTGTCATCATCGCCGGGTTGGACCTGCGGATCAGTGTTGGGAGTCAGCTGAGCGCAACCGCTGATCAAGGCGACCGTGGCCGTGAGTATGATTCGCCTCATGCGTTGTCTTTTGCTTTCCGAACCCGAGCAAACCGCTCGGCCATAGAGGTGCTTTCATCCGCGCCGATGACGTCCATCAGAACAGGGTCATCCAATCGGAAATACGGGTTGGTGTGCAGCTCGTTTTCAAGACGATCCGGCACGGTTGGCACGTTATTTTTGCGAAGGATTTTGACCTGCTCTAAACGATCAATCACCGAGCGATTGTCCGGCAGCATGGTTTTTGCAAACTCAAGATTGGCCTGGGTGTACTCGTGTGCGCAGTAGATCATGGTTTGGGCGGGTAGTGATTGCAGGCGCGCCAAGCTGGTCTGAAATTGCTCGGGAGTGCCTTCGAACATCCGTCCGCATCCGGCTAAAAATAATGCGTCACCGCAAAACAAAATCGGGAAGGGGTCCATGCTGACAAACGCAACATGATCCAGCGTGTGCCCTGGCACTTCAATCACCTGGAAGCGACGACTGAGCAGGTCAATCACATCGCCCTCACTCACCGGTGCGCTGGCGTTCACAAGGTTTCGCTTGCTACCGATTACCTCTGCCATGGGGTAGCTTTTGAGTAGGGTTTCGACGCCGCCGATATGATCCGCATGATGATGTGTCAGCAAGATGCCGCCCAGCACCAATTTCTGGCTATCCAACCAATCGAGGACTACCTCTCCATCGCCTGGGTCAACGACCCAAGCGGTTTGGCCTTCACGCATACCCCACAGGTAGTTGTCATTGAAGGCGGGTAGGCGATCGATCTGGATCAACCTAGCTCCTCGTCATTGCCCATTGCCGTCACGCTAAAGCCATTATCGACGTAAATGATCTGGCCGGTGATGCCGCTGGCCAAGTCGGAGCAAAGAAATGCCGCGGTGTTACCCACTTCGTCGATGGTTACGTTGCGCTTCATCGGCGAGCGCGCTTCGTTGTAGGCCAACATGCTACGGAATTTGCCGATGCCAGAGGCAGCCAGCGTGCGAATGGGACCTGCACTGATTGCGTTAACACGTGTGCCTTCTGGGCCCATGCTGGCGGCCATGTAACGCACGTTGGCTTCGAGGCTGGCTTTGGCCAGGCCCATAACGTTGTAGTTGGGCATGGTGCGCTCTGCGCCAAGGTAGCTGAGCGTGACCAGTGAACCGTTACGGCCGTCTAGCAGCTTCTTGCCTGCTTTAGCCAAGGCCACAAAGCTGAACGAGCTGATGTCGTGTGCGATGCGGAATCCCTCGCGGGTGGTGACGTCAACGTAGTTGCCATCCAATTCCCACGCTGGGGCAAAACCGACCGCATGGATGATGCCGTCAATGCCGTCCCACTGTTTTTCCAGTTCGCTGAAGACGTTTTCAATTTCGTCGTCACTGGCAACATCACAGGGGAAGCACAGTGATTCGTTCGAGCCCCAAGAGGTCGCAAATTTAACGACGCGATCTTTTAGCTTTTCGTTTTGGTAGGTGAAGGCTAACTCGGCACCTTCGCGATGCATGGCGGCGGCAATACCAGAGGCGATAGAAAGTTTAGAGGCGACGCCTACGATCAAGAAACGCTTACCGGCTAGAAATCCCATGTCTGTCCTTAGTAAAGAATTGAAGATGCAACATGGTATCAAATTTGTGTTGGTGAGTGAGGGTTTTGCTACCATCAGGACATGGCATATGTTCGCAGGCCCAAGGGGTTTTCTAAACACGCAGCGCGCACACTGAACGCATGGTTTGCGACGCCCGCCGGCGTGCGAGTTGCGCAACAAGAACTCACGCGCCTGCAGCCAGAGTTAAGGCGCCTGTTTGCGCCATTACTGGTTCAGGTGGGTGGCCCGCTAGATGTGATCAGCCAGTCCAGTGCCGCCCACCGTATCTGGGTGACGCCAGAACCCATGCCCACTTGGCAGACCGGTCAAGTCACCGGATGGGCAGCACAGCTCCCGCTGGCCAGCAATACGGCTGACGCTTTGCTGATGATGCATACCCTGGATGTTACGCGTCACCCCCAGGCGGCATTGCGCGAAGCGGTGCGTGTTCTGCGGCCAGGTGGCACGTTGCTTATATTGGGTTTTGATCCGACCGGCTGGCATGGCATTCGGCGGACATTCGCCGGTGCCGGCTGGCTGCGCAAGCGGCGACTAGCGGATTGGTTAGCGTTGCTTGATTGCCGAGTCGAATCCGTCAGTTGCGACGGCTATCCCAGCGGTCTCAGTAAGCTGGCCCAGTGGAACGCACCGGGCGCCGGATTTTATCTGATGAAGGTCAAGAAAGAGCGGGTGATTCCACCCACTGCACTGCGCCATCGCCTGCGTGGTCGGCTGTTAACCCTCGGGGGAGCTAAATCACAGGTCCAGCTCGGCCGCTCGGTGGCACGCGACGCGGTGCGCATCGCCCGACAAGGTTGGGACTGATCGAGCACAGGCCTCAGTTGCATACGGGCAGCGTGTTCGAAACGCGCACCCACTGGGTAAATTGATCGGACTAGGCACATCCCCTTCAAGCGGTTTAAGGGGTTGATCAACGGACACGTCAACCCGGGGGATCGCGTCCAGCAGCGCTCGCGTATAGGGGTGTTGTGGTGATTCGAACAGGCTCTGCGCCGGCCCCATCTCAACAATACTGCCCAAGTACATCACCGCGATGTGATGGCTCAGATGTTTGACCACCGCCAAATCGTGGGCAATGAACACCATTGCCAAATTTCGTTCCCGCTGCAGATCCATCAGCAAGTTCATAATCTGCGATTGAACGCTGACATCCAACGCGCTGACCGGCTCGTCGCAGACCAGCAACTTCGGCTCCAGTGCGATCGCCCGGGCGATTCCGATTCGCTGACGTTGGCCACCCGAGAATTCATGCGGGTAACGGTCGATGGATTCAGCCGGCAGGCCAACTCGTCTAAGCAGATCCGCCGCCCAGATCTTGCGCTGTTGATCATCGCCCAAGCCGTGTATTTCAAAGGGCTCTGCCAAGATCCGTCCGACGGTGTGGCGGGCGTTCAACGCCTCGTAGGCATCTTGGAAGACCATCTGCGCATCCCGCCTAAACTCCATCAGCTGACGGCGCGACAGGCCTACTTGCGATTCCCCCTGAAACGTTACGTCACCGGCGCTGGGAGGATCCAGCTGCAAGATGGCCCGGCCTAGAGTTGATTTACCACAGCCCGATTCACCCACAATTCCCAAGGTCTTGCCAGGCTCTAGGTCAAAACTGACGCCATTGACCGCACGGACCCAGGCTTTGACACCGCGCAGAACGCCTCCGCGGATGGCAAATCGTTTTTCCAGATTTTTGACCGACAGCAGACTCATAACGACACCTCGTGACAAGCCAGGGTGCGTTGATCTTTGGATTGCAGAGTTGGCCGAGTCGAACAATGAGATTGAGCCTGGGGGCAGCGTGGCGCAAAGCGACAGCCGGCAGGCATATCAAAGGGGGAGGGCACCAACCCTTCGATGGTCGGGAGCGGGGTAAGCGGCTGACGACCCAAGTGTGGGATCGAGTCAAACAATCCTTGGGTGTAGGGATGTTTCGGATCGCTGAATAACGCCTTTACGCTGCCTTGTTCAACGATTCGGCCGGCGTACATGACGGCCACCCGTTGACACAACTGCGCCACCACACCTAGATCGTGAGTGATGAAGATGACGGCCATGCCGCGCTGTTGTTGTAGGCGCTTTATCAGCATCAAGATTTGAGCTTGGACGGTGACGTCCAGCGCGGTGGTCGGCTCGTCAGCGATCAGTAAGTCCGGCTCTGCAGCTAGCGCCATGGCAATCATGACCCGTTGGCGCATGCCGCCGGACAACTGATGCGGATAGTCATTCAGTCTCATTTCCGGAGAGGGAATGCCGACATCGGTCAGCAGTTCAATCGCACGCGCACGCGCTTGCGATTTGGACAGCTCAGGCGCGTGCAGGCGGATGCTCTCATCCATCTGGACGTGCAAACGTTGTACGGGATTTAAGGCCGTCATTGCGTCTTGGAAGATCATACCGATTCGCGGGCCGCGAATGCGTTGCATCTCGATGGCGGGTAGCTCCAGCAGATTGACGCCATCCAGCCAGACTTCACCCGCATCGATTTGTCCGCTGGGTTTGGGCAACAGGCGGGTGATGCCCAGACTGGTGACACTCTTGCCGCAGCCGGATTCGCCGACCAACCCCAAGGTCTCGCCCTTGGCTAGATCCAAGCTGACCCCGTCCAACACACCGGCGCGTCCGCGCTCGGTGGTAAAACTGACACTCAGATCTTTAACCGATAGAAAGGCTGACAATTAGCGCCTCCAGTCGGTGTTTTCTATTAGCACGGGGGCAAAGGCTTGTTCATCATCCATCGCCGCTTCGGTCGCTTTTTTCTCGTCACGGTCAATCCAGAAAATACCGCCACTGAGGGGGTCAAACAGATCGAACAAGCCGCCGCCAATACGAGTGACGTAGCCAGATTCAGGTAGTTTCAGCCAGCGCCAGTAACCCAGGCGGGTGTAGGGCACCTGATAGCTAGGAATCAGGCCGCCACGCTCGTGCAACAACACCTGAATTTTTTTCGATAGCTCAATTTTCTCGTCCTCCACTTCGCTGACCCGATATTGATCGATTAAAGCGTCAATCTGTGGATCCGCGGTGTTGGTGATGTTGTTGGTTTGAGCTCGATTGGCGGTGTCACTGTGATAGTGCTGACGATAGGCAGGCCGCCAGCCAGTTGACCATCCCGTCCATGCAATCTGGTGGCGTTTTTCCTGTGCTTTCTTGTAGCTGGTTTGGGCGTCTAACAGCTCTAGCACCAGCTCAACGCCTGCCTTGCGAGCTTCTTCTTTGAGCACCACCAAGCGGTCATTATGGATCGCGGTCCCATAAGTCACGGTGAAGGATAAACGCTGCCCTTGCTCATTCACACGATAGCCCTGCGCATCGCGTTCGATGAAACCGGCGGCTTTGAAATATTCATCGGCCTTGGCCAAATCAAAGGTGCGCGGAGTAATTTCGGCTGAGTAGTCGCCGTAGCCGGTGTAGTGCTGTGGTAGCCGCTCGTAGTCATTGCGCAGCACGGTCTCGATCATTTTTTGGAAGTTCATGCTGTGATGAAGTCCAAGGCGAATGTTCTGGTCAGCCAGCAGTGGGTCCGCTTGGTTTAAGAACAAGCCACGGGCAGGTTGGCGGGCGTCGGTGTAGGCTTTTAGGCGATGGATGTAGCCGTTGTCGTACAGCTCGCCCTGAGCTTTTTGATGCCACAACTCGGGCAATACCAAGCCAAACAAGTCAACGTCACCTTTCTCAAAGAAGCGAAACGCCACGTTGTTGTCTTTGATTACGCGATAACGAATTTTATTGGCATTGAAGCGGTGCTGGTATTCAGGGAATTCATTACCCCACCAGTCCTTTTTGCGCTCCAACTCGATGTATTTGCCTTTGCCGCGCTTAATTGATTTCTCGGTGATTTGGTAGGGCCCAGTGTTGGGTGCGATCTGCCAGTTGTAGTTAAGGACAAAATTCTCGTCCAAGGTGTAAAAGTGCTGGGCGGTTGGGCTGATACTGACGCTAAGCTGCAAATCGGTGGGTGATTTCTTGACCGCCGAGGTAACCGAGATGGTGTGGTCGTCATATTTTTTAACGTCGGTGATTTGCTCGCTGTAATAATTGTTGTACCAAGGGGCCACGATTGCCTCGGAGCGCATAAACTCGAGTGTGTAGATGTAGTCGTCAGCCGTGACCGGCTCGCCATCACTCCAGCGGACCTGCGGGCGCAGCTTGTAGTAGACGGTTTTGCCGTCGGCGTCATATGCCCAGCTATCGGCTAATACCCCAACGATGGATTCATCATTGGGATTTAAGCTGGTCAAAGACCATTGGTTTTCTAGGATGATGCCGCGGGTTGCGCTGTTCGAGTCCGGACCAACCGTGCGCAGAGTGAGCGGGTAGCTCAAGATGTGCTGGCGCAGGGTCCCGCCCTGGATGGCATCCGGGCTGGGGGTGACGGGCAGTGTGCTGTTGCTCTGCCAGGTCAAGTCTTCGGGCAACGCATCCAGGCCTAGCGCCTCGTAGGACAGCGCAAAACTGGTGGGCGCCCAAGTACATAGGGCTAGGGCAGTTGCAGTGATTAGATGGCGCATGCTCATCTCCTATTCGTAAATCGTATGTTGTTTGGGGTCAAAAGCTTCGCGGATGGCCTCCCCGACAAAGGTCACCATCACCAGCAAAATAACCAAGGCGCTGACCACGGAGGTCACAATCCATAGCGCATCCAAATTATCCGTACCCTGCTTGAGGAGTTCTCCCCAGCTGGGGGTCGGCGGCGGCAGGCCAAAACCTAGATAGTCCAGCGAGGTCAGGCTAGTAATGCCGCCGGTGATCGAAAAGGGCACAAAGGTAATAATCAGCGAGAGTGTGTTGGGCAGAATATGCCGGAAAATCAGTCGCGAGTGGCTAGCACCCAGTGAGCGAGAGGCCATGACGTAATCCCGGGCTGCCTCTTTGTAGGTCGCGGTACGCATGTACCAGGTCATTCCCATCCAGCCGAAAACGACCATTAGTAAAATGAGGAGTCCAAAGCTGGGGGTGATGATCGAGGCGATGATCATAATTACGTACAAAAAAGGCACGTTGGACCAAATCTCGATGATGCGTTGAAAGAACAAATCAAACTTGCCGCCGAAATACCCCATGGCACAGCCCACGCTGATGCCCACGGCAAAGGTTGTCACCAACAAAATCAGGCTAAACCAAATTGCGATGCGAAAGCCGTAGGCCAATCGCGCCAGCACGTCGCGTCCCGCGGTATCTGTGCCCAAATAATGACCTTGCTGAGCATTCGGTGGATGGGGCGCAAATTGGTCGGGATAGCTGTTGATCTCGTAGGGCGAGAAGGGTACCGGTGGCATGAGAACCCAGCCTTCGCCGGTTTCAGCGAGTCGTGCCTTGAGCTCGCGATAGTTGGTCTCGTAGGCATAGTCCAAACCAAAGTCGGTACCGGGTTTGAAGGCGGCGTACGTGGGGAAGTGCCATTCCCCTTGGTAATTCACCACGATGGCTCGGTTGTTCACCAGCAATTCGGTAAATGCAGTGCTCAAAATCAGCAGAATCAGTGCCAGCGCGCTGTACCAGCCGCGCTTTATCTCGCGAAAGCGTTTGAACTGACGCCGCGTTAAGGGATCAAGCGTCACTGGAACTTCACCCTAGGATCGACCAGCGCGACGCACAAATCGGACAGAATATTACCGATTAAAAACAGCAGGCTGCTGATGACTAAAATGCCTAACACCACGGGATAGTCTCGCTCGACTAACGACTCGTAACCCAACAGGCCAAAGCCATCGATGTTAAAGATGGTCTCGATCAGCAGCGAGCCGGTCAAGATGATGGCAATGTTGTTGCCAAAGTGAGTCGCCAGCGGGATTAAGCTGTTCCGCAAGGCATGGTGCCAAACCGCACCGCCAAAACTTCGGCCTTTGGCCATGGCGGTTCGCACGTAGTCCGCAGCCAAGTTGTCCATCAGGCTGTTCTTGACCATGAAGGTCATGACGGCGAATGAGCCCACCATGTAGCTGATCAGGGGTAAAACGCTGTGCCAAATGACATCTCGGATTTGCTCGCCCAATTCCATGTCATCAAAGTCGTCGCTGACAAAACCGCCCAGTGGGAAGACTTCGTTCTCTGAGGCCAGTACCGTCAACAGCGCAATACCTACGATGTACCCAGGCACGGCATAGCCAATAAAAACAATCGCACTGCTGGCATGGTCAAAGGTGCCCGAGTGCTTGATGCCTTTGTAGATGCCCAGTGGGATACAGATTAAGTAGGTCAGTATTAGCGTCACCACCCCATAGTAGATGCTGATCGGCAGCCGCATTGCGATCGTCTCCCAGACCGGCTCGTTGTAACGGGTCGACATACCCAGGTCGAGCTGGACAACGTTGCCCAACCAATGCACGTAGCTTTCCAGAATAGGCTTGTCGAAACCGTAATAGGCTTTTAGCTGATCAAGCTGGGCAGTCGATAGGGTGGAGTTGGTCTCTTCACGCGCGGCCATACCCGACTGGCCTTCTTGAACGGCTTGGGCTTGAGCCAGCGCACGATCGATCGGCCCCCCGGGCACAACTCGAGTGACCGCAAAGACCATCAGCGTTATGCCGATGAACGTGGGAATGACGAGTAAAAATCGCCGTAGGAAATAACCGCTCATGCCGTTAGGTATAAGGCGTAGGCGTCTGATAAACAACCCAAAGACCATGACGGGATCAAATAATGGGTTCTAGACTGCAGGTAGATTACACTAGGGCCTCATTTATAAACCTATTAAGTCCCCATGCTGTCAGTCTTCTCTTCGCTTGTTTCCGCCTCTGATGAGGTCAATGTTCTTAACGATGACTTCGAATTGCTCGAGTCTCCAGAGGGACTAAGTCTGTACTTGGCGGAGTACCGGCTAGGTGTCAGTGACACGATCGACTGCTTGCACTGCCTACTTGAGCGCCAACTGGATCATTCCGATGAGGCGGTCGGCTGGCTCAGTGCACCGGTGATGGCTAGTTACGTGAGTGTTGGCGAGCGCGAGGACGGCATGGCCCTGCAGTATGATGAGGCGGTCTGCGTGTTCGAACACAATCTGACGCCGTACATTGCCCGCATCTCTATTGTTGAGCCCAGCTGGACCCAGCACACCGAGGGCGCATTGCTTCGTTTGAGTGTTTATCGCTCCGAGCAGGATGGTGAGCATCAAGCCCTGTACGACCGTGTCACCCAAGAGGTCCACGATTTGATGGCGGCGACCCTGTACTGGCATGGCACCATGGATCTAGAAGAAGAGGCCATCCGCGAGAACAACCAGGTGGCCGTGGATGCGCTGCGCAATGTGGTGTCTGATTTGGTCGCGGAGTTCAACGAGCAATTACCTGAGGGCATGGCCGCTAGCATTAATCACGAAGATGATGACGAGGACGACTCAGACGAGGTGAGCCGAGTCCTGCACTAAAACGGGATCGGCAAGAACACAGTCGAGGCCACACCGCGAGCAACGGCGTTCAAAGTGCGCTGCTCAGAGTCTCCCAAGGCATCCGCCACCAAGTCTTGTTTGGCGGCGATTCGTCCATGTAACACTGAAAAGCTGGCGTTCAGGTTTTCACCCTCATATCCGTCAGCCAGCAAGTACGGCTGCCCGGCGCTGTCACGCTGGGATCGCAATAGGAATAGTGCGGTCTCGGTGTTTCTGGCGCTATTGAAAATCGCTTTGCTGTTCGGGCGATCTAGTAGGTAAAACGAGCGTTTCCTGTCGTAGCTGTTATCAATCATGCTGGCCAAGCCGTAGACGTAGGCAAATACTCGGTCACCCCTGAAATCAGGATCAAAGGCCAGGCGAATGGCATCGGTACTGCGTTTCTCGTTCAGCTCTTTGTAATAGACCGGTTGCATCAATTGAGCGGTTCGCATGCGCAGAGTTTTGCCGCTGGCGCTTAGGAACTTGGGGTTTCGCTTGTAAAGTTTGCTCATCAACTCACTGAGTTCGATATCGATCTGAGTCCGGACCTGTTCTAGCACTAACTGGGTGTCGCTTTGAGCAAGCCGGCGAGGCTCGAAATTGCCGCCGGCACAGCCGCTTAACCAAACGGCCAGAACTATCCATAAAACTCGCAAATCGCTAACCCTTAATTCAGAGGGAGTAGTTCTACCACACGCCAGTAGTTGTCTAAAAGCTCCAACGCTTGGGTCAGTCCACCGTGGGCGAAGTCAGCTTTTACGATGTAGCCGGCCACATGATTCGAGTAGGCCTGTGCGATGTCTATCTCGTGCGCCGAGCTAGTCAGTACGAAGACCACTAAGGATTTGAGCTTTTCGTCCTCGCGAATGGCGTTTAAGAACTCGTGCCCGTTCATACGAGGCATATTCAAATCCAGCAGCACGATGGCCGAGGAGGGGCGTGGCTGAGTCGGGTGACAACCCTGCAGAATCTCGAGTGCTTCAATGCCATCTTGGGCAATCAGAAGATCGTTCGCGATTTTGTGTTTTTTAAAGGCTCGTTTCATTGCCATGATGTCGACTTCGTCATCCTCGACCAATAAAAACGTCGTCTCTTTCTTCATAGAGCTTTTCCTTGAGTGTCACAGGGCCAGTACAGCTCGAAACAAGCGCCAGTGAAGTCCTGATAGGGTTTGATTTCTAACGTTCCGCCAACGCTACGCACCAGTTTTCGAGCAATCGCCAAGCCCATGCCGGCGACTTGATCGCTGGGTCCGGGTTTAAGGGTTTGGAAAATTTCAAACGCGCGGTCGGATTGGTGCGCGGCGATGCCGGAGCCGTTGTCGCAGATCCAGATGCAGTTGGGGTGCCCCTCGTCTTGAATGATCCAGACTTGGGGCTCGTTGTTGTCGTTATGCTTGATGGCGTTTTCAAGCAGCACGCCCAGCACCGAGGCCAAATGACAGGCTTGGGTGTTCATGGCGGCGGTGCTGCGGCAGTGTACACCGCTTAGGTTTTTTTCTTGGCGGATTCGGCTAACTAGTGAGTCCAGCTCAACCCACTGGTTCGGCTCGCAGGCCTCACCCGCACGGGAGTAAGTCAAAAGCCCCGACACCATCCCACTCATTTTTTGCGACAAGGTGTCCAGGCGAACTAAATAATCCGACACCTCGTTGCTGATTTGGTTAGGCGGCAGATCTTCACCCAACCACTGTGTAATGTTGCGAATTCCACGCAAGGGCGCCTGAAGGTCATGGCTGGCAGCATAGGCAAAGGATTCCAGCTCGCGGTTTTTGTTGGTCAATGCCAAGTTGGTGTCGGTTAGTGCACGGGTGGCTTGGTCAAGGCGTGTCTCGTATTGGGCTTCGGATCGACGAAAGCGCCACAGATAAATCAGCAGGGCGCTGACAGCGAATAATGTGATAATCCATATGGAGTGGGGCCACAGCGGAAGCGTAGGTGACGGGCGATCCAAGGTGACTTGCCAATTGCGACCGCCTGTAGAGATTGATTGTTGGTAGCGGGTCTGACTACGGGCGGGCCTTGCTGGTATGTCTCGGGCCGATCCCCCGGGGTAGATCAGCAAATCGGGGGTGGCCGAATCCTGAATCCACAGCTGACCACTAAAGCTGGATGCATCGAGTGTGCGCGCGATCATCGGCTGAGTTAGATAGGCGCCAGACACGAAGCCCGCTTTTCGAGTGGTTTCGACCCAGTTAGAGATCAAGATGGCAGGCTGATCTCGATGCGAAATCAAACTGATCGGCTGGCTGAACACCGTCTTTCGAGATCCTTCAGAGCGCTCCAGCATCAGCCGACGCGAGGTCTCGCTGAGTAAGTCCAAACCTATGGCCGGATTATTAACGGTATCACCGCGCCCGCCAAAGAATTGAATCGGCGCGTATCGTCTCTTTTCTGGTGACACCCTCGGTGGTGCATTGTCCTGTATGGCGTTAATGCTTTTATAACCCGAAAAGTGAGTTGTCTCGAACTCGGCCCGCTCAGAATGAGCAAGCAGAGGAGCCCAAACCAAGCCAGGTGATTCGGGATACTCGGTTAGATAAAGCTCGGTCAGTAGTTGCCAGCTGTCATTATCTGGGGATTGGATTAACGACCAGGCGTTGGCGATTTGCTCAACCGCGAATTCTCGCTCACGTAAATCCGCCTGAAAGCGCGCGAACAAACTATCAACAAGGCGGGCATCAGTCTGCAGCAGACGCTGCTGTACGCCAGAGCTTAGAAAGCTGGACACAGCCAAACTGGCGAGAATGACGCACAGTGATAACAGCCACTCTTTTGTTTTAATCACAACCAACCTCGGTAACTACTGAACTAATTATCAAGATATTCAGCGCGGTAGATACGGACTGTGCCGCATTTTGGGCAGTGTTCCGGTAGCATTGGGGTATGAAACGACAAGACATGGTTTGGTTGGCGCTAATCGCGACCAGCCTCGGTGCTGGAGTCCTAGGGGGCTCGTACCTCAAAAAGGATCAATTGCTGCCGATTTGTCACGCATTGGCCCCCAACCTGTTTCCGCCGATTGTGGTCAACTTACCGACAGGTAATGGGCAGTTCGATTCGCGTGCGTTATCGAACCAGGCCTGGCAGGTCAGTTTTGTGGGCCCCGAGTGTGCGCAAGCCTGTCAGGCGCATCTGGATCTTGCCGAGGCAGGCCCGTTACCGCACTTGGTGGTTCGATGGTCCAGCGATACTGCGATCGACAGTCCCTGGGTCGCCAGCGGACCCCATCTTGAGGCTGCAAGCAGTGTCGGGTTAAGCGTTGATACGTGGCAGCAAGCAGGCTACGTTGCGACCTGGCGGTTGAACGAGCAGCATCACATTGAGCAACGCTGGGTTAACCAAAGCCAATCCCAAGCCTGGGACTAATAACCCCGATTTCGATCAACCAAGGGTGGCCACGTCGCGTCGTTTAAAAAACGCTCGATATGAGCGTTAATCATTCGAGCGGCCGTATCGATCTGGGTGGTTGCCGATACATGCGGCCAGATCTGAACCTTGGGGTGACGCCATAGCGGGTCGTGGGCATCCAGCGGCTCTTTGGCAAACACATCTAGCAATGCATAGCCAAGTGCGTCGCTATCTAACGCGGCTAGGAGATCAGCCGTGACCACGGCGCTTCCCCGACCAAAATTCACCAGCGCAGCGGTGCTTTTCATTTGCGATAGAAAATTGGTGTTGATGAAGCCCCGTGTTTGAGGGGTATCCGGCATCAGGTTGATTACGATATCTGCACCGCCAACGACTTCGACTCCCAGTTTAGAGAAGTGCGGCCAAGGTAGTGCCTTGGCGCGGCGGCTGTGGGTGGCTACTTTGAATCCGGCAGCTATTAAGACTCGAGCGGCGGCCTGTCCTAACTCGCCCGAGCCCAAAATCAGCACCTGAACTTCTTCGGCGAGTCGCTGGGTATGAGGCTGCCATTGACTGTGAGCTTGTTGCTGGCGGTAGGTCTGTCCGTGTTGGCAGTAATCTAGGCAAGCAGCCAGTGCTGACTGGGACATGCGCTTGGATAGTTGAGGGTCGATCAGGCGTGCGATCGGAACGCTGCTGTGAGCCAGGGCCTGTTCAACGCCTGCGTAGGTGCAGTGGGCCCACTCCAAATTCGGCATCGAGGCTAGCTGCTCGCTGCAATCTCCGCTAAAGACTGCCACGCGGGCGTCCTTAACTAGCCCAGCTTGATAACGGGTCTGTCCGGCGGCTCGATTAAGTTGTTCAACCCACCGATCGGTATTTTTTGCGCAAATGACGGGTATCAAGTGGGATCCTTGTTGGGTAGACGACGCCGCAGGATAGCGAGGGAGTCTGGTGCGGGGCAACCGCATTGGTTAGACTTTCGAGATGGGTATCCGATCGCTTTTTATTGCACTGATTCTGATCGCACAGAACGCGCCGGCGATGGCGCGCCTGGGGTTGGATTTACACCAGATCTGTGTGGATCAGCAGGTCGAATGGATCTGGCTGGATGCTCATCAAGCCCGTGTCGTGGATCCGGATCAAGCTCAGTGCGATTGTGTGGCGGATCCGGCGGTGGTATCGGTGTCGCAGGATCTGCCGCTGGTTAAGCACGGCGCTTCATTGTCTTATTCAGTGTCTGAGTTTAGTCCGCTCGGCGTCATACCCAGTTCTCGAGATCCGCCTTTGCTGAATTGCTAAATTTATATTTATCAATTGCTTTTAAGGAAAATCTAATGAGAATTCTTGCTATATTTCTAGCGGCCCTGTGCATGCCTGCTGTTGCAGATTTGACGATACGTGACGCTCACATTCGCGAATCAATTCCCGGTGCACCCAACACCGCAGCGTTTTTGAAAATTCATAACAATACGGATCGCAATATTGATTTGATCGCCGCTGAGTCCGATATTGCTCAGCGCGTCGAGTTGCATACGCACCTCAATGAGGATGGTGTTATGCGAATGCGCCAAGTTGATGCCATCACGGTGCCGGCGTCGGGTGCGGTCCAGCTTAAGCCGGGGGGGTTGCACGTAATGTTTCTCGGCTTAAAAGACCCGGTAAAGCACGGCGAACAAGCCGATTTCGTCTTGATTGACCGGCAGGGCATTCGCTATCCGGTTCAGGCGGATGTTCGGACGATTAAAGCGCACCAGCACTGATGAGCACGTTGTATCGGATTCTTGGGGTGCTATTCGCGTTCGCTTTGGGTTTGTGGGGGGCGTCGTATCTGCCTGAGGGCTCAAAGCGATTTGAGCTCACCCGTAGCGACGGGGTCTTGATCGACAGCCAGCAGGCATTGGCGAATCAGCCTTACTTGATCACCTTTGGCTACACTTACTGCCCAGATATCTGTCCGACCACATTGGCGCATGTTGCAGCGGTTTTAGAGGCGTATCCCTCGCCATTGCAGGCGGTGTTTGTCAGTGTTGATCCAGAGCGCGATACGCTTGAGCGTCTTGGTCAATATGTGGCGTACTTTGATCCATCGATATGGGCGGTTACAGGCACAACGGCTCAGCTAGAACGGTTAAAGGGCGAGTATTCGATCTACTTTCAAAAGACACAGGGGCCTGATTATTTGGTAGATCATTCGGCGGGCGTATTGGTAATGGATTCGCAGCATCGCGTGCGCGGAGTGTTACAAGAAGGAGAGAGCGTGGCGCAGTCATTGGCCACCTTAGAAAACGTGCTGGGGCCAAGTCAGTGACTTGACCCCGCATCGAATTACTTCTGGACGTATTCCAGCAGTGTTTCAGGAGAAGAAACACCGTAAGGGTCTTCAGGGTGGTTGTCTGACTTACCGGGCTCTTCGAACCAAGCTTCTACGACACCGTCTTTGATGACGGCAGCATATCGCCATGAGCGCTTACCAAAACCTAGGTTGTCTTTGTCGACCAACATGCCCATTTTTTCGGTGAATTCGCCAGAGCCATCAGGAACGACTTTTACGTTTTTCAACTCTTGGCCACGCGCCCAAGCGTTCATGACAAATGTGTCGTTAACGCTTAGGCAGTAAATGTCGTCGATGCCGGCAGCAGCGAAGTCTGCAGCGTGCTTTTCAAAGCCGGGCAGCTGGTAGGTAGAGCACGTAGGTGTGAACGCGCCAGGTAGACTGAACAGGATCACGCGACGTGAGTTCGATTCGCTGCCGAACAGCTCTTCAGAGCTAACGTCCTGCCAACGGAAGGGGTTGTCACCGCCGATTGATTCGTCACGAACGCGCGTGTGGAATGTCACTACGGGGAGTGTTTTGCCTTGTGCCATGATAATTTCCTAATTGTGGGTTGAGCCAGGGAACAGTATGGGCAGTTGGCGATTGTCACAACCTTTCAAATCAAATCCATATGATAGAAAACTACAATGACCTACAAAACATACCGATCGGCCATCCAACAATTCTCGCAGACCCTTTATGACTTCGACGAGGTCGCTCTTAATTCGGTTGTCCGCCAGTTATTTGCCTCCGATGCGGTGGTTCATTTGCCGCATCCCTTTGGCAGCGGCACCGGCCCTGACTTTTTAATCGAGTGCATCCTGAAATTGCAGGCGAGTTGGCCGGATCTTGAGCGCCGTGATTTTATCCGAGTCGCCGGGCCGACCCCTGAAGGGCAGGATTGGGCCGGAGCAGGGGGGCACTATACCGGGGTTTTCTTGCATCCATGGCTCGACATTCCACCGACCGGACATCAGGTGGCCATGCGGTTTCATGAGTTCTTTCGATTCGAGAATGGCCAGGTGGTCGAGATGCATGCGCTGTGGGACATCCCAGAAGTCATGGTTCAGGCGGGCGTTTGGCCCATGGCGCCGCAGCTCGGTAAGTTCTGGCAGGCGCCTGCACCGGCCACTCAAGATGGTTTGATTCAGGGTGAGCGCGACGAGCTGCGTAGCCAGGCCGCGTACGATTTGGTCTACCAGATGCTTAACGGTTTGCAAAAGCACGACAAAGAGGGCGTCAAGGCGATGGGCCTTGAGGACTACTGGCACGAGAAAATGAACTGGTACGGACCTGTCGGTATCGGTACCAACCGTGGCATTCAGGGCTTTCGGCACTGGCACCAGAAGCCATTCCTTAAAGCCATGCCCAATCGTGGCAGCATTCCCGGCTCGATAGCGTTGTTCGGAGATGGTGATTACGTGGGCGTGACCGGCTGGCCGAACATGTACATGAATGTGTCCGGTGATGGGTTTATGGGCATCGTGCCGCCAGGCAAGGACATCACCATGAAATCCTTGGATTTTTGGCGTTGCGAGGGCGATAAGATCCGCGAAAACTGGGTTCTGGTGGATATCTTAGATGTTTACCACCAGCTGGGTGTTGACGTGTTTGAGCGCATGCGGGAATTAACGCCGTGGCCGTTGAATCGCGGAACCTTGCCGGGCTAGGGCAGCGATCGCTGCAGTAACAGGGTGTCGATCCATTGGTCATGTTTAAAGCCGACCCGTTCCAGGCGCCCAACCTTCACAAAGCCCAGTGATTGATGCAATGCAATCGACGCTGGGTTTTCACTATCGCTGACGACTGCGATCATTTGCTGCCGATCCGAGCAGCTTTTGATTAAGTGCTGCATCAGTCGCTGCCCAATTCCTTGATGCCGATGATCGTGGCTGACATACACCGAACTTTCGATGGTAAATCGATAAGCCGGCTTGAATCGATATGGCGACGCGTAGGCAAACCCCACCAACTTCTGCTCTAGGGTCGCGACTAAAAACGGTAAACCCGTATCAATAATCGAGGACCAGCGTTGTGTAAGCTCGTCGATACTCGGTGGAATTTCTTCAAAAGTCGCGATGCCGTTTAAGACCTCATCGGCGTAGATCGACTGAATGGCTCGAAAATCTGCGGCCAGTGCCGGACGGATCTGCACAGTTGTCATAGATGGCGTTTGATCTGCGTCACAGTTTGTTATTCCAAGGTCGAATGGGATTTAGACCACCGTGAATGTTAACTAGGTTTAAGACAAGGATAGTCGAGGAGTCAACAATGCAACGCAACCCAGTCATCTGCAAGGTGGTCGCAAAGGAATGTCGCGAGCTCACACTAGGCGGATTTACACCGTCATTAAACCGTCTCAGTGCCACTGTTTATCGCTTAGGTGATATCTCTGAAGTTAAAGATGCATTTGAGCGATGGGAGCAATCTCAGACCCCCCAGCGTCGAGCAAGCTAAGAATCTTTCATGTCGCATAATATATATTATGTTAAATCCTGCTTGTCGAGGCTGAGTTAGATCAGCCTTGGGAAGCATGATTGAGTCAGTGCCTGGCCATCCACGATCTGCCCTGCAATCTCTTCAAACGGTGGCGAAGTCCGCCAATCACGTTTCGCAAACCGTACGTCATCACCGACGAAGCGAGCGCTGAATACGCGACGCTGGGTGCTGGATCCTTTTGAAGCATGCAATGTCAGCATATGAAAGAAAACAGCATCACCCGGCTCCATCGCCCAGCCTAAAATTTCAAAGGCGTCGCGATCAGATTCGATATCCGGCAGCTCTTGCAGTGAACCCTCCGGAAACCACTTGGCCTGATTGTCCATAAAGGTCCGGGGCATCAGCCACGGCCCGTTATGGCTACCCTTGATGAACTCCAAAGTGGATTCGGCTGGGACCGGATCGACGGGCAACCACAGGCTGCAGTTCTGTCGGCCCGAGATGTTGTAGTACGGCTGATCTTGGTGCCATGGGGTGGTTTGGCGTGTGCCGGCCTCTTTGACCAGCACATGGTCATGATAGAAACGACTGCTGTGGCTTCGCATCAGTTGCGCGGTCAGGTGCCCCAAGCCAGACGTGTTCACAAAGGCTGAATAGGCTGGGATGTCCTGCCAGTTGCAGAAATCTTCAAAAAAACGCCCTGGATCATCCGGGTGACTGGCGATTTTAGCCCGCGGGCTGGGGTGGGACAGATTGTAATCGATGCCCTGCCGCAACCGGTCTATTTCGTCGGGCTCAAATAAGCCGCGAATACAGACCGCGCCATCGCGTTGAAAATCGACAATGTGTTGTTCAGTGATCTGTTCTAGATTCATATCAGCCAGTCTGCAGCAGTATCTGTTTCCAAATGGCCGTCTCGTCGATCAGGGTCCACTCACGGCGAATGCCGTGGGGTCCGAATTCGACGTGGGTAATACCCATGATATAAACCTCAGCGTGACTGGGTACTCCAAAGCGGCCCCATCCGGTGTGCTGACCGTGCATTGACCAACGCACGGCAGCTCGCGGCGGCATCAGGTGCGACTCTTGGCCGATTTGATGATCGATGCTGAACGTGGCGCTGGGGAATGCGCTGCGCAAGCTTATCCAGAAATTGTCTGCGGCACGCCAGCCTTGAGCGCTCTGCCCACCGGGGTATTCAAGCTGAGCGGCACGGTCGTACTCCTTAGGGATGGCATGGAATCCACCTTGCATCAAGGCGCTGATCAGATCGGCTAATCGTTGGCCTAGAACATGATCGTTTCCGCGGCCGTGATAAACGCCGGCAACGTCGTTGTGTGGTGTCATCGGCTTGACGCAGTGCTCTGCCCCACCCTCGTTTTCGATTAGGTTGGCTGCGAACTGCTTGGGCTCGATGCCCATCTGTCGCGTGATGGCCCCTTGATCTCGCACCAACCATTCATCTTTGACTTGATCGTCTTCGCAAAAACAGTCCGCCAAAATCCGATAAGCATAGGTTTGGCCGGTGGGCTCTCCGTAAACACCTGGATGGGTGTGGGTTGCGGTACTGATCAGTCGGTGGGAGCTTAAAAATCCGCTGCCCGCTGGGCACCAAATGACGTCTTCACCTAACAGCTCGCGGTCAGGAAACTCCGCCAGAGTGGCCATTGTTGCCGCTTTGATACCTTGGTTTCCGACCACGACGCTGGCTGGTGAGCGAACCACGATATCTGGGGCGTAGTAGTGATCCAGCGTATCGACACCGCGGTCTTCCCAGATGGCTTTGGTGATGCCCAAAATGTAGTCGACCGGATCGCTCCAGCGCTCGTCAAATCCTTGCATAGTGTTCTCTTATATTATTGTCGATTGCGTTGTCTGGCGCCCTGCCGTAGCCTGCGCGCCTATGGCATTAATTACCCTTCGCGGCGTCCAACTTTCATTGGGCGGGCCGCAGATATTCAGTAGCGCAGACTTCAAATTACACGCCGGCGAAAAGGTCGGGCTGGTTGGTCGAAACGGTGAGGGGAAATCCACACTGTTCCGCCTGCTAAAAGGCGAATTGAAGCCGGACGCGGGCGTGATCGAGACCCAGCAAGGTATTCGAGTCGCGTCGCTCATTCAAGAGGTCCCGCGGGATTTGGTCGGCAGCATCAGCGACGTCGTTGCCAGTGGTCTGCCGGGCGTGGGCGCGTGTTTGCAGGCCTATCACGCGGCTTTGGATGCGGTGAATGCGGACCCGACGGAACAAGCACTTGAAGCCCTAGGACATGCGCAAACAGCAATGGACAGCGCAGACGCCTGGAGTGTTGAAAACCGGATCGAGCGAGTCCTGTCGCGCCTGAAGTTGAATGGCGAAACCGCGTTTGAATCGTTATCCGGCGGTATGAAACGCCGGGTCCTGCTGGCTCAAGCCTTGGTGTCTGAGCCGGATGTGTTGCTGTTAGACGAGCCGACTAACCATCTGGACATCGCCGCCGTGGAGTGGTTAGAGGAATTCCTGGCTGAATATGCTGGAACCCTGATCCTGATTACCCACGATCGTGCGTTTTTGCAGGCCGTGGCCCGGCGCATTGTCGAGCTGGATCGAGGACATCTGTACAGCTACGACTGCCGTTACGAGCAATACGCCGAGCGGCGAGCTCAGCGCCTGGATGTCGAGGCCGAACAAAATGCTCAGTTTGATAAAAAGCTGGCTCAGGAAGAGACCTGGATACGTCAGGGCATCAAAGCTCGGCGTACCCGTAACGAGGGGCGCGTCCGTGCACTGCAAGCCCTGCGCAAAGAGCGCATGGCACGACGCGAGCAGTCCGGTGTTGCGCGACTGAGCTTGGATCAAGGGCAGAAGTCGGGCAAACAAGTCCTGAGCGCGACGAATTTGGGTTATGAGTTTCCGGATCGCGCGCTGTTTAAGAACGTTGAATTGGATGTTCAACGCGGTGACAAGATCGGCATCCTAGGCCCCAACGGTGCCGGCAAGTCGACCTTGTTGCGGGTGTTGCTCGGCCACGATAAACCCACCCACGGCGAGGTTGAAATGGGAACCCAGTTAGAGGTGGCCTATTTCGATCAGCTGCGGGGCCAGTTAGATCCGAATTTATCCGCGTTGGATAACGTCTCGGGCGGCAGTGATAGCGTGACTATCAATGGGCAGACCAAGCACATCATGGGTTACATGCAGGACTTCTTGTTCTCTCCGGAACGTGCTCGGGCACCGATCAGCAAATTGTCCGGTGGCGAGCGGAACCGGCTGCTGTTGGCAAAACTGTTTACTCGCCCTGCCAACTTGTTGGTGATGGACGAGCCGACCAACGACTTGGATGCTGAAACGCTCGAGTTGCTGGAATCCTTGTTGGTGGATTTCACCGGCACCCTATTCCTGGTTAGCCACGATCGAACCTTTATTAATAACGTGGTCACCCATTGCTGGAGTTTCGAGGACGAGACAGTTCGCGAATACATCGGTGGTTACGAGGATTGGTTGCGCCAGCGACCCAGTCCAAGCGAATCAAGCAACACTAAAAAGCCTGCACTGGTGCATACCGATGCACCCAAGGCCAAGCCTGCTCAAAAGAAAGTGAAGCTGTCTTTTAAAGAGCAACGCCTGCTTGAGAGCCTGCCGGATACCATGGCCGAGTTGGAGAAGACCATCGAGGCAGTTCAAACACAGCTGGCTGATCCGCAGCTGTATCAAGATAAACCTGATCAGGTCACGGTGTTGCAGGCTGAATTGGCTCAGGCCGAGCAAGCGCTTGAGACTGCGTTTGAGCAATGGGCAGAGTTGGAAGACAAGGCCTGATGCGTCCAGGCAGTCAGCTAGAGGGCGCCTTTCGGCTTTTGCCGGTGGGCGCCATGGTGATTGCTTTTGGTATTGCATGGGGTGTTGCCGCCAAAGACGCGGGTCTGTCAGATGGGCTGACCTATGCCCTCTCGGGCATCGTGTTTGCCGGCGCCTCGCAATTCGCATCACTGGAATTATGGGGCGGCCAGATGGATTATCTGGCGTTGTTTTTGATTACCTTTGCGGTGAATGCTCGTCATATTCTGATGGGCACGACATTCTATTTAGACATCAAAGATCAAAGCCCTTTGCGCCAGCTGTTCAGTGTGTTGGTGATGACTGATGCGCCCTACGCCATGATGCAAACCGAACCCGATCGGGCCCGTCGGATTGCCTTGATGATTGGGGGTGGTTGGCTGATTTGGCTAACCTGGATGATCGGTACGGCCATCGGTGTGGTGTTTGGTTCGGTATTGGGCGATACCACCGTATTTGGGTTTGATGCCCTGATGCCGATTTTCTTTAGCGTCATGATCGTCTCGGTATTCAAGGGACGCGCCAGCATCCTGCCCTTTGTTGGCGCCGCAATGGCATCAATGCTCTGGTATTGGAGCTTCCCCGGTAACTGGCATGTGATCGTGGGTGCCTTGGTTGGCGGGTTTTTGAACGTCATTCAAGGTGAATCTAAATGATCATCGGTGTGGCGGTGATGACCGTTGCGACCGTACTGACCCGCATTTTGGGCGTCTGGGCGATGCGTTTTGTGCCGCTGACGCCCAAGGTCACACTATTTTTAAACGGCATGGCAAACACGGTTTTAGTGGCGTTGGTGGCACCTTATGTGTGGGAAGGTGATTGGGCCATGCGCGCTGGCGTGGCGGCCGCCATCTTGGTGATGGCAACCACCCGTAAGACCGTCGTGGCCATGGCTGTGGGCACGGTGGTGTGCGCCCTGCTTCGCGCGCTTTAGCGCTCCAACACAGCCGCCACCCCCATCCCGCCTGCAGTACACACACTGACCAAGGATCGCCCGGATCCTTTTTGCGCTAACAGCTGCGCGGCCGCCCCCAGCACACGGGCGCCGGTGGCAGCAAACGGATGACCCAGTGCCAGTGAAGATCCCATGACATTGATCTTGCTGATATCAATGCTTCCCAGGGCGTCTGACGCGCCTATGGAACGGCAATACTCGGCGTCCTTCCAAGCTTTTAATGTACACAGCACCTGTGCAGCAAAGGCCTCATGAATCTCATAAAAATCAAAGTCCTGAAGGCGTAAAGCTTGACGTGACAATAAGGTGTTGACAGCCTGGGTGGGTGCCATCAGCAAACCCTCCCCCGATGCGAAGTCATTGGCTGCGGTTTGACCGGCGGACAGTTTGGCGAGCACCGGCAGCCCCCGCGCCTCGGCCCATTCGATCGTGCCCAGCAAGATCGCACTGGCCCCGTCGGTGAGCGGGGTTGAATTGCCAGCTGTCAAACTCCCAGCGCCTTTATCAAAGGCCGGTCGCAGTCCAGCCATGCCCTCAATCGACGCGTCGGCACGCAGGTTGTTGTCGCGCA
>CBFHLC010000015.1:0-44392 GCA_965656605.1 Litorivicinus sp. | reverse complement strand
AGGGCTGACGTTGCAGCCCTATACAATCGCCCAGGCCAGTGACTCACCCATGCGATAGGGACGAATGGCCTCGTCACCGTCTCCAATGTCGCCGCCCATTTTCCACTGACGCTTTTCCAGCGTGATAGTGTCTTCATTGACCGGCAAGCCGTAAAACGCGGGACCATTGAGCGAGGCAAAGGCCTCAAATTTGTCCAGCGCACCCTCTTCCTCGAACACCTGGACGTAGCTTTCCAGGGCACAGGGCGCGGTAAACACACCTGCGCAACCGCAGGCGCTGTGCTTGGCACCGATTGGGTGCGGTGCCGTATCGGTACCTAGGAAAAAGCGCGAGTCGCCGCTGGTGGCAGCCTTGCGCAATGCCTGTTGATGTGTGGCACGTTTAACGATCGGAAGGCAGTAGTAATGCGGACGAATTCCGCCCACCAACATATGGTTACGGTTGATCTGCAGGTGATGAACGGTAATCGTCGCGGCCAGGTTCTTGGGACGGGACATCACAAAATCCACACTGTTGGCGGTGGTGATGTGCTCTAGCACGACCTTCAAATCTGGATAGTCCGCCAACATAGGTTCAAGCGTGCGCTCTAGGAATACCGCTTCGCGATCAAAGATATCGATGGACGGATCAACCACCTCGCCATGGATCAACAGCGGCATGCCGATGCGCTGCATCACATCTAAACAGCCCCGAATCTTGTCGATGCTGCTGACGCCCGCGGCGCTGTTGGTCGTGGCATTGGCCGGATACAACTTAACGGCCGTCAGTACACCCGACTCGAAGCCGGCCTGCAGCTCTGCCGGATCCGTGGTGTCGGTCAGATATGCGGTCATCAGGGGTGTGAAGTCCACCCCCTCAGGCAGTGCGCGCAGGATCCGGTCGCGGTATTGAGCCGCCAATTCGGCATTGATCACCGGCGGTTTGAGGTTCGGCATGATGATCGCGCGGGCAAACTGCGCCGCGGTATAGGGCAGCACCTGCTCTAACATCTCGTCATCACGTAGGTGCACGTGCCAATCATCGGGACGGCGAATGGTAAGCGTAGTCATCAGATCTCCTTAGACGGTCACCAGCAAGCTGGCCACCAATGCAGTAATCAAAGCGTTCAGCACCATCGCGGTGGCAGCAAACACACCGGCCACGGGGCTAACCTGAAAGGCTCGTGCGGTTCCGATGCCGTGAGCCGCAACGCCCACTGACATGCCTCGGGCGCGCCAGTCGTTAATCTTCATAATGTTCAGCAGGGGCGAGACGAAAATCGCACCGATAATGCCCGTCATAATCACCAGACCGGCCGTCAACGTCGGCAGTCCACCGATTTTTTCCGCCACACCCATTGCAATTGGACTGGTCACGGATTTCGGCGCGACAGACAACCACACCTGATCCGGTGCACCTAGCGAGTAGGCGATCGCAACAGCGGAGCCCACACTGACTAAGGATCCGACAATCAACGCGACCAGCATCGGCAGAATCAAGCGTCGAATGCGACTGAAATTCTGATAGAGCGGCCAGGCCAGTGCGATCGTGGCCGGGCCTAACAAAAAATGAACGAACTGGGCACCCTCGAAATACTCGGCGTAGGGCGTGCCTGTGACGGTTAGAATCCCCGCCAAGATCAGACCTGCAATGGCAACCGGATTCACCACCGCGCGGCTACCGGAGCGCACAAAGGCATAGTGTCCGATCATGTACGCGATCAGTGTCACCGTCAGCCACAGCAAGGGCTGCTCGGCCAGGTACACCCACAACTGCGCCCTATCCATTTTTCTTGACCTCTTCACCCTCGGGCGGCAAGTCCATGGATTTAGCTAGCTTTGAAAAGGTCCAAGCACCGGCCGCAATCGACAAAGGAGTTGAGATCAACAGCGCCAAAAGCACCGGCACCCAATGCTGCGACAACAAATCGGTGTAGGTAATCAGACCCACCGCCGCGGGCACGAACAACAGCGACAGGTGCTTCAGCAGCCCCTCGCACAACACGCCGAGCTCTTGAGGCATCGGAAATTTCAAATGGATCCAGGCGAACATCAAGATCAAGCCGATGACCGGCTCGGGGATGGCCAGGCCAAGCGCCGACACCAACACCAACCCCAACAATTGAAAGCTGAGTAGAAAGGTCAGTGCGGCTGGCATTTAGTGGCTTCCGTAAGGATCGTTGACTTCGATTAGACCGTTAGCGGTCTCTTCGTGAGCGTAGATATCCAAGGCATCCCAAGGATATTCGACCCAGACGTCTTCAATCCGCTGACCCACAAATACACGCTGCAAAAACTCAGGGTAGTCGGCGTTTTTCACTTTGTTTTTGTCGTGCAGAACCAGCACTGACATCGCGGCAGGCGCCTCTTTTTGCAGCTCGTTCAGGGTCCACGCCAAGGTGGTGCGCTGGTCGTCGACCTCGTCGACCACCAACAAGCGCTTACCTTTGATCTCATTGGCAAAGCCCTC
Organism: Litorivicinus sp.; assembly: GCA_965656605.1. GTDB lineage: Bacteria > Pseudomonadota > Gammaproteobacteria > Pseudomonadales > Litorivicinaceae > Litorivicinus. The sequence continues at coordinate 41,943 of CBFHLC010000015.1, read as the reverse complement.
GGTCCACTGCAGCTTTAACGGAACGTCCAGCGCAGGGCCATTGTCACGATAGCGAGCCAATGCTACCGCCAAAATAGGGCGATTCAGATAGGTACGAAGGATACGAGCGGGAATATAACCGCCGCCGCCAATCGCCAAGATATAGTCAAACTCTAAACCCGACTCGATCACCTCTTGCGCGGCTAGGCCGAGCGTGTGGTGAATGTCGGCATAACTGAAGCGGTAGCGCTGGCTCATCTGGGCAAAGTCCTTGCAAATTTGCGGCCAAAGTTTACTAGTTAGCGCCCGGATCGCCTAGCAATATCCGACCTTTGCGATCGATTGTTTGAGTGCTTTCCAGCAGCTGCGTTACCCGCTCGCGCTGGGTGATCAGCCACTCTTTACGTGAATCCTGCGGAGGCGAGCCAAACTCAACGACCCACTCGACCACCTGCCCCAGTTGCTGATCAATCTGAGGCACTAGCTGATCTGCCTCGGCTTTCAGCACGGGCTGCTCAGCCAAAATTCCCTGCCCTGCGTCTAGACGTTCGCGGGTCATGACGAGGCGCTCACTGGCGACACGCAACTCCGATCCTTGGAAATTCACTTCGTTAAACAGCTTTTCGATCGCTTTTTCTTCATTCTCTGGCAAGAAAATACTGATAAACGCGCCGACAACCAGCGCAAAGCCTACGGTAAGGCCTAACTTTCGTGTAATCACCCTGTCCCATCCTAAGACAATCAAAGAATGGGAGAGTACACTGCGTAGCGTCATATTTCTCACAAAAAAAGGCCGCCCCGACACCATGTCTGACTCGTTTAAAGAAGCCGCACTTCGCTATCACAGCCAGGAACCCGCCGGTAAATTAGAGATCACTGCCACCAAGCCCATGACTTCACAGCGAGACCTGGCGCTGGCTTACAGCCCGGGCGTTGCGCACGCCTGCGAGGCGATTGTCGAGGACGAGGCAGCCGCCGCCCAGATGACCGGACGAGGCAACCTAGTCGGTGTTATTACCAACGGAACTGCGGTGTTAGGACTGGGCGCAATCGGCCCACTGGCATCGAAGCCGGTGATGGAAGGTAAAGCCGTTCTGTTCAAGAAATTTGCCGGCATTAACTGCTTTGACATCGAGGTGGACACCACCGATGTGGATGAGTTCTGCAATGCGGTGGCGGTGTTGGAGCCCACCTTTGGCGGGATCAACTTAGAAGACATCAAGGCCCCTGAGTGCTTTGAGATCGAAAAGCGTCTGCGCGAGCGGATGAACATTCCGGTCTTCCACGATGATCAACACGGCACCGCCATCGTGGTGTCGGCTGCATTCCTAAACGCATTCCGTGTCGCCGGCAAACCCATTGAAGAAGTGAAGCTGGTCGCCGCAGGCGCTGGCGCGGCCGCCCTCGCCTGCTTAAACATGTTGGTATCACTGGGCATGCGTCGCGAGAACATCACCGTGTGTGATGTGGAAGGTGTGGTCTACACCGGCCGCAAAACGCTGATGGATCCCTACAAAGAAATCTTTGCGCAGGATACCGACGCCCGCACCTTGCAAGAGGCCATGGTCGGCAAAGACGCCTTCCTAGGCTGCTCAGCTCCGGGCATTGTCACTGGCGAGATGCTGAAGACCATGGCCGACGCGCCAGTGGTGTTCGCGCTAGCCAACCCAACCCCCGAAATTATGCCTGACCTGGCCCGCGAAGCGCGCCCGGATGCCATCGTGGCCACCGGACGCAGCGACTTCCCCAACCAGGTCAACAACGTGCTGTGCTTCCCCTTCCTGTTCCGCGGGGCTCTGGACGTGGGTGCCACAACGGTTAATGAAGAGATGAAAGTCGCCTGTGCACGGGCGATTGCAGATCTGGCGATGGCACCGCCGAGTGCTGAGGTGGCCAGCGCCTACGGCGATCAAAGCCTGACCTTTGGCCGTGACAACTTGATCCCCAAGCCCTTCGACCCACGCCTAATCGTCGAGATCGCAACCGCGGTCGCCCGAGCTGCAATGGAGTCCGGCGTCGCCAAGCGTCCGATCGAGGATTTCGATGCTTACCGCGAACGCCTAAACCGCTTTGTGTTCCGCTCAGGTATTTTGATGAAGCCGGTCTTTGAGCGCGCCAAATCAAACAAACGCCGCCTGATCTACGCCGAAGGTGAGTCAGGCAAGGTATTGCAAGCGGTCCAGCGCGTGATCGCCGAGGGCTTGGCTGCTCCCATATTGGTCGGACGTCCCCCGGTGATCGCCGAGAAAATCGAGTCGATGGGGCTGGGCCTGAAACCCGGTGTCGACTTCGAGATTATCGATTACCTAAACGAAGACTTAATGACCCAGATGGGTGTGGAATATCACAAGCTAATGATGCGCCGCGGGGTCACGCCCAAAGCCGCACAGGCTCGGATCCGCGCGAACTTTACCTTGGTGGCCAGTATGGCGCTGCGCATGGGGCTGGGCGACGCCATGGTCTGCGGCACCTTCGGTAGTTACACCAAACACCTGGACGTCGTACGTGATGTGATTGGTAAGCGCGCCGGTGTCGATGATTTGAGTGCGCTGTCAGTGTTGCTGTTGCCGCGCGGAACCTTCTTCTTGACCGATACCCATGTAACGTACGAGCCCACGCCGGAACAAATCACCGAATCGGTCGTGTTGGCCAGCGAAGAGATGAAGCTGTTCGGCATTAAGCCCAAAGCCGCCCTGGTCAGCCATTCAAACTTTGGCTCGTCCAACCATGAAAGCGCCAAGCGCATGTCTAGTGCCCTGGCAATGATTCGAGAGCAGGCGCCGGAATTGGAAATTGAAGGTGAGATGCACGCCGATGCCGCACTGGATGAAAAAATCCGTGACGACATCATGCCCGAGTCGATGTTGAATGGAACGGCTAACCTGTTGGCCTTCCCCAACCTGGATTCTGCCAACATCGCGCGTAACCTGCTGAAAGTGCTGGGTGGCGGTGTCACCGTAGGCCCGCTACTGCTGGGGGCTGACATGCCCGTTCATATCACCACCAGTGCGGTGACCGTGCGTGGCATTGTGAATATCAGTGCAATGGCTGCGGTCGACAGCCTAGCTCGCGACCACTAGGTCGCGAACAACTGGTCCATGTCCTTGAACGCTTTGAATTCCAAAGCGTTCAAGGCCGGATCGTACAAAAAGAACGTCGCCTGCTCGCCAGGCAGTCCTTCAAAGCGAATGCCGGGTTCAATCACAAACTCGCACCCCGCCTGACTCAACCGATCGGCCAGCGCGTGCCAATCATCCCAACCTAGCACCACGCCAAAATGCGGAACCGGAACAGCTTTACCGTCCACGCCATTGAAATGCGCGTCGGCCTTGGCTGCCACGTGCGTTACCAGCTGATGACCAAAGAAGTTCCAATCAATCCATTGCGTGCTGCTGCGCCCCTCGGCACAGCCCATCACCTGACCATAAAACTGGCGGGACTGAGCAAGATCATCAACAGGAATGGCTAGGTGAAAAGGCTGCAACATCGTCAAATACTCAAGACTTGGTTAGGCCACTGAGTCTATGACAGCCTCGTATTGACCAACAAGCGATTGGATATGAAAGTGGGTCATATCCGGCAGTGTTGGAAACCCATTGTCGCGCCAGTTGCGAAGGGCTGCGACAGCATTGACCGCCTCTTGATCTGCATCAGGAATCGAGTGGTAGCGCTGCATATCGGGGAAATGTTCGGGATAACTGAGTCTATCCGGCAACAAGGGAACACAGCCCATAGCGACGGCCTCCATCACCTCGACCCCTTGGAAATCGTGTTTAGCCGTTGATAGCACCACATCGGCCTTGGCCATCCGCGCGCGGTACATCTCGCGGTCGGACTCATATTGATTAACCGCCACCCGATGGCCGAAATGCTCGACCACCTCGGTTAGGCTATTGGGGATTTGACGCCCCCGCTGCCCTGTCAGCACCAGACGCGCATCCAGATCGGACTTATCCAACGCTCTAATAAATGCCAGCAAACGATCCGGCCCCTTATCAAAGCCCCACCGATGATTCCACAGAATCCGCAGGCTGCCCTGTTCGCTGGCAGGCTCCCCGCCCTCGAACACATCGCTGTTCAGTGGCACCGGAATCTCATGGCTTTTAGCCAACAAGGATTGCACAACGCCGGGAGGCGCCTCGTCAGGTTGCTTGTCCAACATCGCGGCGATACCGGACATAAAGCTGGAAAGGTTGTGACGCGAGTTAAAGATGCAGGCGTCAGCGGCCATGGCCGAATACAAACTGGTGACCTGCGCATCGCCCGAACTGGTCGTGCGATGCGAGTCTGCGTAGGCAAACGGGTTTTCGTGGAAATAAACAATGCTAGGAATAGCGGCTAGGGACGGCACCAGACCACGCAAGGTCGCCAGATCGACCAGCGATGTGGCCCAGATTAGATCATAGGACTGAGCCAGCTGATCTTGATGTTCTAGTGCAAAGCGCAGCGCATTACCGCGTACACGCCAGGAAAAGTTGTCCGGTGCCAACGCCACCTCGCTCCAGTTAGCGCCGGGGAACATGTCGCGCAGACGCGCCGTCCAGTACGCAGAGATCTCAGCATCATAGGCTGAAATCATCAGTACGTTCTTTCCATCTAGCTTCTCGCTCACAGCTCCACCTCATCGTGTATCGGTACCGCATTGTTCAAACCAACCCACTAAGTGGTCGATCAGAGCCCTTACCCGCGAGGGAAGGTGCTGTCGGTGAGGATAGACCGCCCATATCTTGCGTTCCGGCTGAACTGTCCAATCTGGTAACAGGCGCACAATCTCGCCGCGTTCCACCGCCCGGGCACTCAAGAAAGTCGGCGTGATGGCGAAGCCCAATCCGTTGATGACCGCCTGGCGCATAAAGCCGCCGTGATTGCTGCTGATACGTCCATTAAAAGACTGCTCAACCCATTGCTCGCCACGACTGAATTGAAAACGGTTTTTGGCGTTGCCGGTGTACGAAACCAGCGGGAGATCCTGTAAATCCGACGGCGTATTGATTGGGCCATGCTGAGCGACAAACTCCGGCGTTGCCACCACCCACATGGCCGAGGGGGCCAGCTGACGGGCCACCAAAGAGCTATCATCTAGAGCCCCGACACGGATCGCCACATCAATACCCTCTTCGAGCATATCAACGACTCGCTCGTTGCCCTCGATCTGTAGCTCCAGATCCGGGTTATCCAGCGCGAACTGGGCCAATGCCTGATTCAATCCGAAATCCAACAATGCGATCGGCACAGAGATCTTTAAGCGCCCGGCGATGTTGCCATGGCTGTCCTGCAGATCATCGGTGGCCTGCTGCAGGCTCTCGATCAACTCGGCCGATCGGTCAAAAAAACGCTGGCCATCATCAGTCAGCACCAACTTGCGCGTGGTCCGCTGGAACAGGCGAACGTTCAGCTCGCTCTCTAACCGTTGGATTTGTTTGCTAACCGCCGAAGGGGTCATGTCGAGCTCGCGGGCTACCGCAGCAAAACTGCCTAATTTGGCGACACGGATAAACAGGGGGAGTCGAGCGAGATATTCCATACATTCCTCTTTGGCACGAATAAGGATGTGGGTCGTGCGCTAGAGTTTTCAATCACCAGGTTGGCACAGAAATCGCTAACCCAGCGCGAGGATTGTATCCCTACCCATTTCATTCTGTTTCGCACAACTTCAGTGCGAGATCAGGGAAGTTTTGCATTGACGCGCACCAAAATGGCGCAAGGAAAATAGGTTATGGAAAGTAATTTATCGTCACTGTCTGAGCGCGTCGGGCTGCTTGCAACCAGCGCAGACACGTTCTTTATCTTGATGGGCGCCATTTTGGTGCTATTTATGCACGCCGGTTTTGCGTTTTTAGAGGTTGGAACCGTCCGCCATAAAAACCAGGTCAACGCCTTGGTCAAGATTTTGACCGATTTTGGTGCATCCGCTGTGGCTTACTTCGCGATCGGCTACAGCATTGCCTACGGATCTAATTTCTTAGGCTCCGCTGACTCACTGGTCGCAGACAATGGCTACGAGCTGACCAAGTTCTTTTTCTTGCTGACCTTTGCAGCCGCGATTCCCGCGATCATCAGCGGCGGCATTGCAGAGCGAGCTGCGTTTTGGCCGATGATGATGGCCAACGTCACCATTGTTGCGCTGGTCTACCCCCTATTTGAAGGCATCGTGTGGAATGGAAACTTCGGCTTTCAAGGCTGGCTAGAGAGCGCCTACGGCGCAGGTTTCCATGACTTTGCTGGATCGGTCGTGGTGCATGGAGTTGGCGGCTGGCTAGCCCTAATGGCGGTGCTGTTCCTAGGCAGTCGCCGGGGTCGTATTCGTGACGGCAAAGTGGTCAGTTTCGCGCCCTCCAGCATTCCTTTCCTGGCCCTTGGCGCGTGGATTCTGATCGTGGGCTGGTTTGGCTTTAACGTGATGAGCGCCCAGGCTGTTGAAGGCATCAGCGGACTGGTCGCGGTCAACTCATTGATGGCCATGGTCGGCGGCACCTTGGCCGCCCTGGTCATCGGTCGAAACGATCCCGGCTTTATTCACAACGGCCCCTTAGCTGGGCTGGTCGCTATTTGCGCCGGTTCAGACATCATGCATCCCCTGGGTGCATTAGTGACCGGCCTGATCGCAGGTGGCCTGTTCGTTTTCCTATTTTCCTGGTCACAGCGTCAGCAGAAACTCGACGACGTACTGGGTGTATGGCCGTTGCATGGCCTGTGTGGTGTCTGGGGCGGTTTGGCTGCAGGGATCTTTGGCAGCACCGCATTGGGTGGCCTAGGCGGTGTTAGCCTGATGTCGCAGATCATCGGCACACTGGCCGGCGTCTCAATCGCTGTGATTGGCGGCGCGATCGTGTTTGGTGGCGTGAAAATGCTGATGGGACTACGCCTGGACGAAGAGCAGGAATACAACGGGGCGGACTTGTCGATCCACCGAATCAAAGCAAACCCAGACGTTAACTGATCTCAAATCCGTGGCAGCCCTCGTGCTGCCACACCTGAATCAACGCCAGCTTGGCCACCCGGTCAAGCTGCTTGATCCGATACTCTTCTTTCAGCGCCTCACTGCGTCCTGGAAACTCTTTTGCCACCAGACAGCGCACAGGCTTATCGGCTCGGGTAAATCGCGCCCCACGACCTGCTCTGTGCGCGCTTAGGCGCTTTTGGGGATCCACCGCCACGCCGGTGTACAACCGGCCTGACTGGCACTCCAGCAGATACACCCACCACGGCTTCAAAAAACGATGTCCTCGCCCGCCCAGTCGCGCAATACCCCGGAATCCGCCGGCCCAAAGTCCTGCAACACTTGATCCAATTGCGCCGCCGCCCGCTGCACGTCAAATAACTTGTCGCTGGGAACCCGTGACTGGAACGGTTTGGACAAGTCGGTATCGACAGTCCCCGGATGCAATAGCGCCACGCAAGCCGAGGGGTTCACCCGACCCAGCTCTAGCGCGACATTTTTAAGCATCATGTTTTGCGCGGCCTTGCTGGCGCGGTAACTGTGCCAACCACCCAGCCGGTTGTCGCTGATACTGCTGACCCGCGCCGACAACGAAGCGAACTTAAAGTGCTTGGTCTTGCGCATCACATCCCACAGCGCCTGTGCCAGCAACGCAGGCCCCAGTGCATTGACCTGATAGCTGTACAGCGCAGCTTGTGGGTTCAGTTGGCGCAGGGACTTTTCAGGTTGCCCCTGATCCCAGTGCAATACACCGGCGGTATTGATGACTTGCTGCAGCTCAGGCGCCTGCTGACGCACTTGGGCGATGCCTGCGGTGATGGACTCGGGATCCGCCAGATCCATTGCGATCTGGCCAGGCCCGCTGGCCTGACGTCCCGCCACCCAGACCTCGTGGCCCTGGCCTTGCAGGCGCTCTGCCCACGCCGCCCCGATTCCTCGGGTGCCGCCTACGATTAATACTTGCATGGTGTGCCCTCTGCTAGCCGTCCTTAGCAGGGTGATTCCAATCTGACGGCCAACGGCCCCCAAGTGTTTCGGTGTAGTGATGTGCCAGTCGGGTCACTTGCATACCCAACTCGTCGAGCCTGCCATCTGTCATTCGAGCGGCCGGTCCGCTGAGGCTAATGGCCACCCGCGCCTCGCCAAACTCGTCAAAAATAGGAGCCGCAACACAGCGCAAGCCGGGGTTACGCTCTTCGAGGTCGACCACATACCCGCGCGTCTTGGCGGCTTCTAAGTCAGCGTCCAACGCGGCATGCGTCGTCAGTGTCGTGGGAGTGATCGCAGGGCCCAATTCCTTAGGTAGCTGGCGGCGGCGCTGCTGGGGCGTCAGCGCGGCCAACAAGGCCTTGCCGACACCCGAGGCCCAAGCCGGCGCCCGAGAACCCAAGGGCGCTACCATGCGCATGACTTCTTGGCACTCGACTTGGCTGATGAAAATCACCTCACTGCCATCCAACGATCCTAGGTTAGAGGTCTCGCCCATGCCCGCCAGCTCGACCAGTGCTGGGTGTAAATCACCCACCCAATCCCGAGCCACAAAAAAAGCCGATCCCACCTCGAAGCTGGCGACGCCGACCTGCCATAGGCCCGCCGCGGATTCACGCACAAAACGCAAGGATTCCAGCGTCTGCAACAAGCGATGCACGGTCGAGGGCGCCAGGTCGATAGCACGGGACAAATCCGCCAAGGAAAGGCCGTGTGGCTGCTGGGCCAGCGCGAGCAAGATATTGAGTCCGCGGGCCAGACTTTTTACCTGTTGGGGGTCGTTATTTGGCATGACTGCAGGATACCGATCCACACTCAAACTGCCAGTTCAATAAAAACTTAGCGTCTACGACCATTAAAGTATGTAATTTTCTTTCATAGCGCGTATGGTGATTCTGTCAGAGGACGTATTTCCTCACACAGGGAGACCCACCATGCTGGTTTTAACTCGTCGAATGGGAGAACGTATCTTCATCGACGGCGGACGGGTGGTTGTCAAAGTTCTTGGCTTTCACGGAAAAAGTGTTCGTCTTGGATTAGATGCCGACGCAAGTACACGGATTTTACGAGCCGAGCTCGAAGAGACGTCAGAAGAATCACACGAACTAGAAATTGAAGTAGAAATGCCTGAGGACACCTTCCGCAAAGAAGGCTAGTTGGACACTAAACCTTCGATGCGCGGAACGTAGCGGGTTTGCCCCCGAAACGTTTCGATCACCGGAGTCCATAGCAGCTCTACATGCTGACCTACCGCCACCGGCCACGGTGCGCCAGGCTCGGTTAATGCTCGGAACCACACCGTTCTAAACTGCCGTGCGCTACAGGCTAATTCTAGGCTTAGGTGAACCGGATCTTTGCCGACCACCTTGGCCGACACCACATCAAAACTCGCTACGAACTTGGCAGACTCAAACCCGCGACCAAAAGGTTCTAGCTGCCCGATCTCGCCCATCAATTCAGGACCCAAACGATCAGGATCCAAATAACCGTCATGCCACTTAATCGGCTGCGGTGCTTGGTCAACTTGTGATGCCACGGCATTGTGCAGCGCATGGGCAAATTCGGTGAGGTGGGCCTTGGGCAAACTCAAACCGGCCGCCCCGCTGTGCCCACCAAAACGAGTTAACCACTCCGAACACTGTTGCAATGCCTCGCGGGCATGCACGCCGGCAACACTACGCATGGATCCAACGTAGTCGCCAGGTGTTTGCGCTGGCGCCAACACCACACTAGGAAGACCCGTGCGCTCGGTAATCCGCGAGGCCACAATTCCCTGAACCCCGGGATGCCCGGAATCATCCGCCACCACCGCGACAAATCGATGGGTGTCACGCTGGGCAAGGGCCTTTGGCATGCACGATTGAACCATGCCCCTCTCGATCGCCTTGCGCTCTTCATTGTCGGCACTGAGCACAGTTAAGTGTTGATCGGCTTGAGCGTCCGTCGTCGCCATTATCCAATGCAACGCCGCCATCGGGTCATCGATGCGGCCGCGGGCATTAATTCGGGGCCCGACTTGGAACCCCAAGGTGCCCGCATCAAATACCGCATGGTCCGCCCCCAAGACCCGCGCCATCGAGCGCCAGGCCGGACGCGCCATCTGATTAATTTGGCCCAGACCCGCGCGCACAATGGCACGGTTAATCGCGCTGCCACCCAGATCAACACAATCCGCCACGGTCCCCAAGGCTACCGCATCCAGACAATCCACCAACTTGGGAGCGTTCGCAGGCAGCCGGCCTTGGGCAATTAAATGGCCCCGCAGAGCGCTCATAATCAACCAACTGACCATGACGCCGGCGATGGCTTTGTCTGGGTAACTGCAATCAGGTCGGGTGGGATTGACCACTGCAAAGGCCGCCTGCGGAATGCCTTCTGTTGGAATCGCGTGATGATCCCCTACGATCACATCAATGCCGGCCTCGGCCAGCTGCTGAATTCGAACCTGGTCTGAGGATCCGCAATCCGCGGTGATCACCACTTGTGGACGCACGGGGGCGGACAAAATCCGATCGACTAAATTTTGCGAAATGCCGTAGCCATCATGGATGCGATGCCCTATCCAGCTGGATAGTAGCTCGGCCGCGACGCCAAAGTGATCACGCAGCGCGCTCATCAACACAAGGTGACTGGTCACCCCATCAACATCGTAGTCGGTCAGGATGCCGATGCGCTCTTGATCTTTGATCGCTTGGGCCAAGCGCGCCACTGCCCGATCACAGTCGATGAGCTGGTCAGGAGCGACCAGGTGCTTCAGATGCGGGTTCAGAATGCCGTCCAGGGACTCAACGGACTGTTCGGTCAAGCGACCGGCGAGTAGACGCGCCTGCAAGCCCGTCGCCCCCAAATTTAACGCCTGATCAAACACGGCTTGGGATTGCGAACGGGCCTGATACAACACCTTAGATGTTGTCCGCCAGGAATTGCTGAACGGTTTTTAGATCATTGGGCAGGACGCTGTAACGCTCTTCACGCTCCATCAAATCCTGCATGCTGGCGGGCAAGGCCGAGGGCTGAAGTCCAGCTGCTACCACCGCTTCGGAAAACTTAGCCGGATGAGCCGTAGCCATGCACACCATGGGCGAGTCGCCCTGATGATCCTCAGCCACACGAACGCCGATTGCCGTGTGCGGATCCAACACTTCGCCGGTTTGGGCATGCCAGCGTTGGATCGTGGCCACGGTTTCTTGGTCACTAACAGCGCCGGAGTATAGATGCCCCGCCGCCTTCATAATTTTCTCAGGAATCTGAGCCTGGCCAGTTTCGGCAAAGGTGGTCATCAACGTGTTGATGACCTCGGCATCATCACCACCCAGCGAGTACAGCAGCCGTTCAAAGTTCGAGGACACGACAATATCCATCGACGGTGACAGCGACGGCTTGAGCGGCTGACGCTCTAGCACACCGCCCTTGATCGAACGATCCAAGGCGTCGTTATGGTTGGTAGCCACCACAAATTTATCGATCGGCAAGCCCATCTTGCTGGCCAGGTGACCGGCAAACATATGTCCAAAGTTGGCCGAGGGCACGCAGAACGAGATCGCCTGCTGCGGTGCACCTAGACGCAGCCCTGAATAGAAGAAATAGACAATCTGGGCCATCACACGGGCCCAGTTGATGCTGTTGACCGCAATCAGCTGACGATCACCCAGGAAGTCTTGGTCACCAAAGCTGGCCTTGACCATCGCTTGGCAGTCGTCGAAATCGCCTTCCAAGGCGATGTTAAACACGCTGTCGTCTAGCACCGTGGTCATCTGACGACGCTGCACCTCGGACACACGCTCGTGCGGATGCAAAATAAACACGTCCAGCTGATTACCATGACGGCAACCTTCGATCGCGGCTGATCCGGTGTCACCACTGGTTGCGCCCATGACTACACCACGCTCACCCTTGCGGGCCAGCGCCAAGTTCAACAGCCGACCTAGCAGCTGCAAAGCGAAGTCTTTGAAGGCCAAGGTCGGGCCGTGGAACTGCTCTAGCAACCATAGGTTGGTATCGAGCTGTTTCAGCGGCGCGACGGCAGGATGATGGAATTCCGCGTAGGTTTCGCGCAGCAATTCGGCGTATTCATCGCGCGGCATAAAGCCCTCAACGAACGGCCAGGTCACCTCGAGCGCCAACTCGGCATAGGGCATTTTTGCCATGGCCTGCAGCTGCTCGGGGCTGAAGTGCGGCAAGGACTCAGGTACGTACAGTCCCCCGTCCGGTGCCAGACCACGCAACAAAACCCCTTCAAAATCCAAAGACTCAGATTGTCCCCGAGTCGATACGTAACGCATCATGCCAAGGCCTCCACGCGCACCTTCACCGCCGGTTGCTGGACCGCATCCAAGGCTTCGATTTGATCCAACGCACGCATCATTTCAGCTTCCTGAACCACGCCGGTCAGAATGATCACTGGCACAGACTCTGACTTATCTTGGGCGCGTTCCTGAACAATCGACTCGATGGTGATGCCATGCTGGCCTAAAGCACCGGTGATTTGCGCCAACACGCCGGGATGATCCTTCACCTGCAGGCGTAGATAAAAGGCCGTGTGCACATCCGCAATGTCCAGCACCGGCTCTTCGCTGAGGTGGCTGTATTGGAATGCCAAGTGCGGCACGCGGTTTTTCGGATCCGCGGTTAGCGTACGCGCCACATCGACGATATCTGCCACCACCGCACTGGCGGTTGGCTCGCTACCTGCGCCGGGGCCGGTGTACGTGGTGGGGCCGACAGCATCACCCTCGACGTGCAGAGCATTCAGCACACCGTTGACGTTGGACAGCAACTTGTCCTTGGGCATCAGCGTGGGATGGACCCGCAGCTCAATGCCAGCATCGGTTTTACGGGCAATACCCAGGTGTTTAATCCGGAAGCCCAGCTGCGCTGCTTTTTCGATATCCAGCGGCGTCAGCTTACTGATGCCTTCGGTGTAGCATTTCTCGAACTGCAGCGGGATGCCAAAGGCGATCGAAGCAAGAATCGTCAGCTTGTGCGCCGCATCGATGCCCTCAACGTCAAAGGTCGGGTCCGCTTCGGCATAGCCTAGGGCTTGGGCCTCGGCTAACACGTCATCAAACGCGCGCCCCTTCTCAGTCATCTCGGTCAGGATAAAGTTACCCGTACCATTGATGATTCCAGCTAGCCACTGAATACGGTTGGCCGACAATCCTTCGCGGATCGCCTTGATGATCGGAATACCACCAGCCACGGCTGCTTCAAACGCAACCATGGTACCGGCATTGCGGGCAGCTTCGAAAATCTCATTACCGTGGACGGCCACCAAAGCTTTGTTGGCTGTGACCACGCCTTTACCTGACGCGATCGCACTCATGACAATGTCTTTTGCGGTGTCGTAGCCACCAATCAGCTCGACCACAATATCAACGTCGGATGCACTGGCGACATCGACGACGTTGCGATCGACTTGCAAGCCGCTCATGTCGACGCCGGGCTTGTCCGAGCGGGTTCCCACACGGGTTACCTGAATCGGACGTCCGATTCGGCGTTCAATTTCTGACTGATTGCGGCGCAAAACCGCCAGCGTACCCTGAGCCACTGTGCCTAGACCGCACAGGCCAATACGAATGGGTTGCAACGTGCTTCTCCTTGCTTATGCCGCGTCTGACGCGTCCTTTTGCAGCATCTTGCGGATGCCGCGGATGGCCTGACGGGTTCGATGTTCGTTTTCGATCAAGGCGATTCGGACGTAATCGTCACCGTAATCACCAAATCCAATGCCGGGACTGACCGCGACCTTGGCTTCGATTAATAGTTTTTTGGCGAACTCCAGCGAGCCCATTTCACGGTACTGCTCGGGAATACGGGCCCAAACAAACATGGTGGCTTTGGGCTTTTCGACATCCCAGCCCGCGGCCTGGAGTCCTTCGCACAGCACATCACGGCGCGCGCGATACATCTCGGTGATGTCCGCCACGCACTGCTGGTCCCCTTCCAAGGCGGCAATAGCCGCAACCTGGATCGGGGTGAAAGTGCCGTAGTCCATGTAACTCTTGATTCGTGCCAACGCGCCGACCAAATCAGGATTGCCGCAGCAGAAACCCACGCGCCATCCCGGCATGTTGTAGCTTTTGCTTAGGCTGAAGAACTCAACCGCAATATCCTTAGCGCCCTCGACTTGAAGGATGCTGGGGGCGACGTAACCATCAAAGCAAATGTCTGCGTACGCCAGATCCTGCACCACCCAAATCTGATGTTCTTTGGCGATAGCAACAACCTTCTCAAAAAACTCCAAGTCGACACACTGTGCAGAGGGGTTCGCCGGGAAGTTGATCACCAACATTTTGGGCTTGGGGAAGGTGTTGCGAATGGCGCTTTCCAATTCGGCAAAGAAATCATTGTCCGGGCCAATCGGCACGTGGCGGATCTCGGCACCTGCAATAACAAACCCATAAGGATGAATCGGATACGCCGGATTAGGTACCAACACCGTGTCACCCTGTGACAAGGTCGCCAGCGCCAAGTGGGCCAGACCTTCTTTGGACCCAATGGTCGTGATGACTTCAGTTTCGGGATTCAGATCAACGTCGTAACGGGTTTTATACCAGTTCGCCATGGCGCGACGCAGACGCGGAATACCTTTGGACTGCGAGTAGCGGTGCGTATCCCCACGCTCAGCCGTCTCGGTCAACTTTTGAACGATGTGATCAGGGGTCGGCTGGTCCGGGTTTCCCATGCTGAGGTCGATGATGTCCTCGCCCCTCGCTCGTGCTGCCTGCCGCATTTCCCCAATGACATTAAAGACGTACGGCGGGAGGCGCGAGATGCGCTGGAAATCGGTATTCATGGGACCCTCAGGCGAGCGTTGGTTAGAGCGCTCAAGAATACCACTGTTTTAGGCGGTTGTGCGCCTAGATCAGAGGCCTAATTGCTTCGCCAGCTGGGGCGCTGGAACGTAACCCGGGATCATTTGACCGTTATCCATCACCATGGATGGCGTACCACTGACACCCATGGCCTGACCCAAGGCGTACTGCTCAGCAATGGGGTTGTCACAGGTCGCTGACGGGACCGGCTGGCCGGCCTTGGCGGCGGTCAACGAGGCATGCTGATCGGCACCACAATACGCACTGACGTATTTGTCGTAGCTGGCAGAGTTCAGGCCTGCGCGGGGGAAAGCCAGGTAACGAATCTCGATCCCGCGATCGGTGTATTGATCGATCTCGGAATGCAACTTACGGCAATAACCGCAGTCGATGTCGGTAAACACATAGATCACTTTTTTCGGATCCCCTTCAGGGCCAAAGCTGACCACATCCGCAGGATCTAATGCCGCTAACGCCGCCAGGCGCTGCTCATTGCGCGCCTGCTCAGTCACGTTGACTAACACGTCGCCCTCGACGGAGTACAAATCCCCTGACAGCAGGTATTGACCACCCTCGACGGAGTAGACCAGATCGCCGTTGGCCAACTTAACTTCAAACAAGCCCGCCCCGACAGACTGAACCTCGGTGATACCCACGCGCTGATCCAAAACAGATAAGCCCTGACGCACGGCGTCCTCGGCTGGAGTCGCAATAGCGGTGGAGGCGAACAAAACTAGACTGGCTAACAATCGGCGCATAGGGCCCTCTATCGGTTTCGGGGGTGGTGCTGTGCGTGCAAATTCTGCAACCGCGCGGCCGCCACCTGAGTGTAAATCTGAGTGGTACTTAGGTCCGCATGACCCAACATCAACTGTACTGACCGCAGATCGACACCATGGTTCAACAAATGTGTTGCAAAGGCGTGTCTCAGACCGTGCGGTGAAAGCGCCGTGTCGACTCCTGCACGCAGGGCCACGGCTTTGACTCGATGCCAAATAGTCTGCCGGGTCATCGCACCGCCGGATCGGCCAGGAAATAAATGATCAGACACCGCCGAGCCAGGTAGCTCGGGCCGCGCGCTGGTCAAATAGTGCTGCAACCAATGCAGGCACTCCTCCCCCACTGGCACCAAACGCTCCTTACTGCCCTTGCCCATGACCTTAATGACACCGGTCTGGCGATCAATCATCGGCAGGCGCAATTGCACCAGCTCGGATACACGCAAGCCAGCCGCGTATAGAAGCTCTAGGGCACACCGGTCACGCAAATCGACGGGAGAGTCGTCACTGACCGCATTCAACAGTCGGTCGACGTCCGCTTCAGAGAGTGTTTTGGGGAGAGTTTTAGGTAACCTGGGTGGGCTGACATCGACACTGGGATCATCAGTACGCACCCCAGATCGAACCAAAAACTGGCACAGTCCCCGGATCGACGACAGTCGTCTAGCAATGGAGCGGGCACTCAGACCCTGTTGATGCCCTAAAGCCAGATCATCTAACAAATCAGCAACAGAAAAAGCCGCCAGTGAAAGGTTGCGAAGGTGCAACCGATCAACAAAGGCGGCTAAATCGCGGCGGTAAGCCGCAAGGCTGTTCTCAGACAATCCGCGTTCAAGCCACAGACTGTCGAGATACACCGATACCCGATCGTAATCGGACGTCGGCATAGGCCTTATTTAGTGTCCAGCTTCTCGCGGATACGCGCGCTACGACCGCTACGCTCACGCAAGTAGTACAACTTAGCTTTACGAACATCACCACGACGCTTGACTGTGATGCTATCGATCAGCTTTGAGTAAGTCTGGAAAGTACGCTCGACGCCTACACCGTGGCTGATTTTACGAACGGTAAAGCCACTGTTCACGCCGCGGTTACGCTTAGCGATCACGACACCTTCAAACGCCTGCAGACGCTCACGGTTGCCTTCTTTAACTTTAACCTGGATAACCAGCGTGTCACCGGGGCCAAACGCGGGGACTTCTTTGTCCATCTGTTCGTTTTCGATGGCCTCAATAATCGGGTTTTTCATCGTCTTTTCCGTCTCTTGTGGTGCGCGCTTTCTCAAGCGTGCTGATGTATTCATTAACCATTGAAAGCTCTGTCGTCGACAGGGTCTTTCGCTCAAACAAATCTGGACGCCGATCCCAAGATCGCTCGATGGACTGGCGCAATCGCCACTCCTCGATTCGTCCATGATGCCCGCTGCGTAACACCTCGGGCACCGTCTTGCCGTGGTATTCCACGGGGCGAGTGTAGTGCGGGCAATCCAACCAGTGATTCGCGAAGGAATCCTGCTCGGCTGAGGCCTGGTCACCCAACACCCCGGGGATCATGCGACTGACTGCATCGATCACCACCATTGCGCCTAACTCGCCGCCGCTGAGTACGTAGTCCCCCAGCGACACTTCAAAATCTACCTGCTCTGCCACGAGGCGCTCATCGACGCCTTCATAACGGCCAGCCAGCAAAATCATCTGCGGCATACGAGCGAACTCGCATACCAGCTGCTGATCCAGCTTGCGACCCTGCGGCGACAAATACACCACGGGGGCCTTTGGCAAAGCTTGCCGGGCCTGCTCGATGGCCGCCTGGGTGGTGCTGACTTGCATCAACATCCCCGGGCCGCCACCAAACGGCCTGTCATCTACCGTGCGGTGGGTATTCACCGCGTGGTCCCGGGGGTTAAACCCCTGAACCGAAATCAGTTCTCGCTCGGCTGCTTTTTGCAGCACTCCGACCGATGTGAGCTGCTCTACCCATTCAGGGAACAGCGTCACGACAGCGAATTGCATGCCTTAGTAGTCCTGACCCCAGTCGACGCGAATCACGCAATCCACCAAGTCAATCGCCAGCACGCTGTGATCCAACCAGGGAATTAACCGCTCCTGATCGTCAACAGACTGCTCGTCTGCCTGGATAACCAACACGTCGTTCGCGCCGGTCTCCATCACTGTGTCAATCACGCCGAAGTCAATGCCTTCGTTGTTAACCACGCGGCACCCCATCAATTGATGGTGGTAGACCTCGTCGGCGGATAACACTGGCAAATTGTCCTTCGAGACCCAGATTTCGAGCCCCTTGTGTTGCTCGGCGTCATTTCGCGTTGCATCACCTGACAATTTGCAAACCCAACCTTTCGCTTGGGCTTTTCCTTTGGGTTTTGACACCTCAATGGAATCGGTCATGTATTGACCTTTTTTAACCGGGTGAGGCCGCTTCAAGATCCAAGGGCGATACTGAAATGCCACCTCTGGTTTATCTGTAAACAACTGAACCCAGTTGAAGCCTTGGATACCCCAAGGCCCACCGATCCTGCCAATCAGGATCAGCTCGTCACTCAAGCTGCTTTACGAGCAGTCTTGACCAACTGCTTAACGCGGTCAGAAACCTGAGCGCCTTGAGCAACCCAAGCGTCAACGCGCTCTAGGTCCAAACGCAAAGCTTCAGCAGCACCTCGGGCTACGGGGTTAAAGAAACCCAGACGCTCGATGTAACGGCCGTCGCGTGAAGTGCGCGAGTCGGTGACATGAATATGATAGAACGGGCGCTTTTTTGAACCGCCGCGAGCCAAACGAATTGTGACCATGGAGTCTCTCGTCTCTCTATTAAGGCCAGCAAATGCGGGCCTTGTGTAAAAAATAGTGTTCGAAATGCCAAGTCGGCATGTCCGAAGGGTGCGAAATTCTAGTGATTTGTTGGTCGTGACGCAAGCCCTAGAAGCGAGGAGGCATTCCACCGCCGGGCATCATGCCACCTAAACCGCGCATCATGTTGGCCATGCCACCCTTTTTCATTTTCTTCATCATCTTGGCCATCTGCTTATGCTGCTTAAGCAGACGGTTCACATCTTGCACGTCGCGACCGGCACCGCGGGCGATGCGGGCCTTGCGCGAGCCAGAAATGATATCGGGGTTACGTCGCTCGTCGGGCGTCATGGAATCGATCAGCGCTTCCATTTGCAGGAACGGCTTGTCGCTGATGGCATCCTGCGCCTGCCCCATCATGGCTCCACCGCCCGGCAGCTTGTCCAACAGGCTGGCGACGCCACCCATGTTCTTCATTTGCTGGATCTGCTCTTTAAAGTCTTGCAGGTTAAAGGCAACACCCTTTTGAACCTTGGTGGCTAATTTTTTAGCTTTCTCGTGATCAACCTTGCGCTCGACATCCTCGATCAACGACATCATGTCGCCCATACCTAGCAAGCGCGAGGCAACACGATCGGGGTGGAACGGCTCGAGCGCGTCGGTTTTCTCGCCCATACCCATAAACTTGATTGGCTTGCCGGTAATGGCCTTAACGCTTAAGGCAGCACCACCACGGGCATCGCCATCGGCCTTGGTCAGAACAACACCGGTCAGTGGCAATGCATCGCCAAAGGCTTTGGCGGTATTCGCCGCATCCTGACCCGTCATCGAGTCAACCACGAACAGTGTCTCAACCGGATCAATTGCCGCGTGCAGACGCTGGATCTCGTCCATCATGTCCGCATCGACGGCGAGGCGGCCGGCGGTATCGACCAGCAGCACTTCAATGTTGCTACGGCGAGCCTCGTCCAAGGCGGCGTTAACAATCGCCTCAGGGGATTGCGCGGTGTCTGTCGGGTATGCCGCCACACCCACTTCATCCGCCAGAATTTTTAATTGTTCAACCGCTGCAGGTCGATATACGTCAGCACTGACCACCATGACGCGCTTTTTGTCCCGCTCTTTAAGGAATCGAGCCAGCTTGCCGGTGGTGGTGGTTTTACCCGCACCTTGCAGACCTGCCATCAAAACCACCGCCGGTGGGCGGGCCTTTAGATCCAGCGATTCGTTGGCACGACCCATGACCTGCTCGAGCTCTTGGCGGACGATCTTTAGGAAGGCCTGGCCAGGCGAGAGTGACTTGGACACCTCGGTGCCCAAGGCGCGCATCCGGGTTTTAGCAATAAAGTCTTTGACGACCGGCAGCGCGACGTCGGCCTCGAGCAGCGCTGAGCGAACTTCTTTCAACGCCCCTTTGATGTTGTTCTCATTCAGGCGGCTTTTACCAGAGACCTTGTTCAGGCCATCTGCGAGCTTTTGTTGCAACGAGTCAAACATATTAAGGTGCACACTTGGTTGGTGAAAAACCGCTAGTATAAACCTACCCCACACAAAATCGGAGTGTTAATGAACCCCGCCTTGCTCTCTTCTCTAGCCGCGCTGCTGTATTTGGCCGCCGCTGGCGATGAATTTCGCAAGTATCGACTTGGCCAGGACCGGCGCAGCCATACCTTTATCGCGCTGGTCACCCTAGGCCTGATCGTGCACTGGGCCGCCGCTGCCACCGCGATCGGGGTTCAGCACGGTGTGTGGACATTTTCACTGGGCGCCGTGACTTCACTGGGCGCATCGATGGTGGCGCTGTGTATTCTTTATTTGCGTTGGCGCCAACCGCTCAACTTGATGCTGCTACCTCTGATTCTGCTGATCTCCGTGATCACAGGACTCTCACTGCTGAACGCATCCGGCGGCCGGGTGATTACCTCGTCAATCGGCATGGGCGCTCATATCGTGCTGTCTTTGGCTGCTTTTGCAGTTTTGTTTATCGGCGGGGTCCAGGCGTTACTGCTAGGCGTGCAAAACCATGCACTCAAAACCCGCCAGCTTCGTTATTTGAACCTGTTGCCGCCGATTACTCGGATGGAACGGCTGTTGTTCGATTTGATCGGCGCAGGCTGGATGTTGCTCTGCGCGGCTTTGGTCAGCGGCTGGCTTTTTGTAGATGATCTATTCGCCCAACACCTGGCCCACAAAACGGTGCTAAGCCTGCTGGCATGGGCGCTGTTTGCCGGCCTGCTGATAGGTCGGCGAACCTACGGGTGGCGCGGATTTACCGCGGCGGCCTGGACCCTGGCTGGGTTTGGCGTGCTGCTGCTGGGTACACTAGGCACCAAGTTCATTTTAGAAATCGTTTTGGAACGCATTTAACACCATGTCAGAACAAGACCTGTGGATGCTGGGCAGCCTCGTTGTGCTGTTGATGATGAGCGCCTTTTTCTCGAGCTCCGAGACGGGCATGTACTCGCTCAATCGGATTACCCTGAAGCACAACGCGCGGATCGGCAACAAGAGCGCTCGTCGGGTCCAGACCTTGCTGGATCGACCGGATCGACTGATCGGCGTCATCTTAATTGGCAACAACTTCGTCAACATTCTGGCCTCAGCGATCGCAACCGTTCTGGCCACCCGGTGGTTTGGTGAAGCCGGCATCGCCGCGGCCACCTTCACCCTGACACTGGTGGTTTTAATCTTTGCTGAGGTGACACCCAAAACGCTGGCAGTACTGCACCCCGAACGAATCGCCTACCCAGCCAGCTGGATCCTGACCCCACTGCTGCGCATCCTTTACCCACTGGTCTGGCTGGTCAATTTGATCAGTAACACATTGCTGAGCTGGCTGGGCGTTGACAGCAACAAGGCCGGTGAGCAAAGCCTGTCCAAAGACGAGTTGAAATCGGTGGTATGGGAGTCCGGACACGGCATTCCGCGACGCCGGGATATGGTGACCAGCATTCTGGATCTGGAGCTGGTCACGGTGAATGACATCATCGTGAACCGTAACGAGGTCTTTGGGCTGGACATCTCGCAGCCGTTGGACGAGATCTACGACACCATTCGCTCGTCTAACCACACCCGCTTGCCGGTCTGGGATGGCGATCAAAACAATTTGATGGGAATTCTGCACTTACGCTCGGTCAGCCGCATGCTGTCGACATTAGGCGAGAGCGCACTGGATCGCGACGCCTTGGTTAACCTGCTAGAGGAACCCTACTTCATCCCGGAAAGCACTCCGCTGCACACGCAGCTGTTTAATTTCCAGAAGCGCCGCCAACGCATGGCCTTGGTAGTCGATGAATACGGCGATTTCGAGGGCCTGTGCACAATCGACGACATCCTTGAAGAGATCGTCGGCGACTACACCACCGATCATGCGCAAAACGCCAGCACCGACCTGCATCCGCAAGACGACGGATCATGGTTAATTGATGCCAGCACCTACATTCGTGACATCAATAAAGAGCTGGATTGGGACCTACCCACCGACGGCCCAAAGACGCTGAACGGCCTGATCGTTGAGCAGCTAGAAATGATTCCGGATAACGCGGTCAGCTTGATGATCGGACGTTTTAGGCTAGAGGTATTAAGTATTCGAGATCGCCGCATTCGAACTGCTCGGATTTGGCCGACTCAAGTACCAGAGGTCGAAGAGGAGTAGGTTGACGAAACCGGTGATACGGCGTAACACATAACTCGAGGCACTTACATAGAAGGAGCCCAGAGCATGTTGTTACATCATATTTATGGTTTGTTCACCCACCCCACCGAAGAATGGCAGGACATCGAGAAAGAGCGTGCGGACAACAAAGTCCTCTACCAAGGCTATGTCGCCATTCTGGCTCTGGTCCCCATTATTTGCGGCTACATTGGCACCGTCCATGTTGGCTGGCGTATTGGCGGCGGGCCACCTCACTTTCTGACACCCCAATCTGGCCTGATCCTGTGTCTGCTGTCCTATCCCGCCCTGTTGATATCGATATTCATTCTGGGAAAACTGATTGACTGGATCGGCAAAACCTACGGCGCCGATATCGATGCCGATCATCCTCGCGGTATGTCGCTGGCCAGTTATGCCATGACCCCCATGTTTTTGGCTGGCGCAGTTGCGATCTATCCCGACATTGCACTGAACATGCTGGTGGTGATGGCTGCGATGGCCTACACGGTCTATTTAATCTATACCGGCGTACCGGTGCTGATGCATATCACTGAAGAGCGAGGCTTTTTGTTCGCTACCTCTATCATCACGATGGTGCTGGTGACATTGGTTGGCGTCCGCGTCGCCACTGTGATTATTTGGGTGGCCTTCTTCCCGCCAGTCTACCTGTCCTAACCCTATCGGCCAGTAGCTGTACCGCTGGCCGAATTATCACGCCTGAATCACAGGCATGGTGAAGGTGGATTTAGCAGGAGCCTTATATGCATTCTATTCCCGAGTTTGATCAGCTGGCCGAAATGGCTGCGACGTCCCCTGAAGCGTTCGAGCAACTGCGCCAAGAGGCCATCCAAAAAGCGCTGGATGACTCAAATCAAAACGCCGAGCGCAGACTGCAGGGGCTTCAATTTAAAATAGAAATGGAACGCCGACGGGCTGTATCACCGATGGCAGCCTGCGTTCGCATCTCGAAGATGATGCACGAATCGCTTGAAGAGTTAACTGGATTGTTGCGCCAAGAAACCCAACACAGTTACTGTGGTCCCGCGCCTAAGCGCGCTGATGTAATCTCGATAACAAGGCGACAAGACCCATGAATTTTTGCAGTGAGTGCGGACACCCCACCCAGCATCAAGTTCCCGCGGATGACAATCGTCCGCGGCACGTCTGCACGCACTGCCACACCATTCATTACGAAAACCCGAAAATCATCTGCGGCTGCCTGGTGACGTATCAGGACAAGGTCTTGCTGTGCAAACGTGCGATTGAACCTCGTAGCGGGCTGTGGACGCTGCCGGCAGGCTTTATGGAGAACGGCGAGACCACGGGCGAAGGAGCCCTGCGCGAGACCTGGGAAGAGGCCTTTGCACGCCCCAAACTCGGTGACTTGTACGCGTTAACCAGCATTCCCTACATCAGCCAAGTCTATTTGATCTATCGAGCCGAACTCGAAACCCCTGAGTTCTCCTCAGGACCTGAGAGTTTGGACGTGCAACTGTTTGGTGCCGACGAAATCCCTTGGGAGCAACTGGCCTTTCAAACGGTAACCAAAACCCTGCAACACTGGGTTGAGGATCAAAAGACCGGCCACTATCCACTTCACTCCATCGAGCTGGAAGAGCGAATTCAAGCACGGGTATAGCACCAACCTGCGACCCACTCGCGGATTGGCCAGAACAAACACTGCTATTTTTACGGCATGAAAATTCAGCTGTCCGATCTATCCGTCCTGTTAGTAGAACCCTCCAAGATGCAGGCACGCGCCCTAAGCCGCCTGCTGAATGCTCGTAGCGTCCAAGAAATCGAAATTGTCAGTACGGGCCACGAGGCATTTGAGATCATCCAATCCCGTGCGCCGGATCTGGTGATTAGCAGCCTCTATCTAGACGACATGACCGGATCGGATCTGGTGCGAGCTATGCGGCGAGAGGAAGCACTGATGCGAGTGCCCTTTATGCTGATCTCAAGCGAGACCCGATTCGAGCCACTGGACCCTATTCGCCAGGCGGGCGTGGTCTCACTGATCAGTAAGTTGGATGTTGAAGCCGGACTGGATAGTGCCCTACAGGCGACCTTGAAATACCTTGAGCCGGACGAGTTGAATCTAGGCGACCTGGATCCCGAAGATGTCCGCGTGGGCCTGGTCGATGATTCACGAATGGCGCGCAATCACATGCGCCGCACACTGAACGACTTTGGATTCCAGCAGATCTTTGAGGCTGAGGACGGCGCTCAAGGCCAGCATCTGATTTCCGAACAAAACCTAGACATTCTTATAACAGACCTACACATGCCCCATTTGGATGGCGCAGAGCTGTCGAACTGGGTTCGAAAAGACTCCAACCAGCCAGAATTAGGCATCATTGCAGTGACCAGCGATGACGAACCTGAACAGACTCAGCGGGTCCTCCAATCCGGCGCCAATGCCGTGTGCATCAAGCCTTTTGACCTCAATCATTTACGTAACTTACTTACGGAACTGCTTCGCTAAACTGGCTCTCTACGACCATTTGTCCCAAAAAAACCTTGACGAAATGGCTCGCCTCGTCCATTTTCTTAGACACAGCTTAGACAGAACGTTAGAGCGAACAAACAAATTAGGGATTGAACACTGCTTCGAAATGGAGAGAGAGCAATGTTAGTACTGACACGGAAAATTGGTGAAAAGGTCATGATCGGTGACGAAATAACAGTCACGGTTTTGGGAATGTTCGGTAACCACGTGCGCTTAGGCATCACAGCACCCAAAAATGTAGGCGTTCACCGCGAAGAAATCTGGCAACGTATTAAGAGTGAAGAGACACAAGTTGCTGCAGGTTAATCGCTAATCGGTTTCAAAAGCCCCGAATATCGGGGCTTTTTTATGCCCGCTGCGTATTGGACCTTCGCCCTTCGGTACACTGTGGGCTGGTTCACACTTTAGTCACACTCGTCCCTCATCTAGGGGAAGACTATGAGTGAACATATTAACCGACAACCGATCGACCGACGCGAGCAGGGGCAATCCCGCATGGACGCGCTGATCCAGTCGCGTAGTCAAACATTAAGCTTGTATGCAGATCTAGCTACACATCGCCCTTTCAACAAAACACCTCAGCTGATCTCGGAGCTGCACCGCTTTTGCCAAGCCCTGATCGACTATACCGCCAGTGCGCACTTTCAGCTGTATCACAAAATTGCGGAAGACCAAGAACAACGCAGTCCGGTTGTAGATGCGGCTCGGGACTTGTATCCGGGGATCGCCCAATCAACTGACGTTATTCTGGCTTTTAATGACGATTTTGGTGAAGACCTCGAGCAGTCCTATGATGATCTTGAGGCTCGTTTGTCTGAGCTAGGCGAGGTCTTAGCCAATCGTATCGAGCTTGAAGATCAGATGATGATGGCCATTCGCCATGATCGACGGGAACTCACCGCCTGTTAAAGAAAAAAGCCCGCTAACACGCGGGCTTTTTGATGGTGTGCGCCCATTACGCAACTGAAGGCTCAGCAAAGGGCACTAGCTTGCTATAGGCCTCGGTGCGATCTAGTGCTGCTGCGATGAATGTTTTCATGATGATTCTCCCAGTGTTTGGTTGTCCGACGTTGTCGTCTTGATGGAGTCATCATCGGTGTGATCCGTGGTTTCAGAAACCGCAGTTTTGGAAACAGGGTGTTTCGGGAGCTTTACTCGGGCCCAAAGATCCATGCGCTCGTGTTGCGAGCAGTGGATTGCGCAATGGCATCCACGCCAACACCACGAATCTGAGCGACACGCTTAGCCACCAAGGCCAGGCTGGCCGGCTCGTTATGCCCCTGCCAGCCATGAGGTGGCAGATCTGGCGCATCGCTTTCTATTAGCAGTCGATCCTCGGGGACTTTTTCGACCCACTCCGCCAGACGAGTCGCCGCGGGATTGACCACCGGCCCGCCAATCGACAAGTACCAACCCAGATCTAACCATTGCTGGGCCTGCTGCCAGGATCCATTAAACGCATGCACGGCCCCGCGGATTGAGTGTTGTTTAGCCACACTCAATGCAGCATCCAAACTGCTGGGGCCAACCGCATGAAGCACGCAAAACCGGCCTTGTGCCACATCCATCTGATCGCTCAAAAACTCAGCTTGATTCGCCATAGGTTGGTGCCGCGTATCAATGCCCACCTCACCCAAGCCCCAATCGGGGTGGGCAGCAAAACAATTGGCCAAGATTTTCAACGCGGCACGGGCGCGCGGGAACAATGGATGCCAGCCGGCGGCAATGACACGCCCCTCGGCGGCTAAACGCTCCAGACGAACTAGGCGTTCGGCCGTCAACACGTCCGAGGAGACCACCGCCTGACTCACACCGGCATCAACAGCCCGTTGCCAGATCGGAACACGATCGTCCCACAACGCATCAAACTGCAGATGGCAGTTGGCATCGAACATCAGTGCTCGCGAGTCGCTCTGAAGGCGATCTCGGGGTAGCGCTCCTCGGCCATGCTCAGATTCACACGGCTGGCCGCCAAAAAGGTCAAATGATCACCGCCATCCAAGGCCAGGTTCGGCTCGTATTTACGCTTAAATTCGTTCAATGCTTTTTCGTCATCGGTTTCAACCCAGCGCGCGGTGGTGACGTTAACGCCTTCATAAATGGCCTCGACGCCGTATTCGTCCTTTAGCCGGTACGCCACCACATCAAACTGCAGGGTTCCGACTGCGCCCAACACGACGTCACCATTGGCCGCGGGGAAGAACACCTGCGTGGCGCCCTCTTCCGCTAGCTGGCGCAACCCTTTATGTAGCTGCTTAGCCTTGAGTGGATCCTTAAGCCGAACGCGTTTGAACAATTCGGGAGCAAAATGCGGGATGCCCGTGAACTTTAAGTCCTCGCCTTGGGTAAAGGTGTCGCCGATTTGAATCGTGCCATGGTTGTGCAAGCCGATGATGTCACCGGGGTAGGCTTCCTCGACCGCGCTGCGATCGCCAGCCAAAAAGGTCAGGGCATCGGCAATGCGGGTGTCCTTGCCGGTGCGGACGTGACGCATCTTCATGCCCTTCTCGTAGCGGCCAGAACACACCCGCATAAAGGCAATTCGGTCACGGTGCTTCGGATCCATGTTCGCCTGAATCTTGAAAACAAAACCACTGAATTTTGACTCGGCAGGATCCACGGCGCGCTCGCCAGCCTCACGAACTTGCGGAGAGGGTGCCCACTGAACAAATCCATCCAGCATTTCACGCACACCGAAGTTAGCCATCGCCGTGCCAAAAAAGACCGGCGTTAGCTGACCCGCTAGGTAATCGTCCAAGTCGAATTCGTGGCTGGCCCCGCGGACCAACTCTACTTCGTCGACAAAATCCTGCCAATCCGCGCCGAGTAGCTCGCGCGCCTCGTCCGAATCCAAGCCTTTAATTTGGATATCATCCGGAATTCGGCTGCCTTGGCCGGGAGTAAAGACGTGCAGGGTGTCATTGGCAAAGTGGTAAACGCCCTTGAACGCCCGGCCCATACCGATCGGCCAGGTGATCGGCGCGGCAGCGATTCCCAATACGGTTTCAATCTCGTCGAGCAAATCAATCGGCTCACGAATCTCGCGATCCATCTTATTGACGAAGGCCAAGATGGGCGTATCACGCAGACGGCACACGTCCATCAGCTTGATGGTTCGCTCCTCCACACCCTTGGCGCCATCGATCACCATCAAACAGCTGTCGACCGCGGTCAGTACTCGGTAAGTATCCTCCGAGAAATCAGCGTGGCCTGGCGTATCGAGTAAGTTGACCGTGCGATCCGCATACGGAAACTGCATCACTGAGGAGGTCACTGAGATGCCTCGCTCTTTCTCCATCTGCATCCAGTCAGAGGTTGCGTGCTTATCGTTCTTACGCCCCTTGACCGAGCCTGCCACCTGAATCGCATTTCCGAACAGCAGCAGCTTTTCGGTGATCGTGGTTTTACCCGCGTCGGGGTGCGAGATAATCGCAAAGGTGCGGCGGTTGCTGATCTGATCCGCCAGGCTTTGATCGCCCATCAGTGACTTCCTGTTCAAGAGTTCGGCAGGCGATGACGCCTTTGAGGGCGAATAGTCTACTGCAAACGCGCGCGCCGGATAAGCGATGTGCATCAAAGCCGTGAGGGGTCTATACTGCGCGCCATCCAACAAACACACACCCGACGCCCGCTCGCACTTCGCTGTGTTCGAGTCCGCGTTGCTTTCGTGTTTACAAAGCACTTAACAGGAACAACGAATGACAAGTCGTTTTCACCAAGAATGGTTATCGAACATCCGCGGCGACGCCCTGTCCGGCCTGGTCGTTGCACTGGCACTGATCCCAGAGGCCATCGCGTTCTCGATCATTGCCGGTGTCGACCCCAAGGTCGGCCTGTATGCCAGCTTCTGTATCGCGGCAGTTATTTCGGTGGTCGGTGGACGCCCAGGCATGATCTCGGCGGCGACCGGTGCCATGGCGTTGGTGATGGTCACGCTGGTGAAGGAACACGGCTTGGAATACTTGCTGGCAGCTACCTTACTAACCGGCGTGATCCAAATCGGTGCGGGTTATTTACGCTTAGGCAGCCTGATGCGCTTTGTCTCGCGCTCGGTCGTCACCGGTTTCGTGAACGCCTTGGCGATCCTGATCTTTATGGCGCAATTGCCCGAGTTAACCGACGTGACCTGGCATGTGTACGCCATGACCGCAGCTGGATTGGCAGTCATTTACGGATTCCCTCACATACCCGTGATCGGCCGCGCTCTGCCCTCTCCGCTGGTGTGTATCCTGCTGTGCACCGCCTTTGCGATGATCGTCGGTCTGGATATTCGTACGGTCGGCGACATGGGTGATCTGCCCGATACCCTGCCGATCTTCTTGTTCCCCGAGGTTCCGTGGAACCTAGAAACTCTGATGATCATCCTGCCCTACGCGGTAGCGCTGGCAACGGTGGGTTTGCTGGAGTCGTTGATGACGGCACAAATCGTCGATGACTTAACCGATACCGGCAGTGACAAAAACCGCGAATGCAAAGGCCAGGGCGTCGCAAACATTGCCTCGGGTTTGCTGGGCGGCATGGCCGGTTGCGCCATGATTGGCCAGTCTGTGATCAACGTGAAATCCGGCGGTCGCACCCGACTGTCGACCTTGGTGGCGGGCGTGTGCCTGATCATCTTGGTGGTATTTCTGGACGACTTTATTCGCCAGATTCCGATGGCCGCCCTAGTGGCCGTGATGATCATGGTCTCGATCGGCACCTTCAGTTGGGAGTCGGTGACCAAAATCCGTGAGTACCCGCTGTCCAGCAACATTGTGTTGTGGACCACAGTTGGCGTGGTCGTGGCCACGCACAACTTGGCGATTGGCGTGTTCGTCGGCGTGTTGTTAGCCGCGATGTTTTTCGCCAACAAAGTGGGTCATTACATGGGAATCGAGACCCGCACCGAGGGTGATACGCAACACTATCGCGTGACCGGTCAGGTGTTCTTTGCCTCGGCTGACAAGTTCACGGCCAGCTTCGATTTCAAACAAGTGATCGAGAAAGTCCGCATCGACGTCAGTGCCGCGCATTTCTGGGACGTAACCGCTGTAGCTTCATTGGACAAGGTCGTCATGAAATTCCGCCGCGAAGGTGTCGATGTTGAAGTCGAAGGCTTGAACAAAGCCAGCGCCACCATCGTGGATCGCTTCGGCGTTCACGACAAACCCGGTGCGGTCGACGACGTCATCACGCACTAATAGGATTTGCACACAACGATGTAAAGCGAGATGGTTGGGATCCGGATCAAAGGAGCCCAGCCATGACCCACATCATTGCGTGCATTGACACCTCCAACTCTGCCCACGGCGTGTGCAGCGCCAGTGGCTGGATTTCCCAACGATTAGACGTGCCCGTACTGGCTTTGCATGTGCTGGAGCGCGTCGCCAGTGACGCCATGGGCGATCTGACCGGTGCGATCGGTCTGGGTGCCCGCGAGGAGTTACTGTTCGAATTGGCCGAGCTGGACCATCAGCGCTCTAAATTGGCCATGGCCCAGGGCAAGATCATGCTGGAGGCCGCCTGCAAAGAGATCATCACCGCCGGTGCGGTACAGGTAAATCCACTGCAGCTGCACTCAACCTTACCCGAAGCCCTTATGGATCAAGCGCCCGATACCCGCGTTATCGTGCTGGGGCGTCAGGGCAAGACCCACGAGGCCGCCAGTGACAGCGTGGGTAGCCAATTAGAAACCGTGGTTCGACTGTCCGAGCACCCGGTGCTGGTCATCCCCAAAGAGTTCACCCAGCCCACTCGCGCCGTGATTGCGTATGAAGCCAGTGCGACCGCGCAGCGCATGCTCACCCGCCTAGCTGCCAGTCCGATCTTGCAAGGCTTGGACATCGAGTTGCTAATGGCGGCCAGTGACAGTCCCGAGCATCACGCGCAACTTCGTGCGGCACAGGCCCAGCTGTCCGAAGCCGGCTACACCGCCACCACACGCCTTGAAGCCGACGAGGCGTTGAGCGTACTTAAAAGCGTATCCGCCGACCCAGCTACCCTGTTGTGCATGGGGGCCTTTGGGCACTCACGCATTCGTGAGTTCTTAATCGGAAGCACCACGAACGAGACACTTCGCCAAGCGAAAAGCTCGGTTTTGCTGATCCGTTGAATTAGACTGCGCGCCACAAATCAAAGACGAGTGGTGTAAATGCCCGACATTGTTGTCACATTTTTTGTGCTGGGCCTGATCGCCGGCCTGTTGCAGTCAGATCTAAAAATTCCCAAAGCCGCCTATGACATTCTAAGCCTGATGCTGATGCTGACGATCGGTTTGAAGGGTGGCCTGGCATTGTTCGGCAACGTGTCCAGCACCCTATTACTCGAGCTGGCGGCGGTTGCTTGTTTGGGTGCACTGATCCCCTTTGCGCTGATTCCTCTGCTGCGTATTGTCGTGGGCTTGTCCACCGCCAACGCGTGCAGCGTGGCGGCTCACTATGGCAGCGTCAGTGCGGGCACCTTCGCAGTCGGGCTGTCCTATGTCGAAAACTTGGGCCTGGATTACAGCCCGCAAGTCACCCTGTATTTGGTCATGCTAGAGCTGCCCGCGATCATCGTAGGCCTGGCCATGCATAAACGCCTGACCGGCGAGAGCAGCGATGCCAGCCAAGGGCTATGGCATGAAACGCTGACCAATCGGGGTGTCGTGTTGCTGGTTGGCGGTGTATTCATTGGTTGGCTGTATGGGCCTGAGATGGGCGCATCGGTCACGGATCTATTTATCGGGGCCTTTTCAGGGGTGCTGGCTATTTTCCTGCTGGAAATGGGTCTGACCGCAGCAGACACACTGCGCCCCTTTCCGAAAAACGCGACCCGAGCCTTGGCCTTTGCTGTGATTGCACCGCCTATTCTGGGTTGTATTGGCATCGGCGCGGCGGTGCTATTGGGATTGTCGCTGGGCACCACGATCATCTTGGCCGCGATGGTCGCCAGTGCCAGCTACATCGCAGCGCCGGCTGCGATTCGGGTTGCGATTCCTAAGGCGGATATTGGACTGGCCATGCTGTTATCGTTGGGACTGACCTTCCCGTTCAACGTTATTATTGGCATTCCGCTGTATCATCAACTGGCCTCTGCGCTGTTATAAGGCACTGCCTGAATCGCGCAGGTAGTCCAACTCGGTCTGGATCGGCTGAACATCAATAGCCTGCGAATGTCCGATCCAGCGAACCCATCCGTCTAACCATCCGCCGGGCTGTGTGCGAAGCAAACCGCCATTGTGCCCCCCCGGTGCGCGGGCATTGAGTACGCCACCGACGCAGTCAAAGTTTTGCGGTGGCACCAGATGATCCTGATCAAAACTTTGGCTCCAGACCGGCACACGGATCTGTGCTAGAGGATAGGCGGCCATTGCACCGCCGGGGCCGTATACCAGATCGGTCACCCAGGACCACATGGCCGGCGACACATCCAACCCATCCACCAACCAGCTGGCCAGCTGGGGATAACGAGACTGATTAAACAACCCACCCCAACTACGGGGCTTTAAGGACAAGAAGCCTGCCGACAGCACGCCTGCAGGCACGCATCCACGGGCCTGCGCGCATTGTTGAGTGTGAGCCTTTTGCGCGGGCGTGAACCAATGTCGCAACTCGCCCATCTCTCCATCCAAGGGACTAGCCACCAGACTCAGAGACTCAACGTTGGCGCCTTGAGACACCGCAGCGGCGGCCAACACCCCGCCCAAACAATAGCCCGCCAAATGAACAGGCGCGGACAAGAACTCGAGCGCGGCGTGCAGGGTATCCAAGTAGTCTTGCGGCTCAGGGTTCCCCAGAGGGTTACGCCACACCAAGCTAAACACCTGCAGTCCTAGATCGCACTGGCGCTGGATGACCGAGCGCTGGGGACACAAATCCAAAACATAATGTTTATTAATAATCGCCGGCACCCACAACACGGCGGCATGGCCGGTCGGGTTGTAGCACACCAGTTGAGCCCGCGAATCCTGCCAAATCACTTGATACGGCGTGGGTGCCAAAGCGCCACCGTAATCCGGCGAGGCCGAGGGTAACGTCAGCTGCGCGAACTCTTGAGTCAGCTGGCTAAAAGCACCACCCAACTCGATTTGGGTCATCAGCCGTTGGGTATGACCCTGATCCAGCCCCAAACCTGCAATAAAGGCGCGAGCCTCGTGGGGCTGACGCACCCCCAACCACTGGGCCTGACGATCCGGACGATCGACCAGCACCTGCTGCAAGGCACTGACATCAGACTGCCATTGCTGAGGTGAAAACCAGCTGTATAGAGGATTGGGCGCGTTCATGCGTCAAAGAATGCCCGATGCGCCAAGCTATTGCACCGGATGGACTACACCTGCCCCCCCGACATAAGGTTATACTCGAGACACAAGAACAAGGAGACGACTATGCGCGTCATCAAGAAGTACCCCAATCGCCGTCTATACGACACCTCCAAAAGCACCTACATCACGCTTGAGGACGTCAAAGCCTTGGTCTTGAGTCTGGATCGATTCAAGGTGGTGGATTCAAAAACCGAAGACGATCTGACCCGCTCAATCCTGCTACAGATCATCATGGAGCAAGAAGGGGACGACGGCGGCAGCGTGATGACCAACGAAGTCCTGCAAAGTCTGATACGTTTTTACGGCCAGCCACTGCGCGGCGAGATGTCCAAATACTTGGATTCCAGCGTCAAGGTATTCCTAGAACAACAAGACACCATCCAAGAGCAAATGCAAAAGCTGGCGGATATCTCGCCGGTCAACATGATGACCAAGATGGCTGAACAGAACATGAGCATGTGGTTGGGTCTGGGTAAAAAACCAAAAGACTAAAACCCATCAAAGCCCTGCCATCGCGGGGCTTTTTTTCGCCTCTAGTACCCACGACCACCCCTCTGATGCACTGCAACAAAAAACCACTTGACGCACTGCAACAAAACCCTATACTTCCAATCAAGTTGTGCAACGCACAAGACTGTTTAACCATGGAGTACAAAACATGTATCAGAAAATGATGGAAACTATGACCAAGAACGTTGAATCAATGTTTGACGCTACCAAATTCGAAGACGCGCTGAAGCCTGTTACCGAAATGGTTGAGCTGAACAAAAAGACCATGGAAAAGCTGGCTGAGCATCAGACTGCTTTGGTGAAGACCATGTTCGACAACAGTGTTGCCCAGGCTAAAGAGCTAAGCGCAACGACTGACCTGTCAGCTGCAATGTCTAGCCAGAAGTCATACCTGGAAGGCGTTCAGAAGCAGTTGGTTGAAGCGGCTCAAGAGCAGCAAACTGTTCTGATGTCAGCACGCGACGAAGCGGCTGAAGCGGTCAAGACCGCTGTTGAAGGCGCAGCTAAGTTCCACTAAGAACTTAACTCGCAGTAAAAGGCCCGGGCCAGTCCCGGGCTTTTTTATGGTTGGTAAGCAGCGGTCTCTAACCAGCCCTGCAAACCGGATTGCAGAACCACTACGTTATCACGCCCCGCCACACGCAGCGCAAACACCGCTTGCGCAGACAGACTCCCGGTATTGCAGTACAGGATGGTCAAACCGGACTCAGGAATTTCATCTATCCGCTCCAGAACCTCACGCCATTCAATATTTTGCGCGCCGGGGATGTGCTGAGCTTCAAACTGGACCGCATCCCGCGTATCAATAAAGTTAGCAGACTGAAATACGCTCTGATCAATTTGATTTGGCAAAATAATACCGGCTTCATACTCGGCGAACATTAGATAGTCTTGCATCGCCTCGAGGGTCGATTCCTCCGCTAACACATTCGCAGATAGCATTAAGACCAGTGCAAACCATAGATTTTTCAAATTCTGACCCTCAATTGAAAAAGCCCCCCGCGCAAACGGGAGGCTTTTGTACTGGTGATTAAACGCTTAGGGCTTGACGGTAGTCAGGCCAAGGTTGCTCCAGTTCTGCATACCACCGCGATACCACTTCATCTTGTGTGCAGGGTATCCAAAGTCTAGCAGTGACTTAATGTTGGTAGGCGACTGGCCGCACCACATGCCGTTGCAGAACATGACCAGTGTCTTGGCGTTGCCGAACTTCCACAGACCGTCGAACTCTTCCGCGCCAAACTCTTCAGTTAGGATTTCGCCGATTGATAGCGGATCTGCACCTTTCGCTGTGCTCAAGTCAGTCCAAGGTAAGTTTTTAGCCCCAGGAATCGTTCCACGCTCAACCCAATTGGGAGTTCGAGAATCAATAATCAAAATGCTGTCGTCTGAGCCAGCCTTGACCATGTAATCGATCATTTCTGCTTCACCAATCGTCTCTACACCCGGTGCTAACTTGATCGGCTGGATACAGAACGGAGGACATGCACGAGATGTTTTAGCGAACGCGTCGATAACAACGGCATCGGGGTTTTGATCCCGCTTAACCACAACATCCTTGCCGTTGTGCTTGACCGTCACTTCAAACGTGTCGAATGTGATTCCAACCGGTTTGTCGGCTGCGATCGCCGCAACCGGCAATGATGAGGCAACAACCAGTGCCATACCTGCAAAAAAAGTCTTCTTCATTCATTTATTCCTTATTCTTAGTTTATATCTGCGTCCGCTCCGCGCACGCATTGGTGTCCTGTAGACCCCATGTGCTTAGTCGCAGGACTCTTCCAATTCTTCATCAGAGGGCTCTTCATCAGCCGCTGCGCATGGCGTTCCATCCGCGCAAAGCGTTGACTCTGAAGTAGCTTCAGACTCATCAGAGAGAGCAGGCATGGCGCCTAGGCTTCCGAGTAAAACCGCGATCAGCGCCGTCAGTTTCAGCTTATCCATGGCTTAAATTCCCTTATATTACTTTTCGGTCTTTGCTTATATCAAAAAATTCATGCGGCAGAAAAACGACCTTAGTATTAGAGTTTTCCGTCGCAAGGAAACCGCGCTTGCAGTGCCTGCTGTATGGCATGAATTCCGTTTTGCGTCGGAACTCCTCTGCTCTGCCAATAGTCGATATAGGCTTGATAAAGGGCCTGATCTGCATCGGCCGCCAGGGGAATTTGAAAACACGCCCCCTCTTGGCCTTTGAGGGCATCGGCGACACCCAGAACATAACCCTGCACTACCATCGAATCTTGAATCAGCGCATCTCGTATATCTGAGCCACTGATAAAGCTGTACTCAAGGTTGTCTGCACTTACCGAGGCGACCAAAAATAGGGCGCCTATCGCTATCGGATTAATTCGCATATCAGAGCTTCTTCTTTACTTGACGCAACACCCACCACACCCCCAGCACTACCGCAGGCACCAACGCCGCTTTGACTCCCTTGGCGTAAGCACTCGGCACCAGCGGCACCACCGCAGCACTGATCAGACCCAATGCGTAATAGCTGATCGCCACCACCGAGAGGCCTTCCACCGTGGATTGCAGACGGGTTTGACGGATCACTTGATGAGCATGCTGTTCTTGTAAATCCAGCTGCATCCGGGTGCGTAGCAAGTTGGCCTTGTGGCTGACTTGGTTAGACAACTCTTGCTGGCGTCGCAAAATAGTCTCGGCGGTTTTAATCGCAGGCGTCATCCGCCTCCCCAAAAAACGCCCTAATGGGATGCACTGCTCGACCGGCCCTTCATGTAAATCGTTCAGACGCTGAAACACCAAATCGTAATAAGCTCGGCAAGCGCCCACTCGCCAATTGATCTGTTGCCAGATGGCGTCCAGACGAGCCTCGGCATACTCAAGCTCTTCCAGCATCTGGCGCGACTCCCCTTCCAGGCTGACGCTGCCTGCACTGGAACTGATCTGCTGCAGTTGGGGGTGAACGGCACGTATTTGATCCATACGAATCAGCGCCAAGACCCGATAGGTTTCGACTTCCATGACCATCTGCAGGGACTTGCCCCGTTGGATTGCATCTGGGGCATCGGCAAAGGCATAACTCCATCGAGTGACCCCATCGGCGCCGGGCAACAGGTCCCCACCTATTAGCAAATCACCCTCAGCCAGGTGAGAGACGACCGATCGCGCCATGACCTGCTCGCGCGCGGAGGGAACCATCTCGGACAGCACAAGGATCGCAGTGGGGGCGCGACTCATCCACTCGTCATCCCAAGGGTTGGCATGATCAGATAACCAGACGATCGAGATGAACTCGGTATGCGGCTCGACTCGGATCCAAAAATCACCCGAGGATTGCCACGCTTCGATCTGTTTCGGCAGCTCGATAACTTTCTCGGACAACCATTGCCAAACATCGGCACTGGTCTGTGTGCTGGCTTTGACACACATCAAGGCCAGATGCGCGTCAAAGGCCATGACAGGAAAGGGCCGGGCGTGGAGTTCCTGATGCGCGCGTAGACGATCTTGATGGAGCATGCGATTCCTTTCTAATGCAGTGCGGTATATCGTTCCAACATAGCATCAACAATAAATAGGAAACCAGCCATGCCCTTTACTGCCCTGCGTCTGCACGACGACGAACCCCGCACTCGAATCGAGCAGATTGAGATCAGCGACCTACGCGACGGTGACACCGTGGTCGATATCGAGTACTCGGGCCTTAACTACAAAGACGCGCTGGCCGTGACGAACACCGGCAAGATCATACGTGACTACCCGATGGTGCCGGGCATTGATTACGCAGGAAAAGTGGTCGAATCGGCACACTTTGATGCCGGCACACCGGTGATCCTGACCGGCTGGGGCGTAGGCGAAAAACACGACGGCGGCCTGGCCCAAACCGCACGAGCCAAAGCCAAGTGGCTGATCGAGCGCCCCGAAGTGTTGTCTGCGCGCCACGCAATGGCACTGGGTACTGCAGGATTAACGGCCATGCTAGCGGTCATGGCAATCGAGGAAGGCGGCATCAAACCCGGCGACGGCCCCATCGCGGTAACCGGTGCTGGCGGCGGAGTCGGTGGCGTTGCAATCAAATTGCTGGCCGGCTTGGGTCACGAGGTACATGCGGTTAGCGGCCGGCCCGATCAGGCGGCCCGTTTAAAAGCGTTAGGCGCCAGTGAAGTGATTGATCGCGCCGAATTGGCCCGCGATCCCAAGCCACTCGAGGCTGGAAAATGGGTCGGGGCTGTCGACGCCGTTGGTGGACAAATGTTGTCCACACTGCTTGCGACCGCACAGCCCGGCGCCGTGATTACCGCAATGGGCAATGCCGGTGGCATTAAATTAGCCACGACCGTATTCCCATTCATTCTGCGA
Organism: Litorivicinus sp.; assembly: GCA_965656605.1. Lineage (GTDB taxonomy): Bacteria > Pseudomonadota > Gammaproteobacteria > Pseudomonadales > Litorivicinaceae > Litorivicinus. Next base: position 4,355 of record CBFHLC010000015.1, on the reverse strand, counting down.
GGTGTTCGCCTGCAGGGCATCGACAGCGTGTTCTGCCCGCTTGAGAAACGCCACGATGCTTGGGTGCGTCTGGCCAACGCAGTTCCAGAATCCGATTTAGCCGACAGCATCACTGAAATCGGCTTGGACGGTGTGGAATCTGCCTGCGAGCAATTAATCGCAGGTCAGATCGCCGGTCGTATTCTGGTTAACTTAAACGGGTAAAGACGTCATCGGTGCGGGCAGCCAAAATGAAGTCGGTTTTGTGCAGCCCATCGATCTCGTGTGACCACCACTCCACCGTGACCCGCCCCCACTCGGTCAGTAGTGCGGGGTGGTGACCGACTTCCTCGGCGATTTCGCCCACCGCGTTGGTGAACTCCAACGCCTTGGCGAAGTTTTTGAATCGATAGACGCGGGACAGATGCGGAATGGCGTCGACAATTTTGAGTTGCCAGTCGTTGATCTCGGGCAACAGATCCTGGATCTCGTCCTCGCCTAGGCGAGTCGCGTTGGGATTACAGGCCTCGCAGACCTGATCAGCTAGACGTTCCATCAAACCTCCTTCTGTGATTAGTTATGTAAGTGGCGACTGCGCCAACAAACCCAAGGATGAACATGTCTAAACAGCTTGCTGAATTAAACATCGCCCACGTTCGCGCGGATATGGACGACCCCATCATGCGCGGCTTCGTCGAGGGCATTGCGCCGGTCAACGCCCTAGCTGAGTCCTCTGAAGGGTTCGTATGGCGCTACATCGATAGCACGCCAGACGATCAGAATTACGCCCCTACCCCGTGGGATGACAGCTATATAGTGAATATGTCCGTGTGGCGCGACTGGCCCTCACTAAAAGCCTTCGTCTTTGGCGAGCTGCATGCCTATTACCTAAAAGGCCGGCGTGAGTGGTTTCAGCCCATGGACGTGCCACACAGTTGCATGTGGTGGGTCGACGAGGGTCATCAGCCCACTTTGGAGGAGGCCAAAGCCAAGTTGGATCAGCTGGCCGCCGAGGGCCCCAGTGCTGAGGTCTTTACCATGGCGCACATCAGTCGCGGGCAATTTATAGCCCCGTAGATGCAAAAAAGCCGGGACATGCCCGGCTACTTTGAAAAGGCTGCAGGTTTAATCGACTTGAGCCGCCGCAATCTTGGTGGCCCATTCAGCAGGCCCGGTTTGGTGAACGCTGTCGCCGTTGACGTCGACCGCGACGGATACCGGCATATCCTCGACCACGTATTCGCGAATCGCTTCCATGCCCAGATCTTCAAAGGCCACAATTTTCGAGCTCTTGATCGCTTTGGATACCAAGTAGGCCGCACCGCCCACGGCCATTAGGTACGTGGCTTTGTGCTTTTTGATGGACTCGATCGCCACCGCACCGCGCTCGGCCTTGCCGATCATACCCATCAAACCAGTCTTCTCTAACACCGTGTCTGTGAACTTATCCATGCGAGTCGCCGTGGTCGGACCGGCAGGCCCTACCACCTCGTCACGTACTGCATCGACTGGGCCGACGTAGTAGATGAACTTGCCTTTCAGATCGACCTCAGCGGGCAGCTCTTCGCCACGGTTAAACATATCGACCATGCGCTTATGCGCCGCATCGCGACCGGTCAGCATGGTGCCGTTCAACAGCAGGGTCTCGCCTGGCTTCCACTGTTCCATTTCAGCCTGAGTCAGCGTGTCCAAGTTAACGCGACGCGCAGTCGGGCCGGCATCCCACGTAATCTCAGGCCAATCGTCCAGTGATGGCGGCGTCTGCAACGCAGGTCCTTCACCCTTCAATACAAAGTGTGCGTGACGGGTCGCTGCACAGTTAGGAATCATCGCCACGGGCTTGGACGCCGCGTGGGTGGGGTAATCCATCACCTTGACGTCAAGCACGGTGGTCAGACCGCCCAGTCCTTGAGCGCCAATGCCCAACGCATTGACCTTCTCGAACAGCTCTAGACGCAATTCCTCAGCCGCATTTTGCGGGCCGCGTGCGATCAAGTCGTGAATATCGATCGGATCCATCAAGGACTCTTTGGCCAGCACCGCAGCTTTCTCTGCAGTACCACCAATGCCGATGCCCAACATACCCGGCGGGCACCAACCTGCCCCCATGGTGGGTACGGTTTTCAGAACCCAATCCACAATGCTGTCAGAGGGATTCAACATGGCCATCTTGGATTTGTTCTCGGATCCACCGCCCTTGGCTGCGACCGTAATATCGACGGTATCGCCAGGCACTATGCTGTAATGGATGACCGCAGGCGTATTGTCCTTGGTGTTGATTCGCTTGCCGGCAGGGTCGGCCAAGATCGAGGCACGCAGAACGTTATCGGGATGGGTGTAGGCGCGGCGAACCCCTTCGTTAATCATATCGTCCAACGACATTTTGGCGTCCCAGGTGACGTTCATCCCCACCTTGACGAATACGGTCACGATGCCGGTGTCTTGGCAGATCGGGCGTTTGCCCATGGCACACATGCGCGAGTTAATCAGGATCTGCGCCATGGCATCCTTGGCGGCCTGCGACTCTTCACGCTGATAGGCGCTGTGGACAGCCTGAATGAAGTCCTTGGGGTGGTAATAGCTGATGAACTGCAGCGCGTCGGCCACGCTATCGATCAGATCGTCCTGGCGGATTACGGTCATGTGTTGCCCTTATGTCGAAAAAACAAGCGGGCGAATTGTAAACCAAAGCGTGGCTGGGTGCGGGATTTGCGGCCTAGCCTTTGTGCTAATGCGTTGTATGTTCCCTACAAACGTCTTAACCTTTCGCCACTGCTATGCGAGCTGGGGTTAGCGCCGCATCAGACAGATATAATAATCCTAAGAGGAATGCTGAAATGCGTAAGTCTATCCTAGCGGTCGCAGTTGCTGCGGCTACTATCGTATCTGGCGCGAATGCCGCCGGTTTTTATTTGAAAGAACAATCTGTTGTAGGTCAGGGCCGTGCATTTGCCGGATCGGCTGCGGGTACTGATGGTGCGTCTGCTGCTTATTTTAACCCGGCCGGTATTGTAGGGTTGGAACATCAAATTGAAATCGGTGTTCACCTAATTGCCCCCGATGTAACGGTAACAAATGACGGGACTCCTGCAGCGTCGTTAACCAACCCCTTCCCAGGAACAGTTGACCGGGTTGAGCCGTACAGCTCCAAGCCCGTTCCAAATGCACACTATGTGATCCCGATAGACGAAACCTCGGCATTCGGACTGGCAATAGGAGCGCCCTTCGGATTTTCGAATGATTATGGCGACACCGCATTTAGTCGTGCTGACAACATCAAAGTTGACCTAAGTGTTATCGAACTAACAGGTTCAGTCGCAAAATCAATAAGCGAAGCCACTACTATCTCCGCAGGGTTAGTTTACCAAACATTAGATGTTGAACAGTCTTTCGGAACCGGCCCAGTCGGCACGAGTACGACGTTAAAAGCCGATGGGACAGCCGTTGGGTACGTTCTCGGAGTTCAACATATGCTGTCGGAACAAACAACCGTTGGGTTGAGCCACCGCAGCCAGAACACAGTGGAGTTAAGCGGATCGTTGAGCGGCGGAGCTTATGCTCCCTCAGTAGGTGGCGCCCAACTATCAGCCGACTTTGAGTTGCCTTCGATTACAGCTTTAGGCATCGCGAGTAAAATCTCTGATAAGAGTCGCGTTTACGCGGACATTACTCATTACGGTTGGTCAGCATACGAAAATCTGGTGGCCGTAGGCACTGGTAACGCAACGAAAGCGCTTGGTAACGACAACTTCAGACCAACAGTTGCAGGCGACACCCTCGAAACAGTATCTAATAACTATAAAGATACGATTAGCTTTGGTTTAGGCGCTGAACATGACTACGGTAACGGTCTGACGCTTCGAGCGGGGATCCATTTCGATCCGACTCCCACGAATGATACTGATCGATCAACTTCGACTCCTGACAGCGATCGGACTTGGCTAGCTGGCGGTTTTTCGAAACAAGTTAATGAGAATTTAACGATCGATGGCGCGTTCACTCACATTTTGGCAGATGACGGCCAAGTCAACAAAACCACTTTAAGTGGCTCTGTCGTAAAAGCCAAAGTCGAAAGCTCAGTAAACATTCTCTCTCTCGGCCTCCGCTACAAGTTCTAACCTAATTTAGAACTCGAACCAGCCGCCCCTTGCTCTGCATCGGGTGGCTTTTTTATGCCCCGCTTTATGCCCCGCCCCTACGCATCCGACACTTAACCTTTACGTCAACCACACCCTAAAACCCTGTGGTAGAATTCGCGCTTCGAAAATCGCTAAGGATTGACATGGCAAAGGTTGAATCGTTCGAACGCCAGCAGCTATTGGATTGCGGCTACGGCAAGATGTTTGGTCACGGCAATGCCCGTCTACCGGTCGGCA
>CBFHLC010000014.1:0-46534 GCA_965656605.1 Litorivicinus sp. | reverse complement strand
GCCTAGTGGCATTGAGTACTCGGGCCCGCATTGAGTTATGGGCCCAAGCCCGGCACCAAATTCATGACTTCTTTGCCCATCGTGGGGTATCAGAAGTCATTCCGCCCAGTGTAATGCCGGCGCCGGTGAGTGACCCTTACATTGATGTGCCCCAAGCGATTGCCCCCTCAGGGCTATCCCATGGGTATCTGCAAAGCTCACCTGAATATGCCATGAAGCGTTTGTTGTCCCAGGGCAGTGGCGATATCTATGCGATTGCGCAAGCCTGGCGCATTGATGAGTCCAGCCCCCGACATCGCTTTGAGTTTACGTTGCTTGAGTGGTACCGGCAGGGCTTTGATGGGGCGCAGTTGCGTGCTGAAACCTCGCATTTGATGCAGCTGTTGCTCGGTTGCGAGGGAGCAGACGAGATCAGTTTTCGCGATGCGTTTATATCGGTTCTGGGTTGGTGTCCCTTTACGGCCAGTGATCAGCAGGTTCAGCAGGCGTTGGTCGAGCGTCTGAATTATCACGGCACGATCAGCCGTACCGGTGCATTGCAGTGGTTGTGCGCCAGTCAAGTCGAGCCAGGTTTGGGGCATCAGCGGCCTGTGTTCTTGACCTATTATCCGGCGGATCAGGCGGCATTAGCCCAGCATGTCTCCCATCAAGGTTTTGCCTGTGCCGATCGCTTTGAGTTGTTTTATCAGGGTGTTGAGCTGGCTAACGGTTACCACGAGCTGCGCGACGCACGTGAGCAACGCCGCAGATTCGAGGCAGACCTGCAGCAACGCTCGGATCAAGGCCTGCCACAGGTCCCTCTGGACGAGGCTTTGCTGGCGTCACTGCCGGACATGCCAGCTTGTTCGGGCATCGCGTTGGGGCTGGATCGCGTGTTGATGCTGGCTGCCGGGCAAGCGTCGCTGGCGGACGTCTCCTTGTTTCCCTAGCGGCATTACCTATATACTGTCGCGCCCCTGAGAATCAGCGGGTAAACCACTCCTTGTCTGCGTGCCATTTTGGTAGCCAGACTTAAACCCATAGGGAGACGCGAAATGCGACACTATGAAATCGTGTTGATGTTTCATCCTGATCAGTCGGAGCAAGTCCCGGCGATGGTTGAACGTTACACAACAGCAGTCACCGAAGCAGGTGGCGCTATCCACCGTCAAGAAGATTGGGGTCGTCGTCAGATGGCTTACGCGATCGATGACATCCATAAAGCTCACTACATCTTGTTGAACGTTGAAGCGACCAACGAGACCATGGACGAGTTGGCTACGACCTTCCGTTTCAACGACGCGATCCTGCGTCACATGATCCTGAAGACCAAAGAAGCTGCCACCGAAGTTAGCCCGATTAAAGCCGCCGAAAGCCGTGCTGAACGTCGTGAATCTCGTGCGCCGGCTGCCGAAACCACTGAAGCTGCAGCAGAGGCCCCCGCGGCTGACGCTCCTAGCGATAGCGAATAAGGAGACAGTCCATGTCACGTTTTTTCCGTCGCCGTAAGTTCTGTAAGTTCACTGAAGAAGGCATCAAGGAAATCGACTACAAAGACGTCGAAACCCTAAAGGCCTACATCACTGAAACGGGCAAAATCGTACCTAGCCGTATTACTGGCACTCGTGCGAAGTATCAGCGTCAATTGGCTCGTGCGGTTAAGCGCGCGCGTTTCTTGGCTCTGTTGCCTTACTCAGACGCTCACAACCATTAATAGAGCATAACAACGCCATGTTGCTGGCTTCGACCCGACACAGTGAACAGCGCGCTGCCTTATTAGGTTTTGCGTTGGGCTTTTTGCCACTGGTGTCATTCCTTGGTGCAGGTATTGCAGCCACTTGGGCGCTTCGGCGCGGAGTGATGCAGGCGCACTGGGCGGTCGCGGGCATTTTGGCGCCAGGCATTATCCTGGCATGGCAGGGCGATCCGACCAGTTTGGTTGGGGGTATCGCGCTGTTGATACTGGTTTCGGTGTTACGAGCTCAAGCGAATTGGGGTCATGTATTTCAGGTAGTCGTGGTGTTAGGCGCTGTTGCGACCTTTGCTGTCGAGGCCTTATTTGCAGGACAGCTGACAAGCTTGGTCGAGATCACCCGTCAGGCGGTTAGCGGTTTCGCTGCGGAGTTGATGGCTCAGTTGCCATCCGAGCAGTTGGATTTAGCACTCAGGCATTTGGTCGTTGGCAGCTTGTCGATGGCCACCCTGGGCTGGACGTTGATGGCTTTGGTCGTGGCTAGGTGGTATCAGTCTCGAATTTGGAACCCAGGTGGTTTCCAAGGCGAGATTTTAGGAGTGCGTCTGCCACCCCTATTCGCAATGGCGTTGGTCGCTGTGGTGATGTTAGGTGGGGCAGTGGGCTCTGAAGCCGCTCGGTTTGTACCGGTATTGTTATTGCCACTGATTGGGGCAGGTTTGTCCTTGGTGCACGGTTATATGGTCAAGGTGGGTGCGCCCAAACCAGCCCATGCCGCGCCCTATGTACTTGGCGTGTTGTTATTAAGCTTAGTAGTACCCTTGCTGATGGTGCTGGCGGTTGCCGATAGTTTTATGAACTTTCGCAAGTTGCCCACGACCAGCAATAATGAGGAATCCTAAATGGAAGTCATTCTGTTAGATAACGTCGGCAAGCTCGGCGCATTGGGTGACAAGGTCACCGTAAAGTCGGGTTACGCACGTAACTTCTTGTTCCCGCAGGCTAAAGCAGTTCCCGCAACTGCAAACAACCTGAAAGAATTCGAAGCGCGTCGTGCTGAACTGGAAAAAGCTGCTCAGGAAGCATTGGATCAGGCTAACGGCCGCGCCCAAACTCTTGAAGGCTTCAGCGTTACTATCACGGCCAAGGCTGGTGATGAAGGTAAGCTGTTCGGTTCAATCGGCAGCCGTGATATCGCGGAAGCGATCACTGCAGCCGGTCAGGCTTGTGAAAAGTCAGAAGTTATTCTGTCTGAAGGCCCCTTGCGCGCGGTGGGTGAACATGAAGTTCGCTTGCAGCTGCACCCCGAAGTAAGCCAAATGGTTACGGTTAGCGTTGTCGCTGGCGACGAGTAATCTCTTGCTTCAATAAAAAAGCCGGCTTATGCCGGCTTTTTTGTGTCTGCTGATTATTGCCATTTACCGATCGGTTGTCCCAGCCTTAGTGGCAATCCCGGCACACTGGATTCATCCCAGACCAGCCGATCCGGCTGGGTGCATAGAATTACGGTGCTGCCCAGGGCGAATTGGCCCATCTCGTCGCCACGTTTTAGCTGAATATTCTGTGTCGTGGTGTAGTTCCAGCTTTGGACGCCTTTTACCGGCGTGACTTGGCCGTGCCAGACGGTGCTGATGCTGGCCACAATCATGGCACCGACCAGCACCATGGCGACCTCGCCGTGTTGGGTGTCGAATACACAAACGACCCTTTCGTTGCGTGCAAACAGACGATCGACGCCCTCAGCGGTGTCGTTATTGACGCTGAATAGATCCCCAGGGACATGGATCATCTGCGTGAGCGTGCCATCGAAGGGCATGTGGATGCGGTGATAATCTTTGGGTGCCAAATACAGCGTGGCAAACGCGCCGCCTTCCAAGCGTTGGGCCAATGCATCGTCAGCCAGTAATTCAGCTAAGCGATAGTCGCGCCCCTTGGCTTGAATCAAGCGGCCCTGCGTGGTCATTCCCAACTGGCTGATAGCACCATCAACCGGACTGAACGCGGTGTTAGCGTCTTCGGGAATCTCGCGGGCGCCGGGCTTTAAGGTGCGGGTAAAGAAATCATTGAAGTGCTTGAATTCAGCGGCTTCGGTGCGTTGGTAGTCATCCATTTGCACTTTGAACGCTCGAATAAACGTATTGATGAGCAGATCTTTCAGTGGGCCCCACTCGCAGCGTGCTAAATAACCGACCGCTCGACTTAACAGGTGCTGGGGCAATAGGTATTGCAGGACAATAAAGAGTTTAGCGATCAACGTTCTCGACCTTTTCGTGGGTGTTTGGGGGCGACCGCCTCGGCCGCCAGGGATAAGTAGTTGTCATAGCGCAGCTCTGACAGCGTCTCGTCATCGAGTGCTGCGTGAACGCCGCAACCGGGTTCGGATTCATGCATACAGTCCCGAAACTTACACAGGGCGGCCGCCTCTGCGACATCGGGAAAGCCCACTAGGACCTGATCGCGATGGATGTCCGACAGACCAAAGGAGCGAATGCCAGGGCTGTCGATTAGCCAGCCGCCACTGGGCAAGCTGTACAGCCGGCCTTGGCTGGTGGTGTGCTTGCCCTGGCCACGATCATCCAGCTCGCCAACACGCAGGTGCTGCTCAGGCAGCAGCGCTTGGACCAGCGAGGACTTTCCGACCCCGGACTGGCCGACCAGTGCGCTAGTTCGACCGGCCAGGGCGCCACGCAGCTGCTCTAAATCTTCTTGGCGTTTGATTGAGGTCTCGATCACTCGATGGCCCAGGCTGCGATATAGATCCGCCAGCTCTTGGCGCAACTCGTCCAGCTCTTCAGACAGGCTGGCCAAATCGATTTTGTTCAACACCACCACCGCTTCGATATCAGTTAAGTGCGCGGCGATTAAAAATCGGTCAATCGTATCGGGCCCGGGTAGCGGCATCAGAGCGCCGACGATCATGAGCTGATCAATGTTAGATGCCATCACCCGCTCGCCACCATAGGGCGAGGGCCTAGCTAATCGTCTGGTACGTGGCTCGACGGCGGTGACCAAGCCTTCACCATCGGCGACTCGAAAGCTGACGCGATCGCCGCAGACGACCTCGCCTAAATTGGCACGCAGATAGCAATGAACGGCCTCGCCGATCTGCTCGCCATCGGTGGCCGCCACCTCGGCGGTCGCACCATGGCGGGTGATGACGACCCCAGCCTTGGCGTCTTGATCGGCGGACTCGTCAATTTTGTCGGCTTTTTTCTGCGCACGGGCCAGACGTTCAGCCTGAACACGCTGGATTCTAAACGCCTGCTGGCGCGTAAGCTTACGACCTGCCATTCAGGCAAAATCCGCGGCTATTGCCATACTTTGTGCATGTTGTATTGGATCCGTCACGCCGTTCTCATCTGTTTGCTGAGCCCTATCATAGCGCAGGCACAGATTCTGGAGAACGATAGCTGGCGCGTCAGTGATCAAGCCGATATGTGGGTTGATACTGAGGCGCGGGCCAACCTATCCCAGGTCTTGATTGGTGGGTCTGCGATCGACTGGCAAATTCAGGGCTCGGGTGAGCGCTCGCTGGGCTTTACCAATGCTGCGGTTTGGCTGCGAATGCCGATTAACCGACCGGCTTGGGCTGACGATGTATGGTATCTCAGCAGTCGCTACGCGCTGTTAGATGAGGTCAGTGTTTATCTGGTCGATCCGTCAGGGCAGGTGGTGTTTACTGATACGACCTCACGGCGCCTGCCGCTGGCTGAGCGCCCGGTTGCACAGCGCGGATTGCATCTGCGAGTCGAGGTGCCCGAGGGTGAGTCGGTCGTATATATCCGAATCGCCTCTCATTCAGCACTAAAACCCCGCCTGGATTGGGTCTCCTCGTCAACTTTCGCTGCCCATTCCGAGCGAGCCTCGGCGGGCTATGCGTTGCTGTACGGCGCGATGCTGATGGCGGTGTTTATTTATGTGTTGCTCGGTTGTGTCATGCGGATTTGGTCGCTGGTTCCGATCGGGCTGTACTTTGCCGCCGGCTCAATCTGGCAGTCGGTCATGGAGGGCTCGTTTGCGCTGCTGTGGCCCGCGCATTGGAGTGTCCCGATTCAATTAACGCCATTTTTGTTGTTTGTGATGGCGTTGTTGGTGCAGAGCTACAACTGGATTCTGCGGCTAGAGCGGGCATCGCCCTTGCGCAGCTTTGATGGGGTGATTGCCGGCTGGCTGGTGGCGGGGTTGTTGCTGGCTTGGTGGATGCCCTACGAGCTGGCCACCGGACTCTCGATTATTACTAATTTTGCGAGCTGGGGTTTGCTCGCCTTCAGCACACTGCGGGCGGATCAAGAACCCTGGGTCAAGCGTGTCGCGGTTCTGGCCAGTGTGGTGATTTATTTGGGCGGTGGCGCACTCATTGCCTTGGATACCATTGGTGCAATTTATATCGGTGCGTTCGCCAGCATGGCGTACATGATCACCAGCGTCCCGCAGGTGATGTTGCTGACCTTTGGCGGCGTTTGGGTGGCGCGCGAGCAGTCCATTCGCAACAAACAGATCGCCCAAGAGCTGGCTGAGCAAACCGATTTGGCTGCCAGTGCTCGTCAAGCCAGCTACCAAGCCGAGCGGAAGTTTGCCTCGGAGGTACAAATGATGCGGGCTGATTTGGCGGTGATTCGGGACGAGTCCTCGCGCGATCCGTTAACCGGCCTGCCCAATCGAGCCTCGTTAGATCGCTACCTGAAAGCGATCAGCTCAAAGCCGATCGCCAGTCTGTCGGTGCTGGTGTTGGATTTGGATCACTTCAAGCGTTTGAATGACAGCTACGGCCACGCCGTCGGTGACGATGCCTTGGTTTCGGTGGCTAAGGTATTGGATCGTCAGCTGGGTCGTTTAGAGGACTTTGTCGGGCGTTACGGCGGTGAAGAATTTATCGTTGTGCTGCCCGAGGCCGGGTTGTTGGATGCCGAGAGTGTCGCCGAGCGTCTGTTAAGCCAAATTCGTGCGATTGAGCTGTACCGTGGCTCATTGCCGGTCGCGGTGACGGCCAGCGTCGGTGTGGCCAGTTATGTGGCCAGTCGTGACGGCAAGTTTGATTTTGATAAAGTATTTGAGGCCGCTGACAAAGCCCTGTACAACGCCAAAACCCGAGGGCGCGATCAGGCCTCGGTGGTACCGCAACTATCAACCTTGGAGGGCGCATGAGCGACAATTTAGTTTGGATCGATCTGGAAATGACCGGATTAGAGCCTGCCACCGACCGAATTATCGAGATTGCGACGATCGTCACCGACTCACAGCTGAACATTTTAGCCGAGGGTCCGGTGCTGGCCATTCACCAAAGCGACGAGGTCCTGGCAGGCATGGATGAGTGGAACACGACTCACCATGGACGCAGCGGGCTGACCCAGCGGGTTCGGGTGTCCAAGGTCACCGAAGCGGAAGCCGAGCGCGCCACCATTGAATTTTTAAAAGGGTTTGTGGAGGCGGGCGCCTCGCCGATGTGTGGCAACAGCATCTGTCAGGATCGCCGTTTTCTGGCCAATTACATGGTCGACCTAGAAGAATTCTTTCACTATCGCAATCTAGACGTCAGCACGCTAAAAGAGCTAGCCAAACGCTGGCGTCCCGATGTCGCACAGGGCGTGGTTAAAAAAGGCGCGCATCTCGCGCTGGATGATATTCGTGAGTCTATCCAAGAGCTGGTTCACTACCGCGAACACTTTTTACGCTGCTGATCCAACGCCCACGCGCGGTGCTCAACCATCCTAGGATCGGCCTGAGTATCGCAGCTTAAAGCCTCAATAAAATCCGCTCGTGCGTCCGCATTGCCCATCGCAATGGCAATGTTCGAACGGAATTTGGCATGACCCGCCCGGCGGATCGCCATCCCCTCGGTTTTGCTTAGAAATTCCGCCTCGTCCATGTTGAACAGCTGCAACAGATCCACATTGTCCCATCCATGGCGTGGTGCAAAGTCGGTATCGCCCAGTTGCGCGTAACGATTCCATGGACACACCAGTTGGCAGTCGTCACATCCAAACACGCGATTGCCCATGGCTTTGCGGTATTCCACGGGGATTGGCTGTTCCATCTCGATGGTGTGATAGCTGATGCATCGAGTTGCATCCAGCTGATAGGGAGCCACGATGGCTTGGGTCGGGCAAATATCGATGCAGGCGCTGCACGAGCCGCAGCGCGCTGTTTCTTGATGCTCTGTGGTGGGCAGTGGCTGATCGGTCAGAAATCCTGCTAGAAAACACCAGCTGCCCTGATCTTTGGACAGTATCAGGGTGTGCTTGCCGATCCAGCCCAAGCCGGCCTGCTCTGCAAAGTGTTTCTCTAATACCGGTGCCGAGTCGGCGAAGACACGAAACGAGCCCGGCTCCAGTAAGCTCTGGGCGATTGACTTCATCCGCTTGCGTAGCGTCTTGTGGTAATCCCGGCCCAGCGCATATCGACTGATGTACGCCTTATCCGGGTCGTTAATGATGGACCAGGGTTCGGCTCCCTCGGGCAGGTAGTCAAACGCCGCAATAACGATGCGTTGTGCGTTGGGGTGGACTTGATTCAAATCCGCACGCAGATCGCGCCCTCGACGCATCCACTCCATCTCACCAAAGAAGCCTTGCTCTAACCAGCGATCCAAATGCGCCAGCGCCTGGGCTTGGTTCAAATCACACACGCCGATTCGACGGGCGCCTTGCTGGGTCGCCAGCGTGCGCAGTTGCGATTCGAATTCTTGGGGGCTTTGGGTAGACTGCATCGCGACAGTATATGAGAAGAGATCTGCTTTGAGTTTGATTTATCTGCCCGACGAGCAGGCCGGGCGCGAGTGGGCTGAGGCCGTGGCGCCGTCGCTGCCTCGTCAGGGTTTTATTAGTCTGCTGGGGCCCTTGGGTGCTGGCAAAAGTCACTTCGCGCGCAGCACTTTGCAGGCCCTAGGGCACACCGGTCCTGTGCCCAGTCCGACCTATACGCTGGTCGAGCACTACCTAGAGGTTGATGCCTATCACTTGGATCTGTATCGGCTGGGCGATCCAGAGGAGTTGGAGTTTCTGAACATGCGCGAGGCGATTGATTCGGACTCGCTGTGCTTGATCGAGTGGGCTGAAAAAGGTGAGGGCTGGCTGCCTGAGCCGACGCTTCAACTGGCCTTTGATTATCACGAGTCCGGGCGGGTCGTTCAGATCGCCGGTACCGGGCTTGATTCCTTGAGGTTGCCGGCCTGAGTCCGTATCGTGGCAACCCATGATGCTACGACTATTTGCCACCGTTTTTTCTGTATTCCTGACGCTCAGCGCCTGGGCTCAAAGCCAAGTTCAGCAGGCCCGCGCAACGGCCGGTGCGGACAGCTCTCGGCTGGTGCTAGAGCTGGACCAATCCCTGAATTTTCGTAAGTTTCATTTGAGCTCGCCCAATCGCTTGGTGTTGGATTTGAACAACACCTCGACCGCACTGCCACCCAGCTTGTTTACTCTGCAAGAAGACCCCAGAATTACCAATGTGCGCGCAGCCAGACGGGGCGATGGCGTGCGTATCGTGTTTGATCTGGCCGATGATTACCCCTCCAAGGCCTTCTTGTTAGAGGCTCAAGATGGCAAGCCTGCTCGTTTGGTCGTGGATGTGTTGGGATCTGCGGCGGCGGTGGTCCAGTCCAAGCCTGCCGCTAAACCCGCGCAGGCCCCTGTAGCTGCACCGATTCGCGATCAAGGTCCGCCTCGCAAGATCATCGTCGCGATTGACCCCGGCCACGGCGGCAAGGATCCGGGGGCACTTGGTCGCGGCGGAGTACGTGAAAAAGACGTGGTGTTACAGATTGCCAAGCGCCTAAAAGCAGAATTCGATGCCACTCCAGGTTTCAAAGCGGTACTGACTCGCTCTGGGGATACCTTCATCCCGCTGGGTCGCCGTCCACAAATCGCACGGGATCAAAATGCCGACTTTTTTGTCAGTCTGCATGCCGACTCTTTCCCCAAAGACCGTCGTGTGTTTGGCGGCGGGGTGTACGCGCTAAGTCTGCGCGGGGCGACGTCCGAGACGGCACGATGGCTGGCTAAGCGTGAGAACGCCGTGGATTTATCCCATGGCGTTGAGCTGGGAGAGGTCGAGGAAGATATCCGCCGGGTGTTGCTCAACATGTCGATGGACAGTGCTATCCGAATCTCAAAACAAGCTGGCAGCAAAGTCATTGGCGAGATGAAAGGGGTCGGACGGATGCATCGCCGGCAGCTTGAGCAAGCCAATTTCGTGGTCTTGCGTAGCCCCGACATTCCCAGTTTGTTGATTGAATTGGGCTTTCTGTCGAATGACCAAGACGTGGCGCGCCTGACCAATACCACCGAACAAAAGAAAATTGCCGCAGCCATTCGACGTGGGATCGCCAAACACTTTGAGAGTGCGCCGCCGCCCAACACCGAGCTCTACGTCGATACCCGTGGCTCTAGCGCCGGCACCAGTGCGGCTCGCAGCTACACCGTGCGTTCGGGGGACACCTTGTCAGTGATTGCCCGCCGTAACGGCGTCAGCCTCAATGAGTTGCGCCGGGCTAATAACCTCAGTGGTGATTCGATCCGTGTGGGTCAAAAACTCAGCATTCCCGGCTCATGAGTATTCAGGTTCTTTCGCCCCGCCTGGCCAACCAAATTGCGGCAGGTGAAGTGGTTGAGCGGCCCGCCAGTGTGGTCAAGGAATTAGTCGAGAACAGTTTAGATGCGGGGGCTACCCGAATCCGCGTCGAGGCAGAGCGAGGCGGCATCGCGCTACTTAAAGTATCCGATGACGGTCACGGCATAGCCCAAGATCAGCTACCACTGGCCCTAGCCCGACATGCCACCAGCAAGATCCGTGATCTTGATGATTTAGAGGGGGTAGCCACCTTAGGTTTCCGCGGTGAAGCCTTGGCCAGTATTGCGTCGGTGTCGCGACTGAAATTAACCAGCGCGATCGAAGGCGGTGATGGTTTCAGTGTTGAGGCCGAGGGTCGCGATATGGTGGCTGCGGTCCGTCCTGCACCGCGTACCCGAGGCACGACCCTAGAAATCCGGGATCTGTTTTTCAATACGCCCGCACGCCGTAAATTCTTAAAGACTGAAAAGACCGAGCAAAATCATATCCAAATGTCGATCTCGCGTCAGGCGATGAGCCGTTTTGATGTGGGCTTTGAGTGGGTTCATGACGGCAAAGTTCACTGGCAATTGCCTATTGCGGTGACGCCGGCGGCGCGTGCTCATCGGATCGGTAAACTGGTCGGTCAGCCCTTTATGGATGCGGCGTTAGAGGTCGAGACCGAAGCCACTGGCTTGCGTTTGTATGGTTGGGTTGCTGCGCCGACCTTTAGTCGCTCACAGCCCGACTTGCAGTATCTGTTCGTCAACGGTCGTGTGGTCAAAGATCGCCTGGTGGCTCATGCGATACGTCAGGCCTATCGCGATGTGATGTACGGCCAACGCCACCCCGCGTATGTGCTCTACCTAGAGCTGGATCCCAACTCAGTGGATGTGAACGTGCATCCCACCAAACACGAGGTTCGCTTTCGTGATCAGCGTCTGGTTCACGACTTCTTGTTTAAGTCGTTGCACCGTCTGTTGGCCGATGTGCGACCCGACAACGCGCCACCACCGGGTGCCAACACCCAGGGCGAGCCCGTGGCGTGGCCTACCGCGCAGCAGGCCCCTATGGCGTTCCAAGAGCCAACGCTGAATACCCAGCCCAGCGGTATGAGCTATCAGCGGCAGGCGCCATCGCACGTGAGTGATCAGCTGGCGGGCCTGGCGGAGTTAGCTGCACCGATGCCGCAGGCCGAGGCCGGCGAGGCGCCTCCCTTGGGTTATGCCGTCGCACAGCTGCATGGGGTGTACATCTTGGCTCAGAACGAAAACGGACTGGTGCTGGTTGACACCCACGCGGCGCACGAGCGAATTACTTACGAGGCACTGAAGGCAGCACACGATGAGCAGCGACTGGCGTCCCGCCCACTGTTGTTGCCAGTCACGATGACGGTCAGCGAGGCCGAGGCGGATCTGGCTCAGGAGCGAGCCGAGAGCTTCGAGCTATTCGGTTTTGAAATCGACCGGTTGGGGCCTGAGACCCTGGCGGTGCGGGCCGTGCCGGCTTTGTTGGCGGATGCCGCCGCAGACGCCCTGGTGCGTGATGTGCTGTCGGATTTGCAGGAGTTCGGATCCAGCGAGCGCATTTTGGCGCGTCGGGACGAGTTGCTAGGCACCATGGCCTGTCATGGCAGCGTCAGGGCCAACCGCAAATTGTCGATCCCCGAGATGAACGCCTTGCTGCGCGACATGGAGCGCACCGAGCGTAGCGGCCAGTGTAACCACGGTCGCCCGACCTGGACGGCCCTGTCGATGGCCGAGTTGGATCGGCTGTTCTTGCGTGGCCGATAAACCGCGCGTCTACACCCTGATGGGGCCAACGGCCTGCGGTAAAACAGCCCTGGCCAATGCGCTCTATCAAACCGGGCAGTACGAGCTGATATCGGTCGACAGTGTTTTGGTTTATCGCGGCTTGGATATCGGCAGTGCCAAACCGGGTGCGCACGAGGCGCCGCATGCCTTAGTGGATATTCGAGACTTCTGGGATACCTACAGTGCTGGGGATTTCCGCGAGGATTGTGTCGCCGCGGTTCGCGCGATCGAGCAGCGCGGCCGCAAGCCGGTTCTGGTTGGCGGAACCCAGATGTATTACAAATCTTTGTTGGATTTCGAGTCTGGCCTGCCCCAGGCCAATGCGCAGTTGCGTGATCAGATACGCGAACAGGCCCGGCAGCAGGGGTGGCCTGCACTACACCAGCAGCTACAACAATTTGATCCAGTTACCGCCGCACGTTTGCACCCTAACCACTCCAGCCGTATTGAGCGGGCGTTGGAGGTGTATCAGCTGAGCGGCAAGCCGTTGAGCGAGTTTCATGCGAGCGAGGCCCAGCCATTGTTTGATCTGGTCAGCGTGGCACTGATCCCAGATGATCGTGCGTGGCTACATCGGCGGATTGCCCAACGTTTCGACATAATGCTAGAGCAGGGATTCGAGGATGAGTTGCAACAGCTGATGGCACACCCCAAATTTGATCCGACGCTGACGTCAATGATGTCGGTGGGGTATCGCCAAGGGTTTGAGTGGCAAATGGGGCGCCTTTGTAAAGACGCCTTTATTGAGCGCGGGGTGATTGCTACCCGTCAGCTAGCAAAGCGCCAACTGACGTGGTTGCGCAGCTGGCCGGGCTTGCGTTGTGTAAGCGCGGAGCACGCAACACTCGAACAGGTTCAGGCGGCGTTTTGAACCTTGCGATACGCCACGATGTAAGCCCATACCATGGCCGCCGTAATACCGCCAACACCGATCAAGCTGGGCCACACCACATTCCATGTTTCGATATCTAAGCCGAACATAAGGTCATCTCCTGTTTGGGTTTATGCCTTTACTGTAGGCAATAACGCCGAAGCAGGATTTGATCTGAATCAAACTTGCGTCGCGGGCCTTGATCCGGATCAATCTTTGTTTCGAAAGTGCGCAACCGTGTGATCTTCAGAGGTGGTTGAGTGCGTCGGTGTGCCGGCTCGGAAGGCGGCTCGACCCAGCAAATGCGCACCAATCGGTGCCGTTAAAATCATAAAGGCTACTACCACCACCGCCTTCAAGACAAAGCCACTTTGGGCAACCAGCACGGCGGTGGCCAGACCAATCAGGCCAACCCCCAGAGTCCCCGCCTTGGTCGAGGCATGCATTCGGATGTAAACGTCTGGCATTCGGACCACCCCTAATGCCGCGATCAGACAAAAGGCGCCGCCCAGCAGCAGTACCAACCCCGCCAACACATCGATCATGCGTCACCTCCGTCATGGTCGATTAAGCGGGCAAAGGCGATGGTGCCTAGGAAGCCGACCAAGGCGAGTGCAAGGCTAGCGTCCAGATAGGCGTAGACCCCTGAGGCGTAGGCGAAGACCACCAGAAAGGCGACCAGCAGCATTGAGATCAAATCCAAGGCAACCACCCGATCGGGTAGGCTGGGCCCGCGGATCAGGCGGATCACAGCCAACACAAGCGCTATAAAAATCATCAGTGCGGTGATGTTAGCGCACCACCCTAAAAAGCCTTCGGGGCCGCTGAGCAAAACATTCATCGCAAGGCCTCCAAGACTCGGCGCTCCATCCCATCTTTCAGCGATTGGCGAACCTCATCGGCGCTGCCGTCGGCGAACATCGCATGCACCAGCAACTGTTTGCGATCCTCACTGATGTCAACACTCAAACTGCCGGGTGTCAGCGAGATCAAATTGGCCGTCAGCAGTATCTCGGTGTCGGTCTCGGCGTCCAGGGGCACGACGATAAAACGCGGGCTGGCCTGCAGGGTGGGGGTTAGTACGTCAAACGCCACCATGAAGCTGGACGAGATCAGATCCCATAAAAAGAAGCCGCCTAGGCCTAGCAGTTTCTCGACGTTTTGGTGGTAGTCATCCCCACCAAAGCTGCCACGCAGTGGGCGCGTCAAAAAGAACGAGGCGATCAGTGCGATAAGGATCGCCTGCAAGCTCGCCTCGGCCAGCATGCTGGCGATAATGATCGCCAACACCAGGTTGGCTACGAACATAATCATGGTTGTGATCCCAACACGGTTTGGATGTATTCGCTCGGATCGAGCAAGGTCACGCTAGAGGCCTTGGCCGTCTCGACCAAGCCTTCGGCATTCAGGCCAAAACCCACCACCAATACAGTCAGTACGACAATCGGGGTAAATCGAAAGATATCGACTGCAGGTGTGTCTTGGGTGTCTACATCTTGCCAAAAGGCTGCGCTGAACAATCGCATTACGGCATACAGCGTGCCCAGCGATCCGATCACCACCGAGATCACCAACCCCCAACGGTCGGCATCTGCCAATGCTTCAATCAGTACAATTTTCGGCCAAAAGCCGCTGGTGGGTGGAATGCCTGCAACGCCCAGCATGATCAAAACAAACATGGCACCAATAATGGGATGGGTGCGCCACAAACCTCCCATCTGGTTGAGGTCTTCGGTCTTGGCTAGATGGCAGACGCAGCCCACGACCATAAACAAGGCCGCAGTCACGATGAGGGTTTGCATTAAATACAGCGCTGCCCCTGCAATCGAGGCCTGCGTGCCGGCGGCGATACCCAATGTCATAATGCCGATCGACACCATCACCAGATAGGCCAGCACCCGCCGCGCAACGGTTTCGGTCATGGCACCGAACATGCCCAGCGCCAAGGTCGCCAATCCACTGCCCACCAGTAAGATCTGTAGTAGCGGATGATTGACATCAAACACCATCGTAAAGACCCGCAGCAGTGTGTAGACACCGACTTTGGTGAGCAGGGCGGCAAACAGGGTAGAGGTCGTATGGCTGGGGGTGTGATAGGCCGCGGGTAGCCAGAAATACAGAGGAAACATGGCGGACTTGGCGGCAAAGGCAAACAGCAGCAGGGCAGCAGCGGCCAGCACGCCAGGCTCATCCATATTGCCGGCTAATTTCAGATGCAGATCTGCCATGTTCAGTGTGCCGGTGGCCCCAAACAGCAATCCAATGCCGGCCAACATGGCGGTGGTGGCGACCAAGTTCAGCACTACGTATTTCACGGCACCGTCAATCTGGTGCTTTAGGCCACCGACCACCAATAGGCCAAAGCTTGAGATCAGAATGACCTCAAACCACACGTACAGGTTGAAAATATCGCCTGCTAGAAATGCGCCACAGACGCCGGTTAACAGCCCCTGCACAAAGATTGGGTGACCGTGTTTTTCTTCTCCGCTAGTTAAATCGGAAAAGCCAAACAGCACGATCATGCTTGAGACCATTCCGGTCAGCATGATTAGGGTTGCGGATAGGCGATCGGCTACCAGCGTGATGCCAAACGGGGCAGCCCAGCCGGATAACTGAATGGATTGCGTGCCCTGATCTTCGACGGCGGTCAGCAGCAACAAGCCGAGGTAGCCCAAACCAATGGTGCTGAGCAAATTAACCGGTCGCTGAAGCTGACGCTGCTTACGCAGCAGTACGCATATCGCGGCGGTGATTAAAGGCAGAATGACCGGTCCTAGCAGCAGCATCATGAGCGCGGCTCCTTGGGCTCGGCTTCGCGCATTTCATCGCCATCATCGGTACCCAGTTCGGTATAGGCCCGCAATGCCAGTGCCAGGGTGAACGCGAACAAACCAAAACCAATCACAATCGCCGTTAGGATTAAGGCTTGGGGCACAGGATTGGCCGCATCCTCACTTAGCACTCCGACGGCCTTGCTGATAAAGGGAGCGCCGGCAAACGTCATCCTGCCGGCGATAAAGATGATCAAATTGACCGCGTTTGAGATCAGCACCAGGCCCAGCAAGAAGCGCAGCATGGTGCCGGACATCATCAAATAACTACCCGCTGCGACCATCAACCCTGTCAGGACAGAGAGCCATAAATCCATTACTTGAGACTCCGTGCAATGCCGTCTTCGAGGGCCAGATAGATACCGGTGACTGACCCGATGACGACTAAAAATACACCGATATCAAACAACAAAACCGAGCCCGCAGCGATGCCGGCCTTCGAGCCGTCGGGTTGAACGGTGATCAAAGGCCAAATGCCCTGCAAAAAGTCGCCGCCGGCAAAGACGCCCCACAATCCCGCGAGTAACGATGCACTTAACCCGATGCCAGCCAGCGTGAGCGGCAGAATTCTTAAGGCTCGGCGAGCGGCACGAGTGCCCTCGGCTTTGTTGATCAAGATAAAAGCAATCGCGGCCAGTAGCCCACCAATGAAACCGCCGCCCGGCTCGTTGTGTCCCCGTAGCAAGACGAATACAGAAAATACCAACAGCAGGGGCGCTAGTAGACGAGTGACGGTGCTTAGAACCAGTGAATTCATAGCGATCGATCCTGTGGTTTAGCACGTATCACGGCAACCGCGGCGGTGGCCGCAATCACGACAACAGCAATTTCGCCCAGGGTATCAAAGGCTCGGAAATCGACCAGGATGACGTTTACCACGTTTTGGCCAAAGGCTTTGGCCAGCGCGTTTTCGCCAAAGTAGCGCGCCAGTGATAAGTCGATCGGTGAATGCAGTACTCCCAGCAAGCCAATGGTGACGGCCAGTCCTAGGGCGCTCGCAATGATCCCTGCAGCCCAGTTTCGATAGGGCGTTAAGGGCACTCGGGGCAGTTTGAACATCGCCAAGGCAATAAACACGACCATCAGGGTGTCGACCAACAGTTGGGTCATCGCCACGTCGATTGCGCCATATATTACAAAGACGATACTCACGGCGGCACCCACCGCGCCCAATGCGGTAATTGCCAACATGCGATGGTTGGTCGTGACCACGACCCACACACCGGTTGCACCCAATAACAAGACCACAATGTCAGCTAGACCAATCGCCATGATTTGATCGGGCCATTCAATGCCGGTCACCAGTATTCCGGCCCACAGCGTCAGCGCCAAGCCGGCAAAAGTGGTGCGCAAATAAGAAGACACCTGGCCATTTTGCATGCCGCGGGTGATCGTCGCGGCAATGCGATGAGCGCTGTCCAAAGCCCATTGATACAGGCGGTCAAAATTCAGCTGGCGCGCTTCGTGGCGGCCTAGCGCGCGGCGAACCCGGTCCCACTGCCAATACATCAGCCCACCCAGGGCGTAGGTCGCCAGACTCAGCAGTAAGGGGCCATTGATGCCGTGCCACAGATACAGATCGACCGCCTGGGCCTGCAAAGTGACATCGCTGAGCATGCCGTTGATTAACGACGCATCGATAAGGTTAGGAATCAGGCCCAGCGTCAGTGCTATCAAGCCCAGTGTTAATGGCCCCCACAGCATCAAGGGGTGGGCATCTGCGGCGTCGGGGTTACTTAATTCGCCCACAAACGGCCGCCATGCAACGGCCAGGGCGGTGACCACCATCATGGCGTTAGCGAACAGGGCAATGGCAGTAACCCAAACGGCACTGCTAAGAGTGCCGGCGTAGATCAGCTCTTTGCCTAAAAAGCCCAACAGAGGCGGTATGCCGGCCATCGATAGCGCGCCTAGTGCGGCGCAGATCCAAGCCAAGGGCATTTTTCGGCCCAGGCCCGAGAGTTGTGTGACATCGCGGGCACCAGCTTTCTTGTCCAACATACCGACGGTCAAGAACAGCGCGGCTTTGTACAGCGCATGGACCAGAATAAATACACACGCGGCCAACAGGGCGGCCTGTGTGCCTACGCCGATCAGCATGACCAAAGCACCCAGTGCCATCACCGTGGTGTGGGCCATCATCAGCTTCAAATCGGTCTGACGCAGGGCCCAAACGGCTCCCAGCAACATGGTGATGCCGCCAAATATCGTCAGCGTGTGATGCCACAAATCGGTCTCGTTCATCGCAGGCGTCAGTCGCAACAGCAAATAGACCCCGGCTTTGACCATAGTGGCTGAGTGCAAATACGCACTGACTGGAGTCGGCGCGGCCATGGCGTTGGGCAACCAGAAGTGAAATGGGAACTGAGCAGATTTGGTCATGCACCCGATCAGCAGGCATAAAAGGATGATCGGATAGAGGATGGCGCTTTGCAGACCTTGAGCATTCCATTCACTCAGGCGCCACGAGCCGGTCTCTAGGTGCGCCAGCACCAAGGCAACCAGCAAGGCGAGGCCTCCCAAACCGGTCACCAGCAGGGCTTGCACCGCGTTGCGGCGGGCTTTGGCTAGATGGTGGTCGAACCCCACCAACAAGAACGAGGTTAGGGTGGTCCCTTCCCAAAATAAGAACAGGGTGATGGCGTCGTCAGCCAGCACAAGGCCCAACATCGAGATCGCAAATAGGCTCAGCAGCCATTGCAGCTGGACGCAGCGTCGATCGCTGGCAAAGTAGTAGGCGGCGTAGGACAAAATGATGGCGCCAACACCGGTGATCAGCAGTGCAAACAGCAAGGACAACGAGTCCAGGCGAAATGCCAATTCAATATCCAGAGTAGGTAACCAAGGATAAACCCACTCGACAGAACTTCCGCCGGTCACGCTGGACCAGAGACTCGCAAAAGTGATGAATAGCAATCCGCTTAGGATGGCTGGCAAATACCTCGCCGGACTATGCATCCGGGTAAAACTCTCTATGTCGCATCATGTTAGTTTGTCTGGCCTGTAGCAAAATTCCAATCACGAGGTATTACAGTGCGGTCACCCGTGTTCGATTTCGAGTCAATTGTCCGGATTTCTATTCAAGCCGGGCAGACTATCATGCCCTATTTCTCCTCTAAACTTACGGTTTCGCTTAAGTCAGATAACTCTCCGGTGACGGCAGCGGACCAAGCCGCCCATCAGGTAATCGAGCAGGCCCTGCAACCGCTGGGCTACCCAGTGGTGTCAGAAGAAGGGCATAACCGTGATGGGGGGGCGTGTTATTGGTTAGTCGATCCGCTGGATGGCACCCGAAGTTTTATTGATGGCTCGCCTGAATTCACCGTAAATATTGCGTGGATCGATCAGGGCCGGCCCGTGTGGGGCGTTGTGCATGCGCCCGCACTGAATCGCACCTGGTGGGGAGGGGCGGATTACGCCAGCCAGATGCAATCCGAACAAGGATTGCGGACTATTCAAGTCAGTCCAAGTTGCCATCCGCTTCGGGTATTGGCCAGCAAAAACCACAGTAATCCGGCCACTCAAGCGTTTTTGGAACAGCTGGGCCAGATTGAGCACATCGCATCGGGTAGCTCGCTCAAATTTTGCGAAATAGCCCAAGGCCAGGCGGATTTATATCCTCGGCTTGGGCCTTGCTGTGAGTGGGACACCGCGGCAGGCGAGGCGGTGTTGATGGGAGCGGGTGGGCAGGTGTGCGATTTCCAAGGCCAGCCATTGCGCTATGGCAAGCCTGACGTCCTGAACCCTCATTTCATCGCGTCAGGCCAGCGAGATCCCCGTGATTACCTGCCATAGGCTAAGCATGATCAGTAGTGTCCCCAAGCCCACCGTGGTTTGGAAAACGATGATGGATGCCATGGATTCAGCATCGCCGCCCAGTTTGCGTGCCAGAATATAGCTGGACGGCGCTGTTGGCGTGGCCAGCAGCAGCACAATAATTAATCCGTACGTCAGATCCAGCCCGACCACCCATACCAGGCTGGCTGCAATGAGCGGCTTAGCGATCAGCTGCATCATTGACGAATACAGGTTCAGCGGCATGTTGGCGCCGAACCGGCCCAGGTTTAGACCTGCGCCGATGGCTAACAGCGACAGCGGCAAGGCGGTTTGTCCCAGTCGCTCAATCGAAAGATTTATAAATTCAGGCAGTTGCAACGACAAGGCGCTGGCCAACGCACCTGCCAGGCAGGCCAGAATCAGGGGGTTTTTGGTTAATTCGATCAGCGTAGCTTTGGGATTGAAGTGGCCAGAATTCAGAGTGACCAAGGCACCCACGCAGATCAAATTAACCAATACCACGATGGCCGCGGACAGCAATGCCAAGACAGCCATGGTCTGCGAGTCAAACAGGGACACGCCAACCCCCAGGCTGATGTATAGATTAAATCGGGTGATGCCCTGCAGCAGACTGCCGCGAGTTGCACGGCTGAGTGAGTCCCGCCACAGCATGGGCGCCAGAGCGACCATACTCATAATGATGATGGGCAGGTACAGCGTCAGCAACAACTGAGCCCAGGGAAGGCCCGATAGATTGGCGCCTGCGATCTTGCTGAACAACAGCGCAGGCATCAGTACGTAATATACGATGGACTCTAGTCCGGCCCAAATGGTGTCGTCGCGCACCAAGGTGCGCTTTAGCACTCCGCCTAACGCCATCAGCACGATCAGAGGCGCGATGGCGTTCAGCAGAGGGGTGATCATGCGAACAAGTCGGGATTACGCACGCAGGTTTGGATTCGGTCCGGACCGGTTGAGACGATATCAAAGGGTGCACCCACCAAGGCTTCAATGCGGGCAACGTAGTTCTTGGCCGCCTGCGGCAGGCTGTCATAGTCCTGGACGCCGAAGGTCACGTCATCCCAGCCAGGCATGGTTTCATAAATCGGGGTGGCTTCGTCCAGACGAGATACGTCAGTCAGTGACTCAACACGGGTTCCATCCGATAGCTCGTAGGCCACACAGATTTTGACTTCTTTTAGACCATCCAAAACGTCTAGCTTGGTCAAGCACAGCCCAGAAATTGAGCTGACCTGAATCGCTTGACGAACGGCCACGGCGTCAAACCAACCACAGCGGCGCTCACGGCCGGTGGTGGTTCCGAACTCTTGTCCGACCCGTCCTAGGTGTTCGCCCACGTCATCAGCCAGCTCGGTTGGGAAGGGGCCACTGCCGACGCGCGTCGTGTAGGCCTTGGTGATGCCCAAGACGTAGTCCAAATACAGCGGTCCGAAACCCGATCCAGAGGCCACGCCGCCGGCCGTTGTATTTGAGCTGGTCACGTAGGGGTAGGTGCCGTGGTCAATGTCCAGCAGCGAGCCCTGGGCACCTTCAAATAACAGGTTTTCACCGGCCTCACGGGCGGTATGCAGCAGTGCAACCGTATCGACAATGCAGCCTTTCAGGCGATCGACCTGCGCCATGGTCTTGTCGAGCTGAGCCTGCACGTCGCAAGGCTCGGCATTGTAGTAGCTGGTCAGCATGTGGTTGTGGTGATCCAGCATTTCGCGCAATTTGGCTTCGAACTGCTCGGGCACCAATGCGTCGCCCAGACGCAAGCCGCGACGAGCGACCTTGTCTTCGTAGGCCGGGCCAATGCCGCGACCGGTGGTGCCGATTTTGGCTTTGCCGCGGCGCGCTTCACGGGCCTGATCCAAGGCAACGTGGATGTCTAAAATCAACGGACAGGCGGGACTGATCTTCAAGCGGTTCATCACCGACACGCCGTTTTGCTCAAGACCATCGATCTCTTTGAGCAACGCATCCAAGCTCAGGACCACGCCATTGCCGATGACGCAAGTCACCTCAGAGCGCATGATGCCGCTGGGGATCAGGTGCAGAGCGGTCTTCTTGCCGTCGATAACCAACGTGTGGCCCGCGTTGTGGCCGCCTTGGTAGCGCGTCACGATGCTGACTTGGTCGGTTAGCAGATCAACAATCTTGCCTTTGCCTTCGTCACCCCATTGGGTGCCCAGTACCACTAAGCTTTTGTTCATGTGTTTTCGATCGTCCATTGATGGTTCTGTTTGATCAGGCGTCGAGAGCAAGCTGCTGCATCCCCTGCCAAATCGGTCATGATGATTTCACCCTCTGCACGCAGACGGCTAATGAATTCGGCCAGTGCTGGGTCGTTATCTGCCGGCGCTGAGATGGGCGCTGGCGAGTCGCAATCGCGCTGATAGTCCTGCCACAGACGCAGATCCGCGCTGAATCCAGTCGCGGGTCGGGTGCTGCCAAAGTCTGCACCGACCGAGTCGTAGCGTCCGCCGCGCGCAAGTGCCGTGGGTTGATCCTTCGCATACAGGCTGAACACCAATCCGGTGTGATAATGCGCGCCACGTCCTTCGGCAAAATCGAAGTGAACATTGATGTGGCTGCCGATCGCGTCACTCACTGCTTGGCAGTCATCGAACACGGTCTGCAGTGCGGGAAATGCGCGGCGCAAATCGTTCAGGCAATCCACGGAGCCCTGTGCGCCCATCAACGTGGCAGCTTTTTGGTGCACGTCATGCGGCAGCTGCATCGCGCCGAGTAACGTTTGGTCTTTGGTGGCCAAGGCTTGCTCAACTTCGCGCTGCTTCGTTGCGGGAATTTGCTCCATCAACGAGGCAAATACCGCCACGTGTCCGACATCCAAGGTCAACTGTGGTGTCTGCAAGGGATCCATCAAACTCAGCAGCAGTTGGATGACTTCTAGATCGGCCGCCAAGGATCCGTGGCCGAATAGCTCGGCACCGATTTGTATGGGTGCGCGCGAGTCGCCGGGTTTTTCAGGTTTGGCCTGCAAGGTCGATCCGCAATAACACAGCCGGTTAACACCTTGGCCATGGCGCGCATCCAGGCGAGCTGCCTGGGGTGTCATATCGGCCCGTATGCCAAGTTGGCGGCCACTCAGCTGGTCGGTGACTTTTAGGGTTTGCAGATCTAGCTCGGCGCCGACGCCAGTGAGCAACGAATCGGTAAACTCCGCCATCGGCGGCATGATCAAGCGATAGCCCCAGCTGGCCATGCGATCCAGGCTGCTGCGGCGCAGTGTTTCTATTTGGATCGCCTGCTTTGGGCCCGCCTCGTTAATGCCCTCAGGCAGCATCCAAGTATTCATGATCAGTTCAACGCAGTCGCAAGGCGTCGGCGGCCTTGACGTACAGCAGGATGATCCTTGCCTAACAGCTCGAACAGTTTCAGCAGTAACAAGCGCGCTGCGTCGTCGTTGTAATCCCGGTGTGCGCGGACCATATCCAGCAGTCCCTCAACCGCCTCGTCGATCTGCCCGGCTTGGGCTTGACGCGCGGCCAAGTAGTAGCGTGCATCCAGATCATCGGGATGGGTGGCCAGAAGGGCCTGGCACTCAGCCAAGTTCGGTGCGTCGTCAACCAGGCTGTGGAGTTGGGCCTGTGCTTTGAGGCGGACCACGATAGGGTGATCGTCGTAGCTCTCAGGCAGACGCTCGCAGATCGCCTGTGCGTCCTGGGCTTGTCCGTTTAGATCCAGCAGGGCGGCCAATTCAACAAAAGCATCAAAGTTTTCGGGGTCGGCTTCAACCAGCGCGTTAAAGGCTTCGATTGCGCCCTCAACGTCCCCTTCATCGGCCAGCTCGCGAGCGATTTCGATCCCGCTTTGGGCTGGGGCCTCAATGTGTTTGGCGATAAATTCGCGTACTTCACCTTCGCTGAGTGCACCCATGAAGTGATCCAGTACCTGACCGTCTTTGACCAGTAATACCGTGGGCAACGAGCGCACGCCGACCTGGCTGGCGAGCATTTGGTTGGCTTCGGTATCTACCTTGGCGAGTAAAAATCCGCCCTGATATTCCTCGGCGAGTGACTCCAGGACGGGTGCGAGTTGTTTACAGGGGGCGCACCAGTCTGCCCAAAAATCGACTAGAACCGGTTGGGTTTGGCTGCCTTGCAGCACCACTTGTTCGAAATCGTCTTGTCCGACATCTACTACGTAGGGATTCATGGATCGTCCTTTCATCAAGGGGCCATAGTCTACGTAATTTAAGCGCGTTTCGGTAGGCTAACCCATGGCGCTGCGTAGGGCTGATTTGTTTGCGTACATTCGTTGGTCGGCACTGCTCATTAGCTGGGTCAAATCTTCTCCATCCTGCGGGTAATGCGCAACGCCTAGGCTGCAGCCCACCTGCAGAGACCGGCCCTGAAAATCGATGCTCTGGGACAGATAGTCCTGGAATTGGGTGAACAGCGGATCCAGCTGAGCGGGGGTGTCGATATTTTCGAGCAAAATTCCAAATTCGTCGCCGCCCAAGCGTCCGACCAAGTCACCTTTACGAACTAGGCCGTTTAGCCGGTGGGCCACGGTCTGTAAAACAAAGTCGCCGGCTAAGTGGCCATGGGTGTCGTTGATCGGCTTGAATTCATTCAAATCCAGTAGTGCCACCGACAGACTGGTATGGGTTCGCCGGTGTCGAGCGATGGCTCGCTCCAGCTCGTCATGAAAGTGGCTTTTGTGAGCCAGCCCGGTCAGTCCGTCATGATTAGCCGCGTGTTGCAGTTTCAGCTCATGGGCTTTACGGGTGATGGAATGACGAATCGTGCGGCTGAGGGTATGGGCGTTCAATTCATTTTTATTGATGAAGTCGGTTGCGCCTAGCTCCAGCGCTTTCATGTCGACTACCGGGTTTTCGTTTCCGGTGACGATCACGAGGGGGCGCTTTAAATTGAGCTCGCGGGCCTGTGCCAGCAAATCCAGTCCGCTGCGCCCGTTCAAATCAAGATCTATAAAGTAAAGATCAAATGCGTCGGATACGATGGCATCCAGACCTTTCTCGTAGGTGTTGAAGCACCGCGTAGTGTAGTGATCATGATCGTCGCGGCTAAGCTGCCGTTGAATAACCAGGCAGTCATCCAGCGAGTCATCGATTACTGCTATTGAGTAATTCTGCATTGAAGCCCCTCAGATTCAGCGCACAGTTTAGGAACAAGCCGTGCGATTTGAATCGGAGGGTGGTCACAAAGCCTGTGACCTGCATAACAATTCAGATATCGTCGAAGAAACTTTTGACCGAATCGAACCAGGAACTGCTCTTAGGCTGGTGTTTCTTGCCCGTGGTCGACTCGCGGAATTGGCTGAGCAGCTCCTTTTGAGCCTTGGATAAACCAACCGGTGTTTCCACCACGACTTTGCACAGCAAATCGCCGATGCTGCCACCGCGCACTGGCTTAATGCCTTTGCCGCGCAGGCGGAACATCTTGCCGGTCTGGGTACCCTCAGGAATGCTGAGTTTTACCCTGCCGCCCAAGGTGGGAACTTCTAAATCTCCGCCCAGTGCTGCGTCAGCAAAGTTAATCGGCACTTCGCAGTACAGATGTTTGCCGTCACGCTCAAAGATCGAGTGTTGCTTGACGCTGACTTGTACGTAAAGATCCCCAGTCTGGCCGCCATTAGGCGCTGCCTCGCCTTCACCGGATAAGCGAATGCGATCGCCAGTATCGACCCCAGGTGGAATCTTGACCGACAGCGTTTTTGACTCTTCGGTGACTCCGCGTCCACGGCAGCTAGTGCAAGGATCTTCGATGACTTGGCCGCGACCTTGGCAACGTGGGCAGGTCTGCTGGACAGCAAAGAAGCCTTGCTGCATGCGTACTTGCCCGTGTCCGTTACAGGTGCCACAGGTGCTAGGCTTGGATCCTGCCCTGGCACCGCTGCCACTGCAGGGTGAGCAAGCCACCATGGTCGGGATGCGGATTTTCTTTTCGACACCACGAACGGCCTCTTCCAAGGTTAATTCCATGGAATAGCGCAGGTCTGCACCCGGCGCGGGGCCAGAGGGGCCTCGACGGCCGCCTCCGAACATGTCGCCGAATACATCGCCGAAGATGTCGCCGAAGTCTGCACCGCCGTGACCGCCACCGAAACCTCCGCCGCCGCTGCCATCGACCGCTTCGTGTCCGTACCGATCGTAAGCCGCGCGCTTGTCAGCGTCTGCCAGCACCTCGTATGCCTCAGAAAGTTCTTTGAACTTCTCCTCGGCAGTAGCATCCCCCGGATTCCGGTCCGGGTGATACTTCATGGCCTTCTTTCGGTAAGCCTTTTTCAGCTCCTTGGTATCAATATCCTTTGATACGCCCAGAACTTCGTAATAGTCGCGCTTAGCCAATCCCAGCTCCTACGCCGCAGCGGTTACTTGTCGTCCTTAACTTCTTCAAATTCAGCGTCAACGACATCGTCGTCACCTGAATTTGACTCTGCTTCAGCAGCACCTTCGCCACCTTCAGGCTGAGCAGCGTATAGCTTTTCGGCAATCTTGGCTTGGGCTTCGCTAAGCGCCTGCGTTTTTGCTTCGATCTTGTCTTTATCGTCGCCTTTGAGGGCTTCTTCCAGCTCGTCTGCGGCTGCTTCGACCGGAGCTTTGTCCTCGTCCGTTAACTTGTCGCCGGCATCGGTTAGCGCTTTGCGAGTGGCGTGTAGCAGGCCATCACCTGCGTTACGCGCGACAATCATTTCTTCAAACTTCTTGTCATCTGCAGCGTTTGCTTCGGCATCTGCCACCATGCTTTCAATCTCTTCATCAGATAGGCCGCTAGACGCCTTGATCACGATGGATTGCTCTTTGTTGGTCGCTTTGTCCTTGGCTGATACGTTCAGAATGCCGTTTGCGTCGATGTCGAACGCCACTTCAATCTGGGGCATGCCGCGAGGTGCTGGCGGAATGTCGCTCAGGTCAAACTTGCCTAGGCTTTTGTTTGCGCCGGCTTGCTTACGCTCGCCCTGCAATACATGGATGGTCACCGCAGGCTGGTTGTCTTCGGCGGTCGAGAACACTTGAGTCTTTTTGGTCGGGATCGTGGTGTTTTTCTCGATCAAAGCAGTCATAACACCGCCCATCGTCTCGATGCCCAAGCTCAGTGGGGTCACGTCCAGCAACAGGACGTCTTTGACGTCGCCTGACAACACCGCGCCCTGCAATGCGGCACCCACGGCCACGGCTTCGTCAGGGTTGACGTCTTTGCGAGGCTCTTTGCCAAAGAATTCAGCAACTTGTGACTGAACCAGAGGCATACGGGTCTGGCCGCCTACTAGGATGACATCGTCAATTTCGCTGGCTGACAGGTCGGCATCGGCTAATGCTTGTTTGCAGGGGGCCAATGAGTTTTTGACCAGGTCTTCAACCAATGATTCAAGCTTGGCGCGAGTGATCTTAACGTTCAGGTGCTTGGGGCCGGTGGCATCGGCTGTGATGTAAGGCAGGTTGACGTCGGTCTGCTGGCTTGAAGACAGCTCAATCTTGGCTTTTTCAGCGGCTTCTTTTAGACGCTGCATGGCCAGAGGATCGCCAGTCAAATCCATACCAGACTCAGCCTTGAAGCTGTCTGCCAGGAAGTTGATCAGGCGCATGTCAAAGTCTTCGCCACCCAAGAAGGTGTCACCGTTGGTCGCCAACACTTCAAACTGCTTTTCGCCATCAACATCAGCAATCTCGATGATCGACACGTCGAAGGTGCCGCCACCCAAGTCGTAAACAGCAATGGTCTTATCACCTTGGGACTTGTCCATGCCGTAAGCCAGTGCTGCTGCAGTGGGCTCGTTAATGATGCGCTTAACATCTAGACCTGCGATGCGGCCGGCATCTTTAGTGGCTTGACGCTGGGCATCGTTAAAGTAAGCAGGCACAGTAATCACCGCCTCTTTAACTTCGCTACCCAGGTAGTCCTCGGCGGTCTTTTTCATCTTTTTCAGGACTTCAGCACTGACCTGTGGGGGTGCCATCTTCTTGCCCTGGGCTTCAACCCACGCATCACCGTTATCGGCGGCAACGATGTTGTAGGGAACCATCTTGATGTCTTTTTGGACCACGTCGTCTTGGAACTTGCGGCCAATCAAGCGCTTTACAGCGAATACGGTATTGTGCGGGTTGGTGACGGCTTGGCGCTTGGCGCTCTGGCCAACCAAGGTCTCGTCATCGGTGTATGCAATGACCGAAGGAGTGGTGCGATCACCTTCGCCGTTTTCAATTACACGAGGTTTGTCGCCATCCAGTACTGCCAAGCAGCTGTTGGTGGTTCCCAAGTCAATTCCGATAATTTTTGCCATGTTTTTACTCTCCGTGTCTCCAATGTCGGCAACCCTTCCTGGTTTGATGTGCCTGACCTTGGATATTTCAATTTGTTAAAGCGATTAAGCGTTTTCGTCTATGCCCTTAGGCGCACCCTGTGACACGACCACCATGGCCGCGCGCAGCGTTCGGCCGTGCAGGCCGTAACCGGTTTGAACCACGTCGACGACGGTGTTGGCCGGCTGATCCGACGGCACCATGCTGATCGCTTGGTGCTGGTCGGGATTAAAGGCTTCGCCTTTAGGTTCAATCCGAGTGAGTCCGTTTTTAACTAATGCCTCGGTGAACAGCTTTTGAGTGGCTTCCATTCCCTCGAGCATGGCAGGGTCAAAACCCTCCAGCACTCGTGCGGCTTCAAGCGCTCGTTCGAAGCTGTCGGCGACGGGTAGCATTTCTTTGATCAGCGATTCGCTGCCAAACTTACGTGCCTTCTCAACGTCAGCCTCGGCACGACGGCGAATGTTCTGCGCCTCGGCGGCTAGGCGTAACTGGCCTTCTTTAAGCTCGTCGACTTGGGCCTGCAGGGCTTCAACCGAATCGGATTCAGTTTCTACGCTGGGTTCGACCTCAGGAGTCTCGTTTTCGGCGGAGTCAGGGGTCTGCTCGTCACTCATAAATTCATCCCTAAAAGTTCTACTCAGTGCGCCCTGTGTTGCTGGGTGCGAGGGGTTAATGGGATGTTGTTCACGGGATTCAACACCCTGTGGATATTTTTTGGTCTCAGATGAATTTATTGCGCTGATAACAATAGAAACGAACCCCCCACTCAGGTACTATGCGGCCGTTTTGTGTGGTGCGCGGGAATTTGTGTGCGCCGCCCCGCCACGCCACGGATTGGCTAGACTGCTCGGAGCATTTTTTTGAATCAACTTGGCTGCTTGGTACTGGAAGATGGAAGCATCTTTCGCGGGAGCGCTCTCGGCGCATCAGGAGAATCTATCGGGGAAGTCGTGTTCAACACGGCCATGACCGGTTACCAAGAGATCCTGACTGACCCCTCTTATTGCAAACAAATCGTCACCCTAACCTACCCCCACATTGGCAACACCGGTGTGAATAGCGAGGACGAAGAAGCTGAGAAGATTTGGGCAGCGGGATTAATCATTCGTGATCTGGCTCCGATCGTCAGCAACTATCGCTCCCAAGGTGACTTGGATTCTTACATGCGCGATCGCGGCGTGGTCGGTATTTACGATATTGATACGCGTCGGCTAACCCGCCTGCTTCGCCAAAAGGGCGCTCAGCGCGGTGTCATTTTATCGGGTGACGCACTGGCTGCAGCAGGCGATGACTTGGCCGGTTACGCTCAAGCGCGCATTGCCACCTTCGATGGGTTGGCGGGCATGGATCTGGCCAAGGTCGTGTCGACGCAGTCAGCCTACGCGTGGGACAAGGGAGTTTGGGTCAACCTAGAAGGCTTCCCGACGATCACCGACAAGAAGTTCAAAGTGGTGGCGTACGATTTTGGCGTCAAACGCAACATCCTACGATTGCTAGCCGAGCGTGGATGCGACCTGGCGGTGGTGCCAGCGCAAACCCCGGCATCAGAAGTGCTGGCCATGAATCCCGACGGTGTGTTTTTGTCGAATGGGCCGGGTGACCCTGAGCCCTGCACCTATGCAATCAAAGCGGTCCAGCAAATCATCGAAGCAGGCATCCCGGTATTTGGTATCTGCTTGGGTCATCAGATTCTGTCACTCGCCTCTGGCGCCAAGACGATGAAGATGAAAACGGGCCACCACGGCGCTAACCATCCCGTCGGTGACGGAAATCGGGTCTTTATTACCAGTCAGAACCATGGCTTTGCTGTCGACGACAGTGCATTGCCTGCAAATCTGGCGGTCACGCACCGCAGCCTGTTTGATAACACCGTTCAGGGCGTTCGCCGCACTGACGTACCTGCGTTTGGATTCCAGGGCCACCCGGAAGCCAGCCCAGGCCCACACGACATCATCGCTTTGTTTGACCAATTTATCGCCGACATGGAGGCCGTGTAATGCCAAGAAGAACGGATCTGAACAGCATCCTGATCATTGGCGCTGGCCCCATCATCATTGGCCAGGCGTGTGAGTTTGACTACTCGGGTGCACAGGCCTGTAAAGCGCTGCGCGAGGAGGGTTATCGAGTCATCTTGGTTAACTCGAATCCGGCGACCATCATGACTGACCCGGCGATGGCCGATGCGACCTACATCGAGCCGATCAACTGGCAGACACTAGAAAAGATCATCGATAAAGAGCGTCCCGATGCGATCTTGCCGACCATGGGTGGCCAGACCGCCTTGAACACGGCACTCGAGTTGGCGGCCAACGGTGTACTGGAGAAGTACAACGTCGAGTTGATTGGTGCCAGTGTCGATGCGATCGATAAGGCAGAGGACCGCGACCGGTTTGACAAGGCGATGAAAAACATCGGACTTGAATGCCCTCGCTCTCACATTGCTCACAGCATGGAAGAAGCCTTAGCCGCGGTTGAAGACCTTGGCTACCCCTCAATTATTCGTCCGTCATTCACCTTGGGGGGCTCGGGCGGTGGTGTTGCTTATAACCGTGAAGAGTTTGAAGAAATCTGTGCTCGCGGCTTGGATCTGTCACCTACTAATGAGTTGCTGATCGATGAGTCGTTGCTGGGCTGGAAAGAGTACGAGATGGAAGTGGTGCGTGATCGCAACGACAACTGCATCATTGTCTGCTCGATCGAGAACTTTGACCCGATGGGTGTGCACACCGGTGACTCGATTACCGTTGCTCCTGCTCAGACACTGACCGATAAAGAGTATCAGGTCATGCGGGATGCCAGCATCGCGGTATTGCGCGAAATAGGCGTCGAAACCGGTGGCTCGAACGTTCAATTTGGTGTGAACCCCGATACCGGCCGCGTGGTCGTCATCGAGATGAACCCCCGGGTGTCGCGCTCATCCGCCTTGGCGTCGAAAGCGACTGGATTCCCGATTGCTAAAGTCGCAGCCAAGCTGGCTGTGGGGTACACCCTAGACGAGCTTGAGAACGAAATTACCGGTGGCGCGACTCCTGCAAGCTTTGAGCCGACGATCGATTACGTCGTCACCAAGATCCCGAGATTCACCTTCGAGAAATTCCCACAGGCCAAGCCCGTACTGACCACGCAGATGAAGTCAGTGGGCGAGGTCATGGCGATTGGTCGTAATTTCCAAGAGTCGATGCAAAAAGCCTTGCGTGGATTGGAAGTCGGCGTATCAGGTTTTGATCCTATGTTTGCCGCTGACGGTGAAATGGACGAGCTGCGCGGGTTGCTGGCTGAACCCGGCCCGGATCGCGTCTGGTACGTGGCGGATGCGTTCCGCCGTGGACTCAGCATGGACGATATCTTTGCTCTGACCAAAATTGATCGCTGGTATTTGATCCAGATCGAGCAAATTGTGACGCTCGAGAACGAGCTGAAACACACCGCTCTGTCGTCGATCGACGCGCATCAGATGCGTGCACTCAAGCGCAAGGGCTTTGCCGACAAGCGCCTGGCTGATTTGCTAGGCGTCAGCCAGCGCGAAGTGCGCCGTAAGCGCCACGAGCAAGGCGTCCGTCCGGTTTACAAGCGGGTCGATACCTGCGCGGCAGAATTTGATGCATCCACGGCCTACATGTATTCCAGCTACGACGAAGAATGCGAAGCCAACCCGACCGACAATGACAAGATCATGGTGTTGGGTGGCGGCCCGAACCGCATCGGTCAGGGTATCGAGTTTGACTACTGCTGTGTTCACGCGGCACTGGCTATGCGTGAAGATGGGTACGAGACCATCATGGTCAACTGTAACCCCGAGACCGTATCGACTGATTACGACACCTCAGATCGTCTGTACTTCGAGCCGCTAACGCTAGAAGACGTATTGGAAATCGTCGAGATCGAGAAGCCCAAGGGCGTGATCATTCAATTCGGTGGGCAGACGCCGTTGAAGCTGGCGCGCGCTTTGGCAGACGAGGGTGTGCCGATTATTGGCACGTCGCCCGAGGCGATTGACCGAGCTGAGGATCGTGAGCGCTTCCAGCAAATGGTTGAGCGACTGAACCTGCGCCAGCCGCCGAATGCGATTGCCCGTTCGACTCAAGAGGGTGTGTTGCTGGCCGACAAGATCGGATTCCCCTTGGTCGTTCGTCCCTCGTACGTGTTGGGCGGCCGAGCCATGGAGATCGTCCACTCAAGCTCGGATCTAGAGCGGTATCTGCGTGATGCGGTGGTCGCCAGTGACGATGCGCCGGTTCTGCTGGACCGATTCTTGGATCAGGCAATTGAAGTAGACGTGGACTGTGTCAGCGACGGTCAACAAGTCGTGATCGGTGCGATCATGCAGCACATCGAGCAGGCCGGTGTTCACTCGGGTGACTCGGCCTGCTCATTGCCGCCGTACAGCTTGCCCATGGATATCCAAGATGAAATCCGTGATCAGGTGAAACGCATGGCGCTTGAGCTGGGCGTCGTTGGTCTGATGAATGTTCAGATGGCCGTTCAAGGCAGTGACATCTTTGTGATCGAAGTTAACCCACGTGCTTCGCGCACGGTGCCGTTTGTATCCAAAGCGATCGGCCCTAGCCTGGCCAAGATCGCAGCGCGTTGCATGGCGGGTCAAACGCTAGAAAGCCAAGGATTTACCTCCGAAATTATCCCCCCGTATTTCTGCGTTAAAGAGTCGGTCTTCCCATTCGCCAAGTTCCAGGGTGTTGACCCCATTCTTGGCCCAGAGATGAAGTCGACCGGCGAAGTCATGGGTGTCGGTGACAGCTTTGAAGAAGCCTTCGCCAAAGCGACTGCGGGCGCGGGCGAGAAAGTTCCTGAGTCGGGCCGCGCGTTTATCTCAGTGCGTGACGGGGACAAACCCGGTGCAGTGGTTCTGGCCAAAGAGCTCAAAGCCCTTGGCTTCACTGTCTGCTCGACCCGCGGTACTGCCGCGGTATTGACCGAGGCCGGTGTCGAAGTCGAGACCGTTAACAAGGTGTTGGAAGGTCGTCCGCACGTGGTCGACATGCTTAAATCCGACCAGATCCAATTCGTGGTCAACACCACAGAAGGGCGTCAGGCGATTAATGATTCGGCCCAGATCCGTAAAGCTGCCTTGGCCAACAAGGTCTGCTACACCACGACGCTTTCGGGCGGTTTGGCGCTGGTGGGTGGTCTGAAGTTTGGTGAGCAGCGTGAAGTGCGTTCACTGCAAAGCTTGTACGCTCGGGCAGCCAAGTGAAGGTTATCATTCCCGGCATTATGGGGCGCATGGGCAAGGTCCTGTGCGAGGCCTGTGATCTGCAGCCGGGTCTGACGTTAGGGGGTGGCAGTGTTCGCCCCGGATCCAGCTTTGCCGGCCAAGATGCTGGCGCTTTGGTGTTGGGCCGAGCCGTCGGTGCGCCGATTCAGGATTCACTCGAGGCATTTGATCCTGAGGGGTGTGGATTGATTGACTTCACCACGCCGGATTTGTTGCCGGCCAACTTAGCGTGGTGCGTAGCTAATCGTGTGCCCATGGTGATTGGAACCACGGGTTTAAACGAGTCGCAAAAGGCCCTGATTCAGTCCGCTGCGGCTGAAATCCCCATCGTCTTTGCTCCGAATATGAGTGTCGGGGTCAACGTGATGCAGCGCCTGATTCGTCTGGCTGCAGAGTTGGTCGGCGAGCATTCAGATATTGAAGTCATCGAAGCGCACCATCGTCACAAAAAAGATGCTCCATCGGGAACCGCAGTTCGTCTAGGCGAAGTGTTGGCTGACGCGATGCAGTGGAATTTGGATGAGGTGGCGGTTTACGGCCGTGAAGGTATTACGGGTGAGCGCCCCCATCGCCAAATCGGTTTTGAAACCATCCGTGCTGGCGATGTGTTCGGCGATCATACGGTGTTGTTCGCCGCCGAAGGCGAGCGCATCGAGATTACTCACAAAGCCTCAAGCCGGATGACCTTTGCCAAAGGCGCCGTGCGCGCAATGGCATGGCTAGCCGACAAGCCCGCGGGTCTTTACAGCATGGATGACGTGCTGGGTCTTTGATTCGTTCCAAGTGGGAATGACAGCGACGCCTTGATAACGGATTTTCTATTGCGATGCAGCCGGTACAGTGGCGGCATCAAAATAGGAGATTCATCATGAGCGTACTCGTTATCAACTCTTCAGCACGCACCGAAAGCTCGAGCTCTCGTCAAATTACTCAGCAAGTCGCTGATACCCTGGCCGCCAAGGGCGCCGCTGTGAGCGAGCGCGATCTGTCTGCCGGCATGGACTTCGTTAGCGAAGATTGGATCACGGCCGGTTTCACAGATGCCTCTGAATGGACAGATGGTATGCAGCAAGCGCGCAGCGTAAGCGACCAGTTGATCGCTGAAGTCAAAGCGGCTGACACCCTGGTGATTGGCTCACCTATTTACAACTTCGGCGTTCCTGCGGTGCTAAAAGCGTATTTTGACCAAATCTGCCGTGCAGGCGACACCTTTAGCTACACCGAAAACGGTCCGGTGGGTCTGCTGGAAGGGAAGCGTGCGGTTATCGTGATCTCTTCAGGTGGCGTACCGGTCGATAGCCCGGTTGATTTTGCAACGCCGTGGTTGCGTCAGGTGCTGAACTTCATCGGTATTACGGACATTCACGTGATCTCGGCGGATCAGCAGATGACCGCCGAAGGGCGTGTTGAT
The DNA here is from genome assembly GCA_965656605.1 of Litorivicinus sp. Classification (GTDB taxonomy): domain Bacteria; phylum Pseudomonadota; class Gammaproteobacteria; order Pseudomonadales; family Litorivicinaceae; genus Litorivicinus. The sequence goes on along the minus strand of CBFHLC010000014.1, from coordinate 12,082 downwards.
GCAGCGCTAGAAGCGGCTCGCGCTATCGCATAAGTATTGGACCCATGGTCCGGCACTCGGTTGTCGCTGTACTAGGCTGTAAAGCATCAGTAATAGCGGTAACCGAGGTGGTAAATGTTTCGTTGGATGTGTGCCCTAGTCATGGGTTTTTCTCTGTCTGTTCAGGCAGCAGATCTTTCAATTGTCGACGCTAAAGGCGAGCGACATATCATTAAAACAACCAAGTTGATGGAACAGTTTCCGGCTGATCCTATCGTGACCAAAAACCCTTGGGCCCCTGATACTCATACCTACACCGGCATCGATATGCAGGCCTTACTTGAGCACTATGGCTTGGCGGATCAAGCCTTGCGCCTGATTGCGCTGGATAACTACTCGGTCATTATGCAGCCGGGTGAGATTCAATCGCTGCAAAGCCCCATCCTGGCGGTTGAAAAAGACGGCCAAGCGCTAACCCGTCGTGACTTTGGCCCCAGTTGGTTGATTGTTGACTTCGACAAGTACCCCGAATTGGACGTTGAGCGCACTCGCAATCTCTCGATTTGGCAGCTGGCAGAGATCGCACCTGAATCATGAACAAAGCGATGGCCGCTGTGGCGGCCGTGTTGATGTTGGTCGGCATGGCGTTGGCGATGTGGACCCATCATGAAATGCAGGCCCGCCTGGCCAGTGAGAGCATGAGCAGTCTCTCGGCTAAGAAAGCCGAGCTGTATCCCGCAGCCATGAAGTCCGAGCTTGAGATTGCTCGTTTGTCGACCAACCTGGGCATCGTCAAAGCCGAAGGGGTCGAGCATTTGGACGAGCTGATGCTGTCGCTGGATGTGGCCTTTTCACGCCACTTCTTACACAGCCGTGGTGCGCTGTATCGGCCACTGATGGAGCAGCGTGAGTACTCAACCATGGTGTATCAGATCGGTCGCCAGCTAGAAATGCTGGAGGTCTACATCAATCAAGAAGATTGGGAGAGCGCTTGGATCACTCAGGGTGATTTGGCCATCTCGATGAACGAAATTACCCGCCTCTCGTCGCTTGAGCAGCAGGCGCGCCAGACATCGGCCTCGCGTGAGCTCGAACGATTCCGCAATCAATGCCAAACACTCAACTTACTGGCCTGGTTATTAATGATCTGCGGTGCATTGATTGCCGTAGTGGGACAGGTCTCGCGTATCAGAGTGAGTCGAGGGAACGAATATGACTTGGTTTAACCGCCTGACCGTTAGGGTCTGTTTGATCCTAATGGGGCTGTTGGCGGCGGTCACGCTGAGTTACTTCAGCTTGATTAAAAGCAGCCTGCAAGGCCAGCAACCCTTGCTGGACCAATACCTTGAGTCGGCCAGAAATCAGGCCTCGGCCAGCGAAACGGCCCGCTCGACACTCGACGCGGCCCAGATGGGGGCGCATCTGTTATCCGACGCATTATCCACAGGCGATATGGTGACGGTTAGCACCCTCGTGGATGCGATGGGAGCGGATCAGTGGATCCGCCAAGTCAGCTTGTATGACCGATCGGGTCACTTAATTTTGGAGCACCGCCCCTCCAGTGTGAGTGACTTCTCGGTCACGGGGCAGGGCGATACCGCGTCGTTACGGCGCTCTACCGTGCCGTTGTACCGCGTAGCTGACTCGAACGACGATGTGAGTGCTTGGGCGCCGGTGTGGGGCGCTGATGAGCCCATTGCGACGTTATTCATCAATCGGGTGGTGCGTGATCAGGCGATTACCGCGAACACGGTCGAGCTACAAGTTCGAGAGGCCTGGGCAGATTTGTCCGCGTCGTTGATGGATGGTTTGACCCGCGGAGCCGGTATAGCCCTGCTGATCAACGTGCTGGCGATCCTGTGGCTGAGTCGAGAAATTGGCCGTCCGTATGATCGTCTGGCAGCGGCCTTTAGTGGGCTGGGCAAGGGCAAGCGAATCAGGCTTCGTAATGATGAGGGTCCGACCGAATCACGCCGCCTGTCTGATCGATTCAACTTCATGGCTGATGAGTTGGAGGAGGCCAATAACCAGGTTCGCGAGATCGCATTTACCGACCCCGTAACACGCCTGCCCAATCGCAGTGCGGTGATGGAGCGCTTGTCCCAGATATTGGAGCAACAGGCCAAAGCGGCACTGTTGTTTGTTGATTTGGATGATTTCAAGCGGGTCAACGATGTCTTTGGTCACGATGTTGGCGACGAGACACTGCGTCAGGTGTCTCGCCGAATCGAGTCCGAGGTGCGCACCAACGGCGTAGGGCGTCAGCACGATCTGGTTGCACGTCTGGGTGGTGATGAATTCGTTGTTATCTTGATGCCGCCACCACCCGAGGAAACACTCAGCGCGATTTCGGGCCGAGTGATTCAGAGTGTGTGTCAGGTCATCGAGATTGAAAATCGCGACATCTATGTCGGTGCCAGTGTGGGTATTGCTATTGCGGATGACCAAGACTCCCATCCCGATACTTTGTTACGGCACGCGGACATGGCCATGTACCAGGCTAAAAACGCCGGCAAAGGTCAGGCCATCCATTTCGATCAAAACATGCAGGTCGACGCCAATCGGATGGGGGTGGTTGAGCGTCACCTGCGCCATGCGATTGAGTTGGGCGAGTTGCGCGTCGAATACCAGCCAATCCTGCACGCGTTTGGCTCGGTAGCAGGGTATGAGGCCCTGGTTCGTTGGAATAACTCGCTGTTAGGCGAGGTTTCACCGGGCGAATTCATACCGGTCGCCGAGGCCTACGGCATGATTGGCGAGATTGACTTGTGGATTGCCGAGACGGCCATTAAGGCCATTGCCACCTTCGAAAATGACGACGGATCGCTGCCGTTCCTGTCTCTAAACATGAGCGGGCAGCACTTTGTTAATGATGACTACACGATTCGTTTGCTCGAAATCATCCAAGAGCAACAGATCGATCCCGAACGTTTGCATATTGAGATCACCGAGACCGCGTTGCTGCGTGATGAAGAAAAAGCGCTAGACATCGTTGAGCGCCTACGCGATGCCGGTTTAATGATTTATCTGGATGACTTCGGTACCGGATTCTCTAGCTTGTCGCACTTAGCAAATTTCCAGCTGGATGGGATCAAGATTGATGTCAGCTTTGTTCGTGGGATTCCACATGACCTAGGCAAAACTAATCTGAGCGCGGGCTTAATCAGCTTGGCCCACAGCCTAGATCTGGAAGTGGTAGCCGAGGGCGTCGAGGAGCAAGTCCAAGCCGACTTCTTAGGCAGCTTGGGTTGTGACTACCTTCAGGGTTGGTTGTACGGCAAAGCAGCCCCTTTGCCCGTCAAAGAAATGCAGATACAGAGCGCCTAGTCCTTGGTTGTCGGGTGCTCGGTCCCATATACCTCTGACTCCCTACTGACTAGGAATACCGCCATGTTTGGTTTGTTCAAGAAAGACCCGAAGAAAGCCCTTGAGAAAGAGCGTCAGCAAATTCTGGAGCAGGCCATGAAGGCCCAACGTGGTGGCGATATCCGCACGTATTCCGAGCTGACTGAGAAGGCTGAGGGTATTTTTGCCGAGATCCAAAAGCTGGATGCTCAGGCTAAGTAAGATTGGTAGGCCCAGCTGGACTCGAACCAGCGACCAAGGGATTATGAGTCCCCTGCTCTAACCAACTGAGCTATGGGCCCACGCGGGCGTGCAGTATAGCTTGGGTTAGCCGAACTGCAATGACCCGCGAACGGTTTGCAGGGTTTGGCGCAGTGCTTCGCGCACCTCAATCTCGCGCGCCACCAACAACGCAAAGTCCGCCAGCAGCTTTCGTTGCTCTGGGCTGGCAGCCGTGCGCGGTTCAGTGTCAATCACACACAAAGTGCCGATGCGGTGGCCTAGCACTTTGACCGGGGATCCTAGGTAGTAACGAATGTGCGGTGCGCCCGTAACCAGTCGGTTATCGGCAAATAGCGGATCATTTTTTGCATCAACGACCTCGTAACCTTCATCGTCAATAATCGTGTAGTTACAAAATGCGTCCTCACGCGGGGTTTGATCTGTATCCAATCCAACGCAGGATTTAAACCATTGCCGGTCGTGAGCGACCAGGCTGACCAAAACAATCGGCGCGTTGAAGAGTCCTGCAACCATTTGAGTGATGTGGTCCAGCTGCGCTTCGTTGCGGGTGTCCAGGATATGCAAGTCATCTAACACCTGCAGGCGTTCTGCCTCGTTACTGGCGATAGGGTAGTTTTTATCCGACGGCATGTAGCGCCTCGTTTAAAGGGCAAGGGCGTCCGTGGTAGTAACCTTGCTGTTGTGAGTAGCCCAGTTTTGCTAGTCCTTGCATTTGCTCTTGCGTCTCAATCCCTTCGGCCACGGCAGTTTTGCCAAGCATCTGAATCACTTGGGCTAACAGGGCCAGTGAAGGCGAGCGTGTTGGGTCCTGCCACTGATTACTCAGCGAGCGATCAATCTTGATCACGTCAAAATCGTAGTGATGAATGGTGTCAATGTTGGCGCTATGCCCATTCCCGAAATCATCCAGCGCTAACACGCAGCCGACTTTGCGTAGCTGCCGAAAGTAGGGATTCACAACGTCAGGTGTGGGTAGGGGATGCCCTTCGGTCAGCTCAAGCATCACTGGCATCGAGAGATCCCCCAGCAGCTCGATCAGACGAAAGCACATCTGTGGGTCGTGCAACAGACGCCCACTGACGTTAACCGATAAGGGTAGGTGGCTGGGTGCAAAATGAAGCAGCTGATCCTGAATGATCTCGAACTGCTGCGCAGCACTCATGTTTTCAAAGAATGACTCAAGGCTGTCGGCCCCGGCCAAATCGGAGGGTCGTGATAGCACCTCGTAGTGCATCACGTCTCCGCTTTGAACGTCCAAAATCGGTTGGACTAGATAAGAAATATTCATCACCCCTGCATTATAGGGTGCGATCTGCGAACCGGCATCTGTACCGGTTCGCATAAATGGTACGAGTTACTCGTCCAGGAAGCTGCGTAGGTGGTCCGAGCGAGTCGGATGGCGAAGCTTGCGCAGTGCTTTGGCTTCAATTTGACGAATCCGCTCACGGGTCACGTCGAACTGCTTGCCGACTTCCTCAAGCGTGTGATCAGTGTTCATGTCGATGCCAAAACGCATCCGAAGGACCTTAGCTTCGCGCGCAGTCAAGCTTGATAGCACGTCTTGGGTGGCTTCTAGCAGGCCTTCTTCGGTCGCATTATCCAGTGGGCTGGATGAATTGGCGTCTTCGATGAAATCACCCAAGTTAGAGTCTTCATCATCACCGATGGGGGTTTCCATCGAGATCGGCTCTTTGGCAATCTTGAGTACTTTGCGGACTTTGTCCTCGGGCATTTCCAAACGCTCGCCCAGCTCTTCAGGCGTAGGCTCGCGTCCCATTTCTTGAAGCATTTGACGGCTGACACGATTCAATTTGTTGATCGTTTCAATCATGTGCACTGGGATACGAATGGTACGTGCTTGGTCGGCAATCGAGCGTGTGATTGCCTGGCGGATCCACCACGTCGCGTAGGTCGAGAACTTGTAACCACGGCGGTATTCGAACTTGTCGACGGCCTTCATCAGACCGATGTTGCCTTCTTGAATCAAATCCAAGAACTGCAATCCGCGGTTGGTGTACTTTTTCGCGATTGAGATCACCAATCGCAAGTTGGCTTCCACCATGTCGCGCTTCGCACGACGTGCTTTAGCGGTGCCTTTATTCAAGCTTTTCTGCAGCGTTTTCAGCTGCGGGAAGGTCATGCCATTGGCTTCGAGTACAGCAAACATGCGTGCCTGGCAGCGTTTGATGTCGTCTGCGTAGCGATCGAGCATGGGTTTTTTGGACTTAGCACGGATCTTGTCAAAGAACTGAGGATCAATTTCGCTGCCCATGAACTGCTTGATAAACAGGTCACGATCAATTTTTGCATGGCGAACACACATGTTTTGAATCTGGCGCTCTTGCTCTTTGACATGGTCTAGAACTTGATTGACCTGTGACACCATCTCGTCATAAACGCGAGGTACCAGTTTGATCGAGCAGAACACATCCAGAAGCTCGTCCATGGCCACGTCGAAGTCTTTGCTATCACGGCCGGTCTTTTCAATTGCGCCGTGCAGGTTGTTCAAATGGGTGCGAATCGCCTCGAAACGTCGGCCGACTTCTTCCATGTCTGGGCCGCTGGGTGCTTCTTCTTCGTCTTCGTCGTCGCTTTCTTCGACCTCTTCGCCTTTCTCAGCGGCGGCAGCTTGAGCCGCTTCTGCAGCTTCGGCAGCCATTTGCTCAGGGCTTTTGGGATCTTCGACTTCGTCCAGAAAACCGCTCATCAAATCTGTGATGCGGCCTTCTTCTTCAATGATGCGATCGTATTCGGCCAGCAAACCATCGACTACGCCGGGGTAGTAGGCGGCCGCAGCCATCACATCACGGATGCCGTCTTCGATTCGTTTGGCGATACGGATTTCGCCTTCACGGGTCAACAGGTCAACCGTGCCCATTTCGCGCATGTACATACGCACGGGATCGGTTGTCCGGCCAATGTCGGTTTCTACGCTGGTTAGAACCGCGACCGCTTCTTCGCTGGTCGATTCATCGGCACTTGAGTCGCCTTCGCTCAGTAGCAGCTCTTCGGCATCTGGGGCTTGTTCGGCAACCGGAATTCCCATCTCGCGGATGGTTTTAATGATTTCCTCGACCTGATCCGCGTCTGCGATGTCCTCAGGGAGGTGGTCGTTAACCTCGGCAAAGGTCAAATAGCCTTGTTCACGGCCACGAGTAATCAGATCTTGGATGCGGGACTGTGCGCCCTGCTTGTTTTCATTCGCGTCAGACATGGATTCTGAAAAGTCCCTGAGATTAAGAATCGGCTGGAATTAGCCGCTAATTATACCATAGATATGGGGGTTTACCCCTAGCTTTTCGAGCCTTGGCCTTTGCGCTTTTGCACCAATGCAGCAAGGTCGTCAGCGGTCTTGCTAGAGCCGCTAATCAGGCTGCGTCGCTCGGCCTTCATTTGGCGTCGTTGCAAGTAGGTTAGGCAATCCTGCCAGTGATTGCGTAATTCATCGGGTGCCAAGGCGGCATCCCCTTGGGATAGGCGGCCCAGCTTCGTTCCCAGCGCGGTGCCCGAGCAGAACCCGAGTAGCAGGCTGCTGGTTGCGATCGAGTGAGTATTGATCAATTCAAGCAGCTCATTTACCTCGCCTAGTTCAGGCTGCTCAAAAGGCGACTGCTCACTCCCGATTGAAGGCTCTTGGAACAAGCATCGCAGCATTTCAGCGGCGAGTCGCTCCAGCTTACGATCCTGTGAAGGTTCATCCCAGTGCGCGACGTCCTCGGGCATCACCGGTTCGAGATGATCATAGGTGTCATCGATCAAATACTCAGGAGCTGGCCCGTCACGGCCCATGGGAGGCTCGGGTTCGGGGTCTGTGACTTTCGGAGGGGGTGGCGGCGGGGTGGGTGCAGCAGCTTCGGCCGTATCAACCAACTCGCGTACGGCGCCCCGATCGGTGCCCACGCGGCGCGCCAACTCATCAATCAGCAACTCCCGTGGCAGGCCTTTGGGTACTCGCTTCAAGTGCGGTGCAACCAGCCCGCCTAGCCGAGCCCGACTGTCCAGTCGGTCCATATCCAACGACTGGGTTAGCTGCTCGAACAAAACGTCAGAGAGTGATTTGGCGTGGGCGAGTTGACGATTGAATCCGGCGCCGCCTTCGGTTTGCAGCAAGGAGTCTGGATCCTGGCCGTTGGGCAGGAACAAAAATAGAAATTCGGTCTGCCCATCCATCAGCGGAAGCGCATTTTCCAATGCCCGCCATGCGGCCTTGGTGCCAGCAGCGTCGCCGTCAAAGCAGAAAACGACTTGGGGCACGAGGCGAACCAGTTGCTCCAAATGATCGGCGGTAATCGCGGTACCAGAGGTTGCAACTGCGCAGGGGATCTCGAACTGAGCCAGCGCGATGACGTCCATCTGGCCCTCGACGACGATCAGCCGCTCGAGTGTACGATTGGCTTTGATGGCTTCGTGCAGTCCGTACAGCACTTTGGATTTGTGAAAAATCGGCGACTCAGAGCTGTTCAAGTATTTGGGTTTTGCGTCGTCCAGTACTCGGGCGGTAAAGGCGACGGTGCGTCCACGGCGATCTCGAATCGGAAAGGTGATTCGGGCCCTGAAACGGTCGTAGCTGCGTCCGGGCTTCTCGACCAGGACGCCGGCGCTCACCATTTCAGAATCGGTATAACCGCGACTTTTCAGGTGTTGCCTGAGTGCCTGGCCGTTAGCTGGGGCGACCCCGATTCCAAATTTTTTGGCCGTTTCGCCAGACAGCCCGCGACCTTTTAAATAATCAACGGCACTGGTTCGTAGCGGATCGCTGCGCAGACAGTGCTGAAAAAAACGGTCGCTGTCCTCGCACAGATCGTACAGCCGTTGGCGTTCACGTTGCGCGCGTTCTTGGGCGGGATTGCTGTCCTCCCGTGGGACGTCCAATCCTTGGCGTTTGGCCAAATATTCAACCGATCCGATAAAATCCAGACCGCGTTTTTCTTTGATGTAAGTCAGAATGTTGCCCGATGCACCACAACCAAAGCAGTGATAGACCTGCTTCTCTGGCGACACACTGAAGCTGGGGCTGCGATCGTCGTGGAACGGGCAGCGCGATTGGTAATTGCCGCCAGACTTCTTAAGCGTGATGTCCTCGCCGATCAATCCGACCAGGTCGGCATTATCAAGCAATTGATCAATAAAGGATTGGGGGATTTGTCCGGCCATTGGGCCAGTCTATCAGCTGAGTCGTGCTTTGATCTGACCGCTCAATTTGCCCATGTCTGTCCGGCCTGTGACCTTGGGTTTTAACCAACCCATGACAGCACCCATCTGCGCCATGCTGCTGGCAGAGGTTTCGGAAATTGCTTGGTCAATCAGAGCGCCCACTTCCTCATCACTGAGTGCGGTCGGTAGAAACTCGCGCAGCACGTCTGCCTCGGCTAACTCGATTTCAGCTAACTCGGGACGATCGGCATCGCGGTATTGAATCGCGGCGTCCTCGCGTTGTTTGACCAGTTTGGTCAAGATGCTCAGGACGTCTGAATCCGCAAGTTCGATGCGTTCATCGATCTCGCGTTGTTTGACCGCCGCTTGGGCCATACGAATAGTGCCAAGGCGTAGTTTGTCCTTGGCTCGCATGGCGTCCTTCATGGCGGACGTGAGCTGGGCTTTGAGCTCGCTCATAGTTCGTGTCTTAGTACAGACGTTCGAACTTTTTGGTCTCGCGTGAAACCTTTTTCAGGTGACGCTTGACCGCAGCCGCTGCCTTGCGCTTGCGCACACTGGTGGGCTTTTCATAAAACTCACGACGACGTACTTCACTTAGAACGCCCGCCTTCTCGCATGAACGCTTGAAGCGACGTAGAGCTACGTCAAAGGGCTCGTTGTCTTTAACTTTAACGAACGGCACAGGTATTTCACCTCTCTCAATAAATCATCAGGTCTTTTGACCCCATAAGGGCGCGAAAAGATACAGAGGCTTTGATTGAATATCAAGCGCGCTCTCACTACTCTCGCACAATGATTGTTTTAGGTATTGAAACCAGCTGCGATGAGACCGGCGTTGCAGTCTACTGCACACAGCGCGGATTGCTGTCCCACGAGCTTTACAGCCAAGCGAAAACCCACGCCGAATACGGTGGGGTGGTGCCTGAGTTGGCCAGTCGTGATCACGTCCGCAAGTTGCCCCATTTGATTCGGCTGGCGTGCTCGAGTGCCAAGATACAGCCCAAAGATCTGGACGGCATTGCTTACACCCAGGGGCCTGGGTTGGTCGGTGCTTTGTTGGTAGGAATCAGCACAGCGCGCTCGATGGCGATGGGGTTGGGAATACCCGCACTCGGGGTTCACCACCTAGAGGGCCACATACTGGCTCCGATGTTGGCGCCGCAACCGCCAGAATTTCCCTTCGTGGCGTTGTTAGTCAGCGGCGGGCACTCGCAGTTCATTGAAGTGCTGGGAATAGGCCAATATCGATTGCTGGGCGGCACGATTGATGATGCGACCGGTGAGGCCTTTGATAAGGTGGCCAAGTTACTGGATCTACCTTATCCAGGTGGACCGCATTTAGCTAAGTTGGCCGAGCAGGGCGATCCGCTACGCTTTAAGTTTACCCGTCCGATGGTCGATCGGCCCGGAGTGGATTTAAGTTTCAGCGGGCTGAAGACCCAAGCGTTGGTTCAGGCTAAGGCGCTGGCGGTGGATGGGAAGGTGCAGGGTCAGGATGCGGCTGATCTGGCCGCTTGCTTTGAACACACGGTCGCCGAGACGCTGTTTGTAAAGTGTAAGCGGGCGCTGCAGGAAACCGGTTTGCGGCGCATTGTTATGGCCGGCGGTGTGGCGGCCAATTTGAAACTGCGTGCACGATTGGCGGATTTGGATGCCGAGTTGTACTACCCCCCATTGGCTTACTGCACCGATAACGGAGCGATGATTGCCTACGCCGGGGCCATGCGACTGCAGGCTGGGCAGTCAGATCAAGGGGCCATTATGGCGCGGCCACGTTGGCCGCTCGAGGAGTTGCCGCGTGTTGGATAGTGTTTTAATTACGGGTCTAGAGTGCGAGACCATCGTCGGTGTCTACGACTTCGAGCGTCATGCTCCACGGCCCTTGCTGGTTGATCTAGAGATGGGGTGGGATAACCGTCCGGCGGGCTTAACGGACGACTTAGCTCAGGCGCTTAACTACGACGCGGTGAGTCAGTGTGTACGCCGTGTTATTTCTGATCAGCAGCCAGAATTGATTGAAACCTTGGCAGAGTCAGTCGCCCAAGCCCTGTTCGCTGAGTTTGGCATGCCGTGGTTGATCATGACGCTGCACAAGCCGGGGGCCGTGGCCGGTACGCAATCCTTGGCGGTTCGAATTCACCGTGAAAACACGGCGTTAAACGCCTGACGTTGGGCTGCGATCAGAGCCTGCCCTAGGGCTGGACCTGATAGCTCTTTAGGCATTTGATCAGCCCGGATCGACCGAGCTGCATTCAAGGCCGCCTCAAGATCGATGTCGCTGTGCCGGTGAATGGCGTCGATTAGCTGCTGACTCCGCGGTGTTTTTTTCAGGGCGCCGGCTGCGCGCAGGGCATCAAACGCTTCATCGCGATGCCAGGCGACGATATCCCTGTGTAACTGCTCCCAGCGTTTTGGGGCCTTCCAGTGACTCATCCAGCGCTGATCATCCATCCAGCCCCGCCACAGCCATTGCACGAGTCGATCCTCTGCCGATCCAGAAAACGGGCCGTTAGGGATATTCGGCGCCTCTAACCCCAAATCAGCCCACAAGTTCCACTGGGTCAGCGCTTGGAAAAATCGTTCAGGCTGACCGCCAAAGGATTTAAAGGCCTCCTGCCAGACTCTCTCGACCGACAGACTGGCTAATTCTTTTTGCATCCGGGGCAACAGCTGAGTGAAGGTGTCGCTGACTTGTAGCTGTGGCATTTGAGCCATAAAACGTGCGGCTCTTAGGATCCGCAGCGGATCCTCTGCAAATGCATCGCTGACCGGGTGTAGCAATCCTTTTTCAATGTCCGAACGGCCTTGATAGGGGTCGATCAGGTTGCCATCCGCACTCATCGCAATGGCATTGATCGTGAAATCACGGCGCATCAGGTCTTGCTCTAATGTGACCGCTTGATCCGCTTGAAACTCAAACCCTTGGTGGCCTGAGCGAGTTTTTCGCTCGGTTCGGGCCAGTGCATATTCTTCGTGCGATTCAGGGTGCAGGAACACCGGAAAGTCCGAGCCGACGGGAGTAAACCCGCGCGCCAACATGTCCTCGGCGCAGCTACCAACAACGACCCAATCGCGATCGACAACCGAGCGTTTCAGCAGGCGATCACGCACCGCTCCGCCCACTAAATAGACATCTAGTCCATGGGTGTAGTGATCGTCAGAAAATTCTGACACGGCATTTCCTTTTATCGACGGGGGCAAAAACAGCGCGCCCACACACTCCGCAAAGTTTACAAGGAGAGTGATATGAATACCGCATTAGTCAATCCCTACTGCAATCGTGCGCGCCTGACACAGTCGCGTTTTGTTGAGCTGATTCGCGCCTTCGCCATGGGCGAATCTGCCCTCGCCACCTCAC
>CBFHLC010000013.1:0-47547 GCA_965656605.1 Litorivicinus sp. | reverse complement strand
GTCCGAGTTCTAAAAAAACAGGACGAGCAGGCGCCGCACGAGGTACTGCTGGTGCTGGATGCCGGCACCGGGCAAAACGCATTGAGTCAGGCCGAGTTGTTTACTAAGGCAGTTGGGGTCACCGGACTGGTGCTGACCAAACTCGACGGCACTGCCAAGGGCGGCGTGGCCTTTGCCATTGCTGAGCAGATGGGCCTGCCGATTCGCTATATCGGTGTGGGTGAGGGCATTGCAGATTTGCAGCCTTTTGACGCCGAGGCCTTTGTTGCAGCGCTGTTTGATCAGGACGCTGCATGATTCAGTTTGAGAACGTCACCAAGCGATATGGCACTCGGCTGGCGCTGGATGAGGTCAGCTTTTCGTTAGACCCTTCCGAGATGGCGTTCTTGGTTGGCCACAGTGGGGCCGGGAAATCGACATTGTTGCGGCACTTGGTCTGCCTTGAGGCGCCGAGCGAAGGCCGCGTGATGGTCGGTAACTTTGACTTGCGCAAACTCTCACCCGATCAGTTGCCGATGTTCCGACGCAAAGTGGGCGTGGTGTTTCAGGATCCTCAGTTGTTAGCTGATCGTAGTGTTTTTGAAAACGTTGCGTTGCCCCTGCGGGCGGCTGGGTTTGATCGCCGTGTGATTCCTGCAAGGGTCAAAGCGGCGTTAGAGCAAGTTGAACTCAGTCATTTAGAACAGGCGTTGCCAGGCGAGCTGTCCAGCGGCCAGCGTCAACGGGTCGGCATTGCACGAGCGGTAGTCCACAAGCCCGCTTTGCTGCTGGCTGACGAGCCCACCGGTAATTTGGACCCTGAGTTGTCTAAAAAAATCATGAAGCTGTTTACCCAATTTCGAAACCACGGGGTGACCGTCCTGATTGCCACACACGAGCAGGCCCTGGTCGAGGCTCAGCCCTTTAGGGTCTTGCGTCTGGACCAAGGCCGATTAGTGGAGAGCGGCCAATGAGTTTGCACGGCGGGGCGCAGGCCCACTTAGAAGCGGCACAGGATTCAGTTCGGCGGCTGTTGCACGACCCGATCCGCCACAGCGTGGGCTGTTTGGTGATGGCGATTATGTTGGCCTTGCCGGGTGTGGCGTGGGTTGCTCTACGCGGCTTAGATATCTTGCTGCCAGTCGAGGCGACCACGCCTGGCTTGTCAGTGTTTATTCGCGAAGAAGTCGAAGAGGCCGATTTAACGGCGTTGGCGGACAGTTTATTGGCCCGCCAAGAAATCCTAAGCGTTGAAGTGGTCGGGCGTGATCAAGGCCTACAGGCGTTGTCGCAATTGGCTGGGTTAGGCGACTTGGTCGGTGCGTTCGATCAAAACCCCTTGCCGGATGTGATTCGGGTGTCGGTTGATTCGACCCCGGGCTCTGAATTCATGCGGGGGCTGTCGGTTACCCTAGAAGGCGATCGCCGGGTCGAGTTTGTCCGAGTCGATCAGGGCTTGAGCAATGAGATGCGTAACGCGCTGGTCTTGGGCCAGCGACTGGTGATCGTGCTGGCCTTGATGGTGTTGGCAGCTATTGTTCTGGTGGTCACCGGTGCGACTCGGATTGAGGTCACGCGCGCCCGAGCAGAGCTGTCCTTGGTCGATTTAGTCGGCGGTACAGAGCGTTATGCCCGACGTCCCTTTGTCTACATGGGTGTAATTCAAGGTCTGGCCGGTGGCTGTTTGGCCGCATTGTTCGTGTGGATCGGTGCGTTGTTGGTAGGAGCGCCATTATCGCGTCTGCTAACGCTGTACGGCGAAAGCGGAGCGATCGTCGGCGCCAATGCACTGGATTTGTTGCTTCCCGTGTTGGCCGGAACGGTATTGGGTGGAGTAGGTGCGCGCATCGCGGCTCGGGTTCCGTCGGTCGCATGGACTTAGTTAAGAAATGTAGAAATCTTCCCCATTACTTCCAAAGTCGCTACAATCTAATGTTCTTTACAACACCTCATGGATCGAGGGTCATCGTTTCGAGGATCCTATGACAAACAAAGTAGTCGCCCCAATCAACAGTATGGTTCCAGGTCAAAACCTAGAAGCCTACATAAGTTCATGCAGCGCCATTTCAATCCTGACACCGGATGAAGAGCGCGCACTGGCCGAGCGTTTGTACTACGAAGAAGACGTCGATGCTGCTCGTCAGCTGGTTATGTCCCACCTACGTTTTGTGGTCCACATCGCACGTTCATACTCAGGATACGGACTGCCCCAGGCGGATCTGATCCAAGAAGGCAACGTGGGATTAATGAAGGCGGTTCGTCGTTTCAACCCTGAAATGGGTGTTCGCCTAGTGTCTTTTGCGGTGCATTGGATCAAGGCAGAAATGCACGAATACATCCTGCGCAACTGGCGTATCGTCAAAGTCGCCACTACCAAGTCGCAGCGTAAAATGTTCTTTAATCTGCGTGGCCAGAAAAAGAAGTTGGCTTGGTTTACTGCCGCTGAAGTGAATTCGGTAGCCGAAGAGCTGGGCGTCACCCCCGAGGTGGTCCGCCAAATGGAAGGACGCCTGACCAGCATCGATATGTCATTTGATGGCTATGACGATGATGACGAAGGCACCAGCTTGGCGCCTGCCCAGTATCTAGAGGATACCGGCGCTGATCCGGCTCGGGTGGTGATGGCGCAGGATCGCGAAGACGACAGCAGAACGGCTTTGCACACTGCTTTGCGTGAGTTGGACGATCGTTCGCAAGACATCATTACGCAGCGCTGGTTGTTGGATCAAAAGTCGACATTGCATGAACTGGCTGACAAGTACGGTGTGAGTGCCGAGCGCATCCGTCAGTTAGAAAAGAACGCAATGAAGAAAATCAGAGCGGCCATGGGTGACGAGTTCCTCGAAGCCTAACCGACTCAATAGATCGATGTACCGGCGCTTAGGCGCCGGTTTTTGTTTGCATGGAGTGCATCAATGACTCAAGCCCCCCACCGTAGAATCCGCTCCTTTGTGCTGCGGGCCGGCCGTATGACTGACTCGCAACAGCGTGCGGTTCAAGAACAGTGGCCGCGTTATGGTTTGGACTTAGACCAAGGCGTAATCGAGCATGTCCGGCCGACGGTGTTAGAGCTAGGGTTTGGCATGGGTGCCAGCTTGCTGCAGCAATGCCAGCAGGAAGGCGATAAGTCCTTTATCGGCATTGAAGTGCATCCGCCGGGTGTTGGACGCCTGCTCTCGCAAGCAGCTGAAGCCGAGTTGGATAACTTAAAGGTCTATCAAGACGATGGTATTGAGGTGCTAAATCAGTGCATCGAAGATGCCAGCATTGATCGCTTCCAGCTGTACTTTCCTGATCCGTGGCACAAGAAGCGCCACCACAAGCGCCGCATCGTGCAGCCTGATTTTGTGGCGCTGGTTCGTAAAAAGCTGGCGCCCGGTGGACTGTTTCACCTAGCCACCGACTGGGAGCCCTATGCCGAGCATATGAGCGAGGTGATGGAGGCGGCTGCAGGATTCGTTGATGACCGTAACGGTGATCGCTCCAAGCCCGATTGGCGCCCTGTCACCAAGTTCCAAACCCGTGGCGAAAAGCTGGGTCATGGCGTGTGGGATCTGGTGTACCGAGCGGTTTAAAGAAACCGCTCGATGACATCGTTCAGGTAACGCCACCCCAAATCGGTGGTTTGAATCCGTCCGGGCTCAATCAGGCCCAACTGCCGGCAGGACTTCAGATTTTGCTGGATGCTATCCAAGGCCAGACCGGTCGCCTGCTCAAAATGGCTCTCGTCGCAGCCGCTCTTTAAGCGCAGCTGATTCAGCATAAATTCAAACGCTAACTGGTCGGTATCGACCGCTTTGAATTGATGCGGTGCGCCGTGGGCATAGTGTTTCAGGTAACTTTCTGGCATTCGAGTTTTCTGACTGCGCATGACCTGCGTCTCGCGGGTGAGTTTGCCGTGGGCGCCGGCGCCGATGCCCAGGTAGTCGCCAAAGCGCCAATAGTTCAGGTTATGTCGGCACTCTGCGCCGGGTCGGCTAAACGCACTGATCTCGTACTGCGCCAGCCCCGCCTGGGCAATTCGCGCTAGCCCTGCGTCTTGGATATCCGCCAGCACATCCTCGACTGGCAGCGGCGGTGGATGCTTATAAAACGCGGTGTTGGGCTCTAGGGTCAGTTGGTACCACGACAGATGCTCGACGCCTAAATCCAGCGCCTGATCTAAATCGGACAGGGCCGCAGACACCGTTTGATCGGGTAGGCCGTGCATCAAATCAATATTGATACGCTTGAACCCAGCGCGCTGTGCGGCTTTGACTGCGCCGGTGGCGTGTGACGCGTCGTGAATGCGCCCTAGGGTTTTCAGCTGGGTGTTATCAAAGGATTGAACGCCAATCGAGAGGCGGTTGACCCCTGCCGCCCGAAAACCTTGAAATTTTGCTTGCTCGGCCGAGCCGGGATTGGCCTCGAGCGTGATTTCTGGATCCTGTGCAAAGCCAATGATCTGATCGAGGCCGCGTAGAATTCGGTCGATGGAGTCGGCACTGAATAGCGAGGGGGTCCCGCCGCCAAAAAAGACTGTATCGATTGGACTGTCGATCCACTGGGCATCACAGGCTAAATCGTTGAGCAAGGCGGCGACGTACTGATCCTCAGCTCGCTCGTCGCGAACGTGGCTGTTGAAGTCGCAATAGGGGCATTTTTGTTCACACCAGGGCAGGTGAACGTAGACTGAGCTCACAGTTGGTGACGCAGCGCGGCCACGGCCAATCCACGATGGCTGACGGCGGCTTTTTCAGCGGGGCTCATTTGGCTGGCACTGAGGCGTAAGCCATTCGGCTGAAATACCGGGTCGTAGCCAAACCCAGACTCGCCGACCGGAGCGGTTAGGATCTGGCCTTTCCACAGCCCTTGGGCAATCACGGGCAGGGGATCTTCAGCGCTGCGTACCAGAGCCAAAACGCACACGAATTGCGCACTGCGATCATCGTGCTCTTGCAGATCCTGTAATAGCTTTTGATAATTCGCGACGTCATTGCCGTGCTGTCCGGCATAGCGTGCAGAGTAAATACCCGGCGCACCGCCCAGTGCATTGACGGCCAATCCCGAGTCATCGGCCAAGGCGGGTAGCCCGGTTTGGCGGGCGACCTCGCGGGCCTTGAGCAAAGCGTTTTCGACAAAACTTAAACCGTCTTCGTCAGCCGCCCGAACACCAAATTCATCCATGGCCTTGATCGTGATGCCCAGATCCCCGAGTAGGCGATTGAATTCACGTAGCTTGCCGGGGTTTTGGCTGGCCAGAACCCAAGTGGTCACTGGGCGTAGAACTTCTGTGAAAAGTTGACGTCGACCGGAAACTGGCCGCCCTCCGGCAGGGCTTCAATCGAGAAGCGCATAATTTCGTCGTCGCTGATGCGGAAGGGAGCGATGTAGTAAATTGCCTCGCCCTCATCGATGGTCTGCCACTCCAGCTCAAAGGATTGACCCAGCAGGTTGCTGTGCGAGCCCGACAGTTGTGCCGGTACGGTTTTGACCGCCCGATCCAGCCGCGTGTCATAGACCGACAGATTGAGTATGGCTTGGGTTTCAGAGCGGACCAGCCCATATTCTTGCGCCAATTCGGGAGTCAGGAAGGTTGAGGGGAAGGGCGTGACGCGAACCTCATAGGCCCCGCGGGTAAATACCTCATCTGTGGCATGGGCCAAGGAGGCCACCATCACGACTAATCCGATCAGAAATCTCATGCTTTTCCTCGTACTCGATACAACGCCAATTCGCCCAGCAAGTTGGGCCAAAGGCTGACGATTCGGCCGCCCAGTGTTGATTGGCTAACCACTTGCCTTTCAATAATGGTGGCGTTTTGGCTTTTGCAAAGCTGCTCAAAGTCATAAAAAGTCGACAAATGAATGTTGGGGGTGTCGAACCACTGGTAGGGTAGGGATTTACTGACGGGCATACGGCCTAAAATGCCCAGCTGAAAGCGGTGGCTGATGTGCGCAAAGTTAGGGAAGGTGATGATCGCCTCGCGTCCTACTCGTAGCATTTCAGCGAAGGCCAAGTCCGGCCGGCGGGTGGCTTGCAAGGCTTGAGTCATGATCACGACGTCCATCGACTGATCCGCAAAGTTACCCAAGCCATCGTCCAAGTTTTGCTCGATCACTGGCACGCCTTTTTCGATGGCCGCAACGATGCAGGCTTTATCGATCTCAAGGCCATAACCGGTGCAGTCTTTGGCGGCCAAATGGGCCATCAGCTCGCCATCACCACAGCCCAAGTCCAAGACCTGGCTGCCGGGTTGGACCCAGTCGGCGACATATTTCAATGAATCTCTCATGCGCTCACCTCGATCCGCCGCAAATAGGCGCCAAGGGCCGCTTCATAGTGATCATTGGGCAGTAAAAAGCCGTCGTGCCCGTGATCGGTTTCAACGCAGGTGTAGCTGACTTTTTTGCCGGCCTTGATCAAGGCGTCGACGATCTCGATGCTGCGCTGGGGACTGAATCGCCAATCGCTAGAGAAGCTAATCACTTGGAAGTCGCATTGGCTGCGGGCCAGAACTTGATCCAAGCTCGCTTCAGCGGCGGGATCAAACCAGTCCAGAGCCTTGGTCATTAGGATGTAGGTGTTGGCATCAAAGCGATGAGTGAACTGGTCGGCCTGGTAGCGTAGGTAGCTTTCAATTTGGAAAATGTCGTGGTTTTCGGCCTGGCGCTCGCGGCCAAACTTGCTACCCAAGCCCTCATCGGACAAATAGGTGACGTGACCGACCATACGAGCCAACCCTAAACCACTGTGGGGCAGAGTGTCGTGGGCGACGTAGCGGCCTTCGAAAAAGTCGGGATCCCGTTGGATTGCTTGGCGTGCGATCTCGTTAAACGCGATGTTTTGGGTGCTCAGTTTGGGTGCTGCGGCAATTACCAAGCAGTGACGTAGACGATCGGGAAACTGTGTCGACCATTGCATGGCCTGCATGCCTCCCAGCGATCCGCCGACCACGGCGGCCCAGACCTGAATGCCCAACACATCTGCCAAGCGCGCCTGCACATTGACCCAGTCCTCGACGCAGACCTCGGGGAAATCTGGACCCCATTGCTGGCCTGTTTCAGGGTTGATGCTGGTAGGGCCGGTTGAGCCTGAGCAGCCGCCTAAATTGTTGAGTGACACCACAAAGAATTTATCGGTATCGATCGGCTTGCCACTGCCGATGTAGTGATCCCACCACCCGGGCTTTTTATCCTCGGGACTATGCCGCCCGGCCGCGTGGTGATCGCCACTCAGTGCATGGCAGATCAAGATCCCATTGTCGGCCGCCGCATTCAGCTGGCCATAGGACTCGTAGCGGATCTGGTAGCTGTCCAGGTGCCCGCCGCGAGCAAGCGCCAGCGGCTGGGTGAACGACTGATCGATGGGCGTGGTGATCATATGCCGAAGAACAGCTGCCCAGGTACGCGCAGCGCGGCTGCCAATGGACGTAGCGCACCGTTCTCAATGAACTGAATCAGCAAGAACACCGCGATCGGCGACAGATCCAAGCCGCCCAATTCGGGCATCACTCGACGCACCGGCGCCATGACCGGCTCGGTCACCTGAAATACCAGCTCGGCACCGGGATGATTGGCTTGGGGCGCGACCCAGGACAGGATAATCATGACGATCAGGGCAAAGAAAAAAACCTTCAACACCATGCCCACGATAGAGACCAGCGACCACACCAGCACCATGGCTGGGTTCAGTGCGGCGGAATAAAAGAACAATGCCAAGCCATAGGCCGCCACCGACTGGATTAAGACGGCGATAACCAAGGTATTCAGACTGAGTGACCCGACATCCGGAATCAGTCGTGAGGTGGGCGCTAGCAAGGGCGCGCTGAATCGATTGATGCCTTGGCTAATTGGGTTGTAATAGTTGGCCCTAACCAGTTGTAGGATCAGACGAATGACCAGAAAAAACACCAGGATACCGGTGACGGCGCTGAGTACAGAAAATAACGCTTGGGACATGGAAACTCCTTTGTTAGCCGTAGTGTGGGGCTTTTTACGTCAGATTTCAGCCTAGCTACGGGCCAATTCACCGGCACGATCGTACGCGGCCCGCATCGCACCCTGGATAATCTCTTGCCAGTGATGTTCCTCAAAGTGGGCCAGCGCCTGCGCGGTGGTCCCGCCTTTTGAGGTGACCCGTTCGCGCAACACGCCTAGGGGCTCATCGCTACGTTGAGTCATGGTGGCGGCGCCCAGCATGGTTTGAGCGATTAAATCCCGAGCGGCGGCCTCGTCCAGCCCCAGCGCGGTGGCCCCTGAAATCATGTGCTCGATCATGCCAAACATATAGGCCACCCCGGATCCGCTGGCGGCGGTGACCGCATCGATCAGTTGCTCGTGTTCAACCCAGCGGGCCAAGCCAGAGGCCTGAAACACCGATTGGGCCAACTCACGCTGGCCCGCGCTGGTGGCCGAATTGGCAAACAGGCCGGTGGCCCCTTGGCCAACTAAGGACGGCGTGTTGGGCATGCTACGAACAATCGCGCGAGGGCCGCACAGCGACTCGAACAAAGAGACCGGCAGACCCGCGGCCAAGCTGATGATCATCTGCTGATTAAAGCGCAGCGAGCCAAATACCTCTCGAACCATTTGTGGCTTAACACCTACCACGACCACGTCGGACTGATCGATCGCCCATTGGTTGTCCAAGCTGGTCTGCACACCCATCTGGCTAGCCTTGTCTAGGCTGGCTTGAGTGCGCGCTGTGGCGATGATGTTGTGGGCATCGAATCCACCATCGATCATGCCTTGGATGATCGCGGTGCTCATGTTGCCGGTGCCAATAAAGCTGATGACGCTCATACAGTGTCCTTAGGGGCGCGCGGCCCAAAGATCGCAGTGCCGACGCGCACGTGAGTCGCGCCACTGGCGATGGCGGCCTCCATATCGCCGCTCATGCCCATGCTGAGGCAATCGCACTGAGGGTATTTTTCGTTGAGTGGGGCCAGCAATTGGGCCAGTGCCCGATGGGGCGCGGCCGGATCCGCTTGGTTAGGGGCGGGAATACTCATCAATCCACGCAAATTCAGCCGAGGCAGCTGGGATACCTGCTCGGCCAGAGCCGCCACTTGGTCGGGTTCGCAGCCCGCTTTGCTAGCCTCACCATCTAGATTGACCTGAATCAGCACGTTCAGCGGCGCCCGATGCTCTGGGCGCTGATCTGATAGGCGGCGGGCAATTTTTTCTCGATCCACCGTGTGGACCCAGTCAAAGTGCTCGGCAATGGGGGCAGTTTTGTTGGACTGAATGGCGCCGATGTAATGCCAGATTTGCCCCTGCGGCAGTGCCGCAATCTTGGGCAGGGCCTCGGATAGGTAGTTCTCGCCCAACTCAATCCGGTGGTCTTGGACCAACGGCAGTAGTCGCTCAGCAGACTGCGTTTTACTGACTACTATTAATTGGCAGGCGTCCAAGGGGCGTCCGGCCGCAATTAAGGCGTCCGAAATACGTGCGTTGGTGGCGGCAAGTCGAGTGAAATCAGTGGCTTGGGTCATGGCACGAAACATACCACAACGGCGGAACCTCGTATGGATATCACGGAATTATTGGCATTTAGCGCAAAACAAGACGCTTCAGATTTGCATCTGTCTGCCGGATTGCCGCCGATGATTCGTGTGGATGGGGACGTACGCAAGATCAATGTGCCTGAATTGGACCACAAAGCCGTTCATGGCTTGATCTACGACATCATGAACGACAAGCAGCGACGTGATTTCGAAGAGAAGCTAGAGACCGATTTCTCGTTTGAGGTTCCCGGCGTGAGCCGATTCCGAGTCAATGCCTTTAACCAAAACCGAGGCGCAGCGGCGGTTTTCCGAACCATTCCGACCGAAATCTTGTCGATGGAAACGCTGGGAATGGGTCAGGTGTTTCGTGATTTGGCCTCTAAACCCCGTGGGCTGGTGTTGGTCACTGGGCCGACCGGTTCGGGAAAATCGACCACCCTGGCTGCCATGGTTGATTACGTTAATCAGACTCGAAATCACCATATCTTGACCATTGAAGATCCGATTGAATTTGTGCATCAGTCTAAAAAGTCGTTGGTGAACCAGCGAGAAGTGCATCGCGACACCCACGGGTTCAGTGATGCCTTGCGCAGTGCGTTGCGTGAAGACCCTGATGTGATCTTGGTGGGCGAGATGCGTGATCTAGAGACCATCAGTTTGGCGCTGACCGCGGCCGAGACCGGACATTTGGTGTTTGGCACCTTGCACACCACCAGCGCGGCTAAAACGATTGACCGAATTATCGACGTGTTCCCCGCCGCCGAAAAAGACATGGTCCGCTCGATGCTATCCGAGTCCTTGCAGGGGGTGATTAGTCAGACGCTTCTGAAAAAGACTGGCGGTGGCCGTGTGGCTGCCCACGAAATCATGATTGGCACCTCGGCCATCCGAAATCTGATCCGCGAGGACAAGGTGGCTCAGATGTACAGCGCCATCCAGACCGGTAGTGGGCAGGGTATGGTGACCTTGGATCAGTCGTTACAAAATCTGGTGGGCAGAGGACTGGTGGCCCAAGACGTGGCCGCCAGCAAAGCCCTTCGCCCTGAGTCGTTTGCCGGATGAAGAACAATTTAAAAAAATTGCTCACCGAAATGATCAAGCGTGACGCCTCGGATTTGTTTGTAACGGTTGGCGCGCCACCCTCGATTAAGGTGCATGGACGTTTGATTCATGCGGGTAAAACGGTTTTAACCGAGGCTCATGTGCGTGATTTTATCGAGGCGGCGATGCCGCAGCACATGCATCAAAGCTTTGAGACCAGCCGCGAATCCAACTTTGCCTTTGCTCCTGAGGGTATGCCGCGTTTTCGTGGTAATGCTTTTTTCCAACGCAACACCCCAGGCATGGTGATCCGTCAAATTCGTAGCGACATACCGGATTTGAATCGTTTGGGGCTACCCAGCGTGATGAGCGAGATTGCCTTGGCCAAGCGCGGAATTGTGTTTGTGGTGGGGGCAACGGGCTCGGGCAAATCCACCTCGCTGGCGGCCATGGTGAATCAAAGGAATCTGTTCGGGTCTGGGCACATCATCACGGTCGAGGATCCAATCGAGTTCGTACATAGCCACCGCAACTGCGTGGTGACCCAGCGTGAAGTGGGGGTGGACACTGACTCCTTTGAGGTGGCCTTGCAGAACACGCTGCGTCAGGCCCCGGATTGCGTCGTGATCGGCGAGATTCGTTCGCGCGATGCGATGCAGCAGGCGATTACCTTCGCTGAAACTGGGCATCTGTGTCTGGCGACGCTGCATGCGAATACCGCGGCCCAGGCGATCGAGCGAGTGCTGCATTTTTTCCCTACCCATGAGCACGACCGGGTGCGTTTGGATTTGGCCAATAATTTGGCCGGTGTGTTGGCTCAGCAGCTGCTGCCAACGCCGGGTCACAAGGGCCTTGCCCTAGCCACTGAAGTGCTGATCAACACGCCGTTGATGAGCGAGAAGATCCGCTCGAATCATTTAACCGAGCTCAGAACCCTGATGATGCGCGGCCAAAATCAGGGTATGCAAACCTTTAATCAGTCGTTGTTTCTGCTGCATCGCCAAGGGCGCATTAGTTACGAGGTAGCGTTGGCCCACGCCGACTCGGTCAATGATTTGCGCTTGCAGATCAAACTGGCTGAGGGCAACTCGATTCAAGGGCGCAGTCATCTGGATCGCGCCGGCATTGCTGACTAACCTGAGGCTTGAGTGATAGGGTGACGCGGTTATGAATGATGCAGTCACGTTATGGGGCACCCGGGGCAGTCTCCCCCGCAGCGAGCCCGAGTTTAGCCAGTACGGTGGCGCCACCAGCTGCGTGCAAATCGGGCCGTTGTTGTTTGATGCGGGAACCGGTCTGGTCAGTGCTGGGGATGCTTTGCTTGAGCAAGGGGTGCGTGAATTTCACGTGCTGTTGTCACACGTCCACTTTGATCACGTCATGGGTCTGCCGTTTTTTCAGCCGTTGTGGCGCGGTGATTGTCGCGTGCATTTTTACGTTGGAAATCTGGTCGACCTGAGCGGCCGCGATATGTTGTTTGATTTGATGAGAACGCCGTTTTTCCCAGTCGACCCTAGCTATTTCCGCGCTGAATGGGACATCATAGATTTTAGTGCCGGTGATTCATTAACCGTCGCCGATCGCCAGATCGATACACTGCCCTTGACCCATCCGCAGGGTGCAACCGGTTATCGGGTGCGCGGCAGTGAGGTGTGCTACATCACTGATATCGAGCCCGATCAGGCGATGGGTGATCGTCTGGTGACCTTTGTCGATCAGGCACGGGCAATGATTTATGACTGCACTTTTGGGGATGATGACTTTGAGCCAGATCACGGTCATTCGACCTGGCAGGCGTGCCTGGAGTTTTGTCATCGAGCGCAGATCCCGCGCCCGATCATTTTCCACCATCACCCGCGCGCCACGGACACGGCGATGCAACAGCTAGAACAGCAGGTGCAGGCTACCAACCCGCGGGCGATTGTGGCCCGTGACCGAATGCGATTAGAGCTTGAGGATTTGGGCCGGTGCGGTGCTGATCGCCTGGCAGGCTCGTCGCTCAGATATCGCGCCGCTGGCGACTAAATCCTGCAGCCCCTGACGCAGCAACTCCAAGGTCTCAGTGCCACAGGCGGCCTGCGCAAAGGGCAGTCGCTTTTCGGCCAATGGGTGCGGCGTATGATCGCTGCACACCGCATCAATCACCCCTGACGCAACCCCCGCAATTAGCGCGGCCTGATCGTTGGTGCTGCGCAAAACCGGTTGCAGACGGTAATGATAGTCATAGCCTTCAATCATTGCCTCGTTCCAGATCAGGTGGGTAATCGCAACGTCGCAGGTGATGTTTAAACCTTCGTTTTTGGCCCTCTCGATCAGCCGCACTGATTCGGCGCATGAGATGCGTCCGATGTGGGCCTGCACGCCCGTCTCGGCAATCAGCTGCAGATCCCTGGCCAGTGCGATGGTTTCGGCGGCGGTGGGTTGCGTCTCCAAACCCAAACGCTGGGCAATCTCGCCGTCGTGGGCGACGCCCTTGCCAAGCTCCTCATCTAGCGGCAGTGCGTGCACGACCAAGTTTTGACCCCGTGCGTAGCGCAATGCGTTCAGCTGAACTCGGGTGTTCTTCCATGGTGCGTGGCCCTGGGTGACGCCTGCAACACCACCAACTTGGTAGCGAGCCATCTCGGCCAGGTGTTCACCGTCTAGCTCGCGGGTAATCGGCCCCAGTTTGATCAGATCAATTGGGCTGTTGTCCGGCGCCACTTGATAGGGGGGTAATGTGATGGCTTGGTAGCCCAGCGCGTGGGCCTGTTGCAGCGTTGCCATGGGCGTTTCACCCAGCCGGCAACACAGATCAATCATCGGAATGTCGGCCAGTGTCATTGTGTGTCCTCCACGCCCATCACCATACTGAGCACCGCCATGCGTACGGCAATCCCATTGGTTACCTGATCCAAAATCACACTGTGCTCGGAGTCAGCCAGCGCCCCGTCGATCTCGACTCCGCGATTGATCGGGCCGGGATGCATCACGATGGCACCGGGGGCTGCCCACTTCAGGCGCTCCAGCGTCATGCCGTAGTTGCGATGAAATTCCGCCTCCGAGGGCAGCAGAGCCGAAGCCATGCGCTCTTTTTGCAGGCGCAGGCAGATGACGACGTCGGCGCCCTCGATGCCCTCGTGCAAATCATCATGCAGGCTGCCGGCCAAGCCTTGGCGCGGCAACAAGGTGCCCGGTCCGATCAGGCGAATGTCTTGGCAACCCAGGCCATGCAGTGCGTGGACTTGCGAGCGGACCACACGGCTGTGGCGGATGTCACCAATGATGGCCACTTTTAGCTGGCTGATATCGCCTTTGTGTTGGCGGATCGTGAACATATCCAGCATCGCCTGAGTCGGGTGCGCGTGCAGCCCATCCCCGGCGTTCACAATGGCCAGATCGGGCGTGCAGTGTTGAGCGATGAAGTGCGGGGCGCCTGATTGGTTGTGGCGCACGACAAATAGATCGGCGCCCATGGCTTCAAGGTTTTTCAGGGTGTCGAGTAGGCTCTCGCCTTTGGCAGTCGCGCTGGTCGAGATGTCTAAATTCACCACGTCTGCGCTCAGGGCTTTGGCGGCAATCTCGAAGGTGGTGCGGGTACGGGTCGAGTTCTCGAAGAACAGGTTTACGACCTGCTTGCCCTTAAGTAACGGGCGTTTTTGTAGATCCCGAGGGGAGTCCCCGAGGAAGGTCGCGGCGCGATCCATGATTTGAATCATCAGATCCCGAGGCAAGCCCTCGGTGGTTAGGAAATGGCGCAAACGGCCCGTAGGGGTAAGTTGCAACGCAGCGGTTGAGGGCATCCTAACTCCTTATCTGTCTGCGCCGCTTTATACCGCTACAGGGCGTCAGAATCCAGAAACTGCTCGACAATAATGCAGGCAGCGGCGCTGTCTAGGGTGCCGCCGTGACGGTCCGAGCGACCTTGCAGGCCGGTTCGGTCACGGGCCTCGCGGGTGGACAGGCGCTCGTCAACCAAGTGGCACTGCAGATGGAAGCGGCCGTGTAGTCGTTTAGCAAATTTGCGAGCCCGCTCGGTAATTGGGTTGTCGGTGCCATCCATGTTCAGCGGCAGACCGATGATCAGGGCCTCGGGTTGCCACAGGGCAATCAGGGCTGCCACCTCGTCCCAGTCCGGATGCCCGTTGGATGCATTGATGGGGCTTTGCGGCGTGGCGGTCGCCGTTAAGGCTTGTCCGGTGGCCACACCAATGCGCTTTAAGCCGTAGTCAAATCCAAGGTAGGTCATGCACGTCCTGCAAATTGGCTGAGTTGATGGCGCTGGATCCCCAAGGGTGTCAGGGCGCGCTCATAGCGAGCAGCACTAGGGGTTTTGAATAGAAAATCGGGATCGTAGGGTACGCTCAGCCATGCGTTGTCGGCCATTTCTTGGTCCAGCTGGCCCGCATCCCAGCCGGCATAGCCCAGCACAAATAATGCTTGGCTGGCATGCAGTGCGCGTCGGGCACCGATTAAATCTCCTGAGTGACCGGTGACATGCAGGCCATCGAAGGGGGCGGTGGATTGACCAATCGCCTCGCGGCTTAGGACAAAGCCTCGCTCGGTCTCGACTGGACCGCCACTGTAGACCCGGGTCAGCTCGTCGTCCGCATGCTCGGGCAGATCGACTTCGGCCATGATTTTGTCCAGGTTCAGCTCGATGGGCTTATTGACGACAAACCCCAAGGCGCCTTGAGCGTCGTGCTCACACATCACAATCAGAGTGTCTTGAAAGAACCCCGTTTGATGGGGCATTGCCAGCAGGCAGTGTTTACGCAGATCCATCAGCGCAGGGTAGGGGCGCCTGCGTTGAATTGCCAGATACGTGTGATGCTAATGCGATCGTCAAAGGCCACCATGTCATTGGGGAAGGGCTCAAATGGCGTGGCGGCTTGAAGGATATTTACCGCGGTCGCGTCGAGCTGGGCCAGTCCGCTCGATTGCGCTATTTGATAACCCAGCAGGCGGCCCTTGAAGTCTATGGTGGCTGTCAATGTGAGTGAGCCGGTCAGATCCGTGGAGCCGACCTGTCCTAGTCCGGTGGCTTGAATGCGTTGGCGCCAGCGATACAGGTAGCCGGCACGCGCGTTCTCGACGGTCGCAACAGCCTGTCCTTTGTCTTCGCCCAATCCCAGTAGTTGCTGTGCGCTAAGATCCAACTCGGCTGCGATGTTGTCGCTGTCCTCGCTGCGAATTTTATCGTTGCTGCTTTGCGCAAGCTGGATCTCGCCCGGGCCCAGTAGGCGATTTTGGTTGCCAGCCACCGAGATCACGCCCGCGCTGGATTGCAGGTCCTGATCGGCTTGTTGGCCTCGGGTGTTTTGGTCTTGGTTGGGCGCGTTGTTCGCATCGCCACTTTCATGGAATTTCAGTCGACGTAGCTGCTCGCTGCTGCCGGCGCCCTGTTGGTTGGCGATGCTTTGAAAGCCTGCTTGCTCGGGGCGTTGATCGTCACTGGGGGCGGCGATGGTCACCGACAAACTGGGCAGGGCCACGTTGCGAGTGGGTTGAGAGTCGGTTAGGTAGGGCAACACCAGCGCGACGTGGGCGCAGATCGCTGCGCCCAGGGCCAGGGGGAAGGCGTATGACCTAGTCTTTGACTCCATCGAGTACCACATCCAACAACAATCCAGCGATGTCCTGGCCGGTTTCAGCCATGATCTCGCGCATGCAGGTTGGAGACGTCACATTAATTTCAGTGACTCGATCGCCGATCACATCCAACCCCACTAAATATAGTCCACGGGATTTCAAATGCGGGCCAATGGTCTTAGCCAGTGCGGTGTCTTGCGCGCTCAGAGGTTGGACCACGCCTACGCCACCGGCGGCTATGTTGCCGCGGGTCTCGCCTTGCGAGGGGATTCGCGCCAAGCAATGATCGATCGGCTCGCCGTTAATCATCAAGATGCGTTTGTCGCCATCCACAATCTGGGGCAAGTACTGCTGTGCCATGATCGTCTGAGCGCCGTTTTGTGTCAGCGATTCAATCACACTGCCTAGGTTTAGGCCGTCCTGTGCAATGCGAAAGATGCCGCGGCCGCCCATGCCATCCAAGGGCTTAAAGATCACGTCTTGGTATTGGGCGTGGAAAGCGCGCAGTTGCGCCTCGTTGCGGCTGACCAAGGTGGGTGCCATTAAATCTGGGAATTGAGTGGCGAACAGTTTTTCGTTGCAGTCACGCACGCTACTGGGACGGTTGACCACACGAACGCCCGCTCTTTCCGCCAAATCCAAGATCTGAGTGGCGTATAAATACTCGCTATCAAAAGGCGGATCCGTTCGGATGAACACCACGTCCAGATCGCGCAATGGCGTAATTTTCGGCTCACCGAGTTCAAAATAATCGGTGTTCTGATCCCGAACGCTCAGTGATGCCATCGAGGCACAGGGGACACCGCAATCGATCGATAAATCAGCCGGTGTGAAGTAGCGCAACTCGGCTCCGCGGGCCTGAGCGGCCAGCAAAATGGCAAAGGATGTGTCTTTGTAGGGTTTGATGGCCTGGATCGGGTCCATCAAGATTCCAATGGTGTGGCTCACGGCGGTCTCCTTGTATGGGGGGAGTCTACCCCGCCAGATCCCCGGATAGGTACTGACATAGGCTAAGGCTGGTGATGGCCGCAGTTTCTGCCCGTAAAATTCTGGGCCCTAAGCTGGCGGCTTTGAAATTTTGAGCGCGTGCCCAGTCTTGTTCGACCTGAGACCATCCACCTTCGGGTCCAATCAGTAATTGAATGTCCTGAGTGGTGGCTTGCAGTGGCTGCTCGGCCTGTGGATCCAGAAAAATACCCTGGCCGTGCGGTATCAGATGCTCAAGCGAGACGGGGGCATGCAGTCGTGGCAGATGACTGCGCAGGGATTGCTCGGCCGCGTTTTGTAGGATGCTGCTCCAGCGAGGCATTTTCTTGTCCAGCTTGTCGGACAGTCGACCATCCGTGCGTTCGCTGATGATGGGCTGGATCGCATTGACGCCTAATTCACAGGCTTTTTGCAGCGCCCATTCAAAGCGCTCCGGCTTAATCAGGGCCAGGCACAGCGTAATGTGGCGCGGGCTTTGGTTGTCGATGGCTTGTATGGCTTGGGTTTCGACCGTCAAACTGCGCCGGTCACTCTGGATAACCGTGCACGGCAGCATCTGACCCGCGCCATCAAACAATTCCAATTTTTGGTGAGTTTTGACGCGTAAGACTTTTAACAGGTAATGGGCACTGTCCCCCTCAAGCTGGGTTTGCGTTAGCGCTGGGGGCAGAGGATGTGTGAAGATGCGGGGCACTCGATTCATGGGCGAACCATAGGCCGGTCCGCCTTATAAAAACAACCGGAGTAGACGATGAAATTACTAAGTGCTGCATTGACCCTGTGCTGTTTAGCGATGCCCAGTTGGGCGGATATGACGGGTTTGATCGAGCGTTACGACCAAGCCAGCTGGCAAATCACGGATCAAGATCAGCAACTGGCGGCCTTTGAGTCGCAGCTGGGCGAGCTTGAAGCGATGCCGGAAACCTCGGACGTATTGATGTGGCAGGGTGCGGTGGCCGCCTCCATTGCACGCTTAAAAGGTGGCACCTCGGCGTTGGGCTTGATTAAGCAGGCGAAAAAAGATCTGGACGCGGCGATCAAAGCCGACGAGGCGAATGCCATGGCACAGGCGATTCGCGGCAACATTTTTGCCAAGGCTCCGGGCTGGCCCCTGTCGGTGGGTAGCTCTAAAAAAGCCGCTGCGGATTTTGCTGATGCCTTGGCCGCGCAGCCAGACAATATTCTGGCATTGCAGGGCTATGGCGAATTTTTAGCTGACAAAGGCGACGTCGAGCAGGCTCGAATTCAGTTTAAAAAGGCGTTGATGCTATCTCCGCGTCAGGGCCGAGAGATGGCTGATGCGGCTCGTCAGAAGCAGATTCAGGCATTGCTCGACGCACTATGACCCAGCGTCAACTGGCCCTGTTGGCCGTCGCGGTCTTGGTCTGGGGTTCAACCTGGTATGCGATCAAGTTCCAGTTAGGCGTGGTCGACCCGTTCGTGTCGGTCGGTTGGCGGTTCTTGGCGGCAGCCTTGTTGACGTTGGCGGTCTGCAAGTTGGGTGGTGTGGACTTGTCCTTAACGCCGTCGCAGCATGCCTGGAGCATGGCATTGGGGCTGGCGCTATTCGGCATTAATTATTGTCTGTTTTATTTTGCCACGGCCTATCTGACCACTGGACTGATCGCCGTGATCTTTTCTAGCATGGTGATCTGGAACGCGATCGGCGCGCGAATTTTCTTTAATACGCCGGTGCCGCTGCGGGTGGTGATTGGCGCGATTGTTGGTTTTTGTGGCATGTCGCTGATGTTTATGCCGGACATCTTTAATCTTCGGTATGGGCCAAAAGAGATCGGCGCGATTCTGATTTGTGTTTTGGCGACCCTATGCGCCAGCTTGGGCAACCTAATCAATGCGCGAAATCAAAAGAGCGGGATCAGTCTATGGGCTGGCAATGCCTGGGGCATGTTGTACGGCTCGATTGCAACGCTTTTGATGGCCCGGGCCTTGGGGGCCGAGTTGCAGTTCGATTTCAGCCTGCCCTACCTGGCAAGTTTTGTGTATCTGACGGTGTTTGGCTCGATCGTGGCCTTTGCAGCCTATTTGTCGTTGGTCAACAGCGCAGGCCCGGAGCGAGCGGCTTTTGCAACCCTGCTGTTCCCAGTAGTGGCTTTGGCGATCAGCACGGTGTTTGAGGACTACCGCTGGAGTGTAGAGGCCATCCTAGGCGTAGCCTTGGTGCTGGGCGGCAATCGGATTGCCTTACGGCAGGTATAAAAAAAGGGAGGCGCGGGTGGCCTCCCTTTCGTGATTGGTGGTGTTTAGCTGACCAACCAATGATTGAGTTTCGTGGGTAACTGCGACGTTACTTCGCAGGGCCCTCGTAAAAACCGCTGTCAGATAAACCCATTCCAAATTCACTCGACATTAGATCACCTCCTAGTTATTCGCCGCTAAAGACATCCAGAACATAGCGGGTTTTTGAGCGCTTGCAAAGAGGTACAAAAAAGGGCGCCGAAGCGCCCTTTCTTAATCGTTCAACGACCGCTTAGTACTTGTAGCTGTCTGCCTTGAACGGACCGTCAACGGTGACGTTGATGTAGTCTGCTTGCTCGTCGGTTAAGCGAGTCACCACACCGCCGAAGCCTTCGACCATGGCCAAGGCCACTTCTTCGTCCAATTTCTTGGGCAGGACTTCGACGTTAATCGCGGCCGCTTTTTGATCGGCCGGCAAGTTGGCGAAGCCACGCTTGACCATCTCGATTTGCGCCAAGACTTGGTTGGCAAATGAACCGTCCATGATGCGGCTGGGGTGACCGGTGGCGCAGCCTAGGTTGATCAGGCGGCCTTCGGCGAGCAACAACAAGTAGTCGTTGTCCGCATCCGAGCGGAATACCTGGTGAACCTGCGGCTTAACCTCTTCCCAGCGCCATACTTTACGCATGTACGCAGTGTCGATTTCATTGTCGAAGTGGCCGATGTTGCACACCAACGCGCCGGCTTTTAGGCCGGTCAAAATGGCGCTGTCACAGACGTTCACGTTGCCGGTTGTAGTGACCAGGATGTCGGTATCGTTCAACAAGGCGCGGTTAAGGTCTTCAACGCGGCCAGTGGTGATGCCGTTGGTGTAAGGCGAGACCACTTCAAAGCCATCCATGCACGCTTGCATTGCACAGATCGGATCGATCTCGGTGACACGAACGATCATGCCTTCTTGACGTAGTGACTGCGCCGAACCTTTGCCTACATCGCCGTAGCCGATGACCAATGCACGCTTGCCCGACAGCAGCATGTCGGTCGCCCGCTTGATGCCATCGTTCAGACTGTGGCGGCAACCGTATTTGTTGTCGTTCTTTGACTTGGTGACCGAGTCATTCACGTTGATCGCAGGGATCTTTAGGGTGCCGGCTTCGAGCATTTCCAGCAGGCGAAGTACACCGGTGGTGGTCTCTTCAGTAACGCCGTGGATGTGATCCAGCATCTGGGGATACTTTTCATGAACCATGTTGGTCAGATCGCCACCGTCGTCTAGCAACATGGTGGCATTCCAAGGCTTGCCATCTTTTAGGATGGTTTGCTCGATGCACCATTCGCTTTCTTCGTTGGTTTGACCTTTCCAGGCGTAGACCGGAATGCCCGCAGCGACCATCGCAGCAGCAGCGTGATCCTGGGTGCTGAAGATGTTGCAGCTAGACCAACGGATTTCCGCACCTAGATCCACCAGCGTTTCCATCAAAACCGCAGTTTGGATGGTCATGTGGATGCAACCAATGATGCGCTGATCAGCCAAGGGCTGCTCGCTGCGGTACTTCTCGCGCAGTGCCATCAAGGCGGGCATTTCGCGCTCGGCCAATGCGATTTCGCGACGGCCAAAGGCGGCTTCGCTCATGTCTGCGACTTTGTAATCGCCGTTTAGGATGTCTTCGGGGCGTGCATTCATTTCGCTTTCCTCTTAAAGACCGGCGCTGTCGCGCAGGGTTTGTGCTTTGTCGGTTTTTTCCCAGCTCAGATCGATATCGCTGCGGCCAAAGTGGCCATACGCGGCGGTCGGCTGATAGATGGGGCGTTTCAGGTCGAGCATCTCGATCAGGCCGCGGGGGCGTAAATCGAAGTGTTCGCGCACGAGTTCCACAATTTTAGTTCGTGCAATTTTTTCTGTGCCAAAAGTTTCTACGCTGATCGAGGTGGGTTCAGCCACGCCGATGGCGTACGAGACTTGGATCTCGCAGCGATCTGCTAGACCCGCGGCCACGATGTTCTTGGCCACGTAGCGCGCTGCATAGGCGGCACTGCGATCGACTTTTGACGGATCTTTGCCGCTGAATGCGCCGCCACCGTGACGAGCCATACCGCCGTAGGTGTCGACGATGATCTTGCGCCCGGTCAGGCCGCAGTCACCGACCGGCCCGCCAATGACAAAGCGTCCGGTTGGGTTGATGTGATACAGCGTGTCTGAGTGCAGCCACTGCGATGGTACAACCTGTTCAATGATTTCGCTGCGCACCGCGGCTTGCAACTCGGCCAGCTCAACATTGTCATCGTGCTGAGTGGACAACACCACGGCATCAACGCCAACGATCTGACCGTTTTCGTAACGGAAGGTCAGCTGGCTTTTCGCATCGGGGCGTAAAAACGGTAATGCACCGGATTTGCGAACTTCGGCTTGTTTGCGAACCAACTCGTGGGCGTAATGGATCGGTGCAGGCATCAGACTGTCTGTCTCGTTGGTTGCGTAACCAAACATCAGGCCTTGGTCGCCCGCGCCTAGGTCTTTGTTTTCGGCCTCATCGACGCCTTGTGCGATGTCAGCGGACTGCTTGCCAATGCCGTTGAGTACCGCGCAGGTATTGCCATCAAAGCCCAGCTCGCTTGAGTCGTAACCGATGTCGGTGACCACGTTGCGAACGATCTCTTCGATGTCGACCCAAGCGTTGGTGCGGACTTCGCCTGCGACCATAACCAGTCCGGTTTTAACCAGCGTTTCAACCGCAATGCGCGAGTCGCTGTCTTCTTTAAGTAGCGCGTCAACGATAGCGTCCGAGATCTGATCGGCGACTTTATCTGGATGGCCTTCAGAGACCGATTCGGAGGTAAATAATGCAGTGTCTGTCATGACGAGGCCCGTGCAGAAATAGTGTGCAGATAAAGATATAAGTAAATCTTTATATTTGCAATTTTATCGGGCTTTTAGAAGGGTACATGCCTAGGACTGCAACCCCCACGAAAGACTTGCAATAAGCGTTGAGGCGCGCCTCGGATTTTGGGACAATCCGCGCCTCACTCAGACAGGACTTCGCAATGACCGATCGTCGTCAACTCGCCAACGCCATCCGCGCGTTGAGCATGGATGCTGTGCAAAAAGCTAATTCAGGCCACCCCGGTGCCCCCATGGGCATGGCGGATATCGCCGAAGTGCTGTGGCGCGACCACTTGCGCCACGACCCAAGCGACCCCAATTGGCCAAACCGCGACCGCTTTGTGCTGTCCAACGGCCACGGCTCTATGTTGCTGTATAGCCTGTTACATCTGAGTGGGTACGATCTGGGTATCGACGAGCTCAAGCAGTTCCGTCAGTTGCACTCGCGCACTCCCGGCCACCCCGAGTACGGCTACGCGCCGGGCGTTGAAACGACCACGGGCCCGCTAGGTCAGGGATTGGCAAACGCGGTCGGCATGGCGTTGGCTGAGCAGATTTTGGCGGCCCAGTTCAACCGCGGCGATCATCAGGTGGTGGATCACCGTACCTACGTCTTTGCTGGCGACGGCTGCTTGATGGAGGGCATCAGCCACGAAGTGTGCTCACTGGCGGGTACCTTGGGCTTGGGCAAACTGATCATGTTTTACGATGACAACGGCATCTCAATTGATGGCGAGGTCGAGGGCTGGTTCACCGACGATACCAACCAGCGTTTTGAATCTTACAACTGGCAGGTCATTGGTCCGATTGACGGTCACGATGCCGAGGCTATTAACGCCGCCATCGTTGAAGCCCAAAGCGACGAGACGCGCCCAACGATGATTCGTTGCCGGACTCGCATCGGTTTTGGTTCGCCCAACAAAGAAGGGCAGGAATCCAGCCACGGTGCACCGCTGGGGGATGAGGAAATCGCTCTGACCCGCGCAGCGCTGGGTTGGGAACACGGACCATTCGAAATCCCTGCGGATATTTACGCGGCTTGGGATGGCAAAGAAAAAGGCGAAAGCGCACACGGCGCTTGGGCCGAGAGCATGGCGGAATACCGCAAAGCCCACCTTGAGTTATCAGAAGAGTTAGATCGTCGCCTGTCTGGCGATTTGGCCGTTGATATGGAGCAAGTGGCGCTGGAGTACGCAAAAGAATTGCAGCTGGATGCCCCCAAGGTTGCGACCCGCAAGGCCAGCCAGATGGCGCTGGATAAATTTGGCCCGATCGTGCCCGAAATGCTGGGTGGCTCTGCCGACTTGGCAGGTTCTAACCTGACAATCTGGAAGGGCAGTGAGTCGATCGCGGCGGATCAGAAAGGTGGCAACTACGTTCACTACGGTGTGCGCGAGTTCGGCATGGCCGCGATGATGAATGGCGTGGCACTGCACGGTGGTTTTGTTCCTTACGGCGGCACCTTCCTGATTTTTATGGAATACATGCGCAACGCGATTCGGATGGCGGCGCTGATGAAGCAGCGCGTAATTCACGTGTTGACTCACGACTCGATTGGTCTGGGCGAAGACGGCCCGACTCACCAACCGGTCGAACAAATCGCAAGCCTACGTGGCACGCCTAACTGCGATCTGTGGAGACCCGCTGACGCGGTCGAAACCGCCGTAGCATGGGGTAGCGCGATTGCCCGTGAAGACGGTCCGACGTGCTTGGCGCTGAGTCGCCAAGGTCTGCCGACCCTGGTACGTAGCAACGTTGCTGATATCGCCAAAGGCGCCTACGTATTGATCGACACTGACGGCGAGCCTGATGTGATTGTGATTGCGACCGGTTCTGAGGTTGAGCTGGCCGTTGAAGCCGCTGAACGCTCCAGCGCCAAGGTTCGCGTGGTCTCGATGCCGTGCGCTGAGGCCTTTGAGCGTCAAAGCGCTGAGTACCGTGAGTCGGTACTGCCCAGCGAAGTGGCTGCCCGTGTGGCCATCGAAGCGGCCCACCGCGATTACTGGTACAAGTATGTGGGCTTGGACGGCGAGATCATCGGAATGGATAGCTTTGGCGAATCTGCACCCGCACCGGCGTTGTTTGAGCACTTCGGCATCACCGTCGAGGCCCTGCTGGATGCCATCGAGCGTTTGAACGAACCTTTTGAAGACTAAGTGATGCGCATCGGCATCAACGGTTTTGGCCGTATTGGTCGGTGCGTATTTTGGGCCCTGCATCAGCGGGGCTTGTCGGATCAGCTGCACATTGCCCAGATCAACGATCCGGGCGACTTAGACACGCTACGACTGCTGGCTCGCTACGACTCGACCCACGGGCGTTTTGGTCTGCCGGTCGAAAATACCCCGCAGGGGTTCGTGGTGTCCGGTCAATCCACCGATTTTACTGCGCACACTCGGGTCGATCAGATCGACTGGAGTGGCGTGGACTTGGTCATGGAGTGTTCTGGTCGCAACCCAGATCGCGCTCGTGCGTTGGAGCATTTGGCCGCGGGTGCCCCGCGGGTACAGGTGGGGGCTCCCGCCGGTCCAGATATGCCGCTGACCCTGATTCGGGGGCTCAACGAGCACAAACTGACCCGGGATCACACGCATTGGTCGCTCGGCTCATGCACCACCAACTGCCTGGGTGTCACGCTCAAGGCACTGGAGGGTTTGTCGATTGAATCGGGCACCTATACCACGATCCACAGCTACACCAATGATCAGGTGCTGGTCGATCAATCCCACCGGGATCCGCGTCGCGCCCGTGCGGCGGCCCTGTCGATGGTGCCGACCACCACCAATGCGTTAAACGCCCTGGAGTGGGTCATGCCCGAGATCGCTGGGCGTATTCAGGGATACTCGATGCGGGTGCCGACCGCCAATGTCAGTTGCGTCGATATGACCTTGTCACTGCAAGCCCCGTTGTCAAAGGATCAGCTAATTCAGCGTTTGCGGATGTGTGCTGAACAGTCTGGCGGTGTGTTGGCACTATCGGATGAGCCATTGGTCTCAATCGACTTTACCGGCCATCCGGCTAGTGCGATCGTCGACTTGGGTTTGTTGCAGTGCACAGGCAAACTGGTTCGGATCGTGTCGTGGTACGACAACGAATGGGGTTATGCCAATCGAATGATTGATACTGCACTACAAATTTCCACCTTTTAAGACGTAGGAGTCACAGTGAAACGGATGTCTGATGTTGACCTGGCGGGGCGCCGGGTACTGATCCGCCAAGACCTCAATGTTCCCATTAAAGACGGTCAAGTGACCTCTGATGCGCGGATTCTTGCGGCGTTGCCGACTCTACAAGCGGCACTGTCTGCTGGCGCTGCGGTGCTGGTGATGTCCCACCTAGGCCGCCCGGTGGAAGGTGAATATGACGACCAATTCAGTTTAGAGCCGGTCGCCAAGCATCTTGAAGTTCTGTTAGGGCAGCCGGTCACGTTGGCGCGCGACTGGATCGATGGCGTTGAGTGCCAGCTCGGTCAGATCGTGTTGTGCGAAAACGTGCGGTTCTTGCCCGGCGAGAAAAAAGACGATGCCCAGCTGGCTGCCAAAATGGCGGCGCTGTGTGACGTGTATGTGATGGATGCCTTTGGTACCGCACACCGAGCTCAGGCATCGACCCACGGTGTGGGGCTGGCGGCGCCGATCGCCTGTGCTGGCCCCTTGCTGGCTGGCGAGTTAGATGCGCTTGAACAGGCCCTGGCCGATCCTGCTCGCCCGCTGTACGCCATCGTGGGCGGCTCAAAAGTCAGCACGAAGCTGGATGTGCTGAACCGCCTGGCCGAGATCTGTGATGGGTTGATCTTGGGTGGTGGCATCGCCAACACCTTCTTGGCCGCGGCAGGCCACCCCGTGGGTGCCAGCTTGTATGAGCCTGACCTGGTTGATACGGCCCGTGCATTGATGGGCAAAACCGATATTCCGCTGCCGGCTGACGTGCGCGTCGCCAAATCCTTCAGCGACAGCGAGCCTGCGGTGATCAAGCCAGTCGCCGAGGTATTAGCGGACGATCAAATTTTGGACATCGGCCCGGATGCGGAAGCGGCGTTACGCGAGCAAATCATGAACGCCGGCACGGTGCTGTGGAACGGTCCGTTGGGCGTGTTTGAGTTTGCTAATTTTGCCTCGGGCACTCGTGCTTTGGGTCAGGCGATTGCGGACAGTGCCGCGTTTTCGGTGGCCGGTGGTGGAGACACCTTGGCTGCGATTGATCAGTTTGGTTTGACTGACAATGTTTCTTATATTTCTACCGGTGGCGGCGCATTCTTAGAATACGTTGAAGGGAAACCTCTACCGGCAGTGGCCATGCTTGCGCAGCGCGCAGCAGATTAAAAGGAGAGCTTTATGGCCTTGATTAGCCTTAGACAAATGTTGGATCACGCCGCCGAAAACGGTTACGGCGTTCCCGCATTCAACGTGAATAACCTCGAACAGATGCGGGCGATTATGGAGGGGGCCGCGGCCACCGACTCGCCGGTGATCGTTCAGGCCAGCGCGGGGGCTCGCAAATATGCCGGGCCTAATTTCTTGCGACACATGATCTTGGCTGCGATTGAAGAGTTCCCGGATATCCCAGTCTGCATGCATCAGGACCATGGCGCGTCCCCGGCTGATTGCCAGCGCTCGATTGCCTTGGGATTCAGCTCGGTCATGATGGATGGCTCGCTGATGTCGGATCAGAAGACGCCAGCCAGCTACGAGTACAACGTCGACGTGACCGCCCGTACCGTCGAGATGGCGCATGCCTGTGGGGTTTCAGTTGAAGGTGAGTTGGGTTGCTTAGGCAGTCTAGAGACGGGCCAGGCAGGCGAAGAAGACGGCGTGGGTGCCGAGGGCACGCTGAGTCACGATCAGATGCTGACAGATCCTGAGGAAGCCGCGGATTTCGTGACCAAAACCGGTGTCGACGCACTGGCGATCGCGATTGGCACCTCGCATGGTGCCTACAAGTTTACGCGTCCCCCAACCGGGGATGTGTTGGCCATCGAGCAGATCAAAGCGATCCACGCACGCATTCCTGATACCCACCTGGTCATGCACGGCTCGTCCAGTGTTCCGCAAGAATGGTTGGCGATCATCAACGAGTTTGGTGGTGACATCCCAGAAACTTACGGCGTCCCGGTCTCTGAGATTCAAGAGGGTATCAAGCACGGCGTGCGAAAGGTCAATATCGATACCGATTTGCGCCTGGCCTCAACCGGTGCAACTCGACGCTTCTTGGCCCAAAATCCGGCTGAGTTTGATCCTCGCAAATTCTTAAAAGCCACGATGGATGCGATGCGTGGCATCGTCGTCGATCGTTACGAGGCCTTTGGCTGCGCCGGCCAAGCCAGCAAGATCAAAGCGCTGAGCTTGGATGCGATGACTCAGCGTTATCTGTCTGGCGACTTGGATCCCAAGGTTCGGTGAACGTGCCGCAGTGGGACCCCGATTTACTTCGGGGTCACCTGGCCCCATTCCCAGCCCCGGCCCCGGGGCTGCTAGCGCCATTTTTGGCGTATTACGATCTACCCAAACAAGGGCACCAGATCGGCACTTTGGATGATGGTGATAATCAGCTGGTGTTGCAGCGATTCTCTCCAGAAAACCCCATTGCAGAGTGTCTACTGGTCACGGGCTACCTGGATCACGTTGGGCTATTCAGTGACTTCATTCGCCTGCTGTTAAGCATGGGGTATCGCGTCACGACCTTTGATTTGCCCGGTCAAGGTCTATCCTCTGGTCCGCGGGCTGAGGTCAAAAGCTTTACCGAGTACTTTCAAGCGCTGGATCGAGTCAATGCCACCCTGCCAGACGATGGGTTGCCCCGGCTCGCCTTGGGGCAATCGACCGGCGGTAGCGCCTGGTTGGATTGGATTCGTCGCCATGGGGATCAGCATTTTGACCGCTTTATGCTGCTCAATCCGCTGGTGCGACCGCGACGGTGGCGTTACTTGGGCGTATTGCACTGGTTTTTAAAAAATGTCCTGCGCACGGTCAGCCGTGGCCGTGGTGAGGGCACCCATAACGCTCGGTTCAATGAGTTTTTGCAGGCGGGCGATAGTTTGCAAAGCCCGGTGATTCCGGTGGCCTGGCTCAGTGCGATGGTTGAGTTTAAAAACTCGATCGAGCGCATGCCGGCGGTTAGTGGCGAAAAGCTGTGGGTCTTTCAGGGAACCGAAGAAAAGACGGTTGATGCGCCGTGGAACATTGCGCGGATCGCCGAGAAATTCCCCGGCGTTCGCATGGTGCGGATTGAGGGGGCTCGCCATCACTTGGCTAACGAGACTCCAAAATACCGCCAGCGTGTGGATCAGGCGCTGGCGGATTTCATTAAAACAGTCGACGCACCTTGATGGTG
Source organism: Litorivicinus sp. (assembly GCA_965656605.1). GTDB lineage: Bacteria > Pseudomonadota > Gammaproteobacteria > Pseudomonadales > Litorivicinaceae > Litorivicinus. The sequence continues at coordinate 19,075 of CBFHLC010000013.1, read as the reverse complement.
TGTTCGATGCCTTGCAGGGCATCCATCGCTTCTTCTGACGAGTCAGCGCTGACGTCAATCACCACGTAGCCGATGCTCTCATCGGTTTGCAGGAACTGCGAACCAATGTTGATGCCGGCTTCAGCAAATACTGAGTTAATGGCGCTCAATACACCGGGCACGTTGTTGTGAACGTGCAGTAGGCGGTGGTGCTCGGGGTGTGGCGGCAAAGCCACCTCAGGGAAGTTGACGCTGGTCAGGGTCGATCCGTTATCTGAATAGCGAACCAGTTTTTCGGCCACTTCGACTCCGATATTGACCTGTGCTTCCATGGTTGAGCCACCGATATGCGGGGTCAAAATGGCGTTGTCGAACTGACGTAGCGGGCTCTCGAATTCGTCGGCGTTGCCTTTGGGTTCGACCGGGAACACATCAACAGCGCAGCCTAGGATGCGCTGCTCTTTCATCGCGTCGGTCAAGGCATCGATATCGACTACGGTGCCGCGACTGGCATTAATCAGAACCGACTGAGCCTTCATCAGGCCCAGCTCGCGCTGGCCAATCATGTCTTTGGTGCTGCTCAGCTCGGGAACGTGCAGGCTGACGACGTCTGATTTCTCGAGCAGGGTCTCCAGATTGGCGACCTGTGCGGCATTGCCCAAGGGCAGCTTGCTGACCGCATCATGGAAAATAACGCGCATGCCCAAGGATTCGGCCAGCACCGACAACTGGCTACCAATGGATCCGTACCCGACGATGCCCAGTGTTTTGCCGCGAATCTCGAAGCTGTTCTTGGCGGTTTTCAACCAGCCGCCACGGTGGGCGGCGGCACTTTTCTCGGGGATACCGCGCAGCAACAGGATCGCCTCGCCCAGTACCAACTCTGCGACCGATCGGGTGTTGGAGTAGGGGGCGTTGAATACCACGACCGCGTTTTCTTTGGCGGCCTGTAGATCAACTTGGTTGGTGCCGATGCAAAAACAGCCCGCAGCCAGCAGGCGATCCGCTGCGTCGAACACCTTTCTAGTGAGCTGAGTGCGTGAGCGGATGCCGATGAAGTGCACGCCTTTGATCTTTTCGATCAAATCGTCTTCGTTTAGGGCGGTGGGGAGCAGTTCGACGTTGTTGTAGCCTGCATCCCGAAAGGTATCCACCGCGCTGGGGTGAATGCCTTCGAGTAACAGAATACGGACGCGATCCTTAGCAAACGATACCGGCGCGTTCATAGCCATCCTTTGAATGTTGAGCGGTTATTGAAGGCGACGCATTCTAGCAGAGATTTGTCGCCGAAACTCAATCGGCGTGGCGCTCGTCAACCCCGTTGGGGGTGGCCATTAAAACGATGTCGGCGTTGCGCAGGGCAAAGATGCCATTGCACACCACGCCGGGAATGTTGTTGAGCGACTGCTCAAGACCTTTGGGATCAGTAATCGACAGGTTGTGCACGTCCAGAATCTGGTTGCCGTTGTCTGTGATCACGCCCTCGCGATAGACCGGGTCACCGCCGAGTTTCACGGCTTCGCGTGCGACTAAAGATCGAGCCTGCGGGATCACTTCGATCGGCAGTGGGAAGTCCCCCAACACGCCAACTTCTTTGCTGGCATCCACGATGCAAATGAACTGGGTACTGGCCTGGGCCACGATCTTCTCGCGGGTCAGTGCTGCGCCGCCGCCTTTGATGAGGTTCAGGCGAGGATCAAACTCGTCGGCGCCATCAACGTAGACCGGCAGGGTGCCTGTCTCGTTCAGCTCGAACACATCAATGCCCACGCTTTTTAGGCGCTCGGCACTGGCCTCGGAGCTGGCCACTGCGCCTTTGAAATCCATGACGTATTCACCCAGCGCATCGATGAAATGGTTGGCGGTAGAGCCGGTACCTATACCCACCACCACGTCCTCGGCCAGCATCGGTTTGACCAGTTCTAGGGCGCGAAGGGCGACCTGCTTTTTCATGTCATCTGCGTTCATAGTGCTTCCCAGCGAGTTTTTGCCTGCAGCCTGATACAATACGTGCGCACAACGACGGAGCGAGCATGCACAGCGAAACCATCAAGCGAATTCTAGAAGCGCGAGTATACGATGTTGCCATCGAAACGCCCGTAGATTCGTCGCGATTTTTATCAAAACGCTTGAACAACGAAGTGCTGTACAAGCGCGAGGACTTGCAGCCGGTCTACTCGTTCAAAAACCGTGGTGCCTACAACAAGTTAATTCACCTGACTGCCGAGCAACGCGCGGCGGGTGTGATCGCGGCCAGCGCTGGAAACCATGCCCAAGGGGTTGCCAAAGGCGCGACCGCGTTGGGTATTCGCAGTGTGATCGTCATGCCCACCACGACCCCTGCGATCAAGGTCAATTCGGTGCGCTCTTTGGGCGGTGAGGTGGTCCAGTTTGGCGATACCTTTGATGAGGCAGCGGGTCATGCCCGCCAACTGGCCGAACGGGATCAGCTGACCTTTATCCATCCCTTTGATGATCCATACACGATTGCCGGTCAGGGCACGATCGGGATGGAGATCCTGCGTCAAGTAAAGGGTCCGATCGATGCGGTCTTTGTGCCGGTCGGTGGTGGCGGTATTGCCGCCGGCGTCAGTGCTTACGTTAAATACCTGCGCCCAGAGACAAAAGTCATTGCGGTTGAGGCCGAGGACAGCGCTTGCCTAAAGGCTGCGATGGAGGCCGGCAAGCCAGTGACTCTTTCCGAGGTGGGGATCTTTGCGGATGGCGTTGCGGTGGCGACGGTTGGCACCAACACCTTTGAGATCATGAAGCACACCATCGATGAAGTGGTGACTTGCACCACCGATGAGATGTGCGCGGCGATCAAGGATGTCTACGACGACTTGCGTTGTGTTTCTGAGCCGGCCGGTGCCCTGAGTGTCGCAGGCATGAAGAAATACGTGGCGCAACACGGTATCAGTGGCCAACGCTTGGTGTCAGTGGTCTCTGGCGCCAATGTGAATTTTGATCGATTGCGTCATGTCAGTGAGCGGGCCGAGATTGGTGAGCGTCGCGAAGCGATCTTGTCTGTCCAAATCCCTGAGCAGGCCGGCAGTTTTAGACGTTTTTGTTCGATGATTGGTCAGCGCAACATTACCGAATTCAATTATCGCTATGCAGATGCCAGCAATGCCCAGATATTTGTCGGCCTGACACTGGATCCTAGCTCGAGTGACCGTCAGGATCTCATCGATCAGTTGGAAAGCGGTCAATTTAAAGTGACAGATCTGTCGGACAACGAGTTGGCTAAAGTCCACATCCGACACATGGTCGGAGGTCATGCACCGGCTGCCGGCGCCGAACGCTGCTACCGCTTTCAGTTCCCTGAGCGCCCCGGTGCGTTGTTAAAGTTCTTGGATAAGCTGGGCGAGCGCTGGAATATCAGCGCCTTTCATTATCGTAATCACGGCGCAGCCTATGGGCGAATCCTATGCAGCGTTCAGGCGCGTCCGTCGGATGCCAAAGAGCTAGAAACCTACCTGGATCAGGTCGGCTACCAATACTGGGACGAGACTGAAAATGCTGCGTTTAAGCAGTTTTTAGGAGCCTAGCGCGGCGGGCACGCTGGACTCCGCGCAGTAGCAGCTCGCCGTTAATACCCAGGCTCGCTAACCGCTGCATGGCTTGGCGCAGCAGCACCGTCCATTCACGAAAACTGCCTTCGCTGACTTTACGTACAATGTTGTAACGATGGGCCTCGACGGTCCGGACCGACAGTCCTAGGCTTTCAGCCAACTCAGGCGCCGCATCAAAGGTGCAAGACTGCAGAAACACTTCACGCTCTTTGGGTGTCAGTTGCGCGCACAGCTCGACCAGTGATCTATGCTGTATTTCCCATTTATCCAGTGCGGCTTTGCGATCGACAAAACGCTGCCAGCTGTCCAAGTTCGGATGCTGTGCGTTTAGCGCGCACAATGGGTTTAGTTGAACCAGTTGATCTGCTTGCTCCAAGTTCAGGCGATCGGATAGCGCAGCTACCACGGCACCAGGAAACTCTTGGCGTAGTGTTTTGATCAGCGAAGGGCTCAGTTGTTGTCCATCCAGTGCGATCGCGGGGAACAGCTCCTCGTGGGGCGAGGGCAGGCCCGTCTCAATCTGCGTATTCACGAGCCCTAGACTGCTGGCCAAGTGCGAATTCGAGGTGGGGGTCGCAATGTATAGTGTCTTCATTACTTGAGCATATGCTTTATCTCAAGCTGAGACAAGCTGGGTTGGGTTAAGTTTTTCGGCTATCGATAAAAATCATGTGTGCGCTCATTCGAACGTACTCGATCACTTCTTCTAAATCGCTCTCGTTGATCTCGTCATCCAACGCAACCCGACTGATCTGCACCAGGTCTTCTAACGCTTGCTGCGTATCTGCAGATTGGCCGGCGCGATGGGGGCCCCAACCCAGACCTAACAAAAACCCGTGGCTCCAATCGGCCAGTCCCGCCAAGCGGTCGGTGGGGTTTTCGTCGCTGATCAGAGGCTGCACATCAAACGAGGCCGCCTGAAAGGCATCAAACAACTGGTCGACCAGCTCGTCGATAATGATGGAGTGTCCGCCGACAGGGCAGCCGACTAACGCGGAGATCACATCGGCGCTCTTGTCCGGTGTGGCCACATGATTCGCACAGATTAATCCGGTGACCGCACCGTGAAATTCTGATGGACACAGATCGCTGTCCCAGCTTTTTAGCGCTCGTGAAAGCTGCTCATCCCAATATTCGTAGCGAAGTTCCAAGCGTTTGCCCCTGATCACCAATCTCCATAGACTACCCCACTCACCTAAGGAGACGTGAACATCATGGATCATGACAGCATCGATGCCCTGGAAGCCCGGGTCGAGTCTTTGATTCGGTTGTGTGCGGATCTGCACCGAAAAAATCACGAGCTGACACTGGAGTCGCAAAACTTGCGCGGCAAAATGGCCAAGATGTCCTCTAAGCACGAGCAAGCGCGGGATCGGTTGAATCAGATCGGCGAGCGCATCAAAGCCATGGAGACATCGGCATGAGCAATCGCGAAACGGTTACCCTGCGAATTGCGGGCAAGGACCACACCCTGGCATGTGATCCCTGCGATGCACCGGGCCTGGCCGCGGCAGCTCAGGAAGTTGAGCGCCGGGTCCACAAATTACGCGAGGCTCAGCCGCAATTGTCCTCAGAGAGGGCGATTACACTGGCGGCCTTGGATATTGCGTTCGAGTCGGCCAGAGGTGGTAGCGGTAACTCTGCGGATCCGTCGCGGATTAGCAAAATAAATGAGCGTTTAGACGACGCATTGGACCGGTTACAAGGCGCGTTGGACCTGTAATCAAGTATAATTATCCGGCCTGGGGTGCTTGCCAGTGAGCTGGAGTCCCTGAGCCGATGTTAAAAACCTAGGAATTCTTGGTTTTGGTGGTGAGCATGTCCGCGCGACGGAAAGCCTAAGCCTCTACCGCGTCTTCCGCCTTGAACCTTTGGGTTCAAGGGCTAGGCACACAGCGGCATCTCCGGGTCTTGTTATGCAACCATCTTTAGCCCGCCAACTCGGGCGCGCACATAGACAGTCTCTGGCCCCAGCTCAGCGGGCAGTTTTCAATCAGCAAATTCAGCACCAGGTGGCCCAACTCACCGGGCGCATCGCGACGTATTGGGCGTTACCTGAGGAAGCCGACCCAGGTCGAAAACCCGGTCAGTATCTACCTGTGATTCAAGGCGTAAGCTTGGTCTTTGCGCGCTATCAATCCGATCAGCAGTGCCAGCCAGGAGCGTTAAAGATTCCAGTGCCGATCGATGCGGAGTATTTGAGCGTGGATCAGATGGACTGGGTGTTGGTGCCGCTAACGGCCTTTGATGGCTGTGGTAATCGGGTAGGGATGGGGGGTGGTTTTTACGATCAGACCTTATCGGCCATTCCTCGATCGCGCAGACTTGGAATTGCATACGCGGGACAGGATGCCGGGGCAATCGAGGCCCAGGCGTGGGATATGCCGCTGGGGCATGTCATTACGCCGTCGGGCTGGCGCTAGTCCTCGAGTTCGATCTCGGCAGGCCTGCGATTGTGGGCAAACTTGCCTAGAAACAGGCCCACTTCGAATAGCAGATACATCGGCAAGGCTAGGATGGTCTGACTAATCACGTCCGGTGGTGTGACCAGCATGCCCAATACGAAACACGCCAGAAACACGTACGGGCGTTTCTTGGACAGCGAATCGGGCTCCACAACGTTCATGCGAATCAGCAGAAAAATGGCGACCGGAATTTCAAACGCCAGGCCGAACACAAAGAACAGGCGCATAACAAAGCTGAGGTAGGCATTGATGTCCGTCATCACCTCAACGCCGTCTGGGCTGATGCTGGTAAAGAATCCGAACACCAGGGGAAAGACCACGTAATAGGCAAAGGCTAGGCCTGCATAGAACAATCCAATGCTGGACACGACCAAGGGCAGCGCCAAGCGTTTCTCGCTGTCATACAGCCCCGGTGCAATAAAGCCCCACAGCTGGATCAGCAGATAGGGCATGGTCAGTGCCACGCAGACCCACAGGGTTAGCTTAAAAGGCGCTAAAAACGGCGAGGCCACCTCGGTTGCAATCATGCTGGTGCCTTCAGGCATCAGAGATTGCAGGGGTTCGGCGACAAAGGTGTAGATGTCGTTGGCAAAGGCGACCAGCGCAATGAAGCAAACCAAAATCGCCACCACCATGCGGATCAGGCGATCGCGTAGCTCGATCAGGTGCTCGACCAGTGGCATGTCGCTAGCGGATTGGCTCATGACTTAGGCGGATCGCTTTTGTGGGTGTCGGGCTTCAAGATGTCTTGGGTTAACGATTGACCAAAATCTTTAACGTTGTCATCCACACCCAACGATTTGCGTAACTCGTCGGCGTCTAACTCGCGCTGAACTTCGCTTTTGACCGAATTCAAGGTGCGCTTCATTTTGCCCAGCCAAGCACCAGCGGTCCGAGCCGCGCCGGGCAGGCGTTCGGGGCCGATTACGATCAACGCGATAACACCGATCAGGAATAGCTCGGTAAAGCCGACATCAAACATAAATTACTTGGCGGTCTCGTCTTTTTGCTCGACGTTCTCGCTGCTCGCATCAGTCTTTTGCTGAACCTGTTCTTTGGCCGCCTCTTCTTCGCTCATGGCTTTCTTAAAACCCTTAACTGCACCGCCTAAATCACCGCCCAGTCCGCGAAGTTTTTTGGTGCCAAACACCATGATTAAGATCGCCAATACGATCAATAACTGCCAAACGCTAATTCCGCCAATACCCATGATAGATCTCCTTGTTTATAGCCCCGTCATTTGACGGCCGCCTAGAATATGAAAATGAATGTGATATACCACCTGGCCGCCTTCAACTCCGGTGTTAACGACCGTCCGATACCCTTTCTCCAAGCCCTGGTTGCGAGCAATTTCGGGTATGCGAGTCACCAGATGCCCCATGATGGTTTGATCCTCAAAGGTCAGCTCGTCCAATGAAGAGATATGTTTGCGTGGGATCACCAGCAAATGCGTCGGGGCCTTGGGGTCGATGTCATGAAACGCGATGCAGTGCTCGTCCTCATAGACCCGTTTAGATGGGATCTCGTCGGCTAGCAGTTTGCAAAATAGGCAATCGCTCATGAAGTTCGGCTCGCTTTTTCTTCCAGTCCGCTGATCTCAAAGCGTCGGGCTAACTCGTCGGTGACATCCTGGGCGCTCAGTCCTAGCTCGGACAGAGCCACCAAGGTATGAAACCACAAATCAGCGCACTCATAGACCGCGTTGGTTTTGTCGTCGTCTTTGCAGGCTAGCAGGAACTCGGTGCTTTCTTCGCCTACTTTTTCAAGGATCTTGTTTAGACCTTTGGCGTGTAAGCTGGCGACGTAGCTGGAGTCCGGCGAGGCGGTGCGCCGCGCGTCCAGAATTTGCTGCAGTTGTGTCAGGGTGTCACTCATGAATACAGCTCGCTGGGGTCAATACTGGGTTGTGTCATGACGTGCTCGCCGTCTGCGCTCAAGGCATTGTAAAAACAGCTACGACGCCCCGTGTGGCAAGCAACCCCAGTTTGGTCGACCAACAACAGCAACGCATCGCGATCGCAATCGGTTTGTACGCTCTTGATCTGTTGGGTTTGTCCGCTGGTCTCGCCTTTACGCCACAGCGCTTTGCGCGAGCGGCTGTAATAAACCGCAACACCCGAATTCAGGGTGATTTGCAGGGATTCGGAGTTCATCCAGGCCATCATCAAGACTTCGCCGCTGGCGTAGTCCTGTGCGATGGCCGGCATCAAACCGTCCGAATTCCATTTCAATGTTGTCATGTCCATGACTGATTATGACCTCAGCAGGCTTAAAAAGCCCAGCACGGTTAAGCCTGCGGCCCCATATAACAGGCCAAGTGACTGGGCGGGACCGATTGCAACGGCAGCGCCGACAATGCCCAAGCCGACCATCGCAGTGGAGCGTCGGCTGCGGCGTTGGGATATTAACATCTCTCGATGCAGGCGCTCGTTGATCTCGCGTTGCTCGAGCAGAGTTTGATCCAACAAACCCAAAGACTTGGACGCATTGAGCAGCTGCTGAGGCACTTCAGGTAACTGGGTCAACCAACGTGGCCCTTCGGACTTTAGAATTTGGGCAACACCTTTGGGGCCGATGCGCTCGTTCATCCAGGTCTCAAGGATTGGCTTACCGGTATCCCACAGATCCAACTCTGGCGATAACTGGCGGCCAAGTCCCTCGATGTTCAGCAGGGTTTTCTGCAGCAGTACCAATTGCGGTTGGACCGGCATTTTAAACCGGCGTGCGGTTTGGAAAAGGCGTAGCAGCAGGTGACCAAACATGATCTCGCCGAGTGGCTTTTCAAAGATTGGCTCGCACACACTACGAATAGCGCCTTCCAGATCACCGATTTTGGTATCCCGCGGAACCCAGCCTGACTCCACGTGTAGGCGGGCCACCTCGCGGTAGTCGCGATTAAAGAACGCCAACATGTTCTGCGCCAGATAGTTCTGATCGTCTTTCTCTAGTGAGCCGACAATGCCGCAATCAATTGCGATGTAGCGTGGATCCGAAGGGTCGGTGATGTCGACAAAGATATTGCCCGGATGCATGTCAGCATGGAAAAAGCTATGCCGAAATACCTGGGTGAAAAAGATCTCGACCCCGCGTTTGGACAGCAGTGCCATGTCAGTGCCGGCAGCCTTGAGTGTCTCGATTTCAGCCACCGGTATGCCGTAGATGCGTTCGGTGACCAGGACGTTTTCGCGGGTCAGGTCCCAGTAGACCTGGGGGACGTAAAGCGCATTGTTGCCTTCAAAGTTACGGCGTAGCTGACTGGTATTGGCCCCTTCGCGGCCCAAATCCAGCTCGTCCAATATGGTCGCTTCGTAATCGCTGACGACCTCCTTTAGGCGCAAGCGACGTCCATCGGCACTGATCGCCTCGATCAAGTTGGCCAGCGTGTGCATCAGGGCCAAGTCCTTGCGGATCGTTTTGTCGATGCCTGGGCGAACCACTTTGACGACGACATCCTCGCCCGTGATCAAGGTGGCGGCATGCACCTGGGCAACTGAGGCGCTGGCCATGGGTTCGGTTGCAAACTCGGCAAAGGCCTCGTCGACTGATTGCTCCAGCGCGTCCTCGACAATTTTGGTTGCCGCGGCCCCGGCAAAGGGAGGCACTTGGTCCTGCAGTTTCTTGAGCTCGTCTGCAACATCCGGCGGCAACAAATCCCGGCGTGTAGACAGCGCTTGGCCAAATTTTACAAACACGGGCCCTAGGGCCTCTAAGGCTTGGCGCAGACGACGGCCGCGGGTGCTGTGGCCCGAGCGTGGTACGACCGAGGTCAAGATGCGCGGCCAGCCTCGCTTAGCTTTGGGTAAAAAGGTGTACAGCCTAAAGCGAGCAATGACGTAGGTAATTCGAGCGGCGCGAGATAATCCGATCACAATTTACGCTCCAGGCGTTCGATGCGATGACGCAGGCGGCGAGCGCGGTCGGTAAAGTCATCAAACGCATCACGGGTTAGCAACCAAGGCTGTTCGTGGCGAATGAACTCGTCGGTTTGCGCCTTCAGCGACTCCGCTTGAGTTTTGATCGTGTGATAGACGCTTTTCATGCCGACCAGCAAAGCGCCGGCGAAGGGGTCGCCGAGTTTTTTGGATAACTCGTCTTCTAGATCGATACTCAGACGGCCCGCGGCATCAGCGACGGCCTTTAGGACGCCGACACTGCCTTGAACGTTCAGCCCTTCCATCACCAACGCACTGTTACCCCGAGCCAGATCACGGGCGGTTTGAACCAGTGCAGACAACTCACCTGACAGAGTGACGTCAGCCTGCCCCGCCGCCCAATTCAACCAAGGTTTGCCCTGTTCGAATTCGATGGTGACGCCTAAAGCGGGGCGGACTAATTCAACTCGAATAGATCGGCCGTTCAAATCGTCAAATACCTGAGCCGAGTTCGGATCCAGCTTCAGCGTCTGGTGCAGCAGGTGCTGTGCAGCAGACAGGGCCATCACCCAAGCAGGATTCATCGTACGAAACCCAAATGCATGGCTACGATGCCACCGGTCATGTTGGTGTAGCGGACCTCATCGAAGCCGGCGTTTTCCATCATGCCCTGCAGGGTGTCTTGGTCGGGGTGCATGCGGATCGATTCAGCCAAATAGCGATAGCTGTCCTCGTCCTTGGCGACCAGCTTCCCGATTTTGGGCAACAGCTTGAAGCTGTATAAGTCGTAGATTTTCTTAAGTGGCTCCAACACCGGTGTGGAGAACTCCAGCACCAAGGCGCGACCGCCAGGCTTTAAAACGCGGCGCATCTCGCGCAAGGCCGCATCTTTGTCGGTCACATTACGCAGGCCAAAGCCAATGATGATTCGATCTAATGAGGCATCGTCAAAGGGTAGCTTTTGAGCATCCATGCGCATCACCGGCACGTCGGTGGCGCCTTTGTCGATTAGCCGGTCACGTCCAACCGCCAGCATAGAGTGGTTGATGTCGCCTATGATTAACTGGCCTGAGTCACCAATGCGAGGGCGAATCAGTAGCGACAAATCGCCCGTGCCGCCGGCCAGGTCCAGGATTTTGTGGCCGGTACGCGGCGCCAAATATTCGATGGCGACGCGCTTCCAAACCCGGTGTATCCCCATGCTCATCAAGTCGTTCATCACATCGTAGCTGGATGCGACGGAGTCAAAGACCTTACCGACCTGTTTTGCTTTTTCGCTGACGGCTACTTCTTGGTAGCCAAAGTGTGTGGTGTCTTTGGACATGGGGGCTCCTGATTTGTCAGCAGTGTAGCATTGTCAGTCGTCGGATTTGACGGCGAATAGCTTGACGCCGCCGCCCTCGCGCGAGGCGCCTTGATCTTGCAGACGCTGTAAATAGGCGGCCCACATCGACTCTTGGTTTTCGGCGAAATCGCGCAGAACTTGCCAGCTGAAAATACCCGAGTCGTGGCCGTCATCGAACACGATCTTTACGGCGTAGTTGCCAACCGGCTCCATCTTGACCAAGCCAACATCCGCTTTGCCGGTGACCAAAATCATCGGCCCCGAATGGTTTTGAACCTCGGCGCTGGGTGAGTGGGTGCGCAATAGCTCGGCACTTAGGCTGGCCTGCAGGCCATCGTCCCAGCGAACTTCGACAACGTTACTGGCCCGGCGCATGGTGAGCTCGACCAGCTGGCTCATAGGATGTACTGGGACAGGTCTTGATCCTGTGCCAACTCACCCAGCGCCTCATTTACCATCGCGGCATCTACGCTGATGGTTTGGCCGGCTCGCTCGTCTGCAGCGAAGCTGACGTCTTCAAGCAGCCGCTCAAGCAAGGTGTGCAAGCGGCGCGCACCGATGTTTTCGACCCGCTCATTCACCTCAAATGCCAACTGGGCCAGTCGATCAATGCCATCTTCAGCAAAGCTCAAGTCCAGCTTTTCTACTCCCATCAGGGCGATGTATTGATCCACTAGGCTGAAGTCAGGCTCGGTCAGGATGCGTTTGAACTCAGCCGGCCCGAGCGCGTCGAGCTCAACTCGAATGGGCAGGCGCCCTTGCAACTCAGGGATCAAATCTGAGGGCTTGGATAGATGGAACGCGCCAGAGGCGATGAACAAAATATGGTCGGTTTTGATCGGGCCATATTTGGTGTTGACGTTGCTGCCTTCGATCAGCGGCAACAGGTCGCGCTGGACTCCTTCACGGGACACGTCAGCCCCACTAGAATTGCCGCCGCGAACCACCTTGTCGATCTCATCGATAAACACGATGCCGGATTGCTCAACACGCTCGATCGCGTTTTGGCGGATGTTGTCGTCATTGACCAGGCGCGCTGCTTCTTCCTGCTCCAGTAGACGCATGGCCTCGGCCACACGGATGCGGCGCTCTTTTTTTGCCCCGCCACCCATATTCTTGAACATGCCTGACAGCTGGTCGGCCATCTCTTCCATGCCCGGCGGGGTCATGATGTCGACCGACGCTTGGGGCTGGGCCAGCGCCAGTGTGATCTCTTTATCATCCAAATCGCCTTCGCGCAGTTTCTTACGAAACAGCTGGCGGGTCTGGTTGCTCTCGTCATTTTGCTCACCGCGAGCGGGTGGCAGCAGCGCATCCAAAACCCGTTCTTCGGCGGCGTCTTTGGCGGCATCACCGACCTCGGACATGGCGTGCTGCTTGGTTTCTTTCAGGCTGGCCTCGACCAGATCTTTGATGATGCTGTCGACTTCGCGGCCGACGTAGCCGACCTCAGTGAACTTAGTGGCTTCAACCTTGATAAAGGGCGCGCGCGCGAGTTTGGCCAGTCGCCGGGCAATCTCGGTTTTACCCACGCCGGTGGGGCCAATCAGCAGAATGTTTTTGGGTGTGATCTCGTGCGCCATATCCTGGGGCAGCTGCATCCGCCGCCAGCGGTTGCGCAGGGCAATCGCAACGGCACGTTTTGCTTGAGCCTGCCCTACGATGTGCTTGTCCAGTTGCTGAACAATTTGAGCCGGTGTCATGGGGTCTCCAGCGTTTCGATGATGTGGTTGTGGTTGGTGTAGATGCAAATATCGCCCGCGATTTTGAGGCTGCGACGAACAATGGCCTCGGCACCCAGATCGGTTTCTGCCATCAGCGCCATTGCGGCGGCTTGTGCAAAGGGGCCGCCGGATCCAATCGCAATCAGACCGTCTTCAGGCTCAATCACATCGCCGTTACCGGTGATGATCAGGCTGGCGGTGTGATCCGCCACAGCGAGCAGGGCCTCTAACTTGCGCAGTGCGCGATCGGTCCGCCAGTCTTTGGCCAGCTCGACCGCGGCGCGAGTCAGTTGACCCGAGTGCTTATTCAATTTTTCTTCGAAGCGCTCAAACAGAGTGAACGCATCGGCTGTGCCGCCGGCGAATCCTGCCAAGATCTGGTTGTTGTGCAGACGCCGAACCTTGCGGGCATTACCTTTCATGATGGTATTGCCCAAGGTGACCTGACCGTCGCCGCCTAGGCAGACCTGATTGCCACGACGAAATGACACAATCGTGGTGCCACGCATTTGTTCCATGGAGATGCTCCTTGCTAAGGCTTAATTAGGTGCGTTCGATGCGGGGTATTTCAATCCCCTAGCGTCGCAGGATCAGGTACTCAAACCCTTGACGGGCCAGCTGATCTTGAACGACGAAGCGTTTGCGATCTTCGGGAAAGGGGCCAACGATGATCCGATGCCAACCACCGCGGGTTTCAATCACCGGATCCAGATTCAGCATCAGCAATTTAACTCGGGCCGCTTCGGCGTCTTTGATGTCTTTGAAACTGGCGACCTGCAGGAACACCTTGCGTGTGTCCTTCGGCTTGTCGGCTACTGGCTCAACTTCGACGGGTACTTCGGTATTGACCAGAATGTCATAAAACCGAAAGGTCCCAGTGGGCGCGTTGGCTTGCTGGGTCTGGGTTTCGGGTGCGCTAGGGACGGCCGCAGGTGCGCTGGGCTGTGCCTGAGGGGCAGGTTGGGTTGCAATGTAGGTTAGAAAACCGCCGATCAATAGCGAGGCCAGCGCCAATACAATTAGGCGCGGCCCCAAAGCGGGCATCTCGCTTTTGCTCACATGCGCTCCGGTGCACTGGCACCCAAAATACCTAACGCGTTGCGAATCACTTGGCCGGTGGCGTGGCACAGCGTCAAGCGGGCTTGTTGCAGCGCGCTTTCGCCCTCGAGCACTCGGGTGTTGTTGTAATACCCGTGGAAAGCAGCGGCCAGATCGTTCAGGTAGTGCACCAAAACATGTGGCGCACGATCGTTGGCGGCACGCTCAATTACACTGGGAAATTTACCAATCGCGGTGGCCAGCTCTTTCTCGTCTTCTTGATCCAGCAGGCTTAGATGCTCGATCCCCATCGCCAAATCCAGCTGGCCGCCTTCCTCGTTGAGTTTGCGACTCAGTGCATGGACCCGAGCATGGGCGTACTGCACGTAGTAGACCGGGTTGTCTTTGGATTGGCGGGTGGCCAAATCCAAGTCGAAATCCATGGGTACATCGACCTTGCGGCTGGCGTAGAAAATGCGCGCGGCATCGTTGCCGACTTCCTCACGCAGCTCCTCCAGAGGGATGAACTCGCCTGAGCGAGTCGACATTTGAGCTTTCTCGCCATTGCGGTACAGGCTGACAAATTGCACCAGCTGCACTTCGATGCGCTCGGGATCGAATCCCAGCGCTTGGGTGGCGGCCTTGATGCGCGGAATGTAGCCGTGGTGATCCGCGCCCCAGACGTAGATGACCTTGTCAAAACCGCGTTTGAACTTGTTGCGGATGTAGGCGACGTCCGAGGCGAAGTAGGTGGTCTCGCCATTGTCGCGCTTGAGTACCCGATCTTTGTCATCGCCAAAGGCGGTTGAGCGAAACCACAACGCGCCGTTGTCTTCAAAGGTATGTCCGGCCTCGATTAAATCCTTCATGGCCAGCTCGACATCGCCGTTATCCATCAAGGATTTTTCGCTGAACCATTCGTCGAATTCGACTCGGAAATCAGCGAGGTCATCGCGAATGCCGGCCAAAATGCCATCCAGTGCAGCACGCAAAAATACGTCCCAGCCCTCTGCACCGTGCAGTGATTTACCCCGAGCGATCACGGCGTCGATGTACTGCTCTTTGTCACCGTGGGGCGCGTCGGCTGGCAAATCGTCAAGTATTGCGCCGGCTTCAAGGGCGTACTGATCGCCCACTCGGGCGTGTAGCTCGGCTGCGATTTGCGCGATGTAATCCCCTTGATAGCCGTTGCTAGGGAAAGGTATTTCGATGCCTCGTGCCATTTGATAGCGCAGCCATACGCTGGCAGCCAGGATGTGCATCTGACGGCCAGCATCGTTGACGTAGTATTCGCGCTGTACGCCGTGCCCAGCAAAAGCCAGCAGGCTGGATAGCGACGCGCCGTAGGCGGCACCTCGTCCGTGACCGACGTGCAGGGGGCCGGTGGGGTTGGCCGATACGAACTCCACTTGGATTTGGTCGTTCTTGGCTGCCAGTCGGCCGTAGTCTTGGCCCTGATCTAACGCATCTTTGATGGGTAGCAGTGCGACGCCCTGCGCTAGGCGGAAGTTGATAAATCCGGGGCCAGCAATTTCGACACCGCTAATGGCGGAGTCCTGCGGCAACGCATCGATGATGGCTTGAGCCACCTCGCGGGGTGGTTTGCTGGCAGGTTTAGCCAGCATCATGGCCAGATTGCTGGCCCAATCGCCATGCGCAGGATCACGGGTTTGCTCGACTCCAATGCGAGGCTGAACATCAGCGGGCAGGAATTCGGTACGTTTGAGCTTCTCAATCGCCTGTGCGAGCAAGGTTTCTACGGTGGCTTTCATGGGGCATTCCAAGTTCTGGGATCGGGATTATCCCCACCCCGTGGCGCGGGGTCAAAATAGATCGTGTGGATCAATGTCCAAGCCACGCCAGATTTGTCGGGGCAATGCGGGAATCGGGGTGTTCAGCACTCGGCGTAGCTGGGCCCGCTCGCCCATCAGCAGCAGCTGTGCGTGGTATTGACCTGCTCGGCGCTCCATCGGTGCTGGGGTTGGGCCCATCAGTTTGACCGGCCCCAAAACCGGACGCAGCGCTTGGGCCATCTGGTAGAGGTGTTCGATGGCCTGGCCGGCATGGGGTGATCTGGCTCGCCACAACGCCATATGACCATAGGGTGGCAGCGAGGCGCGCTTGCGGATCGCCAGCTCGTCCTCGGCCAGCCGGGCGTAATCCCCGCTTAACAGGCGCGGCCAAATTGGGTGATCGGGCTGATGGGTCTGAACCCAAACCTGACCCGGTTTGTCGGCACGGCCGGCGCGTCCCATAACCTGAACCAAGGTTTGCCCCAGGCGTTCAATCGCGCGGAAATCGCCACTGAACAATTGAGCGTCCGAATCGACCACTACCACACAGGTCAAATTGGCCAGATCGTGTCCCTTGGCCAGCATTTGAGTGCCGACCAGTACACGCGGCTGGCCGTCCTGTGCCAGCTCCAGCAGCTTACCTGCGCCGCCGGCACCGGCCGTGTCGCGATCGATGCGTGTCACGGGGAAAGGCGCCATCGCCATCTCTAAGGTTTGTTCCAGGCGCTGAGTACCCTGGCCAATGACTGACATGCGCTCGTTACAGCTAGGGCAGTGTGAGGGCCAAGGGGCCTGGTAGTCGCAGTGGTGACACCACAGGCGTCTGGGCTCGCGGTGCACCGTCGGCTTGGAATCACAGCTGGGGCACTCGGGGTGATAGCCGCAGCTGTGGCATGTCAACACGGGTGCAAAGCCCCGGCGATTCAAAAACACCAAGGCTTGCTCACCGCGCTCTAAGGTTTCTCGAATGGCGCTTAGCGCTTTGTCCGACAGACCCTCATGCAACGAAAGCCCGCGCAGATCGATCAGCTGTTGCTCACAAGGGGCGACGGCGCGAGCTCGATTGCGCAGGTAGACCGCGCCGAATCGATTGGCATTGCGGTTGGCCAGTGATTCCAGTGACGGGGTTGCGCTGCCCAAGACCACAGCAATTTTTCGGCGGTGGCCCAACGCGACCGCTAAATCCCGTGCGTGATAGCGGGGGCTCTCGGCTTGTTTATAGCTGCTGTCGTGTTCTTCGTCGACCACGATTAGTCCCAGCTGTGGCATGGGCGTCAGCAGCGCGGAACGAGTGCCAATTAGGATGGGTTTTTGATTGGTCGCAATTTGGCCAAAGCCTTGCCATCGTTTGCCATCGGACAGTGCAGAATGCAGATGCAGCACCTGATCAGGGAAGCGACGCTCAAAGCGCCCGACCAGTTGAGGCGTCAGGCCAATCTCGGGGACCAGTACCAAGACCTGTTGTCCTTGTTCGAGCGCCTGTTGTGCCAGTTGCAGATACACCTCGGTTTTGCCCGAGCCAGTAACGCCCTCCAGCAGCCAAGTCTTGCTCGATCCACTGACGGCATCCATCACGCTCTGCTGCTCGGCATTCAGTGGCAGTGGATCTTCTGCTGCTGCACGTGGAAGCTGAGCTGCCACCAGGCTGCCAGATTTGATCAAGGCCCGGGCCGGGGTCCAGCCGATGGTCTTGAGCTGGCTGTTAGAGATAGGCTGCTGGGATGCATCGTATATGGCTTGGCGCACCGAGCCCTTGGGCTTGTCATGCGTGGGATTCCACTGCCATGCCAGCACCTCGTGCTGCACTTCGCGCCCTTCGCGGCCCCATTTGGGCAAGGCGCTTTGCAACAAATTTTCCAGCGTGACGCCGTAGTAGTCGGCCGCCCAGCGCAAGAATTCCAAATGCGCATGATCAATCAACGGTGTTGAATCAATGACCTGATCAACCGATTTTAAATCGCCGTCCTCGGCCGTGCCCGTCACGATCCCCACGACCGCCCGGTTGCCCAAGGGCACCCGCACGCGCACACCCGGCTCCAAGGCCGTATCGTGTCGATAGCTAAGGTCTCGGCCCAGCGGGGCAAGAACTCGAATTGATAGGGCTGGCAAGGTGGTAGCGCTTCATCCAATACAGGTGTAATATCCGCGACCCGATGTGGTGCTGGGAAAGGGTCCTAGTAGCGACATCATGAAAACACTGAGGGCAATCGCCATGCAAGAAGGTATCCACCCAGCTTACGCTGAAGTCGACGTAACGTGCTCATGCGGTCACGTCCACAAGATCAAAACGACATTAAAAGACAGCTTCACCGTTGACGTATGCGGCGAATGCCACCCCTTTTACACCGGCAAGCAGAAGACGCTCGACGTCGGCGGCCGTATCGATCGCTTTAATAAGCGTTTCGGCAGCGTCACCAGCAAGAAGTAATTCTGCTGAACCGCTCAAAAAGCCCAGCCATGCTGGGCTTTTTTATGCCTGAAATTCTTTCGATTAAGGTTGGCTCAGCTAATTTTTTGGAATATCGTTCCAAAAATATAAAACACATTGAGATGATCGCTCCCCATGGCAGATATCAAGCAAGAAGCGCTGGATTACCACGCGCACCCCAAGCCCGGCAAAATTGAAATTGCACTGACCAAACCGACCGAGAGCGCTTACGATCTGGCGTTAGCTTACAGTCCGGGTGTGGCTGAGCCGGTACGGGAAATCGCACGGGATCCCGAGAAAGCCTACAAATACACGGCCAAAGGCAACTTAGTCGCGGTGATCTCAAATGGCTCGGCGATTCTGGGCCTGGGTAATCTAGGTCCACTGGCATCCAAACCCGTGATGGAAGGCAAGTGCGTGTTGTTTAAACGCTTTGCCAATATCGACGCGGTCGATATCGAGGTTGATGTCGCAGATCCCTTGCAGTTCGTTCAGGTGGCCTCGGCCATTGGCGAAAGCTTTGGCGGAATCAATCTAGAGGACATCAAGGCACCCGAGTGTTTTGAAGTCGAGCGTCTGCTGTCTGAGCGCTTGTCGATTCCGGTGTTCCACGATGATCAACACGGCACCGCAATTGTGACCGCCGCGGCGATGCTGAACGCGTTGGAAGTGCAGGGTAAGTCGATCGAGAGTGCACGCATTGTTTGCCTAGGTGCAGGTGCGGCCGCGATTGCCTGCATGCGTTTGCTGCTGACCCTGGGCGCGAAGCGCGAAAATATATTCATGATCGATCGTAAAGGTGTCATTCATCGCGGCCGCGACGATTTGAATCAGTACAAAGCCGCCTTTGCGGTAG
>CBFHLC010000012.1:0-50805 GCA_965656605.1 Litorivicinus sp. | reverse complement strand
CGTAGACACAGCGTAGGCAGGTTTTGATAAGGGTTAGATGTGCTGATCAATTGCGATTTAGGTGAGGGGTTTGGAGCGTGGCAGATGGGCCCGGATTCGGAGTTAATGCCACACATTCACCTCGCCAATATAGCCTGCGGTTTTCATGCGGGCGATGCTCAGATTATGGCGGCTCGGATCGAGACCTCACGACGCCTAGGAATTCGTTTAGGGGCGCATGTCAGCTACCCCGACTTGGCCGGGTTTGGCCGCCGCGCGTTGCCCTCGACCTCTCAGCAAGTCATTGAGTGGTGTCAGTATCAATACGGCGCCTTGCATTTAATGGCGGTGACACGTGCCAGCACGGTCGAATACGTAAAGCCCCACGGTGCCCTTTATCATCGCCTGCACCAGGATCTACCCACGCTCGAAGGGCTGTGTCACTCGATGAAGCAGTGGCCGGGTCAACCCTCGCTGATGCTCATGGCTGGGCCTGCGGGGGCAGCAGCCGTCGAGTGCGCCCATGCGGCTGGGATTCACGTTATCTTGGAGGCCTTCGCGGATCGTGCGTACGAATCCGATGGACGCCTGCGTAGTCGCGAGTTGCCCGGTGCCGTTCACACCGATTGGCAGTCCATTCAGAACCAAGTCGAGCAGATACGAATGGGGCACTTGGATGTGGGGGACGAACAGATCAGGATAAAAGCGCATACGCTGTGTGTGCACAGCGACTCACCCGGCTCGTTAGCCGTTGCCGAGAAACTAAACCTTTGGTTACAGACCGGCTAGCGCCAAAGTCTGTATCTGCTCTGTATCAGCTCCGCATACTAAGAAAAAAGGAGAGCACCGATGAAAATAGCCTTAATCGCCGCCGCATTGCTAACCGGCTGCGCCCAATTGCCGGCCTCGTTGGGTGAATTCCGCATAAACGAGTCTGACCTCCAACAGGCGGTCAAAACCCAGCTCGTTAACCAAGGTTCGATGTCATTAGCCGGTAACGCGGCCGCAGAGTTGGCCATCGTTGTGAATGATGTTCAGGTCGACCTTGTCGAGGCGGACGGAGGGCGCGTGGTAGCCCAGCTGGACACCGAGTTGACCACTCAAGTGCCTTTCATCGGCACGTTGAACACGCGCTTAGCGCCACGCCTATCCGGTGGGATTGAGTTGCGTGATCAGGCGATCTATTTGATGGCACCGCGGGTCGAGAGCCTGGGTTACAGCGGGCCTTACGGTCGGGCGATTGAGCAAACCTTGGGCGAAAACGGCGAGCGCCTGGCGGCTGCGTTGGATTTGTATTTTTCACAAACTCCTATCTATTCCTTGGCGGACGACCCGAAATTGAAATTAGCCAGCCAAATTCTCAAGACCGTTAAGGTCGACGAGACCGGCTTAAGTCTGGCCCCTTGATGAAAATTGGTGGCCATCGTGGCTGCGGGGTGACTGACTCGTGGCGCTCGATTCCCGAGAGTCCACAGGAAAATTCCGCAGAATCAATCGCTCAGGCGTTTGAGCAGGGCGCAGACTTTGTTGAGTGCGATTGGGTCTGGGATGCTCAAGGGGTTGGCTGGATCTGTCACTCCTCGCGCCTGACGGATCACTTTAAGCATCCACCTGCTGAGTATCTAGATGATGTACCCAGCGCGATGGTGTCAAAAATGGTGGGTGTTAATGGTCACCCTCTGATATCTCTGACTGACTTAATCGAGAGGTTCGGGTCGCGCAGCATTAACCTTGAAATAAAAGGGGTCAAAGGGGTGGGGCGGCCGCGCATCTCGTTTTTGTCCCAGCAGTATCCCCTTCGCTGGCCCGAGGGTTGGTGGCTGTCGAGTTTTGATCCGTTGGATCTGCTAGAGGCACAAAGCGTTTGGCCTGACGTTCAATTAGGGCTTCTATCTGCCGAGAAAGGCGCCTTGTCACACCAATACGCCGGGAAAACGCCGTATTTGTCCGGGCGCTCGGCGCTCTCGGTACTCGCAGATAACCCCAGCTGGTGGTGGCATCCGGAGTTAACCGACCGGCCACCGTCGGATCTGCATCAAATCGGTTGGAGTCTGAAACCTGTTCTGCCGCAGGACGATTTAACCCAAGGGCTCGATGGTTTGATTACCGATCGTCTGGATGCCTGGGTCACAACAGGGTAAATTCGGCGCACCTATTGGCCAATAGACGCATATGACCCCACAGTTCGCGATTCAGGGTGACGGCACCCATTGGTGCTGGTTTAGCCAGCCACTTCAATCGTTCTCAAATACCGAGTCGACCCAAGCCTGTTGGAATCAGATCCAAGAGGTCAGTCAACATCATCCGGTGACTTTCGCGGTGGACTACGAGACCTCGATTGCACATGCCTATCAGCATTCTGCTGATCCAGACGGTATTCAAGCGATCGCTTGGGCGTCGATGGAGCGGTTGACCCTGAATCAGGTGTTACAGCGCCTGCCTGCGGCTGCCACTCGGTGGAGCTGGTCGTTAGAAATGACGCCGCAGCAGTGGGCCGAGCGTATCGGCGTGTTGCAGGAGTACTTAAATGCGGGTGACTGTTATCAGGGTAATTTGACCTTGCGTGGACGGGGGCGCTGCGGTGACTCTGCTGCCTCTTTGTTCAGTGCTTTGATTCAGCGTCAGGCCTCGCCCTATGCCGCCTTTATGCCCTGGCAGGGTGGCCATGCACTCAGCCTGTCACCGGAGTTGTTGTGGCGGGTGGAACAAGGCCGCATGGAATGCCAGCCCATGAAAGGAACCGTCGGGCTCGGTGCCAGCGAGCAGGCCTCGGGGGAGCTGGCCCAATGGTTGGCCTCGGATACCAAGAACCGGGCCGAAAACCTGATGATCTTGGATTTGATTCGTAACGATCTGGGCCGGATCGCTCAGGCAGGCTCGGTCAAGGTGCCCAGCAGCTTTGAAGTGCGACGCTATGAGACGCTCCAGCAAATGGTATCGACGGTCACGGCGGACCTGAACGAGACCCGCTTATCAGCGTGGTGTTCGGCGTTGATGCCCTACGGCTCTATTACCGGCGCTCCGAAAAAGCGTGCGATAGAGATTTTAGAGCAGCTTGAGATGTCACCGCGGGGACTGTACACCGGCTCTTGCGGTTATGTGTACCAAGGGCAGTCAGTGGCGAACGTTGCGATTCGAACCGCAACCCTAATCGATAGTGAGCTTGAGTTCGGGGTCGGCGGCGGCATCACCTTGGATTCTGAGGCGATGGATGAGTGGCAAGAGGTCTTGTTGAAGGCGCGCTTTATTCAGGCGCCATAAACTCAGCTAAATCCGAGAGGGGCATGGGGCGCGCGTGTAAGTAGCCCTGAACTCGATCACACCCAGCTGCTCGCAACATATCCATTTGCTGCTGGGTTTCAACGCCCTCGGCGATCACCTCCATGTTCAAGGCTCGGGCCATCCCGACCACACTGCGAATAACGGTCGGCTGATTGCTGGCAATGTCTGCCCAGGTCACCAAGCTTCGGTCGATTTTTAGCTCATCGAACTGAATTTGGCCGATCCGACTGAGCGACGACTCGCCGACGCCAAAATCATCGATGGCAATTCGCACGCCCGCCAGCTGCAATTGTTTGATGACACTGAGCGCACCTTCTAATTGGGTCAGACGCTGTTCAGTAATCTCGAGGGTCAGGCAGGACAACGGAAACTCATTGAGCCGGCAACGCTGGATCAGCCCATCACAAAAGCTGGGTTCGACTAGATCCGGTGGCAGATTGACGGAGATCCGAAATGTCGGATGCCCTAGGGTCTTCCAATCACGTATCGCAGATTCCAAAACGAATTCGGTCAGACGGGGTAGCAACCCTTGGCGCTCGAAGGTAGGTAGGAATTCGATCGGGCTGACATTGCCTAATTCCGGATGGGACCAGCGGATCAGGGCCTCGGCCGAGGGGGCTTTGTGGCCAGTGAGATCTAGCTGGGGTTGGTAATGCACTGCCAATTGGCCCTGCGTAAAGGCGGATTCGGTTGAGTGGGCGATCACGGTGGCGCGGCGATAAGACTCTGCAATGCCCTGGTCAAAGATTAGATAGCCAAAGCCGCGCTCCTCAGCACTGTTGCCGGCCAGTTCGGCATGCCGCGACAGGGTATCGATGTTGCTGCCGTGATCTGGCGCCATCGCAAGCCCCATCACGCATTCCAGTGCCACCTGACCGAACTCAAGGTGGGCCGGTTGCGATAGACGCTCGTGCGTCTGTGCCAACCATTGGGTCAAATCACTGGGTGTATCAATGATCCAATGAAAGGCATCATTGCTGACTCGTGCCGCCAGGTTGTTGGGCGCCTCGGATAACAGGCGACCACCCATGGTTTGCAAAATGATGTCAGCACTTCGGGTGCCTTGACGCTCGCTGATTCGAGATAGATTGGCAATGCGCAGGAAGACGACCAATTTAGGTGATTCACCGACGGCCAGCGGTTGTGAATGCCATGCGCTGCGCGTGAGCAGGCCACTCAATGAGTCGCGGCCCTCAATCCAATTCAGCTGCTGTTTTAAAAATGAGATTTCATCGTGAGCGGCGTTCAGTTGCGGAGGCATCGCCATCCACAGATCCCCGGAGGCTAGTTTCAAGCAATTCCACTGCTTTACGCGCAAATGGTTGTCAGCCCGTTTCAAGCCGCTAAGAACGGCCTCGGGAACATCTATGTCACCAGGTGAATAAAACACCTTTGATGTGTTGGCCTCGATCAATGCGACGCCACCACGCTGGCAGCTCGCCAGCAATCCCTCAACACTCATGTTCAGAGTATAGGGGGGATTAGGCTAGGCGTAGCCGCGAGCCTTGGACCATGAGACTGCCATCACAAGGAAGCTGACAATAAAACCGATTGAGCAAATACGAATGACCGATGCTCGATCGTTTTGGCGCATCACTTGCGGCCGAATTCCGCCGACCACAAAGGCGATAATCCAAAGCGAGCAGGCGATATATCCCAGTCCCTCAAGTGTACTCCACAGTGCATTCATGCTTTTTTCTCTGCTCGTGATAACCAAAATGCAATCAGGACGATTAACCCTAACCCGGCGGCCCCGATAATCCATAGCCACTGCAACAAGGTCAAACCTTCATTGGTCGATACCGGTTCAGCCATGGGGGCGGCCTGGACTTCGACCACAGGCGCCGCAACGGGTGCCTTAAAGGTTTGAACACCTTGGGTGGTCCCACTTTCCAAGGCACTCGCCACCTGCGGCTCAATCACCTCGATGGTGCGGTTTAGCGTGCGCTCAAACAGGCCACTACGAGCTTGGATCTCGAGTGTGTAGCTGCCGGGCTGATCCAGTGTAACCGGGGCCAGAAGATCCTCTCCGCGAGCCTCAAACGTCAGGGGCTGATCGTTGATGGTGCCCCTTAGATCCAAGTCATTGAGTTGTACCGCTCGATCGCCTTGGGTGATACGCACGACCACGTTCAGAGGCTGCCCCAGCTCTAGGGTGCCCGGCAGATCGATAATGCTGAGGTTGATATCTGCGTCAGCTAGCACCCGATCAATTTTTGCATCGCCCAAGGATTGCCAAATGCCGGGTTCAGGATTGGTGATTTGATACAGTTGAAACCCCTGGCTGGTCTGGTACTCAACGTTCTCGGGTAAATTGTCCGGCGTAATGATCTGACCGCGTGGGCTGACTAACTGTAGTGCTTGATCGGTAGGGGTCAGCGAGATGATGGTTTGCTTGTTGACCGACTCATCCACTTGAAAGGACTGGCCTTGGATCGGCAAGCGATTGTCCGGTAATGCCAGTTCTAATGCGTCTAATACCACTGGCAACAGCTGGGCCGCCCCCGTTAGTTGGGCGCTCAAGCCGCCAGTTGCCTGCGATAGTCGATTTAGCAGGGCTTTATCGGTTTGATCCGACAGGCTCAAGGTATGAATGCGACAGTCCTGTTGTTTGGCTTGCGCGATCACTTGAGTCTCGATCCGGGCACGGGATTCACGGATGGCGGCCTGGCCTGCGCGCAGATCAATCAGTCCGTCGGTGACTAGAATGACGTGACACTGTTTATTTGCTTGAGTCGTCGGCTGCAAACCCTCGGTTAGTGACTGCTCAATGTCTGTGTATTGATCCGAGCTCGAGATGGTGTCGCTAGACGATAGGGTGGCGGTGCGCCATTCAGGGTCGACCACGCCGTAGTCCACTAGGGCTCGGGTCTGGGTGCCGAACAACCATACCCCGGCTTGGGATTGCGGCGGCAGCAGTCTGGCGATCAGCTCGGCCGCAGGTTGGCGCAACGCATTGGGGTCGTTTGACTTCATGCTACCCGAGACATCAATCAAAACCCGCAGGTCGGTCTGAGCGTGACTCAGCGTGGCGAGCGCACCGAGTGCGCTCATTACCAGGATTTTTAGCATCGTTATTCTTGTAGTTGTGGAATGTTTTTAAAGTACGCCAGCGCCTGCGGGTTGGCTAGTGCTTCGGTGTTAGCTACCGCCTCATTGTGGACGATTGATCGAACCGCTAATTCGACTAGTTTTCCGCTGCGAGTACGGGGCAATTCCGGCACCTGAACAACTCGTGCTGGCACATGGCGTGGTGTGGTGTGGGTGCGAATTTCTGTGCGAATTTGCTGTTCTAACTCACCATTCAACTCAACGCCGTCGCGCAACACGACAAACAGCACGACTCGGACGTCATCATCCCAGCGCTGCCCGATCGCCAAGCACTCCAGTACGGCTTCAACGCGCTCAACCTGTCGGTAGATTTCGGCCGTCCCGATCCGAACACCGCCCGGATTCAGTGTGGCATCCGAGCGTCCATGAATAATGTAGCCGCCATGTTCGGTGATCTCGGCAAAGTCGCCATGCGCCCAAATACCCTCGAAGTTTTCGAAGTAGGCGGCTTTGTATCGGGCCTTATCAGGGTCATTCCAAAAGCCCACGGGCATTGATGGGAAGGCCGTGGCACAGATTAACTCGCCCTTACCATCACCGCGTCCCATTGACTCGCCAGCCGAGTCAACGATCTGCACATCCATGCCTAGGCCGGCGGCTTGGATTTCACCCACATGAACCGGCGCGGTTGGATTGGACAAAACAAAGCAGCTGACAATGTCGGTTCCACCGCTGATCGAGCCCAGCAACACGTCGCTTTTCCACTCGCGATAGACGTATTCAAAACTCTCATGGGCTAGAGGAGAGCCGGTCGAGAAAATAGTGCGCAGATCTTCAAATGCCCCCAGCTGCTTCGGCGCGACTTCAGCTTTTTCTAGTGCGGCGATGTACTTCGCACTGGTGCCGAATTGGGTGAATCGCTCGTTCTGTGCCAGGGTAATTAGCGAATCTGCCTGCGGATAAAAGGGCGATCCGTCATACAGCATCAGAGTCGCGCCGCTGGCCAACCCGGTGGCTAACCAGTTCCACATCATCCAACCCAGGGTGGTGTAATAAAAAAGCCGGTCGCCCGGTTTCACATCGCCATGCAATTGGTGCTCCTTGGTCAGCTGAACCAGGGCGCCGCCGGCACTGTGAATAATGCATTTGGGGGCACCGGTCGTGCCCGAGGAGTACAAAATGAATAAGGGTGCGCGGAACTTAACCATTTGGTAGTTAGGAGGTTGCGGCGCATTTAGCGTGTCGCCTAACAGCGTGGCTGCGATTGCAGAGCGGTCCATCTGTGGTGTTGTGCCGGCGTAGGGCACGCACACTATGTGCTGCAGCCCGCCGATCTGTTGGCACACGGACTGGATTTTGTTCCAGGCATCGTGGATCTTGCCGTTGTAGTAGTACTGGTCAACGCAGAACAGCACTTTAGGTTGAGTCTGCCCAAAGCGATCCAAAACGCCAGAGACGCCAAAATCAGGCGAGCAGCTGGTCCAGATTGCCCCGACAGCGGCGGTGGCCAGCATGGCCAAGATGGCATCACCCCCATTGGGTAGAAAGCCGCCAACGACATCGCCCGGCTGGACCCCCTGTTGACGTAGCCAAGCCGCCAGTGACCCGACATCCAGACGCATTTGCTGGCGGCTGACTTCGCGACGCTCGCCGTTTTCTTTGAATTCAACAAAGGCCGCAGCGTCATGTTCAGGATTCAAGCAGGCCTGTGCAAAGTTCAGCTGGGCATTCGGAAACCATTCTTGATCCATCATGTGATCGCTAGGAGGCATCTCGGGGGACAGCGATCCGTGAATCGGAAGCTTTTGAAATTCGATCCATGCACGCCAGAATTTACCGGGATTTTGAATGCTGAATTGATGCATGGCGGCAAAATCAGCCAGTCCCAGGTGTTCAGCAAATCGAGTGATGCCTGCGTTTTGGCAAGTGGTGTCTGTGGGGATGTACAGAGGAGCAGACATAGTTGGATTCCATTTCTCATTTTTGTGGATTTGCGATAGCGTGTCAGAATGTTGCACCGCACACTGCGGGTAATCAACACCCATTGAGGTACTTATCTAATGCTGTATTCGGCTCAGGATACAATGATGCGCCTGCTGGCGCCGAGCAACTTTATGGTGTCGAGTCTGCGCAAATCGATGGCGCATCCTTTTAGCCCGACTCATTACTTGCCCGGTTCTCGCTTGATGCGCGCTCAATTAGAGTTAATCGAGAGGCAAACCGCTAATTATCCGCAACCCAAGTGGGATTTGCTGGATCAGCAGGGGCATCCGGTTAACATCGTCTCGATATTCGATAAGGCGTACTGCGATCTAATTGAGTTTGTGCCCTCCAAACCCGTTGAAGGGCCTTCAATCCTGCTGGTGGCTCCACTGTCCGGGCATTGGGCGACCTTGCTACGCGATACGGTTCAAACGCTAATGGCTGAACATCGGGTCTACATCACCGAGTGGAAGAACACTCGAGATGTGCCTTTGAGTGAGGGGGCATTTCACTTAGATGATTACGTTGATTATCTGCTGGACTTCATCCGAGCTATCGACGGGGACGTGAATGTAATCGCGGTGTGCCAACCCTCTGTTCCGGTGCTGATGACCGCGGCGGTTCAGGCCATGCGTGATGAGCCTAAACAAGCCAAGACGATCACCTTGATGGGTGGGCCGATCGATACCCGTCTAAGTCCGACCGAGGTGAATGATTACGCCAGCACCAAAGATTTGGATTGGTTTGAGTCCAACGTGATTAAGACGGTGCCCTGGAGCTATGCCGGCGCAGGTCAAAAGGTCTATCCAGGGTTTATCCAGCTGGGTGGTTTTATGGCCATGAACATGGATAGCCATCTGAGCAAGCACTTTAAGTTTTACGAGGACCTGATCACCGGGGATGGCGAGAGTGCCGAGAAGCATCGCCAGTTTTACGATGAATACCTAGCCGTCATGGATCTGCCTGCAGACTATTACCTTGAAACGTTGAAATCCGTTTTTATCGACCACGATTTACCCAAGGGCAACATGATGTGGCGCGGGCAGAAACTCGATTTTACGGCGATCAAGACACCCGCATTGATGACGGTCGAAGGGGAGTTTGATGACATCACCGGATTCGGACAGACCCAAGCGGCCCACCAAGTTTTAAGCAGCTTGCCTTCCGAGCGTCGATTGCACTGGCTGCAAGAAGGGGTGGGGCACTTTGGGATTTTCAATGGCAGACGCTTCCGCCAAATCATCGCGCCCAAGATCAAAGACTTCATTGCAAAGATGGGTTAAGTAGGACCTCGAACAGTTGCGCACTGCAGCATAAAGGGGCAAGGTGATGTTGCGTCGCACAAAGGGTTTTGTGTGGCGTCGCCCGTTCTGTGACACGGGTGGATATGGCCCAAATAGAGTCGCTGCGATGCCCATTCGCATGACACTCACCCCCTGTCCGGGTTGGACAGGGGGATCTTTTTCCCTTTAGATCCGAGCGGTCACGTACTGACCTGGCGCATCTCCTAAGTTCTCACTGGGCACATCTCGAGCAGGGACTTTGGTGGCATCCTGTTGTTCTAGCCATGCATGCCAATGAGTCCACCAGCTACCGGGGTGGCTTTGCGCGGTCTGTTGCCAGTGGTCAGGGCCTTGGCCTAGCTCGCCATCGGTCCAGTAATTTCGCTTGTTTTTGTGTGGTGGGTTAATGACGCCGGCAATATGGCCACTGCCTCCCAGCACAAAGGTATTCTCGCCGCCCAGTAACTCGGTACCTGCGAAGGTGGTTTTCCATGGCGCGATATGGTCTTCGATGGCCGATAAAAAGTACGTCGGAATCTTGACCTTGGATAGATCAACCACGTGTCCGCACACTTCCAACTCGCCGGCCTGCAATGCGTTGTCCAGATACATACGGCGAATGTATTGGCAGTACATTTCTGCCGGCAGGTTGGTCGGGTCAGAGTTCCAGTACAGGATATCGAAGGGCGGTGGTGTTTTACCCTTCAGGTAGTTATTCACCACATAGCTCCAAATTAAATCGTTGCTGCGCAGCATGTTAAAGCCCAATGCCAAGGACTTACCGCTGAAGATGCCCTCTTTGCGCAGGGCGGCCTCGCGTTTCTCGACTTCTTCTGGATCCAAGAATACGCCCAACTGTCCAGGGTCGCTAAAGTCCAGCAGGGTAGTCAGGAACGTGGCACTGGCGACCCAGTTTTTGCGGCGCTTTTGTAGCACGCCCAGTGCGCTGGCCAGCAGGGTGCCGCCAACACACCAGCTGACGGCGTTGACTTTGTTTTGGCCGCTTTGCGAACGGACCTGGCTGATCGCTTCAATAATGCCGCGATCGACATAATCGTCCCAGCTTACCCCCGCATGTGACTGATCCGCATTGACCCAGCTGATCAGATAGACGGTATTGCCTTGGGCAACGGACCATTCAACAAAGCTATTGCCCGGACCCAAATCCAGAATGTAAAACTTGTTAATACAAGGGGGCACGATCAGCAGTGGCTTTTCATTGACCTCTTCAGTCGTTGGCGCGTACTGCAGAAGTTCAAACAAATCATTGCGAAACACCACTTTGCCAGGTGTGACTGCCAAGTTTTTGCCGACTTCAAAAGCGGACTCATCGGTCATGGTGATGCGGCCCTTGTCGATATCTCCCAACAAGTTTTTCCAGCCGTTGAGCAGCGACTGGCCGCCGGATTCCATGGCCTCTTTCATCACTTCGGGGTTGGTCGCGGCAAAGTTCGCAGGACTCATGGCATCGATGTAGCTTTGCGTATAGAACTGCAGCTTTTCTTTCTCTTTCTCATCCCCAGGCACGGCCTCGGCCCACTGATTCAGCATGTCGCTGGTCATCAAATAACTTTGCTTGATGAAATCGTAAACCGGCTGCTCGCTCCATTCCTCTGATTTGAAACGGCGGTCAGACGTGGGCGTGCTCAGTCCCATCATTTGTTGCCATAAACCCATCTGTTGACGCTGGAACTCGGTCATGTTGTCCATCCACTTTTGCGGATCGCTCCAGTCACTGCTGGCCAATTGAGTCCAAGCTTCGGTCATGCCTTGGATGGCTTGGGTGCTGTCGGCGCCTGCAAATTGCTGCATCATTTCTTGGGTTTTTTGGGTCAACTCGTCAAACAGCGCGTTGGGATCATTGGGTGCATTCATTCGTTAAACTCTCTCAAATAGGGCGGCGACGCCTTGGCCGCCCCCGATACATAGGGTAGCAATGGCATATCGTTTGCCGGTTCGGTGTAGCTCGTAAATCGCTTTGGTGGCGACGATTGCGCCGGTTGCTCCGATCGGGTGGCCTAGACTGATGCCGGACCCATTGGGATTAACTAACGCTGGATCGATGTCCAACCCTTTACACACGCCCAAGGCTTGAGCGGCAAAGGCCTCGTTGACCTCCCACACGTCGATGTCCTGTTTGGACAGGCCAGTCTTGGCTAATAG
The DNA here is from genome assembly GCA_965656605.1 of Litorivicinus sp. GTDB lineage: Bacteria > Pseudomonadota > Gammaproteobacteria > Pseudomonadales > Litorivicinaceae > Litorivicinus. Next base: position 39,064 of record CBFHLC010000012.1, on the reverse strand, counting down.
TCGCTCGGTGGCCGGCACAGGGCCCAGCCCCATGACTTTGGGATCCAGAGCAACAAAAGCGTAATCCACTAGGCGAGCCTGCGGGGTTAGGTTTTGTTCTTTGACGGCTTGAGCGGAGGCGAGCGTCATCACGCTGGCGGCATCGTTGATACCGGATGCGTTGCCTGCCGTGACGGTGCCGTCTTTTTGGAACACAGGACGCAGAGCGGACAGGCTGTCGGGAGTTGTGTCGGCTTTGACATGCTCATCAACGCAGAACTCATGAGTTTTGCGGCCAGCGCGAATTTGGATCGGCAGGATCTGTTCGTCAAAATAGCCTTGGCTGATAGCGTGGGCGGCCCGTTGGTGGCTTTGCGCGGCTAGCTCATCCTGTTGTTCACGGGTGATGCCATATCGCTCAGCGACCCGTTCTGCGGTCACGCCCATGTGCTGCTCATCAAAAGGATCATTCAGCGCGCCCAACATGGCATCAATCAGTTGGGCATCGCCCATCTTTTGTCCAAAACGCTGGGTAGGTAACCAAAAGGGAGCTCGGCTCATGACCTCTGCACCGCCGGCCATCGCTACTTCGCACTCGTCTTCGTTGATCATTTGGGCGGCCGAAATAATCGCGCTAAGCCCCGACCCGCACAGACGATTCAGGTTAAAGGCGGGGGTGGATTCAGGTAGGCCGCCATGAATGGCTGCTGCCCGCGACAGGTACATGTCCTTGGGTTCGGTGTTTAACACGTGACCCATGATGACGTGTCCGACGCTACTAGGATCAATGCCGGCTCGTCGAGTTGAGGCCGCGACGACTTGGCTGGCCAAATCGATGGGAGTGGTATTTTTGAACGCGCCTCCAAAGGTCCCGATGGCTGTCCGCGTTGCGCCTAAGACGAAAATCTCTTTGCGCATAAATACTCCTATAAAAATTCAGAAAAGCCGGTCTAGTTGAGACCGGCTTGCTGCCAAGGCAGTCTTTTTAGAACATGTGCTGGCCGCCGTTAATCGCCAGGTTTGAACCGGTGATAAAGGCTGCGGGCTCACTCGACAGGTAGGCCACCGCATGCGCGATTTCCTCGGGAGCGCCCAGGCGACCGACAGGAATCGTACTTGCAATTTTCTCCAGAATTTCGTCACCAATCGCGGCCACCATCGAGGTCAAAACGTAGCCCGGGCTGACGGTGTTGACGGTGATGCCTTTGGCGGCAACCTCTTGAGCGAGTGATTTGGTGAAACCGTGCATGCCGGCTTTTGCCGCTGCATAGTTGGTCTGGCCGAACTGACCTTTTTGGCCATTTACAGAAGAGATGTTAATGACTCGGCCCCATTTGCTTTCCAGCATGGGATTGATGCACAGACGGGTCATGTTGAAAACGCTGCGCAGGTTAGCGTTCATGACTTCGTCCCACTGTTCTAGAGTCATTTTGCGGAAAGTAGAGTCCCGCGTAATGCCGGCATTGTTGACCAATACGTCAATCGAGCCATGCTTTTCCAGCACGCCATTGACGCAGGCTTCAGCGCTATCGGCATCGGACACATCACCGTAGGCGACGTCGATGTCGAAGCCTTCTTTGGCCTGTTCAGCTTTCCATTTTTGTGCTTTTTCGTGATTTCCGCCGCTGTTGTAGCCTGCGACGACTGTGAAGCCTTGATTGGCTAGTTCACGGCAGATTGCCGATCCGATACCACCTGTACCACCGGTGACTAATGCAACTTTATTGCCCATTTTTCCTCCCAGCTTCTGATGAATGTATCCGTACATTCCACCGAAGGATTCCTTAGTAGTGTTGGCCCTGTGATCGCCAAACCAGACATCGTGCCTGTCACTACAAAAAAATTGCAACGTAGCAACCTGGCAAACAAGCACGCATGCCAATGAGTCTCTACTTGTGAACCAATCTATACGATCCTTGTTGATTAGTTACGGTTACAATGCGAAAACGAGCCAAAAGTATGACAAGTTGGAAAAATTAGTGTCCCAGAGTGCTAGTACCCTTAATACCCATGGAACCTGGTGTCCCGAACCCATCATGATGCTGAGTGAGCGCATAGAGACATGCGCCTCTGGGGATCAGTTGTGGTTACTGGCAAGTGATCCGGCGACATTGAGGGACGTCCCTAAATATTGCGCGGCAATGGGGCATAGTTTGCTGGAAGTAGATGAGGGCGCTGAGGCGTATCGATTCTTGATTCAGGTTCGGTAGGGGGCGAGTAGCCCGAGAAAGTCCATTCCTACGGGGCCACCGGCCTTGAGTTGCCCAATTTGTGCGGGGGTGACGAGTCCGGCGTAGCTGGAATAGCGCCTTGCATCGATCCGCACACTCTTAGGGCCATGCTGGGTGTGTGTTTGATAGTCGACCATCGGGACGATGTCGCCACTTTGTAGATGCCACATCTGTAGGCGCTTAAAACTCCAATGATCTGACTCAAATAGCGCAACGGACAGCTCAGCCATGTCTGGGCATTGAACGCAGTGTGGTGGGTCAAAATGATCGCTGGCCGCACGCAGGCTAGGTTTCAGAAAGCTCGGCGGCTGTCGATGAACCCGTTCTAATTGATCGTCGCAGTACCCTTCGAACCGATGCGTGAACTGCGTGACGGGGGCCAAGGTCCCCTCATGAATGATCATCCCGCTGATGCTTTGATCGTCCAGCAAGGCCCACGCCAGTATCGGATGGCGTTCATGGCCTAGTCCAAAATCAATCAGACAGGAATACCCGTCCAGGTCAGGCATTAGGCGCAGGGGCTTGGCAAAGCGAGCCCGGCGCTGGGTCTCAAGGTTGATCACAGATGTATTCACGACCCTGAGTATAGGAAAGATTTTTAATTGTCAGCGGTTGCCGGGATTAACACCACAGCGCAGCAACAAATCCCGCCATGCCAGGGCATGTTGTTTAACCGAGCTTTGGTAGGCCTTCAGATCAAAATTAGCCGCCAGCCAACGCGGGGTGGGGGCGCCTTGATTACTCAAAACTGAGTTGACTCGATCGATGACTCGTAAAGATTTCTCGACTTCGGACAGCCATGGCTGGACGCGCTCCAGGTATTGGCTGGCAAACACTTGCTGAGCCAGCTTTCGCTGCTCGGGACTGCGTGGCCCTTGGCAGATCGTGGTGGCGTCAAGTGCTTGGGTCAGTTCGGGTAAATAATCGAGCGCCAAGTAGCCCGCGCGTAGGGTGGCGGCACCTTGGTTGGATTCCAGTAGGTTTTTGAGCAAGGGGGTCAGGCGCTCTGGATCTTTGGGTTGAGCGGCGCGCTGCACGCTGACCCAGTCCAGTAAGGCCTCCAGTGATGAGTCCAAAGCCACGCCCGGCGGCAATGGCGCAGTGGATGCTTTGAAGTGTGCGCTCCATTCGGGGCCGGCCAGCAACATATTGCTGAGGGTGACAGGCCACAGCGCTTGCCGGTGTGCGATTAGGCGATTCAACTCGATTTGCAGCGCTTCGGTTTGCGGCTGGCAATCGGCTGCCAGATTTAATATCCGTTGGGTTTGTAGCAGTCGATCGCTGGAAGGGGCCACTTTACCGAGTGAATTATTGGCCCGCGCCAACTCTGGCACCAGTCCGCATTCGCCGAGCGACAGTGCTTTGCCCAGCGAGGTACGAGTTTCAGGCTCGGCGGTGAAACGCAGGTTCTGATCGGTCAACCAGCGCAGGGGGACAATGTTGGGTTCGGTAATGTCGATCTCGAGGGTTCGGGATAAGCGCTTGCGATAGTCCTCGAGTAGCTGTTGAGCTTTTGGGGGGGCTTGCCAGTACAGAGCGCTGGCCGCAGTGCCTAGCACCGCAATGGCGAGAATTATAATTCGCATGATTAGGTGAGTGGGCTTGGTGCGGGGCTTTTCAAGCGTTGTCTGATTTGTCCTAGCCGCCACAGCATGCCGGCTGAGGCCAAGCTAAGCCCGATAATCAAAAAGATCCAGAATCCAGCGGCGCCAATCGCAGGCCCTTCACGCCCCAGCCAAATGCCGCCAGGCAGACAGACCACCCAGTAGGCTAGCAGGGACACCACCAACGGGCCGCGACTGTCCTCGAAGCCCCGCAATGCGCCAGCTCCAATGACTTGCACCGAGTCCGGCAGCTGGTATATCGCCGCAAAAATCATCAGTCCTGCCGCCAGTGCGGTGACCTGGGCGTCGGCTCCGTACAACGCAGCAAACGGAGCCCGAAAGATAAAGGTCAGCAGGCAGGTTGCTGTTGCAATCGCTAAGCCCAGGCCTATAGCCGCTTTTGAGCTATAAAAGGCGTCCTCTAAGCGGCCTTGCCCCCTCAGGTAACCGACCCGGCTGGTGGTCGCCAGGCCGATGCCCAGGGGCAGCATGAAAAACATGGCGGATAGATTCAGAGCGATGGTATGACTGGCAACAGCAACCGCGCCTAGTGGGGCCAGTAGCAAGGCAATAATCGAAAAGACACTGGCTTCGACCGCGATCGCAAGCCCAATCGGCCAGCCGAAGCTGAACAGGGTGTTGAGTCGATCCGATGCGGGCTTCAGATGACGCCATTGGGGCTTAGACTGGGGATGGCCGCTTAACAGCCCCCACCACAGAACCGCGCACCCCAGCCAAAAGACCAGTGCGGTGCCCAGCCCAATGCCAAAGCTTCCCATCGCAGGCAGTGCTCCCCAGCCAAAGACCAGGGCGGCGCTGATTGGGAAGTTGAGCGCCAGCATGCTCAGTGCAACGATCATCTCTAGGCGCGTCTGCCCTAGGCCGATTAGAGTACTTCTAAGGCTTTGGAACCAGCAGAACGCAGGTGCGCCTAGCGCGATGCCCCACAAATAGTGTGTTCCGGCGAGGCGCGTCTCGTCGTCCGCGCCGAATTGCGCCAGAATCCAGTTGCCGCCTAGGACTAAAAAAGCCGCCGATACGAGCCCCAAGGCGCCCATTAAAATTAGACCTTGGCCAACCCAAAATGCCGACTGATCAGTGGCGCCGCTGCCCTCGTCTTTGGCCACTAAGGGGGTCGCGGCATACGCCAGTCCACTCAAAAACAGAGCGATGGGCAGCCAAATGCCGCCACCGACTGCAACGCCAGCCAAATCGAATAAGTTTGACCGGCCGGCCACCAGTGCGTCGACGAACCCCATGCCGGTGTAACACAGCTGACTGATGATCAATGGGCCAGCAATCTTCCAGATCGCCGCCCATTCCATGCGCAGTTTTATCGACACGATTGCAGCCGCCTTATGAATTGTTGTCCCCGTGGCGGGATGTCTTCGGGGTGGTCTGTCCAGTATTGCAGCAGCGCTTGAATGGCGTCTTCAAAGGCAGTGGTATCGGTATTTGCACCGTTCAGATTATCGATGCTCGGCGAAAACTCGATACCGCAGGCTTGGCAAAATAACGCCTCCAGCGCCTGCGGGCGAACCTCGACCTGTTCAAACGCAGCTTGTTGCGCGGCGTTGCGGCCATCGGGTTCATACCAGTAGCCATAATCGTCTAACGCCCGGCGTGACGCACCGGCCACGCACCAGTGGGCGACTTCATGCAAGGCGCTGCGAGCGTAGTCGGCTCGAAATTGGATGTGTGCTGGTGGCCCAGCTTTATAAAAGGGCTCATCAAATCCGCCGACCAAGCGAGTCTGATGGGATGCGAACTCGTCGTTGAAGGCTTGGCAGATCCGCTGGCTTAGCATTGAAACAGGGTGCGCGCATTGTGTGTGGTTTGGTCGGCCAATTCCTGTGCATCGCAACCGCGTAGGCGAGCGATGCCTTCAATGATGTGAGGCAGGAATTGCGGCTCGTTACGCTTGGGCCGAGGGCGAAGTGTCCGAGGTGTCAGATAGGGGGCGTCGGTTTCCACCAGCAATCGGTCCGCAGGTATGGCTGGCACGAGCTGAGCCAGCTCCTGTCCGCGTCTTTCATCCAGACACCAACCGGTAATTCCAATCATCAAGCCCAGATCAAGATAGGATTCGAGTGAAGAATAATCCGATGTAAAACAATGTACTACACCCTTAACCTCTGGCTGATTCGAGATTATGGCGATCAGATCCTGACTGGCATCGCGGTCATGCAAATAAGCAGGTTTGTTCAGCTCAACCGCTAGGGAGAGTTGAGCCTCGCAGGCAGATTGTTGTTGCAGCTTAGGGGACAGCATGCGGAAATAATCCAGTCCGCATTCGCCCACGGCAACGCATCCGGGCAGGATCTGTAGTCGCCGTAACGTATCCAGATAGTCATCGGATGCTTGGCTGACATAGTGTGGATGAACGCCAGCGGTCCATGGCTGATTTAGCAGGCCGTGTTGTTTGGCCAGCCAGGTAGACTCGTCCAAATCGCATCCGACCAACAAACACTGCTGAACGCCGTTTTCTTGCGCCCGCTGCAAGACCCCGGGGGCATCCTCGCGTAGCTGAGAGTCGGCAATATTAACGGCGATATCAAACACGGCGCGCAGTTTAACTGAAAGTTGTGCCTTTTCATCTGAAACTGCTTGATGCAAATTGTGCAGTGCAAACAAGGAGAGCACAGATGGCGTTTTGGATTGCGATGTTGGTCGCGGTGGCGTTGATTTACAGCGGATTTAGCTGGTTGAAGCCGTCTCCGATGGAGACGCGTCAGATGCAAGCCCGGCAGGCCGCACGAAAGATGGGGTTGTTGCCGGCCGTGCGCAGCCTGAGTGAGTGGGCCAAAGCCCGTCACGATTCAGCCATGGTGCCGTTTTATTCTCTGGCCGGGGGCGTAGGCGAGCAGGGGTTCTCGATTTGGAATTCAGGCGGTCAGTGGGTTGGGCAGGGTGACTCACCCGGTGGTCACCGCACGGCCGAGCGCTTGTCGGATTGGTTGGCTCTCGCCCCCGAGCATGTACTAGGCGTCGATGCGAACGCCAGCCAAATTGGTGCATGGTGGGATCACGAAACCGAGGCTGAGCTTAGCAACTTAAAGGCATGGCTGTCGTCTTGCCCTCTACGACAGGAACACCCGCAATGAATACCATCCAACTGACGCGCCACGCCACCCATTACGATCTGTGCATGCAGGCCCCTAAAGTCAACGTGTTGAACGAAGCGCTAATACAAGATTTGTCCTCGGCGTTAGCTCAGATTGAGCAGGCCCCTCTGCCAGTCTTAGTGCGCAGTGCCCATCGTGACTTTGTATTGGGTGCAGACATCACAGCCTTTAAAGAGTGGTTTGCCGAGCCGGCCGATCACGTCAATGCACGGATCTCGGCCACGCAACGAGTGTTTGACCGATTCGCCCAACTGCCGTGTGCCACCTTGGCTTGGATTGACGGTTTCGCCCTAGGCGGCGGGTTCGAGTTGGCGTTGGCCTGCGATTATCGCGCAGGGGCCGATGGGGCTCGGGTCGGTTTGCCAGAGGTCACCTTAGGGTTGTGCCCGTCTTGGGGGGGCACGGTTCGATCGGCCCAGTTAATGGGGTATCGGGCGGCCTGCAATTTTGTGCTGTCCGGACGTCCGATTAAATTGGAGCAGGCTTTGCAGGCCGGTGTGATTGACCTTCACGCGGATACCCTAGAGCAGGCTGTCGCGATTTTGTTGGAATGTGATGATCCGCAGCGCGGATTGAATCTGCCCAAGCCTGCGTCGGAGTCGATTGAGCCGATTGAAGATCGTCAATCTCAACGCGCGCCGGCGCAGATTTGCCAGTTGATGGGCGCCATCCAGTCGATGGATCTGCAGCAGGCGCAAGCGGCTGAAGTTGAGGTGTTTGTCGCACTGGCTCAGGCCAGCGAAAGCGAAGCGCTGGTTCAGCGTTACTTGAACGATCAAGCCTGCAAGCGTTCGGCCAAGCACATTGCCGCGAAAACCTTGGAGGTGAAAACCATCGGGGTGGTCGGCGCGGGCATCATGGGCGGTGGCATCGCGTGGCAATGCGCAGTCTCTGGTTTTGACGTGGTGATTCGCGACCTGACGGATCAAGCGCTGCAGGCGGCTCAGGACGAGGTGGCTCGCCTAGCCGGTGCGGCACAAAAGAAAGGTCGGATGGATCAGGCCGGTGCACAGGCTGTGCTGGCGCGTCTGCAGTTTTCTACTCAGCTTGAGTCCCTAGCCGATGTCGATGTGATCATCGAGGCGGTCACCGAACAAGCGCGTATCAAGCATGCCGTGCTAGCCGAGGTCGATCAGGGCACCTCGCCAGCTGCGCTGATTACTTCGAATACCTCGACGTTGTCGATCAGTGGTTTGGCTGCTGCGTTACAACAGCCCGAAGGATTCGCAGGTTTGCACTTCTTTAATCCGGTTCCGGTGATGCCGCTGGTAGAGGTGATTCGCGGCCAACAAACGGCCCCTGACACCATGGCAGTGTTGGTGGCCTTGGCCGGTGCCTTGGGTAAGCGCGCCGTCGTTGTAAACGATTGCCCTGGATTTTTGGTCAATCGGGTGTTGTTCCCGTACCTGAATGCATTTGATGAGCTAGCCGCGAACGGATGCGATATCGCTCAAATCGATCAGGTGATGAAGGCCTATGGTTGGCCCATGGGGCCGGGTGTGCTCAGTGATGTCATCGGAATTGACACCTGCGTCCATGCCAGCGATGTCATGGCCCAGGGATTCCCCGAGCGGATGCCTGTGCCGCACCCTTCAGCCATGCGCGAGCGAATGAGTGCGGGGCTCCTAGGTCAGAAGACCCAAGAGGGTTTTTATCGGTTTGAGCAAGACGAGCGTGGCCGCTTGATGCCAGTCCAGTTAAGTCCGGCATACAGCGAAGGATCGCAGCAGCTAAGCGCTGATGAAATTGTTGAAGTGCTGATGAGGCCGATGGTGATGGAGCTGGCCCGTTGTGTCGATGAAGGTGTGGTTGAGAGTGCTGCGGTAGCGGATACGGCGTGTTTGCTGGGGCTGGGTTATCCCGGGTGGCGCTGTGGCCCCTTGTATTGGGGGCAGCAAATGGGTTGGGTTCAGGGCTACTACTGAGCCGGTAAGTCCAACATTTCCATAAAGGCCTGCTCGATCTGCGAGCCATCGCGCAGGTCGTTTTCCAGCTCTTGCCGGGCGCGTTTCGCCATCGCCATGGCTGTCTCTTGAATGCGCTTTTCGCGGTGCAGGCGAATACTACCCGACAGGTGTGGATGGCCTAGAACTGATTTGGCCTTGGTTAACAGGGCCCGAGCCTCGTGGAACTTGCCTTGATTGACGGCCTCGACGGCTGCGTGCGTCAGCGTATCCGAAGACACCAATGCATAGAGGTCATTCAGCTCCGCCAACACGTCAGGCTCTTTTAGACGCGTGTTCAAGTAGTTGATGGCCTCGACCAGCATCCCCTGGACCTGTGGAATCTGTTGGGTCGAGCGTAACGTGAACGGTCCGTCTGGCCGCGACGGTGATTCCGGCGCTTTTTCAGCCAACTCCGCGGCCCAACCGCCGTCAGGTGCTAAATCCACCAGTTTTCGGACTAGCCGCTGGCGTAGCGAGTGGATGGCCTCTTTGGTGGCCAAGCTGGCGCCAATCACATCCAAAAATGCCAGTAGCGGATCAAGTTTTCGAACCTGTTGCTCTAACTTTTCCGCCTGAACGCCGCGCACGATCGCCTGCTGTTGTCGGTTAAACAACACTGAACTGAGGCTTAAAGCCCCGACAATCCCGACCAGCAGCCAAACGGCTAGGGCTGTACTCATGGCGTATTAGGTCTCTTCATCTGCATCTGTTTAACCCTATTTAACGTCCGTAGTGAAAGTTTCTTGACCCCAATGACTTGACCTGCTTTTGTAAAAACGCATATACAAGCGCCACTGACTGAATGCGAGGTGCCTAGTGGGCAAAGCTCTAGTGATCGTGGAATCGCCAGCCAAGGCGAAAACGATCAACAAATATTTGGGATCCGACTACGTGGTTAAATCAAGCGTAGGACATATTCGTGATCTTCCCAAACAGGCTAAGAAGTCGACGGCTGATGCTAAAGAGCGTGCCCGAAAGGCAGCCTATACTCGCTCGCTGCCCCCCGAAGAGAAAGTCCGCTACAAAGCAGAGCAGGCCAAGAAAAAGCTGGTCGCCAACATGGGTGTGGACCCCGAGAACGATTGGATTGCTGAATACGAAGTGATTCCTGGCAAAGAAAAGGTCGTTAAAGAGTTGCAGCAGTTGGCGGACAAGGCCGATGAAATCTATCTGGCAACGGATTTGGATAGAGAGGGTGAGGCGATCGCTTGGCACTTGGCCGAGATGTTGGGTGGCGATCCGACTCGTTATCGCCGTGTGACCTTCAATGAGATTACCAAGAAAGCCATTCAGGAAGCCTTCAAGCGGCCTAGCATCGTCGATCAGGATCGAGTTGATGCCCAGCAGGCTCGACGGTTCTTGGATCGCGTGGTGGGCTTTATGGTGTCTCCGCTGTTGTGGAGCAAAGTCGCCAAGGGATTATCGGCCGGTCGTGTCCAGTCCGTAGCATTACGCTTGGTAGTTGAGCGCGAACGCGAGATTCGGGCTTTTGTTCCCGATGAATACTGGAATTTGCACACCGATCTGTCCGGCAAGCCTGGCGTAGCCGAGTTCGAGGCCACCAAAGATGGTGGCAAAGCCTTAAAGATGACCAATCAAGCCCAGGCTGACGCCATCGTTCAGCGTGTTCAGGGCGCAGGTCAACTGAGCATCACCAGCCGCGAGGATAAGCCCACCCAGACCAAACCGACTGCGCCGTTTATTACTTCAACGCTACAACAGGCCGCCAGCACGCGCCTCGGCTTTGGCGTCAAGAAAACCATGACCTTGGCTCAGCGTTTGTACGAGGCGGGCCATATCACTTACATGCGAACCGATTCGACGTTTTTGAGTGCGGATGCGATCGCTACTGCCCGCGAATTTATCGGTTCCGAGTTCGGTCAGGAATACTTACCCGATTCGCCGAATTATTACGGCAATAAACAAAATGCGCAGGAAGCCCACGAGGCTATTCGCCCAGCCAACGTGACCGCAACGTCTCGCAGTCTAGTTGGTGTTGAGCCTGACGCGGTTCGCTTGTATGAATTAATTTGGCGTCAGTTTATGGCCTGCCAAATGGTGCCGGCGCGTTTCACATCGACCGCATTGACCGTTATGGCGGATGGCGTTGAGCTTCGGGCTCGTGGCCGTGTGCGACTGTTTGAAGGTTTCCAAAAAGTCATGCCGCCAGGTGGCAAGGGCGAAGAGCCGATCCTGCCTGACTTCAAAGTAGGCGATGTCGTCAAGATCGATCCACCCATGCGCCCGACGCAGCACTTCACCAAACCGCCAGCACGTTATAGCGAGGCGGCCTTGGTCAAAGAGCTCGAGAAGCGTGGCATCGGTCGTCCCTCAACCTATGCCGCAATTATTGGAACGATTCAAGACAAGGGTTATGTGCGTGTCGATAACCGCCGATTCTTTGCCAACAAAATGGGCGAGATTGTTACCGATCGTTTGGTGTCGTGCTTCGACGATCTGATGGACTACGAATTCACTGCCAATATGGAAGGGCAGCTGGATTCGGTGGCCGAGGGTAAAAAGCCGTTTAAGCAAGTATTGAACGAGTTCTACAAAGGATTTAGTCAGAAACTAACCCGCGCTCAAGAAGAGATGCTGGGTAACCAAGCGACGGCCACCAATATCAGCTGCCCGGCCTGTCAGCGTCCCATGCTGGTTCGTGTGGCCACCACAGGCACATTCTTGGGTTGCAGCGGTTATAGCGCACCCAAGGACGAAGAGCCGTGCAAGCAGACGGTGAATTTGGTGCCTGGTGACGAGGCGGTGGACGAATCGGTTGATAGTGAAGAGGCCGAAGTTCGCGCTTTGATGAACAAACGCCGCTGCGGTAAGTGCAACAGCACCATGGATTCGTTCTTGGTCGATACCACTCGTAAATTGCATGTCTGTGGTAACAACCCGGATTGCGATGGTTTTGAGGTGGAGCAGGGCACCTTCAAAATTAAAGGTTATGACGGACCCAGTTTGGAATGCGACCGTTGCGAAAGCGAGATGCAACTAAAGACCGGTCGTTTCGGAAAGTACTTCGGCTGCACCAATGCGGAGTGTAAAAACACCCGCAAACTGCTGAAAAACGGTCAACCGGCACCGCCCAAGATGGATCCGGTACAAATGCCTGATCTGAAGTGTCGAAAGGTCGATGACCATTACGTGTTGCGTGACGGCGCGACCGGTTTGTTCTTGGCCGCTTCAGGCTTTCCCCGTAATCGCGAGACTCGGGCGCCGTTGCTCCACGAAATACGTAGCGTGAAAGATCAGTTACCAGAGAAGTATGACTTCTTGTTCTCGGGGCCTGATAAAGATCCTGATGGCAACCCCACTCTGATTCGATACAGCCGAAAAACAGCCGAGATGTACTTGGGCAGCGAAGTCGATGGTAAAGCCGGCAAGTGGAAGCAGTTCTACCGTAACGGTCGTTGGATTGACGAGACCTCACTGGCTAAAGCATGAAGCTGGCACGTGTTTATGGCCTGCTTCATTTGGCGCAGGCGCAAGCACAGGCGTTTGAGAGCGCCGCATCGGATACTCGAGTCAGCTTTGAGCGTGCGGCCTTGTGGTATTTGAATCAGGCTCAGGACGAGTTGGTCAAAGCACTGCGCGAACACCACGGTCTGCGTGGTGATGGCGACGAAGTTCAAACGCTAAAAGAGTTGGCTGCCCGGGAGCTGCCCAGTGCCGCGGGGGATCAATTATTGGCCTGGCCCTACTGGGGAGCCTGTCGCAAAGCATTGAATCCGCGCCCTTCGGCCGGACTGATTGGTAGCGTCGATGAGGACCAGAGCTTGATCGCTGAGGCGTTAGCGGTGGGTTATTCCAACTGGGTGTTTGAGCTGGAGCAATTGTGCCACCAGCTGCAGAGCGCCTATGCTGAGTTCTAGAGTCGGATCAGGCCCAGCATGTGGCCTTCGATTTGAAAATCATCTTCAGCACTGACCACGATGGGGTCGTAATTAGGATTCTCAGCTATCAGCTTGATTTGAGAGCCATCTTTTTCGAATCTTTTCACTGTGACGTCTTCATTAACTCGCGCCACAACGATGTCGCCGTTCTTTGCAGTTTGGGCGTTTAGCACGCCTAAAATGTCGCCGTCCATGATCCCAATACCGGTCATGCTGTCGCCTTGAACCCGTAACAAATAGTCAGGGGCCTGGCGGAATAGGTCTTTGGGAAATTGGATCTGCGCTTCGACGTTGGCCTCGGAGCTGATCGGAACTCCAGCGGCCACTTTGCCGATCAACGGGGTCGAGTCATTATCTTCGATCAGTAGGCGGATCCCTCGGGAAGCCCCGCGGGTCAGCTCGATATACTCTTTGCGTGCTAACGCTTTGAGGTGTTCCTCCGCGGCATTCGCGCTTTTGAAACCCAGATCTCGAGCTAGTTCTGCTCGGGTAGGGGGCACACCATGGACATCCATATGCTTACGGATTTGATGGTATACGCGTTCCTGTCCTGGGCTAAGCGGCTGCATGGTGAATCCTCTGGGGTTTTAACCAGTATGCCTTTTTATACAGCGACTGGGAAGCGATCACCCAAGACCAGAAACTCCATCAGGGCTTTCTGAGCATGCAATCGGTTGCCGGCCTCATCAAAGACCTTGCTGCGCGGATCATCCAGCACGGTGTCGTTGACTTCTTCACCGCGGTGGGCGGGCAAGCAATGCAAGAAAATAACGCGGTCATCGGCCGCATCTAGCATCTGCTCCGTGACTTGATAACCAGAGAAGGCTTTCTCACGAATCGCCTGCTCTTCTTCTTGGCCCATACTGGCCCATACGTCGGTTGTCACGCAGTGTGCGCCAGCGACGGCTTGCATCGGGTCGCGTTCAATGCGCACGCAGTCGGCGTATTCGGCCAGTAATTCCGGCGCCGGGTCGTAGCCTTCAGGGCCGCTCAGCACTAGTTGAAACTCCATGACACGAGCGGCGTCCATCCAGCTGGCGGCCATGTTGTTTCCATCACCGATCCAGGCAACGGTTTTGCCCTGGATGGGACCCACATGTTCTTCAAAGCACTGAATGTCAGCCAAAATCTGGCAAGGGTGGTGATCGTCGGTTAACGCGTTGATTACCGGAATGCTGGAGTACTGGGCGAATTTTTCGACCATGGCATGGTCATACGCGCGGATCATGACCAGATCAATCATTTCGCTGAATACCCGTGCTGTATCTTCAACCGGCTCGCCGCGGCCTAGTTGAGTATCGCGCGGGCTTAGGAATAAACCGGTGCCGCCGAGTTGGAAAATGCCGGCCTCGAAACTGACACGGGTGCGGGTCGATGATTTCTCGAACACCATGCCCAGCGTCTTGCCGGCCAGAGTAGGGTGTCGAACGCCGGCACGCTGTTCGCACTTCAGTTGAGCTGCGCGCTGCAGGACCGCTTTGGCCTCGGTTTGAGTTAGATCATTGAAGCGAAGAAAGTGACGGGGCGTTTTCAACTTGCGTTCCTACCAAAAAACGATCGAATATACTCCCGCCCCTTGGCATTGCAAGTCGACCCTTGTGTTAGTCGCGGCAGGCCACACCTAAGGCTCAAATTCATTTAAATAGAGAGTGCTCATGTCAGACACCATCGAGACCATCAAGCAACAAATCGCTGAGAATCCTGTTTTGCTTTACATGAAAGGCGACCCCCGCGGCCCCAAGTGCGGCTTTTCTGCGCAGACGGTTCAGGCGGTCATGGCCTGCGAGCGCCCATTTGCTTACGTTGACATCCTTGAACACCCCGAGATCCGCTCAACGCTGCCTACCTACGCTCAGTGGCCGACGTTCCCCCAGCTGTGGGTTAACGGCGAGCTAGTCGGGGGTTGCGATATCGTGGTCGAGATGTACCAGAACGGCGAACTGAAGGGGTTGATTCAGGACGCCGCTCCGGCCGAGTAACCGCTAACGTTTTATGGCGCTCATCAAGGCCCGCAACGCGGCGGGTCGGACGGGCTTGTTCATTACCCGAGCGCCATGCTCGTCGGCCAAGGCTTGAGTCTCTTCGCTTCGGTCGGCTGTGAGCAAAATAGCTGGCGGTGTTTGATCGACGACGTCAGCTATTGCACTGAGTGCTTCTATGCCGGTCGCGTGATCGTCCAAGTGATAATCCAGAATTAGCATGTCCGGCACGCCATTGTCCTCGATCGTACGCAGCGCCTGATAGCCATTGGCACAGCACCACACGGTGCAACCCCAATCCGAGAGCAGCCGCTCCATTCCCTCTAGAATCATTTCCTCGTTGTCCAGACACAACACCCGCAGCCCTTGCAGGCTGGCTTTCGAACGGCGGCTGACAGCCTTGGGAGCCGTGATCTGCGTGCGCTCTTGGGTCAAGGGGAGCGACAAGCTAAAGCACGTCCCCTTATTTTCTGTCGAGCGCAGACCGATCTCGCCTCCGATTAGCTTGGCCAGGCGAATAGAGATGGATAGGCCCAGTCCCATACCGCCGTCGTGTTGGGCGCGCCCGGACTCTAGGCGGGCAAACTCATCAAATACTCGAGCCTTTTCGTGCTCAGCAATGCCGATGCCGCTGTCCCACACTTGGATACAAACACGATCGCGTCGGACACGCGCGCCCAGTAACACACCTCCTTGGCGGGTGTAGCGCAGCGCGTTGGACAAAAAGTTCTGCAACACGCGCCGAAGCATGAGTGGATCCGTTTTGACCCAGACTTCACGAGGCCGCGAGCGCAATTGAATGCCTTTCTCATCTGCCATGGCGCCAAACTCAACCGCAAGATTTTCCATGATCGGTTGAATGTTTTGAGCGGACAGGTTGGGCTTGGTGGCACCCGCATCCAATTTTGAAATTTCGAGCAGGGTGCCCAGTAGGTCCTCGGCGTTGTCCAACGAGCTGTCGAGGTTCTGGGCCAGCTCAATCGCTTCACCGGCGACTCGAGTTTGTAAGGCCGAGGCGAACAGCCGTGCGGCATTTAAGGGCTGCATCAAATCATGGCTGGCAGCGGCTAGAAAGCGCGTTTTGGATAGGTTGGCCGAGTCAGCTTCACGTTTCGCCTGCTGCAGGGCAGATTCCGTATTGGCGCGAATTTGGTTCTCGTTCATCAACTGCTGGTTCACCATGCTGAGCTCTTCGGTCCGTTTGGTGACTCGTTCTTCTAGATTTTCATTGGCTTCTTTTAGGCGACTTTCAGCGATCCGTCGCTCGGTAATGTCCTGGTACATGATGAACACACCAATCACATGCTCATCTTTGGCATGGGGTGTGTAGGTGGCCTCGTAATAACGAGGCTGCCCGGCGTATTCCAGTTGAACCTCGAATTGGACCGCTTCACCGCCCAGCGCAGTGCTCATGTGAGGTTGACGCAGATCGTATTCCTCGGGTTCAAAGATCTCCCACGCGTGGCGACCCAGGATTTTTTCGCGAGCCATGCCCATGATGTCCTCAAAGGCTTGGTTGACGAACAGAACACGTCTGTTGTTATCGAGATATGACAGCATGATGGGTAGGCTGTCGGTGTACAGCCGAATGTTGGCCTCTGAGGCTTTTAGCGCCTGCTCGTTTCGCTTCAACTCACTAATGTCGTAAAAGCTGGTGACGAATCCACCATCTGGCATCGGGTTGCCGCTGATTTCAATCACCGTGCCATTGGGCAAATACGAGATGCGACGATGACTGCGACCGGTATTAAGATGCTGAATTCTGCGTTTGACCTGCTGGTCCAAATCCCCTTCACCAAAGAAATTTCGCTCCGCATTAAATCGAATCAGCTCGGCAATGGGGCGGCCGGACTGCAAAAGGTGAGCGGGGTAGTCAAAAATCTCTTGATAGCGCTTGTTCCAAGCGACCAGTCGATGCTGGCTGTCTACCACGCTGACCCCGGTGGCCAAGTTTTCTAATGCCGCCATTAGCTGCTCGCGGCTGGTCTGTAAGGCGCGGTTGGATTCTTCAACCACCGATACCAGCTCGTCGGCTTTGACCATGCGCCCCCGGGCCCGGGCGTCCAGCACCAAGCGGGCGCTGGAGGCACCCATGACCTGCGCTAGACGCCTCTCGACGACGTTTAACAGCTCAACGCTGGCTTCTGTGCTGGTTTTTGGCATCGTCTCGCTGAGTTGCTCTTGGATTTCGAGCCAGGCTACGCGGGCTGCTTGCTCACCGAGATAACGGGCCAGCAGCACTTCCAAGTCACCGACGGTTAAGCTGCCGCGCCACGCCTTTGGTGTGGTTGCAAGTGCGGTCGCATCGATGATTATGCTGGCCTGCATGCGGTCAGAAAAATTGGCGCGAGTCAGCATGGAGCCAAGGATGTAGGCCAGCAAGTTAAGGCCCAGTGACCACAGGGTGGCGTGGGTGATCGGATCCATCAGATCGGCACCCAGCAGGCCTAGGTCAGTTTTGAACTGGATGGCATCCTCAGCACTCATACCGACTGCGGTAGGTATGGCTAGGGTTATTGCCCAGATCAGTGTTCCGATGATTAAGCTGAGTAGTGCGCCGCCACGGTTACCACCGCGCCAATACAGGCCGATTAACAGTGATGGGGCAAATTGCGCGGCGGCAACAAAGGCCAACAGGCCTATATTTGCCAGTCGATCGGTGTTCAGGGTTAGCTCGTGATAGCCAAAGGCTAATAGCATCACCCCAACGATCGCCCAGCGCCGGCTGGCCAAGATGATTTCAGATAGATCACCGCGGGCCTGATCCTTGCCCAATGCCACATAAGCTGGGACCACCCATTCGTTGCAGATCATCGTAGACAGGGCCATGGTGGCAGCGATGATCATGGCGATCCCGGCAGATAGCCCTCCTAGATAGGCGAGCAGCGTCAGACCCTCGGTACCTGCGGCCATGGGCAGTAGCAGTACAAAGAAGTCAGGGTTGCTGCCTTCGGGTAACAGCACCAAACCCGCTGCGGCGATCGGGATTACCAAGATGGCGAATAGGCCCAAATAGATGGGCATTGCCCAGCGAGCCATGTCGGTGCGCTCAGCGCCCCCGGATTCAACGAAGCTCAGTTGAAACTGACGCGGTAGGCAAAATACCGCCACTGCAGCCAATAAGGTTTGGGTTAGAAACAAAGGGGTTGCGAACTCGGTCTCAAATAAGGCACGAGCCCTGGGCTCTTGAGAGGCGGCACTGATCAAGCCCCCGAAGTCACCAAAATTAAGTTGCGTGATCATGAAGGCCACAGCGCCGAATGCGATCAACTTGAACGCAGACTCGACTGCTAGCGAGAGCATCAACCCGCGATGGTGTTCTTTGCGGTTCAGCTGCGCTGTTCCAAATGCTATGGCAAAGGTGGTCAGTAATAAGGTCGCAATCAGGGCAGGAGTACCCTCAGAGGTGCTACCGGTCAGGGTGATCCAAGTGGTGCTGATGGCCTTGAGTTGCAGAGCGATATAAGGCACCACCACAAGTACAGCGACTAGGGTAACCAACACCGCAACACTCTGGGCTTTGCCGTAACGACTGGCAATGAAATCGGCGATCGAGCTGATGCCGTGTACATCGGTCAGGATTCCGATCTTTTTGAATACACTCCAACACACCAAAAAGCTGATGACAGGTCCCAAATAGATCGGTAAAAAGGACCAACCTGATTCGGCCGCAGTGCCCACGGCGCCGTAAAAGGTCCATGACGTGCAGTAGGTTCCAATAGCGAGAGCGTAGGCAATAGGCGGTAGCGGTTTGGCCCTTTTTCTATCCCCTCGGTAGGCAATAAAGAAAAGTGCCGCAACGTACAGGGCGCTGACTGCAAATAAAGAAGTACTCGAAAACACGACCAAATCCTTTGGTTCTGCCCCTCCCATGGGACAGCTCTTATCCGAAAGTAGACTAACTGCCTTGCCTTCAGCTTGCTAGATTTCGCCTGCCTGTTAAAACAACGATAAAGGTGAATAAAATGGACGCACAGAAGGCACAGGCCTACTGGAAAGAAAACATCACAACGATTATGCAGCTGTTAGCTGTGTGGTTTGTTGTGTCATACGGCTGCGGAATTCTTTTCGTAGACCTCCTAGACACAATTCAATTTGCCGGCTTCAAACTGGGTTTCTGGTTTGCACAGCAGGGAAGTATGTATGTGTTCATGATCTTGATCTTTATTTATGCCAAGCGCATGAATGCGATCGACGATAAATACGACGTTAACGAATAAGGGACCTATCATGGATCTACAAACCTTGATTTACCTGTTTGTCGGCGCGTCATTTGCGTTGTACATCGGGATCGCGATTTGGGCCAAAGCTGGTTCAACTAAAGATTTCTACGTTGCTGGTGGTGGGGTTCACCCCGTCGCAAACGGTATGGCGACCGCTGCTGACTGGATGTCAGCTGCTTCGTTCATTTCGTTGGCCGGTATCGTTTCATTGCTGGGCCGTGATGGCGCGGCGTACCTAATGGGCTGGACCGGTGGTTATGTACTGCTGGCGATGCTGCTGGCGCCTTACCTGCGTAAATTCGGCAAGTTCACCGTGCCGGACTTCGTGGGCGACCGTTATTACTCTGATTTCGCACGTACTGTCGCGGTGATCTGTGTAATTTTCGTATCGTTCACTTACGTTGCAGGCCAGATGCGTGGTGTGGGTGTTGTGTTCTCTCGCTTCTTGCAAGTTGACGTAAACACCGGCGTGATCATCGGTATGGGTATCGTATTCTTCTACGCTGTTTTGGGCGGCATGAAGGGCATTACCTACACCCAGGTCGCACAGTACTGCGTATTGATCGTGGCATTCGTCGTTCCCGCGGTATTCCTGTCATTGCAGGTTACCGGTACTTTCCTACCCCAGCTGGGTCTAGGTAGCACCATCGCGTTTGACTTCGATAACGGCGTACAGACGATTGAGCAGGGCACCTACCTGCTGACCGCACTTGACCAGACCTTCGCGGATCTGGGCTTCAGCATTCCTTACACTGAAGGTCGTGCTGGCGTTTGGAACACCTTCCTGTTGTGCGTAGCTTTGATGGCTGGTACTGCCGGTCTGCCTCACGTAATCGTTCGTTTCTTCACCGTTCCTACGGTTCGTGACGCGCGTATCTCTGCAGGTTGGGCATTACTGTTCATCTCTATCCTATACACCTCAGTACCCGGCGTAGCCGCGTTCGCTCGTTTGAACTTGATCAAGAACGTTCAAAACAACGACTACGCGACTTGGACTGCGGAATGTACTGCTGAGCAAGAGGCTGCGATTAATGCGGCTCGCGATGCAGGTCAGGACGCGGCTCGTATGCCTTGTGCGGGTAACTGGTTCGCCACGTGGGAGAAAGGTGGTTTGATCGGTTGGATGGACAAAAACGGCGACGGCAAGATTCAGTTCGCTAACGGCGCAGCCTTCACCGGCAAGCCTTCGTTCACTGACGGCGCGGGTAACTCTGGCGAGCGTATGCTAAGCAACGCACCGGTAGCTGCTCCTGCAGGTCAGGCGATCGAGAACGAGTTGTATGTTGACCGTGACATCATCGTATTGGCTAACCCTGAAATCGCACGTCTACCCAACTGGGTAATCGCGTTGATCGCAGCGGGTGGTCTGGCAGCAGCACTGTCAACAGCAGCAGGTTTGTTGTTGGTGATCTCAGCTGCGATTTCACATGACCTATTGGGTCGCGTGATCTTCAAAGACAAAGCCACTGGTAAGTCTACGATGAGCGAAAAGAATGAGCTGATGGCTGCACGTGGTGCCGCTGTTGTCGCGATCTTGGTAGCGGGTTACTTGGGCATCAACCCACCAGGCTTCGTGGCCCAGGTAGTTGCATTCGCCTTCGGTTTGGCTGCTGCTTCGTTCTTCCCGGTTATCATCAACGGTATTTTCGACAAGCGTATGAACCGTGAAGGTGCGATCGCAGGTATGTTGGTAGGTTTGATCTTTACCTTCACTTACATCGTATTGAACGTCTTCGTAGAGAAGAACGGTTTCATCGTTGCGGACGTCAAGCCCACAGGCATCGGTACAATCGGTATGGCACTGCACTTTGTTGTGGCTTACTTTGTATCTCGTGCTACGGCTGCTCCGCCGGCTGAGATTCAGCAAATGGTTGAAGACATTCGTATCCCTCGCGGTGCGGGTGAAGCGACAGGCCACTAAGTCCTGTTCGCAACAACCCTCGATGATCGGGGGGTGTTTCTAGCCTAGGAGGGGCGTCAGTGATGGCGCCCCTCTTTTACGTTAAGGAAATCATCGATGGATACACCGGCTTTAGATCTCAGCGTTCCGCCTTTTAACCTGCTCTCGGATGATCAGGTTCAAAGGCTGAGCGCTGGCTTGCACCTTGAGTATTTCGAGGCGGGGCAGGTCATCATTCAGGCAGGCGCAGCCCCTGAGGGGGTTTGCGTGATTATCAAAGGCAAGGTCGAGGAGTTTGACGGTGATACTGTCGAGCGCTCGTCTGTGCACCTGATTGCGCAGTACTCAGAGGGAGATTTGTTTGGCTCGCTGGCCGTACTCAAAGGCCAGGCTAACGATAACTACATCGCCTATGAGGAAGTAATCTGCCAAGTCCTGCCAGGGCGTTTGTTTTTAGATCTGGTCCATGAAAACCCGGAATTTCGTCACTATTTTCACAAGGGCTTGGCCAGTATGTCCAAGCACTGGCAAGCGAGTCCGGATCGTGAGGGCGACGACTTCTCGTTGGTCAAAGTTGGCGATTCGGTGACCCGCAAAGCCTTGGTGGTCAGCGCCACAACGTCGATTCGCGATTGTGTGTTAAAGATGCGCGAGGCCCATATCGACTCAGCCTTAGTGGATTTCCAAGGCGAGGCCGGCAGTTACGGCTTGGTCACGGGAACGGATTTGCTCAACGCCACGGCATTGCACGGCCGGACCCCTGAGGCCCCCGTGCAAGTGTGCACTGGGCGCAACTTGATATCGGTCGATGCAGACGCATTTTTGTTTGAGGCCTTAACCGTGATGGCGCGGCACCACATCAAACGGGTGGTGGTTAAAAAGGAAAGCGCCATTGTTGGCGTGGCTGAGCTGCCGGATGTGCTGGGCTTTTTAAGCTCTCGTAGTCACAACATTGGCGTGATGATCGAAAAAGCCCGCAGCATCGAGGACTTGTATGAGGCGGCTCATCACATTCATCCACTGATCCGAAATTTGGTCGATAAAGGCACCCGAATCCGCTTCATGATGGATTTGTTAGCGGCGTTGAACACACGCCTTGTGGCCAAGGTGTGGGAGTTGACTGCCAGCGATGAGGTACGAGCTAATACCGCTTTGGTGGTGTTGGGTAGTGAGGGACGTGGCGAGCAGATCGTTAGAACCGACCAGGACAATGCGCTGATTATTCGCGACGGCTTTGATTGGCCTGAGCAGCAAAGCGTCACCGAGCAATTCATTGGCCGATTGATTGAATTGGGCTTTCCGCCTTGTCCCGGCAATGTAATGATTTCAAATCCGCAGTGGGCGATGAGCGAGAGTCAGTGGGACGCCAAGTTGAAAAACTGGGTTCATAACCTGAATGAAGATGCGTTGATGAATTTGGCGATTGTGTTGGATGCCCAGCGGGTCAGCGGCGATGCCAAACTGTTGGATCGAATGGGCCGAGTGCTGGTGGAAGAGATGACCGCCACCGACATCTTTATTTCGCATTTCTCGCAACCGGTCATGCGCTTCGCTGTGCCGCTGACACTGTTTGGGCGAGTTAAAAAGGAAGAGCAGGGCGTCGACATTAAAAAAGGTGCCATTTTTCCGCTGGTACACGGAATCAGGGCGCTGTCGCTGAAGTACGGTGTTCGCCAAAGTAATACATTTAAACGGATCCAGGGACTGGTTCGTTGCGGGGGGATGCAAGAGCGTCTAGGTCGAAACCTAGAAAGCGCCTTGATCCTGTTTAGCGACTACAGGCTGCGCAGTCATTTGCGACAGCTTAGTGGCAACACGGATGTGAACAAGGTCAACAACTACATTGAGCCGCATCGACTCAACCGATTAGAACGTGACCTGCTGCGCGAAGCGCTGCACGTGGTCAAAGAGTTCAAAGATTGGTTGGCGTCGGAGCTGCACATCCGAGGGTAATATGGTCGCCAAGACGCTTAAAACACTAGGCACTCGATTTAAGGTTCAGGGGACGCCTTGGGAGCCGCTTTTCATGCCGTATCACGGCGATGAAGTAGTTAGCCTAGACTGTGAAACCACGGGTTTGGATCCCGCGAAAGACGATCTGTTGACGGTGGCTGCGGTCAAGATTCGCGACGGCAAAATCATGACCAGCGAAAAGCTGGACCTGCGGCTACCGCCTTCACCCAAACAAGCTGCGGATTCGATCCGGATTCACCAGATTCGTAAAGTGGATCTGGCCCAGTCGATTTCCATCGAAGAGGCGCTGCCTAGGCTGTTGGATTTCGTTGGAAACCGGCCAATCTTGGGCTACTACATCAATTTTGATCTAACCCTGTTGAATCGCTATATACGTGACGCCTTCGGGTTTGAGCTGCCCAATCAAGCCATTGAGCTGGCCGATGTGTTCAAGGCCAAGACACGCCAGCCGGAAACGGCGGACCTACGCCTTGAGCGGATCCTGACTGACCTGAATGTACCAACCTTTGGGCGGCATACTGCCATCGGGGATGCCACCATGGTGGCGATGGCCTACGTGAAATTGCAGAAGAGCGCAGGCGTGTCATAATCCGCGCCCACCTGCACAGGACGCGCACATGAGCCCCAACAAACTTCGCCGCAACGTCGGCCGAGCGATCAGTGATTTTCATATGATTGAAGAAGGCGATCGTGTGATGGTGTGCTTGTCCGGTGGCAAAGACAGCTACACCATGCTGGATATCTTGCGGCAGTTGCAGGCCAGCGCCCCCATCTCCTTCGAATTATTCGCGGTCAACTTAGACCAGAAACAGCCCGGTTTCCCCGAGCATGTCCTTCCGGAATATCTCAAGCGTATTGATATGCCCTTTGAAATTATCGAAGAAGACACCTACTCGACGGTGACTCGCGTGATCGAGCCGGGTAAGACTACCTGTGGGCTTTGCTCGCGCCTTCGCCGCGGCATTCTGTACACCTACGCGCAAAAGAAGGGATTCAACAAGATCGCCTTGGGTCATCATGCTGACGATATGCTGGAAACTCTGATGCTGAACCTTTTCTACGGCGGAACGCTAAAGAGCATGCCGCCGAAACTGATCAGCGATAGCGGGTTGAACACCGTCATTCGTCCGTTGGCCTACTGCCGCGAGCAAGACATTCAAGCCTATGCCGAGCAGCAAGGTTATCCGATAATTCCGTGCAATCTGTGCGGCTCTCAGCCGAATCTGCAGCGCCAAAACATCAAGGCGCAATTGCAGGAGTGGCAGCAGCGTTTCCCCGGCCGAATCGAAAGTATGTTGGGTGCGATGGGCAATGTTGCGCCCAGCCAATTGCTGGATACGCGTTTGCATGACTTTACGGCCCGGGCCAGCGACGCTCAGATGATGGATAGTTTTGAAGCGCCCGGGGTTACCGTGGCTGCGCCGGCGGATCTAATCGTGAGCGATCGCCAGCACAATTGAATACACGCCCATCAATAGCAACAGTGCGCCGCTGACTTTCCCCAGGCGACCGGTCTTGCTCCATAGCCCGTAGCGGTGTCCCAGCCATCCTGTGCCCAGGGCTGCCGGTAAGCTCCCTAGACCCATACCTAGCATCCGCAGTGCGCCCTCGCTGGCCGAGCTGGCAGTGATCGACCAAGCCAGTGCACTGTAGACCAATCCACAGGGAATCAACCCCCACAGCCCCCCCCAAGCCAGGGCTTGTAGAGGATTCTGAATGGGCCATACCCAGCGGGTCAGCCGCTGTGCGGGGCGGACCCAAGGGGCAATTAAACCGGTCAGTGACTCACTGGGCCCGCGAAGCCCCAAGCCATACAGCCCCATCACAATCAGCAATATGCCCGACAGCCAAAACAAGACGCCCCCGATTCCGGGCTGCATTGCTGCGCCTAATAAGCCGGCCAATGCCCCTAACGCGGTATACAAAAGGACCTTGCCGGTTGCGACAAACCATAAAAGACGCTGTTGATTCCCCAGTGATAGGGACAAAGACGCGCTCAGTGGGCCGCACATCGCGATGCAGTGAGTTGCCCCCGCCAGCCCGATCAGCAGGCCGGCGATTAGCTCAGTCATCGGCTTTTTTCTGAGCTGCCGCGGCCTTGTGCGCGGGATCGTCATCGTCATGCAGAATGCGATGGGCAGGGCCTTCAAGATCATCGTACTGACCCGACTTCATCGCCCATAGAAACAAGCTGGTGGCGGTTATCAATAAAATAAATGAGATCGGTATGAGTGCAACGATGATATCCATGGAGTTTAGTTTCGCAGGCTCAGGGCGTTAAATACAACCAGCAACGAGGACAGCGACATGCCTAGTGCTGCCCCCCAAGCCGGTAGCCAGCCGAGGGCGGCCAATGGGAGCACACTGGCGTTATAGCTGATCGCCCATGCCAAGTTTTGCCGCACTTTGAGGCGGGTGCGCCGTGCTAGCTGCAGCGCAGCGGGAACCGCGGTCAGGTTCTGCCCAATCACCAAACCGTCACACTGAGCTCGAGTTAAATCGCTGGCATCGGTCAGCGCGATGGACGCTCCGGCGCGGGCCAACAGCGGGGCATCGTTAATGCCGTCGCCCAGAGCTAGTGTGGATTCTGGACGATGGCTCTCTAAATAGGCCAATTTATCCTCGGGCGACTGAGCGCCTTGCCCCTCTAAGTGGTATTGCGCACAGAAATCGGCCACCGCAGTCCTGGAATCACCACTCAACACTATCAAGGGCTTAGGCAATTGGGCGCAGGCTTCTTCAAGCCCTGGCCGCGGCTGATCCTGCAGTTGGAACCAAGCTTGGATCTTTTGATCGCAAGCCAAACCCAGCCAGCCATGACCCGATGGGGCTTGTGCGTCTAGCCATTCAGCACTGCCCAACTGCCACAGTTGGCCCCGATGGCGTCCCTGAACGCCGCGACCCTGAAGGGCTGCAACGTCTTCCAGCGAGTAAGGCTGAAATGCTTCGAACGGCCGAGCGAGGGGGTGTGACATGCCCTGTTCTAGGCCGGCTGCTATGGACTCGAAGTGCGCTTGTTGATCAGATTCACACAGCACTTGAGTAATTTGAGGTTTGCCCAGCGTCAGCGTGCCGGTTTTATCGGTCACGGTTTGTGTCACTCCCGCGAGCCGTTCCAGAGCGTTAGGTGACAGTAAGACAACACCCAGTCGGTGAGCGCCTGAGCGAGCAGCTGCCAGTGCGGTCGGCGCGGCCAAGGCGAACGCACAAGGGCAGGTGGCCACCAGCACCGCCAGGGCAATTTCGAAGGCGCGTGATGGATCAATCGCTAACCACACCAGATAGGTGCTCCCAGCAGTCAGCAGTTGAAACACCACGAAACGGCCAGCCCAACGTTCCGCCCAACGCAAGGCCGCCGGCCGCTCTTTTTGGGCTTGAGCACTGCGCGCTTCAAGCTGCGATAATGTACGTTCCGCACCGGTGGCTGTGACCCTTAACTGCAGCGGCGTCGCGCCATTCAAGGCGCCGGCCAAAGCATTGAATCCAGGCGATACCGACAGCGCATTAGACTCGCCGGTCAATAAAGCCTGCGATACGCTACCCTGACCTTGAGTAATAACGCCATCGACCGCCAGGTACTCGCCAGCGTTCCAAACCACCCAGTCTCCAGTTTGAATACTCTCTACATCAACCCGCTCGCGCGAGTCACCTGTGATACGAGTCATCAAAGTGGGCAAGGGCAGTCGATCCAGCCCACCGGCCGTCAGCGAGCGGCGCTGCATTGAGGCTTCTAGAAAGCGCCCAGCCAATAAAAAGAACGCAAACATGCTGACTGAATCGAAGTAGACCTCACCGTGCCCCTGGAACACGTGCCAGATACTAGAGCTCCAGGCCAAGATCAGTGCGATGCTGACCGGCACATCCATGTTGACTCGGGCGTGTCGGATCGCCTGCCAGGCACCCTGGTAGAAGGGCAGTGCACTGAAGCCCATGACAGGGATGCTGACCACCAGCGAGATCCAGCGGAACAATTGCTCGTGACGGGCTTCAATAAACTGCCCATCACTGGCATACAGGGCCACCGCGAACATCATGGCTTGCATTGAGCCAATGCCGGCGATAATCAGACGAGTAAGGTCTTTTTGTCGTTGCTTTTGGCCACGCACGGCTGCCTCTGATGCAGCCCAAGGGCTTGCGCGATAACCGGCCGAAGCCAGCGCATTAATCAGGGTTGCTAGGGTGGTTTGGCTGGAATCAAAATGCACGCGGACCCGATGATCACTCAAATTCACCAGCGACAGAGAAACTCCAGGGACTTGGTCCAGCGCATGTTCGATTAGCCAAGCGCAGCCGCCGCAAGTAATGCCTTCCACTGCCAGTTCAATATGGAGCTGGCCATCGTTCAGTGTCTGACTAAAGCGTGCCTGCAGAGTACTCATATCCTGAGTGTCCAGCAGGCTTTCATCAGGCCGTAGGCCGGGTGCTTGGCGGATTTTGTAGTACTGGGTCAAATTGTGGGTGTGCAAGTGCTCAGCCACTGCCAAGCAGCCACCACAACAAAAATGTTCAGTCTGGCCTTCGAGCGTCAACGACCAGCCTGACTCCAAGACAGGAAGGTCGCAGTGAAAGCACTTCACAGCCCGTCGAGCGACCGCAGGTAGGTAACGTCTTGGTCAGGCCACAATGTACGGGCCCGCAGGCGCCAGCCCTGCGAAGGGGAGTGTAACTCTAGCAGACGTGGTCCGGGCATCAGTGACTCGATACTGGCGTTGTATTCCGGCGCCAAGGTCGCCGCCAGCTGCAGGGTTTGATCGAATCCTTCACGGGTAGGGTGGACGACCTCTAATACTAAATCGTTGGGCAGACGTTCAAAGTCGCCCTGAATGCGCACGCCAATATCGCCGGTGATTTCGTCGAAACGAATGACGGCTTGGGCGTTCAGTGCGGCTGCCAACTCATCACGTTCGCGCGTCTGATTATAGGCGCGACCTTCTTTGTAATAGTCATCGCTGACCAAACCATCAGCGGTCGTGATGGCCATGCGCAGCATGAACATACCCACCGTGATGCTGGTCAGAATGGGGATCAGTAGAAACCAAGCCCAGGGCTCGCGATACCAAGGATTTACCATTGTGTCGGTCCAATAAAGGTACTGTTCAACTGGCTGTTGGCGTCATTGTCGCCGATTGCGCTGACATCCAGAACAAATGGCAGGCGGGCTTGAACTACCTTTTGTGGGGGCATTTCGATCTGGATGCCCAAGGTAATTCGTTCACCTACCCCCACCGTAATCGTTTCGGGGGCTGTCAACACGGCGCCGGGCCGCTCTAATA
The DNA here is from genome assembly GCA_965656605.1 of Litorivicinus sp. Taxonomy (GTDB): domain Bacteria; phylum Pseudomonadota; class Gammaproteobacteria; order Pseudomonadales; family Litorivicinaceae; genus Litorivicinus. The sequence continues at coordinate 10,931 of CBFHLC010000012.1, read as the reverse complement.
TTTCTAGCTGATAAGTGACGGTAACCGGCTGTTTATTCAATATGCTGACTTGGAAGTCATTAACGATATTACCGTTCATGGCCTCTGAGAATAGCTGGTTGCGGTCACGATCCAACGCGACCTCGACATTGGCACGCATGGCTAGAAACGTACTAAAGGCGCCTACCATCATGATCATCGCGATTGCGTAACCCACCAGTCGTGGCCGTAGCCAGTGGGTCGGATTGCCATCCAACTCGTTTTCGGTGGTGTAGCTGATTAACCCCCGATCCCGTTCAAGCTTGTCCATGATGCTGTCGCACGCATCAATGCAAAGCGCGCAACCAATGCATTCGTATTGAAGCCCATCACGAATATCAATGCCGGTGGGGCAGACCTGCACACACAGCCCACAATCAACGCAGTCACCTTTGTCGTTGTCGGGGTTCTTTTTACCACGTGGCTCCCCTCGGGCCGGGTTGTAGCTGACCACCTTGGTGTCTTCGTCAAACATAACCGACTGAAAACGGGCATATGGACACATGTAGATGCAGACTTTTTCGCGCATCCAGCCGGCGTTGAGATAGGTGAGTACACCGAAAATTCCAATCCACAGGTAAGCTTGGAAATGGGCGGCCCCAGCCATGAAATCGGGCAACAGGCCCTTGATCGGCGTGAAGTAGCCAACAAAGGTTAGGCCGGTCAGGAATGCTAATGCTGCCCAGCTTATATGTTTGCCGGATTTTCGTAGGAACTTGGACACGCCCCAGGGGGACGCATCCAGCCGGATACGCTTGTGTCGGGGGCCTTCGAAACGAGTTTCCAGCCATACAAACATTTGAGTCCAAACGGTTTGTGGGCAGGTGTAACCACACCAAACTCGACCCGCAAATACCGTAACCATGAATAACCCGAAGGCCGCGATGATCAACAAGAAAGCCAGTAGAAAGAAATCCTGTGGCCAAAAAGTCATGTGCAATACGTGAAATTGCCGTTGTGGCAAATCGAACAAGACCAACTGCCGATCACCCCAGTTAAGCCAGGGAGTAAGGAAATAAGCAGCGAGGAGGGCGGCGTTACCAAGGACTCGAAGGCGCTGATACCGGCCGGTGACTTCCCGCTGGTAAATCCGATCAGGATCTACCAGCGGAATGCGATCTGAATCGCCTGCCATGAGCTTAATTGCTCAGGCTGTAAACGTAAGCTGATAGCAGCTTGACTTTATTTTCACCCAGACGGGCAAAGGCAGGCATCTGACCATTTCGCCCGTTCTGAAGAGTCAAGGCGACGCTATCACGAACGGTCAGATTGGGATGCTTGTACAACCAAACGTTGTCAGTCAGGTTGGGTGCGCCCAATAGCTGATTCCCCAGACCATCCGCACCGTGACAGGCGGCACAGTTTTGTGCGAACACAGGCTGCGCGTCCGCTGCCTTGTTAATGTCGTGAGCACGACCCGACAGACTGACCACGTAGTGCGACAGGTTCTCGATGGTGTCGTCACCCAAATGAGAGAAGCTTGGCATAACACCGCCACGTCCACCGTTTAGCGTTGCCACAATGTTCTCGGCCTTGCCGCCATACAACCAATCAGAATCTGTCAGGTTGGGGAAGCCGTAGGCACCTTTGGCGTTTTGACCGTGGCAAATTGCACAGTTATTGCTGAACAGACGAGCACCCACTTTCATGGCCTCAGGGTTGGCAGCTAAGGTGACCACATCGCCTTCAGCGAGCTTGGCAAAGACTGGAGCAAACTCTTGCTCGGCTTTGTCCATTTCTGCTTGCCACTGGCCTTCTTGAGACCAGCCCAGCAGGCCTTGGTAGCTGCCCAGGCCGGGGTAGAGTGCTAGGTACAACAAACCAAAAGCGGTCAAGATGATGAACTTGTAGTACCACCACTTGGGCAATGGATTATCCAGCTCTCGGATCCCGTCAAACTCGTGGCCGGTATCGGCCTCGGTTTCTTCTTTGTGTGTTTCGCTTTTGCGAATCGCCAGTAGCAAAGCTAGGCAACCGAAGATCACGACCAGCGTGATTATGGCGACCCAGGCACTCCAAAACGGAGTTAATTGATCAGCGTTCATGGATTAAGGCTCTCCCTGTGTTTTGTTGGCTCGCGCTTCAATCTCGTCGTCATCCAACGGAGTGCGAGCGGCCTCATCAAATTTGTCTTTACGCGCGGGGCTGAATGCCCAAGCGAAGATGCCGATGAACATCACCAGCATCACAACGCTTAATACACCCAACCATTCTTCGTAGGTCATTTTACCGCCGGGTTGGCATGACCCAACTGCTGGAGATAAGCAACCAACGCATCGATTTCGAGTTTGCCACGGACTTCGTGACGGGCATTAGCCAAGTCTTCATCGGTGTAAGGCACGCCCATTGATTGGTGAGCCTGCATCTTGGCCAGTGTGTGCTTTCCGCTTAGCTCGTTTTGGAACAGCCATGGGAACGAGGGCATGTTGGACTCAGGCACAACGTCGCGTGGTTGATACAGGTGAGCACGATGCCAGTCGTCTGAATATTTGCCACCAACGCGCGCCAAATCAGGACCGGTACGTTTCGAGCCCCACAGGAAAGGGCGCTCCCAGACGTGCTCGCCTGCGATCGAGTAAGGGCCGTAACGTTCAGTCTCGGCACGGAATGGACGGACCATCTGGGTGTGGCAGACATGGCATCCCTCACGGATGTAAATGTCCCGGCCCTCGAGTGCTAACGGAGTCCAGGGTTTTAGGCCTTTCGCCGGTTCCGTGGTGGCGGTTGTGTAAAACAAAGGCACGATTTCTGCCAAGCCACCCAGGCTGATGACCGCGACGATGCCCATAGACAGCGCGCCGAGGTGCGTTTCAAAGATTTTATGAGCTTTGGCCATCTTACTTCCCTGCCGCAGTTGCTACGCCTGCATCAATTGCAGGAGTGGTTTCAGTCTTGGCCATACGCAAGGTCTGGTAGACGTTGTAGGCCATGATCAGCATGCCGATCACGTACAGAATGCCGCCCAATAAGCGCACGGTGTAACCGGCATAGCTGGCCGATATCGAGTCAATAAAGGCGTAGGTCAAGGTGCCGTCCGCATTCACAGCGCGCCACATCAAACCCTGCATAATGCCGTTAACCCACATGGCTGCGATGTACAGCACGACGCCGATGGTTGCGAACCAAAAGTGCGTGTTGATCAAGCGAGTGGAGTACATGCCAGCCAAGCCGTAGACCTTGGGTAGAACGTGGTAGATCGCGCCGATCGATACCATCGCAACCCAGCCCAAAGCACCAGAGTGAACGTGACCGATGGTCCAGTCCGTGTTGTGCGATAGGGCGTTGACGGTCTTGATGGCCATCATCGGGCCTTCAAAAGTAGACATGCCGTAGAAAGACAGTGACACGACCAAGAAACGCAAAATGGGATCGTGACGCAACTTCTGCCACGCGCCAGATAGGGTCATGACGCCGTTGATCATGCCGCCCCAACTTGGTGCCAGCAGGATTAACGACATCACCATGCCTACTGACTGAGCCCAGTTAGGTAGAGCTGAGTAGTGCAGGTGGTGAGCACCGGCCCACATGTAGGTCGCAATCAAGGCCCAGAAGTGGACGATGGATAGGCGGTAGCTGTAGATCGGGCGTCCAGCTTGTTTGGGTACGAAGTAGTACATCATTCCCAAGAAGCCTGCGGTCAAGAAGAAGCCCACGGCGTTGTGTCCGTACCACCATTGAACCATGGCGTCGACGGCACCAGAGTAGATGCTGTAGGACTTGAACATTGAAACCGGCATCGCCATCGAGTTTACGATGTGCAAGATCGCGATCACGATGATAAACGCTGCGTAGAACCAGTTAGCCACGTAGATGTGCGGCGTAGTTCGGTTACGAATCGTGCCTAAAAATACGATAGCGTAGCTAACCCAAACGACGGCGATCAGGATATCGATCGGCCATTCCAGTTCGGCATATTCCTTCGTAGATGTTAGGCCCAGCGGCAATGTGATTGCGGCTGAGACGATAACGGCTTGCCACCCCCAAAAGGTGAACCTCGCCAGGGCTGGAAATGCCAGTGTTGTGCCACAGGTGCGCTGGACCACGTAGTAGCTGGTGCAGAATAGAGCACAACCACCGAATGCGAAGATCACTGCATTAGTGTGCAAAGGGCGTAAACGGCCGAAGTGCGTGAATTCAGAAGCCAAAAATTCCGGCCAAACCAATTGTGTTGCGATGAGTACACCCATCGACATCCCGAAAATGCCCCAGACCACTGTCATGACCGCAAATTTGCGGACGACGTCGTAGTCGTAGGACACAGGAGTTGTAGCAGCCTGTGACATGTTAAGTCCTTTGCCCATTGTGTGATCGACCTATGGCCGGCCGAGTTATGTACGAAAACTGGCGGAGTTTAGCGTTACAAATGGTTACCTTCAAACATTACGGGCAGTAGACTTTGATCCAAAGCAATCCCTGAATCCTAGCACCTACCTCGCACTTATAATTAAATGGTCTGAAAGTCGACTGGATTTATAGTGTTCTGCTATAAAGGAGCCTGACAGGATCCACCGAGAATCAAGGAACGTTTCGGGCATGAAGCTGCAACAATTGCGTTACATCTGGGAGGTCGCCCGACACGATTTAAATGTGTCTGCTACTGCTCAGAGCCTTTTTACCTCGCAACCGGGAATTAGTAAGCAGATTCGCCTACTAGAAGACGAGTTGGGAATTGAGATATTTGCCCGTAATGGCAAGCACCTGACCCATATCACCCCGGCCGGCGAAGAGATCTTGCGCGTGAGCGGCGAGATCATGGGTAAATGCGATCGTATTCGGCAACTTAGCCAGGAATACAGTAACGAGATGCAAGGGACGTTGACGGTCGCAACAACTCATACCCAAGCGCGATACGTCATGCCCCCTTTGGTCGCTAACTTCATGCAGTCCTACCCCGAGGTGGCCTTAAGCATTCACCAGGGGACCCCGCGACAAATCTCTGAAGAGGCAGCTGAGGGCGTGGCAGATTTCGCGATTGCGACTGAAGCAATGGAGCATTTCAACGATCTGATCATGATGCCGTGCTACCGCTGGAATCGCAGTGTTTTGGTGCCCAAGACCCATCCACTGGCCAGTCTTAGTGGTCCGCTGACTCTCGAGCGCTTGGCCGAAGAGCCCATTGTGACCTACGTGTTTGGTTTTACTGGCCGCTCCAAGTTGGACGAGGCCTTTGGTCGCAAAGGTTTGGCGCCACAAATCGTCTTTACTGCCGCTGACGCAGATGTCATCAAGACCTACGTCAGGATGGGGATGGGTGTGGGAATTGTGGCCTCGATGGCCTATGACCCAGTTGCCGATGAGGATTTGATGCGTATTCCGGCCGATCATCTGTTCGATTCAAGCGAGACCAAGTTGGGTTTCCGGCGTGGGTCGTTCCTGCGTGGGTACATGTATCATTTTGTGGAGTTGTTCGCGCCACATCTGACGCCGCAGCTAGTGCAAGCAGCCCAGCGCACCCAGACGCGAGCAGAGGTCGACGAGTTGTTTGCTCATATAGAGTTGCCTAACTATTAAAAACGGGATTCGAGTTAGGTGGCGCGAGTGAAGGGGCCAGCAACTGGCGCAGTGCTAGCAACATAAAAGCGGTTGCGCCCCACAGCGGGGTGTCCCAGTCCAGCTCAGGGTTCGGATGCCCCCAGCTAAAGTGTTTTCCTGGAATGACTCCCACCTCACGATGGCGCCAGGTATCTGCTCGTAGCAACCAGCTGATCGGATAGGCAGAAAGCAAGACCGCTTCGGATCCATCGGCCTGCAGCGTCACAGGCCGATCCAGCTGGCCTAGATATACCTGCGCCGAGTACCCAGTACCCGTCACCAAGTGACCTAAATCCCCGCGCCAACGAACCTGATTTGGGTTCAGTGACGTTTCTTCAAATAGCTCGCGCCTTGCGGTTGTCCACAAGGATTCTCCATGCTCTTGCTTGCCACCGGGCAGGGCCCATTGGCCTGAATGGCCACGCAGTCGATCTGAGCGCTTGATCAACAAGATGCCATGGGTATCCTGCGCCTGCTCTGGCAACTCCAATCCGGGGCAGCTTAACGGCACGCTAATCAGTGCCACTGCGGCTTTTTTTGATTCGCTTTGATCTCGCCACGGACGGGCTATTCGTTGAGTGCTGGCAGGGGTCAAAGGGGCATTTATGGACACAGGCATACGATGAGAGTAACTCAAAAACACCATCAGCGCGGCACGGCCAAGTTGGTCTATCGCGAGGTGGTTTGGTCGTCAGAGACCTCGCGTCGAGTCGTGTTGCTGCACGGTGCCGGCGTGGCCGGTGTCTTAACCTGGGGTAGTGTCCTGCCAGAGTTGCTGGGGCTAGGTCAGGCGTTTGTGCCGGATTTGTATGGCGCCGGTGACACATCCGATGATCGCGGTGAAGCGCCGTTTACGATAGACGAGCTGCACGATCACGTGGCCCAATGTCTGCTGGCAATCGGTTGGAATCAGTTCGATCTCGTCGGCTACTCATTTGGCGGTCTGCTTGCGATGCGCCTAGCGGCGGATCCTCGGTTTTTGGTGGGGCAGAGTGTGTTGATCGAACCCGCTTTGATGGAGCGCGAGGATTGGCAGCAAACACTGGTGCGCAGGCGTTTGTATACCCAGGCGACGCAACCCTTAAAAAATCAGGTGGATCCCGATCAGGGCGTTCGCGCTTTTTTGGATTTGGTGTCGCCGGATCGCTCGCGTCATCCTCGGGTTGAGCGACGAGTGGTCGCACGTCTTGCCCATCGTCCCTGCGGTTTAGCTAATGCCCTTGAGGCCGTCGCAGAGTTGGCTGCGACGCTAGATCGGGAGTCATTGATTCAACAACAGCCTCGGACGCTATCTCTGGTGGGTGCCAAAACGCCGCAGCCCGCACATCAATTACATCAGCGTTTGGCGCAGACCATTGAGTCTTGGTCCTACCGATCGATAGAAGGATGCGACCACGCACTGCCTTATCAAAAGCCTCAGGCGCTGGCGCGCGCGGTCAATCAGTTCCTTACAGGTAGCGACGTTTCAAGCCACTGACGGCAAGGATCTGGGTGCTGATCTCTTCGACGCTTTGGTCGGTTGTGGTAATGTGTGGGACGCTTTCGCGGCGATACATGGCCTCGACCTCGTTCACTTCGAAGTGGCACTGATGCGGGCTGGCGTAGCGTGAATCTGGTTTTCGTTGAGCTCGGATCGCTTGTAGTCGCACGGGATCGATGGTGAGCCCAAACAATTTGGACTTGTGTTTGCGTAATAATGACGGCAACTGTGGGCTGTCTAGGTCTTCCTCGGTCAGCGGGTAGTTCGCCGCCTTAATCCCAAATTGCATCGCCAAATACAGACAGCTGGGTGTTTTGCCGCAGCGTGACACCCCAATGATGATCAAATCTGCCTGATCGTAGTACCGAATTCTTGCCCCATCATCGTTGTCTAGTGCGAAGTTCACCGCATCAATTCGTTTGTCATAACTACTATTGGTATGCACCGAGTGGCTGCGGCCGACGGAATAGGCAGATTCGCTCATCAATGCGCTTTCGAGCGGCTTTAGGAAGGTTTGAAAGACGTCCATCATTACACCGTTGGCGCTTGAAACCATGTCGCGAACCTGCGGGTTAACCAAGGTGTCAAAGATAATCGGAGGCTGCCCGTCGCGTTCAGCCACGTGATTAATCTCATCGCGAACTTGCTGCGCTTTATCGGTCGAATCGATGTAGGGAAAGGTATGTCGTTCGAATTTGATATTGGGTTCGAATTGGCTGAGCAGGCTTTGTCCCAAGGTTTCGGCTGTAATCCCAGTGCCGTCCGAGATAAAAAATATCGTTCTGGTTATTTTATTCATAAAGTGACCTAAATTTTAATGTGGTCGCAAATAGCGTGTATCTGCGGTCCGGCTTGGGGTATAAAGTGCAACAGCAAGGAGCCTATCACGATCAAAAACGTGAGGGCATGCGACTGCAAACGCTAATCAGGAGACGCGCAATGCAATACACCATCGGCTTTGAAAAATTGGGTATGGACGATGTTGAAGTTGTCGGAGGCAAAAATGCTTCCTTAGGGGAGATGATTTCAAATCTGTCTGGCGCGGGCGTCAGTGTCCCCGGCGGTTTTGCGACAACAGCCGATGCGTATCGCGAATTTTTAGCCCAGGATAACTTAGCGGCGCGAATCAAGGCCGAGCTGGATGCGTTGGATGTCGATGATGTTCGCGCTTTGGCCGAAACCGGCGCCAAGATCCGCGGCTGGGTCATGAGCACGCCGTTCAGCGCTGGGTTCGAAGCGGCATTGGAGGCTGACTTTACAGCGATGAACAACGGCAATCCGGACATATCGGTGGCAGTTCGCTCATCCGCGACCGCTGAAGATCTGCCAGATGCGTCATTCGCAGGTCAGCAAGAGACCTTTTTAAACATCCGAGGCTTTGACAACATCAAGGCCAGCATCAAAGAAGTGTTCGCTTCGTTATTCAACGACCGTGCAATCAGCTACCGCGTCCACCAAGGCTTCGACCATGAGTTGGTGGCGTTGTCGGCGGGGATTCAGCGGATGGTTCGTTCAGAAACGGGGTCGGCGGGTGTTATGTTCACCATGGATACCGAATCGGGTTTCCGTGACGTGGTGTTCGTTACTGCAGCCTATGGTTTGGGCGAGACCGTCGTGCAAGGGGCGGTTAATCCTGATGAGTTTTACGTGTCCAAACCTATTTTAGAGGCCGGTAAGCCGGCGGTTCTGCGCCGTTCACGTGGATCTAAATTGCTTAAAATGGTGTATGACGAGAACGCGCCGGGTAAAAGCGTCAAAACTGTCGACGTAGATCCTGAACAGCGCCGCGTGTTTTGCCTAACTGACGCCGAGGTGGAAGAGCTGTCGCGTCAAGCGGTGATCATTGAAAAGCACTACGGTCGTCCTATGGACATTGAGTGGGCCAAAGACGGTGACGATCACGGTCTGTACATCGTTCAGGCTCGTCCTGAAACGGTGCAGTCGCGTAGTGACGCTAACGTGATGGAAAGCTACGTGCTGCGTGGGCAAGGCGACGTACTGGTTGAGGGCCGCGCGATTGGTCAGAAAATCGGTCGTGGTCCGGTCAAAGTGCTGGCCAGTATCGATGACATGGATCAGGTTGAAGTGGGCGATGTGTTGGTAACAGACATGACCGATCCTGATTGGGAGCCGGTCATGAAGCGCGCCAGCGCAATCGTGACTAATCGCGGAGGTCGTACCTGCCACGCGGCCATCATCGCTCGTGAATTGGGCATCCCGGCGGTAGTCGGTGCCGGTGATGCGACCGAGCGACTGACGACCGGCCAAGAGGTCACTGTCAGCTGTGCCGAGGGTGACACCGGATTTGTTTACTCCGGCTTGCTCGAGTTTGACCACCTAAAACGTAACATCGCTGAAATGCCCGATCTGCCGTTTAAAATTATGATGAACGTGGGTAACCCTGACCGTGCGTTCGCTTTCGCTGGCCTGCCCAATGCGGGTATTGGCCTGGCTCGTTTGGAATTCATCATCAACCGAATGATCGGCATTCACCCTCAGGCGCTGTTGGAATTCGACAAGCTACCCGCGGATTTGCGTAACTCAATTGCCGAGCGCATCGGTGGTTATGCAGATCCCGTGAGCTTCTACGTGGATAAACTGGCCGAGGGCATCTCAACGCTGGCAGCTGCCTTTGCGGGTGAGCGCGTAATCGTTCGTTTGTCTGACTTCAAGTCAAATGAATACCGTAACCTGATCGGCGGTAGCCGCTATGAGCCCGAGGAAGAGAACCCCATGTTGGGTTTCCGCGGTGCGTCGCGCTACATCGATGAAGGGTTCCGTCCGTGCTTCGAGTTGGAGTGCCGCGCCTTGAAAAAAGTGCGTAACGAGATGGGTTTGACCAACGTTGAGGTGATGGTTCCCTTCGTCCGCAATTTGGATGAGGCCGCAGGCGTAACCCGACTGCTAGAGGAAAACGGCCTGGGGCGTGGCGTTAATGGTCTGAAGCTGATCATGATGTGCGAATTGCCTTCAAACGCTATTTTGGCGGATCAGTTCTTGGAATATTTCGACGGGTTCTCGATCGGATCCAACGATTTGACGCAGCTGACTTTGGGCTTGGATCGTGATTCTGGCCTGATCGCCGAGAAGTTCGATGAGCGTAACGACGCGGTGAAGTTCTTGCTGTCGCGCGCCATCCAGAGTGCTAAAGCGGCTGGCAAATATGTGGGTATCTGTGGACAGGGGCCCTCGGATCACCTCGACTTTGCTCAGTGGTTGATGGACGAAGGCATAGACTCTGTGTCGCTTAACCCCGATAGCGTCCTAGAAACTTGGTTCCACTTGGCTGAAAACGCCAAGTGATCCAAGAGGACCTAACCCCCGAATTGTGCGATCACTTCGGTGACGCACTGTCGGTACTGCATCCAGGACTGAAAAGTTTCGGGGGGGTTCAGGCGTTTGTTGGTGAAGTGGTCACGATTAAGGCCTTTGAAGATAATTCTCTGGTTCGTGAGTGGGTCACAAAGCCTGGCTTGGGGCGAGTCTTGGTGGTCGATGGTGGCGGATCAATGCGTCGCGCGATGCTGGGCGATATGTTGGCGGCTAAGGCTGTCGATAACGGCTGGCAGGGCATTGTGATTCACGGTTGTATTCGCGACTGCCAAGCCATCTCCAAGATGCCATTGGCGGTGTTTGCTTTGGCAACCCATCCGATGAAGACTGAGAAGCTAGGTGCGGGGCAAAGCGAAGTACCCGTTCAGATTCAGGGTGTTTGGGTCAAGCCCGGTGATTGGTTGGCTGGGGATCCCAATGGGGTCGTTGTGTCAGCCCAACGCCTTATCGTCAGTTAAGTGGCGCCGGGCAACGGCGCGTCCTAGAACGTCTTCGATGATTTGCAGGGATTGTTCGCGCAGTCCGCTTTGATCCACCTGCTCGAGCACGCCGCGCAACTGAGATAGCA
>CBFHLC010000011.1:0-51926 GCA_965656605.1 Litorivicinus sp. | reverse complement strand
ATACATCACATCCGTCAGGGTCTTTGCGGCCCCCGCTACGCCCTGGAACTCACCGGCAATCACCCGTGTCTTGCTGCCTTTATTTTTGACCTCTGGGATCTGCGCTGACTGTATGTCCTGATAACCTGGCGTGGTCATTTTCAGATGGCTGGGCAGGTTGACCCACAGCTGGAAACCCCACATGCGACCATCCGTTTGTTTGGGCATCTCGGAATGCAAAATCCCGGCGCCTGCGGTCATCCATTGGACACCGCCATCGCCCAACAGGCCCTTATTACCCGCCGAATCCTGATGCTCCATTTTTCCTTCCAACATGTAGGTCACGGTCTCAAAACCGCGATGTGGATGGGGCGGGAAGCCTGCGGCGTAAGCTTTGGGGTCGTTGTTGCGAAAATCGTCCAGCAACATAAATGGATCCAACTCACTCAGCTGAGGCTGGCCAATCACACGCTTGAGCTGAACACCGGCGCCATCACTGGTCGGCATACCTTTCACGATTTTTTTAAGGTGACGTTGCATGGTGGGATTTCTCCATAAGGTTTTGCAGTGCACTATGCAAAGCGAATACGCTATTGCCAAGCGGGTGACGCAGCATTCACTCATTCCACATAAGAACGAATAAGGCCCCGATATGAGCCAACAGTCTTTATTAATTACCGGTGCAGGCAGCGGCATTGGTTACGGCATCTCTATTTTCTTGGCCGCGCAAGGCTGGCGGATCATCGCCACTGACCTGTCGCTGTCAGCCGCTCAAGCCACTGCAAACGAGATCACTCAAGCCGGCGGAGACGCCATCGCCTATGCGATGGATGTGACCTCAGAGACAGACACCCAAGCAGTCTTTGATCAAGAGCCGCAGGTCCACGGCATCATCAACAATGCGGGGATTCAACATATCGATCCGATTGAGGACTTCCCAAAAGACAAGTGGGAAATGCTGATTAAAATCTTACTTGTTGGACCTGCAATCACCACCGGTATCGCTGTAAAGCGCATGCGCGAACAAGGCTACGGCAGAATCATCAATATCGGCAGTATTCACGGCGTGGTAGCCAGCCCCTTTAAAAGTGCGTATGTCAGCGCCAAACATGGGCTGATGGGCTTGACCAAGACCGTTGCATTGGAGACGGCCGACACGGACATCACCATCAACACGGTCTGTCCGGCGTACGTGAAAACCCCCTTGGTCGAGAAGCAAATCGCCGATCAAGCACGCACTCGAGGCTTGACTGAAGAGCAAGTGATCAGCGAAGTCATGCTGAAACCCATGCCCAAGAAGGCCTTTATATCGTTTGAAGAGCTAGGTGGAACATGTCAGTTCCTACTCAGCGATGCGGCTAAAAATATGACTGGCCAGTCCTTAATTTTGGACGGTGGCTGGACTGCAACTTAGGAAGCGCTATGACAGATTTTGTATTTGAGTATGACGGAAAGGACTACCCAGTCTCGGGCGAAGACGGCGAATCCGTGATGATTACGGCCGCCCGACACCGCGTACCCGGCATTGATGCGGATTGCGGTGGCGGATGCAGCTGTGCGACTTGTCACGTATATCTGCCTGAGGACGCGGAAGTCCCTGAGGCCAGCGACATGGAGAAAGACATGTTGGATTTTGCCGACGGACTAAACGATGAAAGCCGCTTGAGCTGTCAGGTGTTGGTCACCCCGGCCTTAAACGGCGTTCGAATCAAAATCCCTAAACTTTAAGTCGGGATTAACTGCATCAACTGAATCACCTGGGCGCTTTTGCGCCTGGGGACTTGAGTCGATGCTGGACTGGCTCCGCACTGGCGCGCCATCACCACGAGAATTCGCTCTAGCCGATGCTCTAAAAAGTACGGATCAGACAGCACGTCGATCCCAGACTGGCCATTCGCCAAGCGTCGGGACAACCAATCAGGCATCTGATGACGCGGCGGCAAATAATCGCGGTTGCGCTGGACGACTCGATGAATCCGCACCAAGCGCATCGCGGCGTATCGATTGGAGATCAGTCCTTTGCACCACTGAGTCAGATCGCCCGGCTCGAGCATCAAGAACCGCTCTACCTGACTGGGTGTCAGGCCCAGCACACGAACCATATCCATGACCCGGCGTTGCCGCTGATTGTCTTGGGCGCTATCGCGATCCCAGTAAAGCCATTGCAAATCATTCATGAGGTAACGCTAACAGTGGTTGGGATTTGGAAATGTGGCCTAGTTAACTCTGTGAAGGTGTACCTCTCTCAACTACAGATTTACAAAATCTGGCCGATACTCAGTGCATGGTTAGACACCAACCTGTTTATTGGAGTAACGAATGACTGTTTTGATCTCGCTGGCCCCCGCAGCCGTCGGCCTGTTGGCCGGTGCCGGAATGACCTTTTTAGCCCCCCAGTTTGCGCTAGGCGGTATCGTGCTGGCCGGCTTGGGCGGCTTGGGCGCATGGTTTTGGCAGTATCAGCTAAGCGTCACGGCACAAACAAAAGCCGTCGAGAGTCTGGTTAACCACCAAAGCGTGCCTGAATGGATGCAACCGGCAGCGGACGCGTTGACGTCACAGACCCTGGCCACCCAGCAAGCGATGAGTCAGTTCAACGATGCCTCCGCGCGGGCCAGCCAGCTTGAAGCGGCGGTCAACACAGCGCAAATGCAAGCCAGCGCCAAAGTTCAAAGCCTGACCGAGGCCGGCGCTAGCCTGATGAACCTAGTGCAATCACTTGAGGGCGTCAGTGCCGAAGCCCGCGCAACCTTAGAATTTGCTCAAGCCAACCAAAATGAAGCCGGCAGTCAGCGCGAAGAATTAAACCAAGCCGTCAATCAGGTTCGCCGCATCAGCGATTCGACCAGCGAAGCCCTGACCGAAATTCATGCGCTCAATACCCGCAGTGAGAAAATCCAGAGCGTGACTCGAGTGATTAACGACATTGCCGAACAAACTGGCCTGCTTAGCTTGAACGCGGCCATTGAAGCGGCACGAGCGGGCGAGCAGGGACGTGGATTTGCCGTAGTGGCAGATGAGGTACGCAACCTCGCCGGTCGCACGTCACACGCCACCGAAGAGGTAAACTCGATCGTTGAAGAGATGGCCAAAGGCACTCGCACGGTGGTGGATCAGATTGACCGTCTGAGCGACGAGGTTGAGGGCGGCTCTAGCCGAATCGAAGCCATTGAAGGCACCTTGATGACCATCGCTGAGCGCGCCAGCCAAGTGGGTCAGCGACTGACCCACCTGATGGGCGAGATCGAAAATCAGGTCATGGTGGTTCGCACCACTTGCCATCAAATCGAAGGGTTAAGCGCCAACGCTTAACCTTTGGCCTTGAATACCGGACAATGGCGGCATGAAAGATGCCGTCTTTGCCTCCCCCTTTGAAGAAATAGGCCCCTTCGCCTTTAACGACGATGTTGCACAGGTCTTCCCTGACATGATTCGTCGAAGCGTCCCGGGCTATGGCCAAATGGTCGGTGGCGTTGGCCTTCTCGCCGCGCGGCATGCGCAGCCCAACACGCATATCTACGATCTGGGATGCAGCCTAGGAGCCAGTGCACTGAGCATGGCTCGGCATGTACGTACTCCAGATACACGCATCATTGCGGTGGACAACTCACCGGCCATGATCGATCGGGCGCGCAACTTTCTAGCAGACTCACGGGCCTTGGAAGACCGCCCAATTGATTTGGTGCAGGCCGATGTGTTGGAGCAACGCATTGAAAACGCGTCGGTTTGCTCACTGATTCTGACCCTGCAATTTCTAGCCTTTGACCAGCGTGACGCGTTCATCAAACGAATCGCAGACAACACACGCCCTGGCGGCGTGCTGATTTTGGCGGAAAAGATCACCTTTACCGATCCAGACGAGGCCAGTTGGGCCCAAGAGGTCTACTGGGACTTCAAACGTGCGAACGGTTACTCAGAACTAGAAATTGCCCAAAAGCGCTCTGCCCTGGAGAACGTGATGATTCCCGAGACTCGGGAAGTTCACGAAGCACGACTCTTGGCAGCTGGATTCAAGACCGTCAGGGTGTGGTTTCAGACGCTGAACTTTATGGCGATGATCGCAATTAAATGACCGAGTTTCCATGGGTCCAGCCGCACTGGCCACAACCTTCAGATCGCTTAGCTCAGATCGCAGAACACATCGATTTCGCGCCCTGGTTGAAACACGGCAACCTGCCCAAGTGGTGCCAGATTTTAGAGGCTTTGCCCGCCGGAAACATCGACAGCCTGACCCTCTCAAGGTGGGTCGGCCCTCGCGGGCACCTAGCCGAACCCGAGCGACTTCTGGCCTGCCTAGAAGCCCTCAAGCCTTGGCGTAAAGGACCCTACCAGCTATTCGATCAGTCCATCGATACTGAATGGCGCTCGGACTTGAAGTGGGAACGCATACGCCAAGCCGTGCCGGCAGATACCCGCCGTGCATTAGATGTTGGCTGCGGCAGTGGCTACCACATGTGGCGCCTACTAGAGGCAGGCTGCGATGAAGTGTTGGGTGTCGATCCCTCGCTGTTGTTCGCGATTCAGTTTGCCGCCATCCAGCACTATGCACAGGACCCTAGGATTCATTATTGGCCAATCCCGCTAGAGGCCATGCCTGCCAGCTCTGCTTTTGACCTGGTTTTGAGCATGGGAGTGCTGTATCACCGACGCAGCCCAATTGAGCATCTGGTACAACTGCGTGAGCAGCTCGAAAGTGGCGGCCGCTTAATCTTGGAAACCTTGGTGATCGAAGGGGATGTGAATTCCGTATTGGTACCGCAGGATCGATACGCTCGAATGCGAAACTGCTGGTTCATACCCTCTGTGAAAGCCTTAACGCTGTGGCTAGAACGCTGCGGTTTTGTCGACATTAAGTGCATCGACGTGACCTGGACCACCGAGGAGGAGCAGCGAAAAACGGATTGGATCGATGGCCAAAGCTTAGAAAGCTCCTTGGATCCATCCAATCCGAAGTTGACGATTGAAGGCCACCCTGCCCCGCTTCGCGCCACCTTGGTTGCGCACAAAGCCTAGGTCATCATTGCCCGTTCAAACTGTTTCAACGCATCTTTGACGCGCTGTTCAATCCGTAGGCTTTCGGTCTCGAGTGCATCAATCGCCTGCAACGTGGCTTCGGGATCCTCGCGGTTCGGACGTTTTCGAATCGCACTCATGTCGTTGCGCAACTCATCAAAGGTCGCCAGCACACGACCGCTGATTCGCTCTGACATGCCCGCCAGATCCAGATCCAATTGATCCAGCTCTAGATTGCGCACCTGAGCACCCTGAGCCCGCTGAATGCCGCCGGCCAGAATTTGCTCGTCCAACGTATCTTTTGCTAAGTAGGCCGCGGCACCGATTTGGGCCGAATGCGCTGCCGTCTCGATACTATTGCGACCGGTAATGACCACCACTGGCGTCCAATCGGATTGCTTTCGCAAGGTGCGGATTAGATCGACGCCAGATTGTCCGGGCAAATTTTGATCCGTCAGCACCAAATCAAATGTAGAGTTTTGAAGCTGTTCAAACGCCCTTTCGGCATCCGCGACACTAACCAGGTCAACATCGCTATCCCAACGCTTGACCAATCGGGACAGCCAGAAACGATCATCCGGACTGTCCTCAATTAGTAAGATCCGCACTAGCCGTCGCCTTTGATGCCTAGCACGATGTCATCCAGCGTCTCGCCTTCTTTGGTCACGTCTTTAGGGCGGTCAGCCTCCATCATCGGCAACGTAAAGAAGAAGGTAGAGCCCATGCCACCGCGACGATCCAACCAGATCCGCCCGCCATGACGGTCGACGACTTTACGGCAGATGACCAAGCCCATGCCGGTACCAGCATAGGTTTCGCTGTCGTGCAGACGACGGAACACCTCGAAGACACTCTCGGCGAACTTGGCATCAATACCGATGCCGTTGTCCTGGACCGAGAATACCCAGTGGCTACCGCGGGCTTTGACCGACATGTAGACCCGTGGGCGCTCGTTCGAGCGGAACTTCAACGCGTTTTCAATCAGGTTCTGCAGCAGCTGAACCAGCTGAATTCGATCACCCATGATGGTGGGCAATGGATCAGAGACCACCACCGCATCTGCGTCATCGATCTCTTCCTGCATCTGCTGCACAACCGTCTGGAACACACCATCTAGATCTGTCGGTGTCATTTCAGCGCCACCGCCGCCGACGCGGCTGTAGGCCAGCAAACCTTCGATCAGACCGATCATATGCTTGGCGCTTGAGGTCATGCGATCTAACAATTCCGCGACCTCGGGCGTGACTTCCTCGCCTAACAACTCGCGCACTTGCATGCAATGCGAGTGGATATGGCGAATCGGAGCCTTTAGGTCATGGCTGACAATATGCGCGAACTGCTGCAACTCTTGGTTAGAGGCACGCAGATCACGCATTGATTGCTTGAGTTGCTCCTCGGTGCCCTTCAGCTGAGTCACATCGACTAGGGTCAATACCGCCCCTTCCATCTCTGCATCTTCAGTGCGGTAGGGCAACACACGCATCAGCAACCAGTCGCCGGCACGGTTTTGAACCTCACGTTCAACCCGCTCACCGGTTTCGAGCACGGTACGAATGTGCTCCATCATGTTCGGATCACGAATTCGGTGGGCGAAGTGGTCGATCGGACGACCAATGTCCTGCGGAATCAGGCTGAAGGTACTGGCGACCGCAGGTGTGTACTTACGAATACGCGCTTCTTTATCGACGAACACCGTACCCAGATCCGTGCTTTGCAGCAGGTTGTCCATGTCAGCGGTCAGTCGAGTCAGCTCAGAGATCTTGCGTTCGTACTCGGCGTTCACCGTGTACAACTCTTCGTTGACCGAGTGAAGTTCTTCGTTGGTTGACTGAAGTTCTTCGTTGGAGGCCATCATCTCTTCGTTGGTGGCCTGGAGCTCCTCGTTTGAGGTCTCCAACTCTTCGTTGGTCGCCTGCAGGTGCTCTTTGGTGTAGCGCAGCTCGTATTCCAGCGCATTGATTCGCTCACGGGCTTCCTCGGACATGTCCAAGTGCTCGATTGGCATCATCGCGATGTTTTCTTCGATACCGCTGGGGTGCAACGGTGCTGGCTCTTGCGGAGACACAGTAATCAGGATGTGCTCGACACGCGCTGACTCGGCATGTTGGCCCGAGTTCACGCGACGCGCGGTCACAGTGACCAGCTGACCCTCGTCCTCACTGCCAATGCGAATGCCGCCGTAACTGACCACGCTGCGCTCTTTGAAGGCACGCTGGATACCGGCGCCGGCTGCAATTTTCAGCTCGTCGATCAGAATATCCAACAGATCAACCGTCGGACGGCCTAACAAAGGACGTGTGTAGGCCCCGACATCACCGAACACGTGAATCACGTTGCCGTGCACATCCACCAAGAAGCCAGCTGGCATGTACATGTCCAGCAACGCGTCATAGGTTTTCAGCAGACGGATCGTTTCAGACTGCGGTGAGCGCGGAATGTCGACCGCCTCGGTTGGCATGTGCGATTGATTGACCGGCGCCAGGGTTGCCATCGACGACATCGGAAAGCGGCTGACCGAAGTCAGACGTGCATCGCGACGCTTTCGGTACAGACGCCAGTGACGGTCGACCGTATCAAATTCTGATTCCAGCACACCCGCGGTTTCGCTGGGGCCTAAGAACAGAACGCCCCCTTTGTTCAGCGAGAAGTGAAACAACGACAGAATTTTATCCTGCACATGCTGCTGCAAATAGATCAGCAAGTTACGGCAGCTGACCAAATCAATTTTGGTGAACGGCGGATCCTTGGTGACGTTTTGCGGTGCAAACACGACCATGCGACGTAATTCAGGCGACACACGGAAAGTGTGATCGTCTGACTGAGGAATAAAGTAACGCTCCAGACGCTCTTCGGAGACGTTGCTCAGCGCTTCGCGACGATACAGGCCGGCGCCGGCTGCCTCGAGCGCACCCGGGTGCAAATCGGTAGCAAAGATCTTAACGTTCAGTGGTTTGTTCTTGGCGGTTGCGAGCTCGTGCAACATCAAAGCCAGTGAGTAGGCTTCTTCGCCAGTGGCACAACCCGGCGTCCAAATACGCAGACTGCGCTCGTTGGACAGCTTGTCGACCATGTCCTCGAGCACGTTGTTGTACAAAATCTCAAAGGCTTGGGGGTCACGGAAAAACTCGGTCACACCGATCAGCAAATCGCGGTACAGGTTTTCCAGTTCTTCATCGTCTTGTGACAGGCGAGTCAAATAATCCTTAGAGGATCCAATGTTTCGAATCGCCATGCGGCGCTCGATCCGGCGACCGATGGTGCCCGGCTTGTATAACGTGAAATCGATGCCGTAGCGCTCGCGCAGCATGACCAAAATCCGGCCATGAGGCGTTGCGTCGGCTTCCTCGTCCTCGAGCAGGCTAAGGCTGCCAAAGCTGGGCGAAGCAGACGATATGGCCTGCAAGGTCGCGCCCATCAATTCGGGGGATTGAATCTTGTCGGCAACGCCGGTGCCCACGGCACTGCGCGGCATGCCGTCAAACTTGGCCGTTTCAGGTGATTGAACCAGCACCAAGCCACCAGACTTTTTAATCTCTAGTACACCGCGGGTACCGTCAGTACCGGTACCCGACAATACGACACCAATAGAACGCGGCCCGAAGTCATCGGCCAGTGAGCGGAAGAACATGTCGATCGGCAACGTAAAGGCCGGTGCGGGGTCGCGATCAGTCAAGAGCAGCTTGCCGTCTGCGATGATCATTTCTTTGCGTGGAGGAATTAAGTAAACCGAGTTTGCGAGGACATCCATGCCATCGATAACGCGGTGAATCGACATTGATGTGTGACGCGCCAGCAGCTCGTCCATCAGTGATTCAAAGTCGGGTGACAAGTGCTGCACCACCACAAATGCGAAGCCCAACTCCAAAGGCATGTCGCTAAATAATTTTTCAAGGGCTTCTAAACCACCAGCCGAGGCACCAATGCCTACGACGTGAGTTGGCTTTTCGCCTTTGATTTCGGGTGTTTCTTCAGTCAAAATCGCTGATCCTTTCGAACGATTACCGGCGCCAGAGGGGCACCTCGCATAACGCTAATATCCCGTCATTCAGGGGCAGTGTAAAGGTTGTTTGTATGCACCTTCGACCTAGGCCGGAACATTGGTCGAATCCACCCCTGCTCACTCGCACTCAAATGGGCTGGCGTGTACTATTCGACCTGTCTTTTCGCGCAACTTAACAGGATGCCTCATGTATCACCTCAGCCCTGCTCCCGCCGATCCAATTTTGGGTCTAAACGACGCATTTAATGCCGATTCGCGCAGCGACAAAATTAACCTCGGCGTTGGGGTATACAAAGACGAGTCCGGCACAACGCCCATTATGGCCGCGGTCAAGACAGCCGAAGAGCTGTTGCTGGCCAGTGAAACCACTAAATCGTACTTAGGCATTGCTGGACATCCGAGCTTGCCAAAATTGGCTCAATCTCTCTTATTGGGTGCGGAACACGCGTTGCTGGGCGATGCTCGCGTCAAAACCGCACAGGCACCCGGCGGCACCGGCGCATTACGTGTAGCGGCGGACTTTATTGCCAAATCCAACCCCGAGGCTACCGTTTGGATCTCTAACCCTACCTGGGCTAACCACAAAGCGATCTTTCAAGCCGCCGGCCTGAAGACCGCCGTCTATCGCTACTACGATGCTCCAAGCCGTGGCATGGATAGCGCTGGTTTCCTAGAAGACTTGGCCAACATCGACAGCAAAGATGTCGTGGTATTGCACGGTTGCTGTCACAACCCTTCAGGAGTTGATCCCGATCAGGCCATGTGGAAGCAGATTGCTGATGCGGCTGCAGCCGGAGGCTGGTTACCCCTGGTTGATTTCGCCTACCAGGGCTTTGGTGCAGGGCTGAGTGACGATCGTCAGGGACTACTGGCATTGGTCGAGAAAAACATCCCGCTGCTGGTGGCCGCCTCGTTTTCAAAGAACTTTGGTTTGTACAACGAGCGAATTGGTGCACTGACCTTAATCGATGTGGATGGTGACAGCGCCGAGGCAGCCTTTAGCCACGTTAAAATCTCAATCCGCTCGAACTACTCGAACCCACCTAGCCACGGCGGCTCTATTGTCGCGACCGTTTTAGGCTCACAAGAGCTGACCGCACAGTGGGAAACAGAATTGACGGGCATGCGCTCACGTATTGCCGATATGCGCACCGGATTGACGCAAGGGCTGGCTGATCGAGGCGTCGCCCAAGACTTCAGCTTTATCGCGGGCCAAAACGGGATGTTTAGCTTTGCCGGCATTACGCCCGAACAAGTGGACCGTCTAAAAGACGAGTTTGGTGTATATGCGGTTCGCAGCGGACGCATCAACGTGGCAGCGATCACGCCCAGCAACATCAACCCCTTGTGCGATGCCATCGCGGCGGTCCTATGAAATACGACATCTTCGGGCTGGGCAACGCGCTGGTCGATCATGAATTCCACACCACGGATGAATTATTGGCCGAGCTGCAAATCGAGAAGGGCCTAACCACCCTGATCGAGCCAGATCGTGCTGACGTTGTGCTGGACACGATGACTCAGCGTCAAGGCAACCCGAGTAAAGCCTGTGGCGGTAGTGGCGCCAACAGCGTAATCGCTGCCGTCGCGATGGGCTCGAAAGGCTACTACGCGGCCCAGCTGGGCAATGATGAAAACGGCGAATTCTACGTTCAGGACATGCGCGCCGCAGGCGTGGACACCAACGCGGAGGATCACATGACCGACGGTGTCACCGGGCGCTGCTTTGTCATGGTGACACCGGATGCCGAGCGCACGATGAACACCTCGCTAGGCGTTACGGGCGACTTGCAAGTCACAGCGCTAGATCCCGAGGTCATTCAGAACTCTCAGGTGATTTACCTTGAAGGTTACCTGATCACCTCGGACGTCAGCCGAGCGACCGCAATCGAGGCCAAACGCATCGCCCAAGAGGCCGGCGTGAAAGTGATTGCCACGTTCTCTGACCCGGGATTGACCCAGTACTTCAAGCCTCAGCTTGAAGAGCTGTTTGCAGGTGGTGTGGATCTGCTGTTCTGCAATGAAGAAGAGCTGCAGATTTTCACCGAGACCGACAGCGTTGAGGCCGGCCTAGAGGCAATCAAGCCATGGGCCAAAGAAGTGGTCGTCACCCTGGGCGAGAAAGGCGCGTTGGTAGCCTCACACGAAGGTGTGTTTAGTGTTGAAGGTTCTGAAGCCCATGCCGTCGACACTAACGGTGCAGGTGATGCGTTTGCCGGTGCGTTTGTGCACGGTGTATTGAGCGGTTGGAACTACGCCCAAAGTGCTCAGTTTGGCTGCATCGTTGCTGCCCGAGTCGTCGAGACCTTTGGCCCTCGACTGCAACTAGCGGAGTATCAGCAGCTACGTCAGGCGTTTGCCGGCCATATCAGCTGATCAGCGACCTGCTCAACGGTGGAGTCTGCATGATCCACCTGACCCAAAAAAGGCGCCGCAAGGCGCTTTTTCAATGTCTCAAGATTCTCGTCATAGGCTGCCTGCTGGGGATCAATTCGATTGGCAATCCAGCCGGCAATGACCAAGCCGTCCGCACGAATCGCCTCGGCCGTTAACAGTGCATGGCTGATACACCCCAGACGCATCCCGACCACTAAAACCACAGGCCAGCCCAGCTCAACTCCAATATCGCTGAACAGTTCGTCCTCATTTAACGGCACTCGCCAACCACCCGCCCCCTCTAGTAACACGTGTGAATATCCCTGGGCTTGTTGACGCGCCCAGTGGGCCACTTGCTGCGCCGTGATGCGAACACCTTGCTGCTGTGCGGCGACATGGGGTGCAATCGGCGCTTCGAACAAATACGGGTTAATCTCGCTCAACGGGCCTGAAAAGCCGGCACCACGGGCCAGCCGAGCGGCATCATCCGAATACGCTTGACCATCATGATATTCAGCGCCGGCCGCAATCGGCTTTAATCCCAAACACCGGTGGTGCTCCAGTCGGGCATTGGCCAGTAGACCCGCAGCCACGTGAGTTTTCCCGATATCCGTGTCCGTTCCAGCGATCATAATGTGGCTCATTCACACACTCCTTGAATCCACAGAATTTGATACGTCAGCGAGCGACCCAGTGCGTCTAGCAATTGACGATGCTGCGCTCGTGAAAGAGAACCGTGAGATGAGCCTCCCGCGCCGATGTCGCGCACCGATGCCAGCGCCTCGCGTGGCGAGTCGAACGCCAACTCCACCGTCTCGATTCGATGCTGCCCCGGCAGTTGATCCTGCCAGTGTTGCGCCTGGGGCAATTGGGCCACCGTATTCAAGCCGATTCTGCGTCGGGCGTGTGCCAGCTCGGGCAGCGATTCAGGCAACACGATCGCTGCATAGTAGCGACCACCGGGACGCAACACCCGAAGCAACTCATCGGTCCGCCCCACCCATTGCAGGGCCAGACTCGAGACCACCCAATCAAAGCAGTCGCTACGAAAGGGTAAGGCCTCAGCGGCGGCTACGATTTTGGCACCATGGCTTGAACACGCCAGCATCGCCGCGCTTCGATCTACCTCAATAAAGTTGCGGGTAGCAAGTGCCTGCCCAACAAATCCGGTGCCTGAGCCCAGATCCAAACCCAGTCCGTTGGACTCAACCTGCAAGGCCAGCTGACCTGCAATCTGACGCTGAAAATGCGCGTTTTGGTGATACGCCTTGGCGAAACGGTCAAAGCTCACGGGTCATCTCTTGCATGGCCTGACGTATCTGGGATGCATGGGTCATTGGAATCTGATGATCGCCGTTTAGCGCAGTTTGCTCTGCGTCCTGGAACAGTGGATCATCAGCACCGACCCAATGTCGCTGGGGCTTGTTGCGCAATCGCCACTGGGCGGCGCAATGACTGGTCGACAAACGATCCAACCCAGCCAGCAACTGATAGGGATTCAAGTATTCCTTGGGCATGCTAGGCAATAACCAATCGGCAAATCGATCCAGTGCGACCTTGGGATCTCGCTGAATCGCCTTTCGTAGGCGCGCGAACGTGCGCATATCTACCTGCTCATTAAAATGCGCCGGTGTGCACAGGGTCATGACACCCAACACATTGGGATGGGCCAGCCAGTCGCTCGCCACCACACCACCCAATGACCACCCCAGCACCCAGCTGGGCTGAGCGGGCGGCTGGGCCTGGTGCCAATTCACGCAGGAATCCTCGGGGCCGGCTAAATCAGCCAAGACCGAGGCCTCGACACCCCACCCGCCGATTAGCTGCCAACGCATTGCTGCAACCCATCAATCAGTTGATCCAAATGTTCGCGCCGATGAGCCGCCGACAGCGCAATTCTTAAACGGGCGGTGCCCTGCGGAACCGTTGGAGGACGGATAGCCGCGACCCACAGGCCTTGGGCACGAAGTTTCGCACTGACTTCCAGTGCAACCGAGTTTTCACCCAACACACAGGCCTGGACTGCTGAATAACTGGGCAACAAATTCACTCCCGCTGCCTCGCAGCCTTGAATGAAATAACGGATGTTCTCCGCCAGTTGGGCTTGGTGTTCGGGCTCGCGCTGCAATCGTTCAATCGCACAGGCTGCAGCCCAGGCCAGTGCAGGGGACAGGGCCGTGGTGTAGGTGTAGGGCTTTGCCGCCTGGCGGATCCATTCAACGTAGGACTCAGTGCCGGCAACGAACGCCCCGCCTGCCCCGATGGCCTTGCCCAGCGTCCCCATCACCAACGCCGGCGAATGGGTATCCGTGCAACCACGGCCGTGCTGGCCCAACACGCCGAATCCGTGCGCGTCATCGATCATCAGCAACGCATCATGCTCAGCGCAGACCGCCTGTAGCTCTGCCACATCAGCCACATCACCATCCATCGAGAACACTCCATCGCTGACGACCAAGCAACGATCAGCTTCGCGGCTTAGGCGCTGTGACAAGGTCGCCGTATCAAGGTGCGGAAAACGTCGGGAGCTCGCGCATAGCTGCCCCGCCTGCAGCAGTGAGGCGTGATTCAAGCGATCCTGGTGCACCGCGCAGTCCGAGGCCAAAGCCGAGATGGCCGCCAAGTTCGCCAGATAGCCTGTTGCAAAGAGCGCAACAGACTCGACGCCGAGCCATGCTCGGATCGTCGCCTCTAGGTATTCGTGCGCATCGCCGTGGCCCACGACCCAGTGCGACGCACCGCTGCCCACCCCAAACTGTCGAGCGCCCTGTGACAGCCACTCGATTTGTTGCGGATCATTGGCCCAGCCGAGGTAGTCATTCGAGCTGAAATTGATGACACGCTGGCCATTAATCCGCGTATCGACCTGTTGAGGGCCACTGATCACGCTGGGCGTGCGAAGTAAATCGGCCTCTAACAATGCCTCGCGTCGTTCACGCGCAGCATCCAGCCACGCACTCACTGCGCCATTGCGTCCCGAGCCAGACGATCCACCGCCTGTTCATGGGCGCTCTTGGCGGCAGGCGTGTACGTCTGAACAGCGGAATCTCGTTTTACTGGGTCACCATGAGCCGTGGTCTGCACGCCCATACGACGGAACAGCGCTTGGTCTTGATCCGCTTCAGGATTGGGCGTGGTCAACAGTTTTTCTCCGTAAAACAACGAGTTGGCCCCTGCCATGAAGCACAATGCCTGCATCTCGTCACTCATGATCTCGCGGCCTGCGCTGAGTCGAACCACACTGCCAGGCATCGTGATTCGAGCGGTCGCAATGGTCCGCACGAAATCGATCGGATCTAAATCTTCTGCGTTCTCTAGCGGAGTGCCCTCGACCTTGACCAACTGGTTGATCGGCACGCTGTCCGGGTGAGCAGGCAAGGTCGCCAACGAATGAAGCAAGCCGATCCGATCGCCCTGGGCCTCATCCAATCCCAAAATACCGCCTGAACAGACCTTCATGCCGGCATTTCGAACCTGGGCCAGCGTTTCAAGGCGATCCCCGTAAGTACGAGTGGTGATGATGTTGCCGTAGTGTTCTGGCGAGGTATCGAGGTTGTGGTTGTAATAGTCCAGCCCCGCCTCGGCCAGCGTGCCGGCCTGCTGCTCGTCCAGCATTCCCAACGTCATGCAGGTCTCTAACCCTAGGGCTTTGACTTCACTGACCATCGCGGTCAGAACCGGCATCGCCTTGGAGGGCGGTTCGCGCCACGCAGCACCCATGCAAAACCGCGTGGCACCGGAGGCTTTGGCCTCACGAGCCTGTGCCACCACCGACTCGATCGCGGCCAGTTTTTCTTTATCCAGTCCGGTATCGTAAATACCCGCCTGCGGACAATACGCACAGTCCTCGGGGCAGGCGCCGGTCTTGATCGACATCAGTTGCGACACCTGAACTTGATTGGCGTGGTGGTATTCGCGGTGAATCGTCTGGGCCTGCAGCAACAGATCCATTAGTGGACGCTGATAAATTTCTTGGATCTCGTCGCGGGTCCAATCCGTTCTAATCATGGGTTTCTCCTCTGGCCGCGCCAGTGTATCGCCGCCCCTTTTTTGGTCAAGGAGAAAGCCCTCTCGCTGATTTACCAGTGATCAAAATTCGAACAGGTAGGAAATATCTGATCCGCGCGTTGCCCATGGTCAGCGCATGCCATCCATCATTAGGGTTGCCGCATGCGACCGATACCTCACCACTGTGTTTTGTGCCTTGGACTGACCCGCAGACCACTGGTGTGCAGCACGTGCCGACACCAATGCATCGCCAGACCGCTTCGAATCAGCGCGTTTGAAAATACCCAGCCCTGGGAAATACGTGCGCTGGGTAGCTTTGACGGAGCGCTACGCAGACTGGTACTAAAGATGAAGCATGGACGCGACGGAACCGTAGGCGAATGGTTGGGCCAGACGCTGGCACCCGAATTGTCAGGGCTCGACAAACCGGATGCGATTACCTGGGTCCCCAGCCAGTTATGGAATCGTTGGCGCCGCGGCGGGGATCCGACCTACCACCTGGCGCTTGGCATCGGTCAATCCTTGGGTATCCCCGTCCAATCGACCCTGCAACCCACACTCAGCTGGCATGGCCGCAATCGAGCCAAGTCACAACGAGAACTCGGTAGGTTTAGAGCAAACGCCAGCCCCCATGGGCGATTGTGGTTGGTCGATGATGTATTCGTGACCGGCAGCACGATGGCCGGTGCATCGCACGCGCTCGAGCAGGCCGGTTACGCGGTGACTCAACACTGCGCCGTATGCTTGGGTTGAACCTTTGGCCGAGCAAGGCTGGATGGGCTGACTACACTTGTCTCAGAGATTTTTATTGAGGTGTGCCATGCGGTTTGGCCTAAACAAAAAAGCCCTTGAAACAACGCAGGGCATCAGTCAATTTCAAAAGCAGGTGGAACCCGAGCGCCTGCGCGTCTTTGAGGGTTTTGCTGAGTTGCCCGCCGATGATTTGGTGATGCTGTCACAGTTCTTTGAAGTCGAGCACATGCGTCCCGGCTCGATCTTGTTCGACATCGGCGCGGACGATAATCGCGATTACTTGCTGCTTGAGGGCCAGATCGACTTGGTGGCCAGCGACGGTAGACGCACCGAGATACCCGCCAACTCTGAGCGTGCCGCTAAAGCCCTTGCACGTCTGCGACCGCGTAAGTTTAAAGCTGAAGTCGTACTGCCCTCAGTGCTGATTAGCATTGAGCACAGCCAACTCGAGCATCTGATGCAGCAAATTCAGGTGAATGACGAGATTCGGGTCTTTAACATGCAAGATCCGCAGCTGTCCAAGTATCCGTTCTATCTGAACATGACTGCCGATTTATCGGCACGACGACTGAACTGGCACTACCCAACGCAGGTCGGGCACGGCCTAAAAGCTGCGGCCGAGAACTCGACAGATTCGGGACTGATCGGCCTGATTCTGGCGGATCCGCTTCTGGCCGCGCGCGCTATTCGCTGCGCCCAGCTAACTGACACAAATATTTCCGGCGAAACACGCGCCCGAGAGGTTCTGCAAGCGCTACCGCCCGCCACCTTACGAGCACTGATCGCAGCCCAGCCCGTCGGTGAGTTCAAGCACGCCACGGTCGAGAAGGCGTGGCATCAACATTGGGAGCGTGCGCTGGAGTTGGCTTCAATGGTCCGGACACTCAGCGATAAGACTCAGCTAGGCACACCTGAGGACATTGAAATCCGAGTGATGTGGGCCGAGATTGGGCCGCTGATCCTATTGGGGTACATCGACGAAGATCCAGAACTGGCTCGCAACCCCGAGGCCATTCAAGAGGCTCTAATCGCATGTGGCCGAGAGACCACTCGGATGTTGATCAAAGAGTGGAGATTAGGCCAGCTGACCGACACGATTGCGACGGCCAACCCTGACAAGCCAGGTCAACAGGATTTGGCTGACGAAGCCGATCTTGTCATTTTTGCAAAGATGCATCGCAAGCTACTCAGCCTGCGCGGGCTGCCTACTGACTGGCGCGAGCATCCTAGCTTTTCACGCCTGTCTGAAGTGTTACCGCTTAGCGCGGCCTTCAGCATGGAGCTGTTGGATCAGGCCCGCAATCGCGCGGCCGGACTCAGCCGCCCTTGGAGCCAGACCGCTTACTAGCGACCGCTTGTTGCATGGCCTGCTCAATCGTGGGGTAGGCAAACTCGAAGCCCTCCTCAAGCGCGCGCTTGGGCAGGGCTTTTTGACCTTCCAGCAACAGCTCCTGCGCCATCTGTCCGAATATTAG
Organism: Litorivicinus sp.; assembly: GCA_965656605.1. Taxonomy (GTDB): domain Bacteria; phylum Pseudomonadota; class Gammaproteobacteria; order Pseudomonadales; family Litorivicinaceae; genus Litorivicinus. The sequence goes on along the minus strand of CBFHLC010000011.1, from coordinate 34,322 downwards.
TTTGAGCACCGGCGGCGGTGCGGGCAAAAATGCCGGCCGCTTGACGGCTCCGGCCAACGCGCGAGTCATGTCAGCATTGCTGATCGCTTGGGGCCCGCAGGCATTGTAAACACCCGTCTTGCCGTGCTCAGCCAACCACAGGATCATCGACACCACGTCATCACGGTGAATCCAACTGAAACCCTGCTGCCCTTTGCCAATGGGTCCACCTAGACCCAACGAAAACGGCAACAGCGTCCGATTCAAAAAACCGCCCGGGCCCAAGACCACGCCCAAACGGATAATCGCCGTCGGCGCATCAAACCCTTCAGCCGCCTGCTCCCAATCACAGCACAATTGTGCCGCCCAACCTTGGCCTTGACCGGTTGACTCATCGACCTGCTCGCCACTGCCATAAAAGCCCACAGCAGATCCGCTGATCACCTGCTTAATGTTCAACTGATTGGCACTTTTCACCAGCGCTTCGGTCAAAGCGATACGTGAATCCCGTAACGCCTGTTTCCGGGTATCGCTCCAGCGTTGATCCGCGATGCCTTCACCGGCCAGATTCAGAATGACATCGGTATCTGATGGAATTTGTTTGACGTCAGTAACCCAATTTACTTTGGAATTATGGGAAGGTGACAATCTACGCGTCAGACCAGTGACTTGATCGCCACGCGCCAACACACGATGGATAAATTCTTGACCGATAAAGCCAGTCGCGCCTGTAATAAACCAATGAGTCATCGCACCTCTCCTGCGTTAACCCTCGTTGTGGGGTTGCTTTGCCTATTTGCCAAGCCGTCATACTCCGACGGTACAGCCATGCGTGAGCAGTGGCTGGCGATTGAGCAGGGTTCTGAAATCTGGCAGCTGCCAGAATTGGACGGCACTCCCGGCCAGGCCGAGTTGCATATCGAAGTGATGCGACGATCCGACGATTTGCCTGCGATCGAGACAATCACCGACGTCCTCACTCGTTATAAGGACCACATCAGCGTGAATCGCTTGCGTCAGCACTGGATCGAGCTGGCGATGCAAAATGACGATTGGAACTTAATTGTTCAGCTGTACCGCCCCGGCGATACCACCGCCAGCGAATGCAGCTATCGCCTTGCCCGCACGCAAACTGGTGTGGATCAACCTAAATCAGCGCACCGTCTGTACGTCAATGGTGCACAAGGTACATCGTGCCAACGATTTTTAACGCTGGCCCAAAGCAAAGACTGGATCAGCGATTGGTCCCGCAGTGAACGGGTTAAAGTCTTGCTGACCCAAAATCGATTCAGCGAGGCGATTGAGCTGGCCCGCCGCCTTGGCCCGAAAAACACACAACGCGCTGAGGCTTATGCCTTGGCCAGACAAGACCCCTCTGCTTATCTGGCGCGCTATCCCGATGGCGAATCTCGCAGTCCGGCCATCCGCAGCCTTATCGGCCAAGACCCGGCCGGCGCAGCCCATTGGATACGTGCCGAGGACACAGATCTACGAGAATGGCAGGCGGTGCACTTCATTTTGGATGATCACCCAGATACCGCCGAGGCGCTGGAATCACTAAAACGGCCACTGAAGACCCGCAGCCTGCGCGAATGGGAGATTCGCTATCACCTGCGTCATCAACGCTGGATGCAAGTCGCCCAGCGCATTGATGAGTTACCTGCCAGCTTACGATCCAGCAGTGCCTGGCAGTATTGGCGAGGCATGGCGGCCGCTCAGCTGAACCAACCCAATCCCTATTGGCGTAGCATTGCAACGCGCTTGGACTACTACGGGATGCTGGCGGCCGATCAATTAAATCAGCCTTATGCGACGCTACGCCCAAACCACCGCGATGCTGGCAGCGTTGCCGCCCTGCTAAACCGTTATCCGGTCCAAATCGCCAAAGCTTTGTTAGACGCGGGGTTGGACTCCAGAGCTCGATCGCAATGGCGATGGGTATTTAATCAATTTTCGCTGAGCGAAAAGCAAGCGGCAACTGAGCTGGCTCAACAGTGGGGCTGGTCCAGCGAAGAAGTGCGTGGCGCAGTCAATTCCAGACAGACTGACACCTTGCATATGTATCCCGACGCGCTGCGCCGGGTCATGCAAAACCGAGAGGTCGATGAAGATTGGTTACTGGGACTGACACGCACCGAGAGCCTGTTTCAAATCGACGTGCGCTCCCGTGCTGGTGCCTTGGGCCTTATGCAAATCATGCCAGCGACGGGCAAAAAACAAGCCCAGCGAATGGGCATTCCGTGGCAGGGCTCGGCCACCTTGGTCGATCCGCAGGTCAATGTGAATCTGGGCAGCGATTACTTGGCCCAGATGTATCAACAGTTTGGCTACAACGCATTAGTCGCCAGTGCAGCGTACAACGCAGGCCCTAACGCCGTGCAACGCTGGCTAAATCAACCTGATATGGATCCAGCCATCTGGGTAGAGACGATTCCGTTTAAAGAGACTCGCAACTACGTCAAGAAAGTGATGGCGGCGGCCACGATCTACAACCAAGCGCTAGGTGGGCGAGACCGCCGACTTTCCGATAGGATGACGCCGCTTCCGAAAAACTAATGGATTGATATGAGCATAACCCTGATTCACACCACCGCCTTTTACCTAGGACTGATTCTGATAGTCGCAGCGCTGGTCATGAGCGCGAATCGCACCAACAACTGGTCAGGCCTGTTGCGGTTTTGGGAAAAGAAAATGGACATGAACCCAATGGAGTTCAAGTTGCACCGAACAGGGTTAGTGTTAATGATTGCTGGGGTAGCGATCAGCCTTATTTCTCAGCTGCTCTGACCCACGCCAATTTTTGAAAACCTGAGAGGTGTTCAGGACGCTCAATGTCGCTGTATACCTCTTGGATCGATGATAAATCGGCCACCCGAGTCATCGCACTGCGTGTAAATTTCACTCCCTCGGCAACCAGCATCCGATGTTTCGCATTCGCCATAATGGCTTGGGCAATTCTGGCCTCGCGGTAATCGTGCTCTAGTAGTACCCCTTCGGCATCCACTGCACTGATTCCCAATACCGCGAAATCCAGACGAAATTGATCGATAAAGTCGCGCGTCGCATCCCCGACCACCCCGCCGTCTTCGCTGCGCACTTCGCCACCCGCAATAATGACCCGCGCATCCGTGCGTGATGACAAGATCGCAGCCACATGGATGTTATTAGTCACCACCTGCAGACCCGTCCGCTCGATCAGCGCCTCGGCCACCGCCTCGTTGGTCGTGCCAATGTTGATGAACAAACTGGCGCCATCAGGAATTCGGGCAGCAACCCGCGCAGCAATAGCGCGCTTAGCGCCGCGGCCGCTCTGTTTTCGCCGGATGTACTCGCTGGTTTCGGTCTCGCCAATCGGAACCGCTCCCCCACGCACTCGCGACAACCAACCCAGATCGGCTAGCCGAGTTAAATCACGCCGTGCTGTCTGCAAGGTCACTTGGTATTGCTCGGCGATATCCTCAACCGAAATAAAGCCTTGCTCGCGGGCACGCTCGAGTATTTGTTTATCACGTGGATTCATGTTTCGAAGCATAAAGCGAATCTCGATTAGACGCTTTCACAAAGGTTCGTTTTGGGTTAATTTAATTTACAACGAACATTTACGAGCGCAAAGCAATGCAAGACTTAATCGTCATTGGTGGCGGAATCAACGGCTGCGGCATCGCTAATGATGCGGCGGGCCGCGGACTATCTGTGACGTTGCTGGAAAAAGATGACTTGGCCGGTGCCACCAGTTCGAACAGCTCAAAGCTGATTCATGGCGGACTGCGCTATCTGGAGCACTATGAGTTTCGCCTGGTTCATGAAGCGCTCAAAGAGCGCGAAGTACTTTGGAAGAAAGCTCCGCACATCGCATGGCCCCTGCGTTTTCGTCTGCCTCACCAAACAGGCGGACGTCCCAACTGGCTGGTTCGCATAGGCCTGTTTTTGTACGACCACCTAGGTAAGCGCGTCACACTGCCTGCCACCTCTATCTGGACCGACCGTTCGGAATTGCTGCAATCGCATGCTCAGAAGGGGTACGAGTATTCCGATTTGTGGGTAGATGATGCTCGAATGGTGATCTTGAACGCGCGTCAGGCCGCGGATTACGGCGCAGACATTCGAACCCGAACCGCGTTCGTCGATGCGAAAGACCACGGCGATCACTGGAGTGTGACGGTTGAGGGCCCTGACGGCGTCGAGACCTTGCACGCACGTGCGGTCGTGAATGCAGCCGGTCCTTGGGTTGATCAGGTGTTTAAAGGGGTGGATCGATCCAGCCCCTATCCGGCCCGCTTGATCAAAGGCAGCCACATCGTGGTGCGTAAATTGTATGACGAAGAACGTGCGTTCATCCTACCTAACGACGACAACCGCGTGGTGTTTGTTCTGCCTTGGCTGGATCATTTCAGCTTAATCGGCACCACCGACGTCGAGATCACCGGCAAACCCGAGAGCGCAGTCTGCTCTGATGAAGAAAAGAGCTATCTGTTGCGAGCGACCAATCGCTTCTTTAATCGACAGCTGAGTGAAGAGGACATCGTCTGGACCTATTCTGGAGTTAGACCCTTGCTGGACGACGGTGATGGAAGCGCGCAGAAAGTCACCCGGGACTACCAGCTCGTGCTGTCGCAACAGGGCGCACCGTTGCTAAGCGTACACGGGGGCAAGCTGACCACTTATCGGACACTGGCTCAGAAAGCCGTCGACAAACTGAGCGAGATTTTTCCCACCATGGGGGAGCAATGGACCGCCGATGCCCCCTTCCCCGGGGCCGAACACTTTGATGAGGCCGCCCTGCGTGTGGGACTGCAGGACCGTGGTTTGAGCGAGATCACTCAACGACGCTTAATGCGCAGCTACGGAATGGACGCCCTGAGCATCGTAAAAGGGACGCTGGGCCAAGACTTTGGCCATGAGTTTTTTGAGGCGGAACTCGAGTGGATGTTCTCGCATGAGTTTGCCATGAGTGGTGAGGATGCGCTGTTCCGGCGCAGCAAAATGGGCGTGTTGCTAGACGACAAACAACAAGCTCACGTCAGCGAGTGGTTTGATCAGAAGATCTCATCAGAGCGCAATCCAAACCTGCTGCGCAGACGAGTGTCCTGATCCTCCCGAATCCGAAGGTCCTCTGGGGCCGTCGCTTCCAGATTACTGCCTAGAATGTCACTGGGCCCAATTCCCTGATCAACAATGATCTCGACTCGCCGATTGGCAGCCAGCGCATCCGGCCCCAGACCGTTATTGCGAGGCAATGCGCTGCCGACCCCGACCACTGAAAATCGCGTGACATCCAAGACACTGCCTGCCAGCAACTCACCCGCCACCGCATTAGCCCGCATCGCACTGAGCTCTAACTCGTTTCGGAACACGCCAGTGGATGAGCGTCCGTCCGTGTGACCCTCGATTTTGACCAAGCCTGGGGTAATCGCCAAGATCCCTCGAATTTTTCGAAGCACCGGCACAAAACGGGGCACGATATCCGCACGGCCTGGATCAAACGAGTTCTGTTCGGTTACGCGAACAATAATTTTCCGGCCTTGGGTTTCAACCTCGACCAGACCATCGCGTATCTCTTTAGACAGCGTATCTTGAATGGCTTTTTTATCCCGCTCGGTCTGCAAGACCAGCTGCTCCCGAAACCCACCGCGGTCTAACTGCTCGGCACTGGGGTCCAGGTTTTCAATATCCGCAACGCCCTGATCTGCGCCCAAGGATTGCTCGGGATTGGATTCGGTCGACTCGGTGGGCGTCTCGCTGTCATTTTCAGCGTTGCTTTCGCGGCCCTCAGCCGAGTCCTCGGCGCTGGCCTGTTCACTTTGCTTGGGTGTGGTGTCTGACGTTGGTGGTGGGATATCCAAAGTCGACTGATTGGGATTGGTAGTTTGTTGTTGCACCGTCTGGGCCAACGTCGGACGTGGCGTTCCTGGCGAGAATTCTTGGGCGATGATACTGGTGCCCTTGGGGATGGCCTTCGCCTCGATCTCGGTTTGCACACCAAAAGCAAATTGAACCGATCCCATCAGCTGTTTGAACTTTTGCACGTCCATTTCTGAAAACGACAGCAACAGAACGAAAAAACACATCAGCAACGACATCAAGTCGGCAAAGGTCATGACCCAGGCAGGAATGCCTGCGGGGCATTCGTGGTCTTCTTCGACGGCTGCCATTTACGCGGTGGCCTCAGCCGCCGCGTCTTGTTTCTTGCCCGGCAGATAGGTCAGCAACAGAGATTCGATAATGCGAGGGTTTTGACCGGCTTGAATGGCCAACAACCCATCCAGCATCAGCATTTTCGCGCGCTTTTCCTCCTCGCGTCGAACCTCGAGTTTGTCGGCCATCGGCAAGGTGACCATGGTCGCCAACATGGCGCCGTATAACGTTGTTAACAACGCCACCGCCATGGCCGGCCCAATCGCCTTGGGGTCACTCATGTTCGCCAGCATTTGAACCAGACCGATCAAAGTTCCGATCATGCCCATCGCAGGTCCGACATCACCCAAAGCCGAGAAAACCTTAGCGCCCCAGGAGTGGCGCTCTGTCGACAGACGGATTTCCTTTTCGAGCATTTCGCGGACCACGGCCTCATCGAACCCGTCGACCAGCATTTGCACGCCCTTACCCAGGAAGGGGTGTGAGACCTCAACGCTCTCTAGGGCCAGCAAGCCCCCTTTGCGCGCAGTGTTCGCCAGCTCGACTACCTCATTGATCAGATCTTCAGGTGAGGCAATCTTGAACATAAAGGCTTTGCCGGCGACTTTGATCGCGCCCAAAAACTGAGCCAGCGAAAACTTAATCAGCACGACACACAAAGAGCCGCCGATCACAATCAGCAGCGACGGAATGTTCAGGAACATGCCAGCCGAACCGCCGAGGAAGATCGCAGCAACTACAATGGCGAAAGCGCCGAGCATGCCGATTAATGAAGCTAAATCCACTAGTAAAATCTCGAGTAAAGTACGCAATAAGTGTAGGCAAGAGATTCAGGTTTGCCCGTCAGCTAGGGTAACGACCATGTTCGAGATTGCTTGAGAGCTGGTTGCAAAGCCGCTAGCCTCGCTACCACCGACTAATAGGACCAAATATGAGCGATCCCAGCTTTGAAAATCAGCTTGAACAACTCGAAGCCCTAGTGACTCGATTAGAGCAAGGTGATGTGCCGTTAGCCGAAGCGTTGGCTGCGTTTGAACAGGGCATGCAGCTATCCAAAGCCTGCAGCCAAATGTTGAACGCTGCGGAGCAGCGAGTGAGTGAATTGACCCAAACACCTGCAGCCGAGTGAGCACTCGTTTTGAAGATTTGTGGGCCGAGTTGCGCCCGCAAATCGCACCCACCTCGCCCGCTCTGGATCAGGCCATTCATTACAGTATGAGTGCCGGGGGGAAACGCCTGCGACCCATGCTGGTGTGGGCCACCTGCCAAGCCTTAGGCGCGGACGCCCGACTCGGCGATCGAGCCGCGTTAGCCGTCGAGATGATCCACTGCTACTCGCTGATCCATGACGATCTTCCCGCCATGGACGATGATGATTTGAGACGAGGGCAACCCAGCTGTCACATCGCCCACGGTGAAGCTCAGGCGATTTTGGCAGGCGATGCTCTCAACACCCTGGCGTTTCAAACACTGGCTGATCCCGCCCTCAGCTTGATGCCGATGGGCAACTTGGCGCATGCGGTCACGGTGCTGGCTCGCTGCGCGGGAATTCAGGGCATGGTGGATGGCCAATCACTGGACTTAGCCGCCGAAGGGCTTCCCACTGACTTAGCCAACCTTGAACAAGTCCACAGCCGCAAAACCGGAGCGATGATTCGGGCCTCAGTTGAACTGGGTGCCATCGCAGCCCAAGCCGATCCGATGACCTTGACCCATCTGATTGCCTTCGCAGAAACCCTAGGGTTGGCGTTCCAAGTTCAGGACGACATTTTGGATGTAACGTCCAGCACCCAAACCTTGGGCAAACCCAGCGGCAGCGACGCCGACCAAGAAAAATCAACCTTTGTTGATCTGCTCGGTTTGGACGGATCGCAGGAATTTGTGGATGACTTAATGGCCCGAGCGCGTCATTGCCTGAGCCATTTATCCCACCCAGCGCCGCTAGAACAAATCCTAGACAAATTAAGCGCTCGTCAGGCCTGAGCTGGGGTAAACTGAGCGCATGCGAATCTTCCACCAAATCCCCGAACACCGGCCTCACACTCCGATGCTCGATCAGATTGATTGCCCCGCAGATTTACGAGCGTTACCGCGCAAAGATCTAGCACAGCTAGCGGACGAGCTACGTGCGTATCTGTTGTATTCGGTCGGCCAGTCCGGTGGGCACTTTGGTGCTGGATTGGGGGTGGTTGAGCTGACCATTGCTCTGCATTACCTGCTGGATACGCCTGAAGATCGACTGCTGTGGGATGTCGGCCATCAGGCCTACCCGCACAAAATCCTGACCGGTCGTCGCGAACAGATTACAACAATTCGCCAAAACGGCGGATTGGCCGCCTTTCCTGCCCGCCACGAGAGCGAATATGACACCTTTGGTGTAGGTCACTCCTCGACCACCATCAGTGCCGGTTTAGGCATGGCCTTGGCAGCCGAGTTAAAAAACGATCCGCGTCGTGTGGTGTCAGTTATAGGCGACGGTGCGTTGACCGCCGGCATGTCCTTTGAGGCCTTGGCACACGGCGGCACCACCCGTGCCAATATGCTGGTGGTATTGAACGACAACGACATGTCGATCAGTGACAGCGTCGGCGGGCTGTCCAACTACTTGGCCCAACTGCTGTCCAGCCAGGCCTATACCCGGATGCGCGACGACGCTCGCAAACTGCTGTCTATCCTGCCGCCGGCTGCCGAGCTGGCGCGTAAAACCGAAGAACAGGTCAAGTCATTGGTCTCACCCGCCTCGCTATTCGAGGCGATGGGTTGGAACTACATCGGACCGATTGATGGCCACGACCTACCCCAATTGCTAAACGCCATTGACACCCGAGCGAATCGCGAAGGCCCCAATTTTCTGCATGTGGTCACCCAAAAAGGCTGCGGCTTTGCCCCGGCTGAAAGTGACCCGATCAAGTTCCACGCGATCACCAAGATTGCGGCGACCAGCGATGCCCAGCCCTCGAAACCCAAAACGTTTAGCAATGTATTTGGACGCTGGATCTGCGATTTGGCCGAGCGCGATTCACAGGTGGTCGCGATCACGCCGGCCATGCGCGAGGGCTCGGATCTAATCGAGTTCAGCGAACGCTTTCCTAAGCGCTATCAGGATGTTGCGATCTGCGAGCAGCACAGCGTGACCTTGGCGGCGGGCTATGCCTGTGAAGGGCTCAAACCCGTCGTTGCGATTTATTCGACGTTTTTACAGCGCGGATACGACCAATTGATTCACGACGTTGCGATCCAGAATCTAGATGTGACGTTTGCGATTGATCGTGCGGGTTTGGTCGGCGAGGACGGCCCGACCCACGCCGGTGCCTACGACATCGCCTACCTGCGGTGCATCCCAAACATGATCATTGCAACGCCCAGTGATGAGGCTGAGTGCCGTGAGCTGCTGCAAAGCGCGTACGATCATCCAGGTCCAAGCGCCGTGCGCTACCCCCGCGGTGCCGGACGCGGCGTCGATGCCGGCCAGTCCACTCAGGCGCTGGAAATTGGGAAGGCCAAGCTGCATCGCAGCGGCCACCGGATTGCTATTTTAAACTTTGGTACACGCCTAACCGAGGTCGAAATGGCGGCCGAGTCACTGGGTGCTACTGTGATTGATATGCGGTGGGTGAAGCCGCTCGATCAATCGTCCTTGATCGACGCCGCCACCGCCCATGATGCCCTGGTCAGTGTCGAGGATCACGCGGTGATGGGAGGGGCTGGCAGTGCTGTGCTTGAATGCCTGGCGAATCACCAGATTCAAAAGGACGTGCTAGTGCTGGGAATTCCCGACCAGTACCTTGAAGGTGCTAAACCGGCTGAAATGTACGCACAGTGCGATTTAGACGCCGCTGGGATCGAGCGTCAAATCCGTGAACGATTCGTCGATCTACTCGTCGAATAGATGACCTAGACGGCTGCCTTTGGCCGACAGGTATTTCTCGTTGTGGCGGTTCTCGCCACGACGCAAAGCAACCCGCTCGATAACTTGAATCCCCATGCCGTCCATCGCCGCTACTTTACGTGGATTGTTAGTCATCAAACGAACTTGATGAATGTCTAGATGACTGGCCATCGGCTGCAGTATTTCATAGGTGCGCTGATCAGCACCAAATCCCAAGGCCTCATTGGCCTCGACCGTATCGGCTCCGTCATCCTGCAAATGATACGCGCGCACTTTGTTCATCAGCCCGATCCCACGTCCCTCTTGGCGCAGATAGAAAATCGCGCCGTGACCCGCATCGGCTATCGCCTGCATGGCACCCTCAAGTTGAGCACCACAGTCGCAACGCAGACTAAATAACCCGTCACCGGTTAAGCATTCGCTATGAATACGCGCCAGAACCGGTTGATCCGGCTGCATCTGCCCCAGAGTCAGTACCACGTGCTCTTTGCGGACACCCTCGGATGTGGTTTCACAGAAACCATGCATTCGGAACGTGGCAAAGCGCGTTGGCAGATCGCAAGAATCGATGTATTCGATCACGTGAGGACTCTGTTCTAGGGTGGGTGGGAGGGCATGATACCACTGCCGGGTATGGGCGTGAGCGTCAGCTGGGAGTGTTGTAGGTGCAATTCAAAATGTTTCAACCCCGCCAACCCAAACAACGGCTGCTTGGGATGCGCTCCGGGCACAACCACCACCCGAGTGGGCGGCAACTTCCAAGGTCCCAGCACCAAATTCACGCCTGGCATCTGCCAAGCAGGGCTGAAGCCCTGTGCATGTTCAATCCTAGCCGCTATCGCCTGCATCGGCGCCCCAATTCGCTGAGCCATCTGCTGCGAGATCACCACGTCAGAGGCCCCGGTATCGATGCGCCAACTCACGTCGAGCGCCCCAATCTGACCGGCCACCAGGGTTCCATGAGTTTGAATCTTGGTTTGAGCGGCTGGCGTTGGTAATTGGATGACTCGGCCTTGGTAGCGAACTTGCGCCCCTCTGTCCCAGGCTTGTAGCAGCGTCACGCCCTGCTGCTCTTGACCCGGGTGCAGGGTTAACAACGACGGCCCTAGCTGAATTAACGAGCCACCATTAAACCCGCCCATCCACTGCGGCTGAGCCCAAGCAAACCAAGGAAGAAAAAAAAGAATCCACATGGGAGTAGGCTGACACCGCCCCCCTGACAGGCCTAGGCCCTAGGAGGCTAGAGAGTGACCCAAAGTCCAACAGCGGCCACAGGAATAGCGGCCATGGCACCGGCCATCAGATCATCAGCCATAATGCCCAACCCGATCGGTTTAAGGCGCTCGAGTCTATCAACGGGCCAAGGTTTTGCGATATCGAAGATGCGGAACAACACAAACGCCATTAACCAGCCCCACCAGGTGGCCGGCGCAACCGCCAAGGCGATCCAGATACCGGCCCATTCGTCCCACACGATCGAGCCGTGATCGCCGCACTTAAGATCATTAGCCGTTCTGCCACAGATGTAGGGACCCACCAGCGCGCCGATCAGCACCCACAGGTATACCCAAATAGGCGGCAACCACAATGCGGGTAAAAACACCAACATCCCACCGATCGTGCCGAAGGTGCCTGGGGCTTTTTTGGTTAGCCCGCTGCCTAGGCCGACCGCTAACCAGTGAATCGGATGGGTCGGCGTCAGACTCATGACTGGTTTGCTTTGACCTCGATGGCACGCAACTCTGCAGCCAGCTTGTCCAGTGATCCGTTGATGAACTTGTGCGCATCGGTAGCACCGAAGCGTTTCGCCAAATCGACGGCCTCGTTCAAGACCACTTTATACGGAACATCCAGACGCTCTTTCAGCTCCCAGCAAGCCATGCGCAAGATGCTCAGAGCAATGGCATCGACGTCTTTGACTGGGCGGCCGATGTGCGGCGCCAAGGTCTCGTCCAACACAGCAGGGTCGTTACTAACGCCCTTGTACAACTCGTGAAAGTAGCCAGTATCAGCTTTGCCCATATGGTTTTGGGCGCGGAACCGCGCCTCGGCATTACTCGCGTCATAACCCGAGATCTGCCACTGATACAACGCTTGCAAGGCCAATTCACGAGCACGGTGACGTGCGGCAGGTTTGATCTGATCAGTCATCAATTTGACCTAACAGCGAGACCATCTCCATAGCGGTCATGGCTGCGTCTGCGCCCTTGTTACCGGCTTTGGTACCCGCACGCTCAATCGCCTGCTCAATCGAATCAACGGTCAGCACGCCGAACACAACCGGCACACCGGTATCCAAGCTAATGCTACCCAAGGCGCTGGCCACCGGACCAGACACGTATTCAAAATGAGGGGTGCCGCCACGGATCACGGCTCCAATCGCCAGTACGGCATCGTACTTGCCGCTGTTGGCCAACGACTGGCACACCAGAGGTAGCTCGTAGGCACCCGGCGCTTTAGCGATGGTGATTTGTTCTGCTTTTACGCCATGACGTGTCAAGGCATCGATCGCACCTGACACCAACGACTCGACCACGAATTCATTGAATCGGCCAACCGCAATCGCGTAGTTGCCTTCTACCTGGGTAAAGTCGCCCTGCAGCGTAGTGATCTCACTCATTCGCCTTCTTGCTCCTGCCATTTAACGTATTCAACCACTTCGAGATCAAAGCCCGAAATCGCTGGGAATTTCATAGGGGTGGATAATAGTCGCATTCGCCCTACTCCGATATCCCGAAGTATCTGCGAGCCGGTGCCAATGCCGGTGTACGGAATCACTCGAGCCGGTGCAGCAGGCTTGGGCTGGTGGTCAAAGTAATTAGCCAGACGATCCGCCAAGGTTTCGGTTTCCCAGTTTTCCAGCATCACAATCACGCCGGGGCCGTCGTTCTCTTGTACCGCTTTCATCGAGGCACTCAACGACCAGTTGTTGACCGTGCTGGGCTTGGCCTCCAGCAAATCGCGAATGGGGTCGGGTACATGCACGCGAGTCAGGGTTGGTTGATCCGGTACAGGGTCGCCTTTAACCAACGCCAAGTGCGTACCGCCCTGAACCTGGTCATGGTATGTGATGGCTTTGAAGGTCCCGTAGATGGTCTCCAATACGTCTTCACGCACACGCTCAACGGTTTGCTCGTGCACCACGCGGTAATGAATCAAATCAGCGATCGTGCCGATTTTCAAATCGTGTTTTTTAGCGAATTCTTCTAGATCGGGACGACGCGCCATGGTGCCGTCCTCGTTCATGATCTCGACGATCACAGCGGCCGGAGCAACCCCTGCCAGGCGAGTTAAATCGCAGCCCGCCTCGGTATGGCCGGCACGGGTCAAAACACCCCCATCCTGAGCACGCAACGGGAAAATGTGCCCGGGCTGCACGATATCAGCTGCCTGAGCGTTTGGCGCCACCGCGGCCTGAACCGTGCGCGCACGATCCGCCGCACTGATGCCCGTCGTCACACCCTCGGCCGCCTCGATGCTGAGCGTAAAGTTAGTACCGTGACCGGACTGGTTGTCACCCACCATCGGCGGCAAGCCTAATTGATCACAGCGTGCACCGGTCAGTGTCAAGCAGATCAGACCGCGCCCTTCTTTGGCCATGAAATTGATGTCATCAGGCCGGCAGTGGCTGGCGCTCATGATCAAATCGCCTTCGTTCTCGCGATCCTCGTCATCCATCAAGATGACCATTTTGCCCATGCGAATGTCTTCGATGAGCTCTTGAGTGCTATTCAGATCCATAAGGTTCCACGCTGTATTCAAAGCACTGATCAACACCAATACTGCGCTGGGACAACAAGCGTAATCGCCACGCGTCAGACAGGGATGTCAGATTAGGGGTGTGCATTAAAGGCTGAGTCTGGCTTCCCATCAAGAGGGGCGCCTGAAAAAGCACCAACCGGTCGACACAGCCGCTGGCCATCCAGGCACCGGCCAAGGTAGGCCCCGCCTCGACTAAGACCTCATTAACGTCCATCTCGGATAGCTTGTGCAGCAAGTTCTGAGGGGTCAGTGGGTCGCTATGAAATAGCTCTGCGCCGCTTTCGGACAGCCTCTCAAGATCGCCGCCGGCCCCTTGGCTATGCGCAACCAATCGCCGGCCCGGCGTTGTCATCCATCGCCCCTGCACAGGCGTTCGCGCATCACGATCCATCACGACACGAATCGGCTGATCGTGACTGGCCAGCGGGCCACGTGACAGACCTGACTCGTCCCAACGCACATTCATGCCTGGATCATCGGCCAGCAATGTGCCAATGCCGGTCACCACGGCACCACTGCGAGCTCGCATACGCTGCACCTCACGGCGCGCCAACGGCCCCGTGATCCACTTGGACTCGCCATTCTTCATGGCTGTCGCGCCATCCAAGGACGCGGCCAATTTGAGGGTCACAAAGGGCAGCCCCGCTTGCATGCGACGCATAAAGCCAGGGTTTAGGGCCTCGGATTCAGATGCCATCAACCCCACATCGACTTGAATACCTGCCGCACGCAGGCGCTCAATGCCGGCCGAGTTGACCTGCGGATTAGGGTCGATAGCACCACAAACGACCCGACTGACACCGGCCTGAATAATGGCATCGACACAGGGCGGAGTTCGCCCATGGTGATTGCAAGGCTCTAGCGTGACGTACAGGGTTGCGTCAGTGGCATCCCCCGCTGCAGACAACGCCATCACCTCGGCGTGCGCCTGCCCCGGGGGCTGAGTTGCACCAATACCTAAAATGCTTGATCCTTTGACGAGAACTGCCCCCACGCGCGGGTTGGCGCGGGTTAGGTGCCGGACCGCACGAGCCGCACGTAACGCTGCCGCCATGTAGTGATGATCGGCCGCGCTGAACACTACTCGTTGGCCTCGTTAACCGCGTTAACGAATTCGGTGACGTCCTGAAAGGACTTATAGACCGAGGCGAAGCGAACATAGGCGACCGGATCGAGCATTTTAAGCTCACTCATTACGATCTCGCCCAAACGATGGGTGTCGACTTCCCGATCCGAGGTGGCCTGAACACGCCGTTTGATACGATCAATGACCATCTCGACTTGCTCACTGCTGACCGGCCGCTTTTCCAGCGCCCGATCAATACCTCGGCGGATCTTATCCTCGTCAAAACTTTCCCGAGCTTTGTTGGCCTTGACGATTTTTGGCATGTTGATTTCGACCGTCTCGAAGGTGGTAAAGCGCACCTCACAATCGACACAGGCGCGCCGGCGTTTAACCTGCGAGCCGTCCGCAATCAGACGGGAATCATTGACTTTGGTTTCGGGGCTTGCGCAAAAAGGGCAACGCATGACTAACCTCGTTGAGCGACGGCTTGGTACAGCAAGACGCCCGTGGCGACAGACACATTTAAGCTGCTTACAGCACCTAGCATGGGGATCGCGACCAGTTGATCACAGGCCTCGCGTACCGACTTTCGCATGCCTCGACCTTCGCTGCCCATGACCAACACCCGTGGCCCGCTGAAATCGGCCTGTGCCATCGGAATAGAACCTTCATCACCGGCCGCACCGCTAACCCAGTAGCCATCCTTGCGTAACTTCTCCAAGGTGCGCTTCAGGTTAGTCACCTGCACCAGGGGCACCAGCTCGGCCGCACCGCAGGCAGTTTTACGCGCAGCACCATTGAGTGGCGCCGCATTGTCTTTGGGCTGTATCACGACGCTGACGCCTGCGGCCTCTGCCGTTCTCAAAATCGCGCCCAAATTGCGCGGATCGGTGACCCCATCCAGCGCCAAAATCAGGGGATTTGCTTGACCCAAGTACTCGATCAGAGCGCCTTCGGGCTGAATTTGCGAGGCCTCGGCTTCGCAAGCAACCCCTTGATGCGCGACACCCTCATCGAACTTAACGGCTTTTAGGAACTGCTCTTTGGGCATCACTTTTAGCGCAATACCACTGGCTTGCAGCTGATTCAATTTGGCTGGCGCGATCGAATCCATGACATACAAGGTTTTCACGCGCTCAGGTGCGCGCTCGATGAGCGCGGTCACGGCATGCCAACCGACTAAAAACTCCATCATCGACGGCGACCTTTCTTCTTCTGAGTTTTTAGCACTTCTTTGAGCTTGGTCTTTTTCGGCTTGGCACCCAGGAGTGCGAAGTCGATCCGACGTGTCTCCATATCGACTCGTGCGACCTGAACGGTCAGCGTGTCAGCCAGACGGAAGGTCAAGCCATTTTTATCCCCGCGCATCGTGTGCGTCACAGGGTCGTGCTGATAGTAATCTGCCGGCAGCGCAGTCACGTGCACCATGCCCTCGACGAATAGCTCGTCCAAGGTGATGAACAGACCAAACGGCGCAACACCGGTGACGGTGCCCTTGTAGGTATTCCCTAGGCGCTCGGTCATAAAGCGACACTTCAACCATGCATTCACATCACGGCTGGCATCATCCGCGCGGCGCTCACAGTTCGAACAATGCTCACCCAGGGCCGTTAAGCGATCCAAATCGTATGGATATTGCTTGGCATCTTTACGCAAGATCGCTTTGATGCCGCGGTGAACCATCAAGTCCGGGTACCGGCGAATGGGACTGGTGAAGTGAGTGTAGGCGTCATAGCCCAAGCCGAAGTGGCCGCCATTCTCGTCCGGCTCGTAACGAGCCTGTGACATCGCACGCAGCAACAAGACCTGAATCAAGCCCTCGTCTGCACGTCCACGAGAGGCCTCCATGACCACTTGGAAATCTTCAGGGGTCGGCTCATCACCACCGCCCAAATGCAGACCCAACGGGGCTAGCGCCGCACGTGTTGCGGTCAATTTGTCAGTTGGCGGCCCCAGGTGCACTCGATACAACGCGGGTACTTTGTGTCGAATCAAGAAACGCGCGGCGGCCACGTTTGCCAACAACATGCACTCCTCAATCAGCTTGTGCGAATCGCCGCGCCACCGGGTTCCGATTCCGCTCAAATGCCCGTTCTCGTCCATTTGGAACATCGGCTCGGGAGCTTCAAATTCGATCGCACCACGCTCGGCACGGGTCAGCTTGAGCGCCTGATATAGGCTAAACAAATCGGTGATATTGGTTTGTACCGCAGCGCCGCCAGGCAGCGCGGCAAAGGCTTCACCGTCTTCTAACGCTGCGTTGACTTGGTTGTAAGTCAGACGCGCGTGCGAGCGGAACACGCCTTCATGGAAGTTAAACTTGGACAGCTTGCCGTCCTTGGTCACGTTGATCTCGGCCACCATCGCCAAACGATCGACACCCGGGTTCAAACTGCACAATCCGTTGGACAACGCCTCGGGCAACATCGGAATCACTTCACGCGGGAAGTACACACTGGTCGCCCGCTCCAGTGCCTCGTCGTCAAGCTGCATACCGGGTTTGACGTATTCGGCTACGTCAGCGATCGCCACCCACAACTTCCAACCGCCGGTGCTGGAACGCTGGGCATACACCGCGTCATCAAAATCACGAGAGTCCTCGCCATCGATCGTGACGAAGGGCATATCCCGCAAATCCTTGCGAGTTTGCGCAATGCTTTGGTCGATCGACTCGCCGTAGCCCGCGGCCTGCTGCACGGCCGTTTCGCTGAAGTGATGCGGCAAATCATGGGTACCCACTGCGACCGCAATTTCAATACCCGGATCGTCATCGTGCCCGATGATCTGGATGATCCGACCGGTCGGAGAGGCCTTGCTGCTGGGCTGTGTTGTCAACATGACACTGACGTACTGGCCCTCCTCGGCTCCTGCGGTTTGCTCGGGGTGAATCACAACGGGATGGACTAACTTTCGATTGCGCGGCTCGACCAACCAAATACCATCATGACGACGCACTTGGCCGACCAATGAATCGTGCGCACGATCGGTCACCTCCACAATTTTAGCTTCAGCATCGCCGCGCCCTCGGAACTGCGCAGCACGAACTAAAACGCGGTCGCCGTCGTAGACTTTCATCGCTTGTTTGTCATGCACGAACAGGTCTTTTTCGCCGTCATCGCGAACGACGAAACCAAAGCCGTCTGGGTGGGCACTGAATCGCCCAGCAATCAGATCAGTTTTGTCGACAAGCAGAAATCGCTCTTCGCGGTCGCGCGTAATCTGAGCGTCACGACACATCGCCATCAGGCGGCGCTGCAACGCTTCCTCTTGATCCAGAGGAATGTGCACTTCATCAGCAATATCATCGAAGGACAATGGCTTGCCGGCGTCGGTGAGTATTTTTAAGAGGTATTCACGCGACGCGATCGGCCGCTCGTAATTTTCGGACTCTCGGTCCTGGAAGGGGTCTGTCATGGCGGGAGTCTATCACCGATAGACAACAGAAACATAAGGCGACTGTGCGTCACCCTTGCAGCATTAAAAAAGCCCCAACGTTTCCGCTAGGGCTTTTGTAGTGATTAAACGCGTGCTACTGCCGAATACGGCTTCGCGCTCAACCCCTCAGTGATTCAAGATCTGACTTAAGAACAACTGGGTACGCTCGTTCTGAGGGTTATTGAAAAACTCTTCCGGATTGTTTTCCTCGATGATCTCGCCGCCGTCCATGAAAATTACACGGTCGGCCACTTTGCGCGCGAAGCCCATTTCATGAGTCACGCAAATCATGGTCATACCTGACTCCGCCAAGGTCACCATGACATCCAGAACCTCTGCAATCATCTCAGGGTCAAGCGCAGAAGTTGGCTCGTCGAACAACATAATGTTGGGATTCATGCAAAGCGATCTGGCGATTGCCACTCGCTGCTGCTGTCCCCCTGACAATTGGCCCGGGAATTTATCGGCCTGCTCCGGAATTTTCACCCGCTCCAGGTAGTGCATCGCCGTCTCTTCAGCTTCCTTTTTTGGCTTCTTCTGCACCCAGATCGGACCCAAGGTCAGGTTCTGAAGAATCGTCAAGTGCGGGAAAAGGTTGAAATGCTGGAACACCATGCCAACGTCACGGCGAATGGTCTCGATGTTTTTTACGTCATCGATCATTTCAACGCCGTCCACGATCAATGATCCCTCTTGGAACTCTTCCAGTCGGTTGATGCATCGAATCGTCGTTGACTTACCCGAGCCTGAAGGCCCACAGATGACAATTCGCTCACCCTTTTTGACACGCAAATTGATGTCTTTGAGGACGTGAAAGTCGCCGTACCACTTGTTCAAATTTTCGATAACGATGACGTCTTCAGCGTCATTTTTTGAAGCTTGTTCGCTCATAATTAATCTCGCTTATCCGTATTCATTTGGCTTTCGATATGACGCGACAGCACCGACATGCTGAAGCAGCTAGCCCAGAACACTAAAAATACAAATAGGTAACCTTCCAACGCATGCCCGCCTAACCAGAACGAGTTAGACAATGCGGATTGCAACGTTTGTACCACCTCGGGGATGCCAATAATCAGAAGGAATGTGGTGTTTTTGAACAGCATGACAAAGGTCGCCAGGATGTTTGGCATCGAGACCTTGATCACTTGAGGCAATATGATCAGCATCGTTTTTTGCCAAAAACTCAAACCGATCGAATCCGCCGCCTCATACTGCCCGCTTGGAACTGCCTGGAATCCCCCGCGAAACACCTCGGCCATGTACCCAGACATAAAAAATATCAGGACCAACCACACCCGAATGAGCTTATCGACGTTCGTACCTGCCTCGAAGAAGAGCGGCAGCATTACCGATCCCATAAAGAACAGCGACAACACCGGAACGCCTCGGAAGAACTCAATGAATATGGTCGAGACGGTTCGAATAAACGGCATGCTTGAACGACGACCCAACGCCCACAGAAAGCTAAACGGAAAGGCGACGATAATCGAAGCCGCAGCCATGAATACGTTTAGCGTAAATCCACCCCAAAGATCAGTACTCACCACTTCCAGGCCCAGCAGACGCCCGTCCAGCAAGGCGATTCCAGCCAACGGCAACAGCAGCCACGCGGGGATAGCAATTCGAAGACGAATAGACTTTGGAAGCGTAAATGACGCGACGATAACTGCGACCAATAAGCCCAGCATGGTGTGAACACGCCATAACTCTTCCAGTGGGTAGGTCCCGTAAAAGAACTGGTAAGACCAAGCGTTCACAAACACCCAGCAAGCGCCAGCGGCCGTACATTGATCCTCTGTCGTACCAGTCCAGTTAGCGGAGAAAAACGCCCAATCTAATACCGGCGGGATGTATGACAATAAGAAATACAAAACCGCAACGGTGACAATAGAGCTAGGAATGCTCGCAAACAGATTAAGACGTATCCAAGCAATTGGACCGACTGTCTGACTGGGAGCCGGCCTAGCCGGTGTAGGTGTAAATGTGTCTGACATATAAGCCCCCTAGCGACTGACCAATGCGACCGCATTGTTGAAGCGGTTCATCAAAAACGAAATCACCATATTCACCACAAAGTAGACAATGATGGTCATGAAAATAGTCTCGATAGCCTGCCCAGTCTGGTTTAACGCTGTTCCCACGAACACGTTAAACAAGTCGGGATAACCAATTGCCGCCGCCAAGGTCGAGTTTTTGACCAACGACTGATATTCAGAGTTGAGCAACGGCACGATCACGCGCATCGCTTGCGGCACGATGATCAATCGCATGATCTTGTCTTCGCGCAAGCCGATGCTGCGAGCAGCTTCGGTCTGCCCGTTCGGCACGGCTTGCACCCCAGCACGGACCGCTTCGGCAATAAATGCACCGGTATAAACCGACAAAGCAATCGCCAGCGCCATCAACTCAGGAATGATGGTGATGCCGCCAAAGTAGTTAAAACCTTTTAAAGCAGGGTATTCAACCGTAAACGGAAGCCCAGTCAGAACCGCTACAACCAGCGGAATGCCAATCACCATCGCGATCGATGTGTACAAAACAGGAAACTGCTGGCCCGTGGCATCCTGTCGCTTTTTGGCCCAGCTACGCAGCGCAAACACACCTAGGATCGAAACTCCTAAAGCAGCCCAGACGATTTGAGATAGGTCACCGCCCACCAGCTTAGGTAAATACAGCCCTCGGACATTAAGGAAAACCGCCTCGCCTAAGCTGAGGCTCTGCCGCGCGCCTGGCAAGCTCGATAGAACCGCGAAATACCAGAAAAACACTTGCAGTAGCAGGGGCACATTTCGAAATATCTCAACGTAAACTTGGGCGATTTTTCGAACCAACCAATTTCGGCTGAAGTGCATGACACCAAACAAAAAGCCAAGAATGGTCGCAAAGAAAATACCAATACCCGACACTAAAAGTGTATTCAAAAAGCCGACCACAAAGATCCGCAGATACGTATCAGTCGAGTTGAACGAGATTAGCGACATCAGTACGTCATAACCCGCAGCGGCATCTAGGAACGCAAAACCGGTTTTAATACCGGTGGCTTCCATGTTCGCCAGGGTGTTGCCTATGATGTTGCCAAAAAAATAGAGAAGTGCCGCAATCAGTCCAATTTGGTAGAAAACTGAGCGAACGTTGGGGTTGTTGTAAAACGATGCGGCGCTGCCTGTTCCGCTTGCGCGGCGAGCTGCAGCCTTCGTTTCTTCTAAAGTCTTGCGTCTAAACATGTATAGGCCAAATAGACTGTCAGGATACAAATGATAAGGACGCCGTAAGGCGCCCTTATCTGCTAGTTAAAGCAATCGATTAACGCATTGCAGGCGCGTACAAGATGCCGCCCTGGCTCCACAATGCATTCAGACCACGCTGAAGCTGCAGAGGTGAGTCCATCCCTACGTTACGCTCAAAAGATTCTGAGTAGTTACCAACTTGCATAATGATGCGCTTGGCCCATTCTGCGTCCAAACCTAGGTTCACACCCAACTCGCCTTCCGCACCCAACAAACGCTTGTTGCCTGGATTACCGACAGCCGCCTTGTTTGAAGCGTTGCGAGAGTTAACACCCTGCTCTTCAGCTTCGATCATGGCATTCAAAGACCACTTAACAATGTTGAACCACTGGTCGTCACCCTGACGTACAACCGGGCCCAAGGGCTCTTTAGAAATGACCTCCGGCAGGATCACCGCGCCTGCAGGATCCTGCAGACCAATACGTAGCGCAGCCAGCTGTGAGCCGTCTGAAGTCAAGAAGTCGCAACGACCTGACTCGAAACCCTGACGCGTCTGATCAGAGGTATCAAAGGTAACCGCCTTGTACGACATGCCGTTTTCACGGAAGTAGTCGGCAATAGCCAGCTCAGTTGATGTGCCCGCTTGGATACATGCGTTCGCACCATCCAACTCGAGTGCACTAGAAACGCCCAGGTCCTTGCTGACCATGAACGATGCACCGTCGTAGTAGTTCGTTCCGGCAAAGTTGATGCCCAGTGAGGTATCGCGAGTGTGAGTCCACGTAGTGTTACGCGACAACATGTCGATTTCACCTGAAGCTAGCGCGGTAAAACGCTCTTTTGCTGTTAATGGCTTGTACTGAACTGCCTCAGCATCGCCCAACACGGCTGCGGCGACTGCGCGACACATGTCTACGTCCAGACCGCTCCATGAGCCGTCGGCGTTTTTCTGAGAGAAACCGGCTAGACCAGTAGACACACCGCAGGATAGCGACCCACGCTGCTGGACCTGCTCAAGCGTGCTTGCAGTGGCAACACTAGCAACAGAACCGACAACAACTGCGCTCGCAGCGAATAGAGCTTTTTTTAACATTTTTACCTCCAGGTAAACGACTTTTGTTCTTATTCACCCTATGCGACTTTCGTGCCAACTAAGGGAGCCGGGCATCAAACGGTGGAAACCACCCGCATTTGACGGCCAGTGCGCTTACTGTGTGGGATAAAATTTCAAAAAACAAGCATCGGATGGCACCGGCGGGGTGCAAAAAAAGCACGGCCGCCCCACCGCGGTGCGGCCCATTACCAGTCTAAGTCGTCAGGGATTTGGAAATCTGCGTAAGGATCATCCGGGTCAACTTGCTCAGGCTCGGCCATAAACATCACCAGATCCGGCGCTCGCTGAGTAATTTGCTGATAAGCCTCAGGCTCGATCAAATACCAGCGCTTGTCTAACTGGACCGCTCCCGCCAAACCCTTGGCCAGACGCTCAAAGTCTGCCGACGCCACCCAAAACTCTTTGATCTTTTTGCCATGGGTAAATCGATATTTCTTATCATCGCCCTTGGCGAGCACACCTTGGTTTTTGATGATGTCGCGGGCCTGCGCCAAGCGCTCGGCCTTTTCACGAACGGCTTTTCGCTCTGCCTCCAAGGCTTTGTCTTTGGCCGCTTTCTCGGCCAGCTGTGCTGCATGCGCTTCAGCCGTTAGCGCTTCGGTCGACGGGCCGGCCGGTGCTTTGGACTTCTTCTTTTTAGTCTTTTTGACGCGCTTTTCATGAGCGGTTTGTTTGGCTTTCTTTTCGTCAACCAACCCCAGCCCCAGCAACTGATCAGATAAGGACTTGCTCATGCATCACTCCAAATGCGCGGCACTCGGGGTGCCAAATTACAAAACAATTCATAGGCAATCGTGCCTGCTTGATCAGCGACGTAGTCGATCGAGACGTTCGGGCCCCACAGCTCGGCGACTGAACCCACCTCGATTTGTGGCAAGTCAGTCACGTCAACGGTAATTCGGTCCATCGACACTCGACCCGCTAAGGGCGCAGTCACTTCACCAAAGGCGATACGCGTGCCGTCCGGCATCGAGCGCATATAGCCATCCGCATAGCCGCCGGGCAGCGTTGCAATGCGACTGTCGCGTTGCGCAACCCAGCGCCCGCCATACCCCACTGCATCGCCTCGCGGCACCTCTCGGATTGCGGCGACCCGTGACTGCAGTTGCTGAACGCAACGCAAATTTAAATCCTGCACGCTCTGGCCCTGAACCGATGATGCGCCGTACAGCGCGATCCCTGCCCGGGTCCAGCTTCGCGGCAATTCGTGACGCACCAAACCCGCGGCCGAGTTATTTAAGCTCAACGCATAGCCCGCCGGCGCCTGTGTCACTGGCAACTGTTGAGCCAGGTTGTCTGCCTCGGCGAAATGAGCCATCCAAACCCGACGCTCAAGCGACAGCGCAGAGATTCGCTCTTTGCAGGCCAGACCCTCTTGCTGAGTCATGCCCAGGCGATGCATTCCTGTGTCGATTTTCAACCAGATCCCGGCCCATTTGCGCTCGCGCATCGAAAAGATCCCGTCCAGTTGCTCGGGCCGATGGACGACTGCGTCAAGCTGATACGCGCCCACCTCCATCCACTCAGAGGGTTCAAACACCCCCTCAAGCAGCAGGATAGGCTGCGCAATGCCGCCTTCACGCAACACGATTGCCTCCTCTAGGCAGGCCACCGCGAAGCCTGCCGCATTCGGCAACGATCGCGCGACCTCAAGCGATCCAAGCCCATAGGCATCCGCTTTAACTACAGCCCAAGAATCTGGAGCAAACTGTTTAAAGTTATGCTGCAGCGCGGATCTGGAAATATTTGCGACCAACGGCCTCATTAGTTTTGGTAATCCTGATAGTGCCCTTGAGCCAAGTCATCAAAGCGCGTGTATTTACCGATGAATGCTAGGCGGACGGTACCGATTGAACCCTGACGCTGCTTGCCAATGATGATCTCGGCTACGCCTTTGTCTTCAGAGTCTTCGTTGTAGACCTCGTCACGGTAGATAAACATGATGATGTCAGCGTCCTGTTCGATTGCCCCTGATTCGCGAAGATCCGACATTACCGGACGCTTATTCGGACGCTGCTCCAGCGATCGGTTCAACTGGGACAACGCTACGACGGGGCAACCCAGCTCTTTGGCCAAGGCTTTAAGGGAGCGAGAAATCTCTGAGATCTCGTTGGTACGGTTCTCGCCGCCACCGGCCACCCGCATCAACTGCAAATAGTCGACCATGATGACGCCGACACCTTTGCCGTATTTCTGACGACACTGCCGATCAACTCGCCGCGCACGCGCACGCATGTCGGTGGGGGTCAGTGCAGGCGTGTCATCAATATAAAGCGGCCGTCCTTGCATCAGCTTGACCGCGGTGGATAAGCGATCCCAGTCCTGCGGCTCCAGATCACCGGTTCGCATACGTCCTGAATCGATCCGGCCCAGCGACGCCAGCAGACGCATCACGATTGCCTCGGAAGGCATCTCCATACTGAAAACGATGGCCGGCGTGTCATTCATGAATGCGCTTTCGACAAGGTTCATCGCAAAGGTCGTTTTACCCATCGATGGGCGACCTGCGACGATCACCAAGTCTGATTTTTGCAAACCCGCAGTTTTGTCGTCCAAGTCTTTAAAGCCCGTACTAACACCGGTGATCTTCCCGTCGGTCTTAAATAGCTCTTCGATTTTGGCAAGGGCGCCTTTCAGCACACCGTCAATTTGAACAGCTTCGCCAGCACCAGGACGGGCCTCTGCGATGCGCAGGATCTCTTGCTCAGCCTCTTCGAGTAGCTGCGCGGCTTGCCGACCGGCGGGTTTGTATGCACTGTCGGCAATGTTCCGAGCGGTTGCGATCATATTGCGAAGCAATGAACGCTCTTGCACGATCGCAGCATACGCTTTGACGTTCGAGGCACCTGGAGTCTCTTCGACCAACTCCATGATGTACTCGACCCCACCGACGGCTTCTAGATGCTCGTGGCGCTTTAATGTCTCGATCAGGGTCACTGCATCTAATGGCTGATCGTGTCGATCTAGGTCTTCGATGGCTTCGAAAATAAGGGTGTGCGCTTGAGTATAAAAATCTGCCCCGACGACCGCCGTGCTGACGTCCTCCCAAACACCGGGCTCTAGCAAAAGGCCACCCAAGACTGCCCGCTCAGCTTCTAGCGAGTGCGGCGGGGTTTTGATGGAATCGACTTGCTGATCAAAATCGGACACGGCGTGCTTCCCGGTAATTAAGCCGGCAAGATTAAAGCCTGCGTCGACAATCTTCTAGCTTGATTTAGGCGCGAACCCAACGTCGGCCAAGCACAATGGCTACTGCCAAGCCCAGTACCGCAGCGACCAGTGACATCGGTGCCGTTTTATACACAGAAACCAGCGGAAAAACGCTACCGAACAATACGCAACACACCGTCAATAGGGCCGCTACTAGGTCTGACCCAACCGCGCGCCATGCTCCCGAGCCGACCATCCAGCCGACCACGGCGCCTGCCACCACTGCAACTGCCCACAGCGCAGCCGTTATAGAAAGCTGCTGGTATAGCGTGAACAAACCCATTGCCAGCAGGCATAAACCAAGCAATCCATTTCTTGGTGACATCATGCCTTTCCTCATTGTTATTAAATCCAACCGCTTGTTAGACCTTCGTGGAATCTACCTGAAGAGTTGCGAGATGCGCAAATGTCTAATCGCGATGATCCTTCATCCGATCTTGGCCGAAAACTCGACTACAACAACGCACGAGCAGGCGCCTTCACCGGCGCTATCATTCATGACGTTGCACAAGTTGTAGGTGATGGCTGCCGCCGCCTCAATAAGCTTGATACACGACGACTCGGTTGATGGTGCCGGCACAGTGTCGAGCTGGGCCTTGCTAACCGCCATCGCTGCGGTGGGTATGCAAACGTCGTTTAGCCGCTTTCGCCCGTCCGGATCGTACGCAACAACGCTCATCCTGGTAGAGACGATCGTCCTCGCAGGCCTTTGTATAATCTGCGTCAGTCTGTTCCTGGCCGCGTCGTCATGTAGCGCAGATTAGACTCACTCCACACCAGACTCACTAGGTTCAAAAAGAGTACTGTAATACCAGAGTCACAAGGCCTATAGTGCGAGCGACTTATATGTATCTGGATTACTTTAATGAGCAACGTGACCTATTGGTTTTCCCCTTTGTCGCCGTTTACGTACTTGGCAGGCGATCGCTTAGAGCAAACCGGAGTCTCTGTTCACTATCGTCCGTTTAACATTGGTCCCGTATTTGCGGCCACCGGGGGTGTGCCTGTTCCGCAACGCAGCCCACAACGGCAGGCGTACCGCCTGCAAGAACTAAAACGCTTGGGCGCCAGGCACAACCTGCCCATCAATTTGCAGCCTGCGCATTTCCCAACCGACTCGACCCTCGCCTGCCAGTGGATCATTACCCTGCGCGATAACGGTGTAGACGTGGGTGAGGCCAGCCGCGCGTTACTGGCTGCGGTTTGGGCTAGGGACCTGGACATCTCGAGCGCCGACACATTGCGTCAATTGGCCGAGGAATGCGGCTTGTCACCCGACACCGTCGATGCGGCTCGCGCGATGCCGGATCAGGTAGCAGCGGAGACTCAAGCGGCCATCGATGCAGGGGTGTTCGGAAGCCCCTTTTATCAAGTTCAGGATCAGGTATTCTGGGGCCAAGAAAACATTGAACACGTTGTACAGTTAGTGAATGAATAAATCTGTCGATAGTCCTACCCCAGTCGTAGCCATTGGCAGCTCTGCTGGCGGCCTCGATGCGCTGAAGCAGATGTTTCAGCACGTGCCTTCTGATTGCGACGCCGCCTTCATTGTCGTTCAGCACTTGGGAAAGAGCTTTGCCAGCAACCTAGATAAGTTGCTGGCAAAGGTGACCAAACGCAAAATCCTTTTGGCCCAAGACGGGGCGAAATTGCAAGCAGGTACGATCTATCTGCAACCCCAAGGCAACACGATCGCATTGAAAGGCGATCTGATTCAGTTGCAGGAAATCGACAACAGCACCGTTTTACAGTTTCCGGTGAATACGCTGTTTGAGTCGGTCGCGAAACTGGATGATCGACGCCTGGCGGCCGTTGTTTTGTCAGGCACGGGCAGTGATGGCGCGCGAGCGTTGAATCACCTGCAGGACGCTGGCGCCCTTACCGTCGCCCAAGACGTCAGTACCGCAGAGTTTTCCGGCATGCCTCAAACGGCGATCGATACCGACAATGTTGACTTAATTTTGGCACCCGAAGACATGGGCGTTGCGATCCAGCGATTCATCACTCGGGACAAAGACCTAGTTCAGACCCCAGAAGAAATCGAACAGTCCAGCATCGATAGCATTTACAGCATGCTGGCCGTGCAGACCGGGGTTGATTTCAAGGTATACAAACAAACCACGTTACTGCGACGCATCGATCGGCGCATGGGTATTCACCAAGTTGATACGCTACAAGAATACCTGGACACCCTTAACAACGACGGCGAAGAGCTCATTTGGTTGGCCCGGGATCTGTTAATCGGTGTTACCAACTTCTTCCGCGACACCGAATCCTTTGCCGCCTTGAACCGGGTCGTACGTGAACGACTAGTTAATGAATGGGCTGAACATAGCCAGATCCGCGTTTGGGTCACCTGTTGTTCGACCGGCCAAGAGATCTACTCAATCGGCATCATGCTGCTCGAGGCCATCGAAGAGATGGGCCTGCGAAAAGACATTAAAATCTTTGCGACCGACGTTGAGCCCGAGGCCATCAAAGCCGCCTCGGCCGGCATCTACACCGATGTCGAAGTCGAGAGCCTGTCGCCAGAGATTCTTTCCAAATATTTCCGCGCCACGCAAAGCGGCTGGCAGGTTAGCAGTCGATTGCGCGAACGTGTGGTCGTTGCCAGCCACAACTTGCTAAAGGATCCGCCATTCTCCAACTTGGATTTGGTGACCTGCCGCAACATGATGATTTACTTGATGCATGACGCTCAACGTCGCGCATTAACTGCCTTGCACTTCTCAATGGCCAAAGATGGCGTTTTGATGCTGGGTCGCTCTGAAAACCCGCGTGAGGTCGAACACTGCTTCCAAACGCTGGATGAAAAATCAAAAATATATACCAACTTGGACGTTGGCCGACTGCCGCTGGAATCGATAGTTGTCCCGAACCCAGGCCTGATAAAAAAACGAGACTCTATGGTTACACCACGCGATACAGACGAAAATCGGCTCATCAAAGAGATGGCCCTTAATTTTCTTGGTGACTTTACCCCCCCTTGCGTGGTGGTAGATGAACAAGAAAATATCCGGCACGTCTTTGGTGACATCTCGCCTTTCACTCAGCCATTAAAGCCGGGGCGTTTCAGCCCCAACATGTCGAACATGGTTCACCAAGATCTATCGGTGGCGGTGTTTACGGCTTTGAAGCGCTGCAAAGAAGAAAGCAAAGAGATTCACTACCGCAATGTCGTCATGCAAAGCGAAGCCCGCAACGTGCATATCCGCGTATTGCCATTTGTCGACCGCAACACCCACCATCGCCTGTTCCTTATCTTATTCGAGGGTGCGAATGACTCAGAGAGTACGGTTGCGACTGCATCGAACACCATCAACTTCGATGAGATCGAACTGGCTCGTGAGCGCATTCAACACTTAGAGGCCGAAGTTCAGCGCCAAGGCGAGAGTTTGCAGGTCACGGTCGAAGAATTAGAGACCACCAACGAAGAGCTGCAGGCCTCGAACGAAGAGCTAACCGTTGCAAACGAAGAGCTGCAAAGCACCAACGAAGAGTTGCAATCGGTTAACGAAGAGCTGTACTCCGTGAACGCCGAGTACGAAGAGAACATTCGCGAGTTATCTGAGGTGAATTCTTCGCTTGATCAGATCATGCGTTCAGCCGCGATCGGCATTCTAATGCTGGACGAGCAAGGCCAAGTTCAGAGCTTCACCGAAAGCGTGACACTATTCGTTCGTCTGATCGACTCGGATGTTGGACGCCCACTATCGGACATCCGCCATTCGTTGGATTACCCGAGCATGATGGCAGACGTAAATTCGACCCTGCAGGGCGGCGAGAGTGTTGAGCAGATGGTCACCGGGGCAGATAACCAACCCGTATTGGTGCGAATCAACAGCTTCGGTGAAAATCCACCCAGTGGTGTGGTGATGACCTTCACGCCGATCAAAACCCCAACGGTAATCACCGAGGGATAAACAAAAAAGCCCAGCAATGCTGGGCTTTTTCTGCGCGGCGGCTTTATCCTTCGATTAAGGGCTTGCCGTCTGATCCACCGATCTCAATAGTGCGTGGCTTCAGCGCCTCAGGCAGCTCTCGCTCTAAATCCACATGCAGAATACCATTGATCAAATCGGCAGAAAGCACGCGTACGTGGTCGGCCAGATGGAAACGGCGCTCGAAGTTTCGCTGGGCAATGCCGCGATGCAGAAATTTAGCTTCGGCGTCGCTTCTTTCCACTTTTTTGCCCTTGATCAGCAACTCGTTTTGCTTTGTCTCAAGGGTCAGCTCACTGCGGTCGAATCCAGCCACGGCGAGCGAAATTCGGTACTTATCCTCGCCAGTCAACTCGATGTTGTAGTGGGGATATCCACTGGAGGCATCTTGGCGCTGAGCGGTTTCTAGCATGGTAGCTAACCGATCAAAGCCAACGGTGCTGCGGTATAGGGGTGTGAAATCAATCGTCATATTTGCATCCTCAATTGAGCAATGTGTGTTAAGTCGCCTCCGAATTCGGCAGGCGGGTTAGAGACCTCTACCGAGCGCCTCTACAATTTAATTGAGGACACTAAAAACCGATTTCAAGGACTCAGTCGTTCAATAGTCCAAGCCTGCCCCAGTCGACGATAATTAAACCGGTCATGCAGGCGTGAGGAGCGCCCCTGCCAGAACTCGATTCGCTCAGGCACGACCCGATAACCGCCCCAGTGATCAGGCTTAGGCACCTGGTCTGGATAGCGAGCAGAAACCGCTTCAAACTGAGCTGCGAGCTGCTCGTCATCCGGTAGCACCTGCGACTGCCGTGACGCCCATGCCCCTAACTGACTGGTACGAGGCCGCGAATGAAAATACTCGGCCGATTGTTGCTCACTGATTTTTTCAACCCGGCCTTCGATGCGAACTTGACGCTCCAGCGCCTCCCACCAAAAACACAAAGCCGCAGCTGGCTGCTGCGCCATCGCCTGACCCTTGTCGCTGTCATAGTTGGTAAAGAAAACGAACCCTTGCTCATCTAACTCTTTGAGCAACACAACACGCGCTTGAGGCAATCCATCACGAACCGTGGCCAAGGTCATGGCGTTGGGCTCTTTAGCATGCTCGCGGGCCAGCTCGAACCACTCACGAAACATCACCAACGGATCTGCGTGCAGGTCTTTGCGCACCAGGGTGCCGGCGCGATAGTCCTGGCGCAGATCACTAATATCTCGATTCATCTCAACTCCACTCATCTAATATTTCTAGGGCTTGAGCCAGCGTTCTAACACCGCGCACCTGGGACCCTTCGGGCGGGGACTTAGGCTGGTTCGCCGCCGGCACTAACAAACGTTTAAATCCATGCTTGGTGGCTTCGATAACACGCTCCTGACCACCGGATACCGGTCGAATCTCACCGCCTAGGCCAATCTCACCAAACATCGCCATATCAGCAGGTAACGCCCGTCCACGAAAACTGGACACCAAGGCCAGCACCAGCGCCAAATCGCCGCCAGTTTCAGTCAAGCGCACACCGCCCACCACGTTGGCGAATACATCCTGATCACCGATCAGAATATTGCCGTGACGATGCAAAACCGCCAACAGCATGCCAAGGCGCGCCGTGTCCAAGCCGACCGCGACACGACGAGGATTACCATGGGCAGCGTCCACCAACCCCTGTAACTCTACGAGCAACGGACGAGTGCCTTCGCGGGTCACCGCCACCGCACTGCCCGGAGAGGGCGTTTCCGGGCGGTCCAAAAAGATAGCTGAGGGCTCGCGCACCTCGCGCAATCCCTTATCCGTCATGCCAAATATGCCGAGCTCGTTGACGGTACCAAAACGGTTTTTAATGGCCCGCAGCGTGCGATAACGTCCGTCACCATCGCCGTCTAGCAACAGCGATGCGTCAATCATGTGCTCAAGCACCTTGGGACCGGCCAAGCTGCCTTCTTTGGTGACGTGGCCAACCATGATGACAATCTGTCCGGTTTGTTTAGCATGACGAGTCAGCAAGGCGGCCGACTCGCGCACTTGAGTCACGCTACCTGGGGTTGCGGTCAACTCGGCCACACGGGTGACCTGAATCGAATCAATAACGATCACCGCGGGCCGCATTTCATCCGCCGCGGCTAAAATCGCTTCAACTCGCGTCTCGGCCATCAGCTCTAGGTGCTCAGGATCTAAGCCTAAACGCTGGGCACGCACCGCAATTTGCTGCAGGCTCTCCTCACCGCTGACATAAAGCACAGGTCGCTGAGCGGCCAACACACTGGTCACTTGCAGCAGCAAAGTACTTTTGCCGGCGCCTGGGTGACCGCCCAGCAGCACCACTGATCCCGGTACAAATCCACCGCCCAAAACACGGTTCAGCTCGTCAGATGGCGTAACCACCCGCTCAAGCTCATGAATACTGATATCGGAAAGTTTTGTTCGGCGTGGCGCATCACCGGTCCAACCGCCGCCAGAAGGTTTGTCACTGGATTGTTGATCGATCAGGTTCCATTCGCCGCAAGTCGAACACTGACCCTGCCAACGCGAATAGGTGCTACTGCACCCGGAACAGATGAAGCTGACTTTTGGTTTTGCCACCCGGGCCTCCTTTAGCAAGAAGCGCCCGAGCTGTGGTTAGCGGACGCTTGCGATCTCGAACAGGATACCTTCTGCGGCATGACCCCGACGAGCGCTGGCGGCAATAATGACAGTATCGACAAACAAGGCCAGCAATGACTGCGTTCTGATCATGGCCTGGTCGGTATCGATGGGATCATTGACCAATGGCACACACAAATCAGCTTCACGCGCCAGCGATAAACGAGTCGATGATACAGCTACTAATCGAGCCCCTTTGACGCGCAGTGCCTCGGTGGCCGTGTTGCTGCTGGACTCACCGGTCATATCCATGGCAATAACCAAATCTGCCGGCCCAAGCGGCGCGCGTAAGGTAGGCAAACTGGCAGAGGCCTCGACATCAATCGACTGCAGGGCTTGAACTAGACGCTGAGCGGCCAAGGCTTCAACTTTACCCCCCAGCACGACGACTCTTCGAGCTGAGAGCATCCAGTCCATCAGAGTCGATACGGGCCACTGGCCCAATCGCTGAAAGGCGTCGTCAGCCAATGCAAGGTGGCTTTCAAACATTCTGGTGAAAATCGCTTCGGTGGCTAGTTCGGTATCAACGTGACGCACGTGATACTCACCTCCCGAAGCCAATTCCTGAGCCAGCTTCATTTTCAGATCGGGATATCCCTCGCAGCCCACGCGCCGACAAAAGCGGTTCACGGTGGGTTGGCTGACGTCTGCCAATTTTGCCATCTTAGCAATTGACATACGGACCGCCTGGTTGGGCTCGCCCAAGATAACTTGAGCAACTCGACCTTCCGATTTGCTGAGCTCGCTTGCCTGTTCTTGTATCCGTCCAAGAATCATTGCAGTTGACCCCAAATCATGGTTTTGTTTGTAAGAGTACGACATAAAAGCAGAACAAGGAATCGACAGGATGAAAATGCATGGACAAACACCTGTACTCGGGTCGCTTTTTTTGCTGTTTTCGTTGGAAACTTACGGGCAAAGCTGGACCAGGTCTGAAATTCACTTAGACGAAAAAATGGACATCGGCACCCCGGTTTTTTCCTTAGAACTCAGCCATGGCGAGCCCTCATTGATCAATTTTTGGGCAACGTGGTGCGCCCCATGCATCAAAGAAATCCCTGATTTGATCTCAGCGGCTCGAGCGATGGACGAACAAATTGTTCTGGTGAACGTGGGTGAAAGCCGAGAGAAAATAACTAAATTTGCGAATCAGTTCCCCCAGCTTGAGCTAGGCCAAGCCGCCGTTGTGACTCAAGGATTTGAATTTAAGGACTTACAGCAATGGGAAATCCGTGGATTGCCCACCAGCTTTTTAGTGCGTGACGAACAGCCTCACTGGCAAGCCGAGGGGATTCTGGAGTGGGCAGATCCGAGAGTTCAAGCAGAGATTAGGGCGCTGCTAACGCCTCAGTGACGATGTCCTGAGTCAGTATCTGCGGCAACACTTGCGACGTCAGCCCGTGATAGACCACATACAAAGGGACACCGGCACGTCCAAACTGATCCAGATACTCAGTGATCGCGGGGTCGTAATCGGTCCAGTCCGCCTTTAACCACAGCACATCCTGAATCCTGGCCAGAT
Organism: Litorivicinus sp.; assembly: GCA_965656605.1. Classification (GTDB taxonomy): domain Bacteria; phylum Pseudomonadota; class Gammaproteobacteria; order Pseudomonadales; family Litorivicinaceae; genus Litorivicinus. The sequence continues at coordinate 407 of CBFHLC010000011.1, read as the reverse complement.
CCGCATCACTAAACACCAAACGCTCGTTGGACAAGCAGCTGATGCACCAATCCGCCGTGACATTGACCAACACTGGGCGCTGCTGCTGAATAGCCTGATCCAGAGTCTGCTGCGAAAAGGCCTGCCATTGCACACCGCGCTGGGCTTGTGGCCAAAACGCTATCGCTGCCAACATCAAAGTCACTACGGCGATAGACGCCCCCGTTTTGCTGGAAAACCTGCGCAGCGAATACACCACAAATCCCATCAAAATCGGGGCGATGAACCAGACCAAATCAATCCCAAAACCCAATTGCCGGGACGCGACCCAAGCCAGCCATCCAGCGGTGGCCAGCATTGGGAAGGCCAAGACATGCTGCAAGGTTTGCATCCAAGCCCCGGGCTTAGGCAGGCGTTTAGCTGGCGCT
>CBFHLC010000010.1:0-53490 GCA_965656605.1 Litorivicinus sp. | reverse complement strand
GCCTTATCGTCAGTTAAGTGGCGCCGGGCAACGGCGCGTCCTAGAACGTCTTCGATGATTTGCAGGGATTGTTCGCGCAGTCCGCTTTGATCCACCTGCTCGAGCACGCCGCGCAACTGAGATAGCATTTGCTCGTTCTCCAACTCAGCCTGCTCATCATCTACAAACAGGTTTTGAATCACCTGTCGTTCTGCTTCTGTCAACACACCACGGGGCTTCATCGTGGACTCCCAACGTCAATTAGTTGCGAAGAGTTTGTGACAGAGTTCTCAAAATGAATCTACGTATTTACCCTTATTTTGGGTGGCCGAACGCCGGTCGCAAGCGAATTCCCACCCAGGTACCCGCTAACGCGGGAAGCAACCAAACCCAGCCGTGGTAACTGGCGCTCGCGATACCGGAAAATAGCGCTCCGATGTTGCATCCAAAGGCAATGGTGGCCCCATAACCCATCAATAGTCCGCCGAGCAGCCCACCCGCCAGTGGCAAAATTTTAAATGCTGCGGGCTTAAACTTGCCCAGAACCACGCCGCAGCTAATTGCACCGGCGATCAAACCTAGGTTGGGCATCAAAAAAGGATCAGCCCAGACCGAGGCCTCGAGTCGCGATGCCATTAAATCACTCGACCAAAAACTTGAGAAATCCAAGTCCCACTCCAGTGCGTAGGCCAAGTCAAGTTGGGTCCCGATCAGTGCGAACCCCTGGACCACTGACCATGGGCGGCCGCTAATCAGCAAAATAGCGAGGTTCGCGCCTGCAATCATCAAGGCTGCGATTAACAGCGGTTGCCATTGGCTAAAAAGCGGCGTTGAGCGGCCTCGCAAAGCCCAGATTAGAGCGCCCAGCGCTGCGAGGGTGACGGTCATTGCAATCCATGGGCCGTGAGTTTGCCCCAGTGAGCCCGCAAAAAAGATCGGGGCATCCAACCAATCGTCGTAATCCCGCACCGCCAGCATACATCCGAGTACGAAGCTGCTGAGCGTGGCGATCGACTGCCAGCGGCCTTGTCCAAGATGAAATAAAGAACCGGAGCTGCACCCATTTGCGATTTGTGCACCGATACCAAACATAAACGCACCGACCAGCAGGCTCACCCCAACGGGGCGAACAAATCCGTTGAATTGGCTGTCGGAATAAATAACGGGGATCATGACCAAGCTGGCTAACGCGATCATGGTTAGCTGTGCACGAAAGCCTCGAGTATCGCCGCCGCTCATCAACTCCCGCCAGGCGGTGCTGAAGCCAAATGACGCATACAGTAATCCAATGCCGGCGAACGCGCCTGCCGCGAACAAGGCGGCTAATGGCCATCCTTGAGTCCAGCCGATCCAGGCTGCCAATCCGATTGCGGACAACACAACAATTGCTTTCATAGGGTACGCCGGTGCAAATAAAAGTGGCGCGCATTGTAGTGCAATGCTGATTTAAGAACATGGCTGGGGTTGGAAATCATCAAAACAGCGTCATAGTGGCGCTATGAATTCACGAACGAAAACACCCTGTTTAGGTATGTGTTCGACTACGTACGGCGATTTGGTATGCCGCGGTTGTCGGCGCTTTTCCCACGAAGTTCGCGACTGGAACCGTTATGAAGATACCGAGAAGCGGGCGGTTTTAACGCGCCTTGAGCAGCTGCAGTTGCAGACGCTGCAACGGGTTTTTAGCGTGACCGATCCTGAGCGGTTGTGGGATGCCTGCCAGCAATTGCGCGTGCGCGGTGCACGCTCCGATCAAGATCCATTGTGTTGGGCGGCCGAATTGGTTCGTATGGGAGGCGGGGCACTAGGACGGCTGGACACCTTTGGAATTCAGGTCATGCCAGCATACGAGCATGAGCCGCTTGAGCAGCTGTCTGAGTGGTTGATCAAAGTGCTATACCAGCGCGCCGAGGCTGAATACGACCGGCTGCATAACACTCAGCTGAGATTCTAAATGGTTGAGCGATTGCCAATTATTGCGGCCCCGATGTTTTTGATCAGCGGCCCCGAGTTGGTAATCGCGTGTTGCGAGGCCGGTATCGTCGGTACGTTTCCTGCGTTAAACCAGCGGACCAGCCAAGGTCTGGATGAGTGGTTAGTCCAGATCAAGTCTGCATTGCCGCCAGGCACTCGGTTTGGCGTGAATTTGATCGTGCACCCCAGCAATACTCGTCTGCAAGATGACCTAGCGGTCTTGGTGAAGCATCAGGTGCCCTTGGTCATTACATCGCTGGGTGCGGTTTCCAGCGTGATCGATGCGGTGCATAGCTACGGTGGGCAGGTATATCACGATGTCACGACGCGTAGGCACGCAGAAAAGGCGGCTGCAGCGGGTGTGGATGGGTTGATTGCGGTCAGTGCCGGCGCCGGAGGGCACGCCGGAACACTGCACCCCTTTGCGCTGCTGCATGAGGTGAAAAGCGTCTTTGATGGGCCGGTTGTGTTGGCTGGTGCTATCAATACGGGAGCCGAAGTGCTGGCCGCCCAAGCACTGGGTGCGGATGCGGTCTATATGGGTACCCGTTTTATCAACACCCAAGAAAGCCAGGCTTCCCACGCCTATCAGCAAATGATCTGCGACAGCTCAGCCGTTGATATCACCTATACCGACCAAGTGAGCGGGATCTGGGGTAACTTCTTAAAGGCTTCGTTGGTTGGGGCAGAGGCTCGAGAGGGTTCGGTCGATCTTGGGGCCGAGTTAACGGCCCCTGAGCAAGGCGCACAAGCTTGGAAAACCCAATGGTCAGCGGGGCATGGGGTGGCTGGAATCCATGATGTGCCAAGCGTAGGCGATTTGATTGAGCAAATACATCAGCAGTATGTGGTAGCTCGTCAGTCGCTATTGGGCAGCCAGGCGTAGCCGCACACCCCAGCGTTGCTGCGAATTGACAGTTGCCCGCCGACACGTTCGATTTGCTCCCGTATAATCGCAAGCCCCAATCCCCAGCCATCACCACTGTGATCCGTAGGGTGGCTAAATCCCGGCCCGGTATCCGCGACGTGCACGGCAATACCCTCGAATTGCCTCCATAGTTGCAGGCGAACCGCGCCTTGGCGAGTCGCACTGAGAGCGTTGCGCACTAGGTTGTCACACAAGCTCAGGACTAAATCAGCGCAACTGAGGTGCTCCTCAATCGCGGGGCTGACTGCGATCAGTAGTTGCACGGTGCATCGACAGTCGCCATCCCAAGCGGTTCGCATCTGAGTCAGGCGCATTCGAAGTCCTTTGTGCGAGTGCTGTTGCGGGGCTCTGAAGCATTCGACCATGCTGTCCAGACAATCCAGCGCTTTGTCAGGGTGTTGTGCCTGCAGGAATCGACGGGCGCTGCCGACCCAGTTTTTGGAGTCATGTCGAGTGTGCGTCAGTTCCAATTGATGATGCTGGGATTGCATCTGCTCTGCCTCTAGCTGCTGAAGCCGTGACGCCTGGTGCCACAGTGAGGGACGCTCGGATTGCCGTGAGGTTCGGCTGCGGGTAGTGAATTTCATTCCCTAGTTTTATCTATCCTTAGAACCAATCCCTCGGACAAAAGCCTTAAAAACGAGTGCAACCCGTCCGAGGCTTAGGGATAATGTAGCTTCGCGAAAAGGAGCAGGTTTTGACGTATCCCACGATCGAGCAAATTGTCGGCAACACCCCACTGGTCAGGCTGCAACGTTTAGCGCCGGCTGGATCATTGGTGCTGGGCAAAATGGAAGGTAACAATCCCGCCAGCAGCGTGAAAGACCGCGCAGCGACCTGGATGATCAATCAGGCAGAATTGGCTGGCCAGATCCAGCCGGGCGATCGATTGATTGAGGCGACCAGTGGTAACACTGGCATTGCTTTGGCCATGGCCTGCGCGATCAAAGGGTACCGAATGACCTTGATCATGCCTGATAACCTGTCGGTTGAGCGTCGCGCCGCGATGAAGGCCTACGGGGCTGAATTGATTCTGGTCTCGAATGGGATGGAAGGCGCTCGAGATTTGGCGGAGCGCATGCAGGCAGACGGAGAGGGTAAAATCCTTGATCAGTTTGCGAACCCCAGCAACCCACAGGCGCATTACGACTCGACAGGTCCAGAGATTTGGCGCGATACCCATGGCGAGTTGACGCACTTTGTTTCTTCGATGGGGACGACCGGCACCATCATGGGTTGCTCGCGCTACCTAAAAGAACAAAACCCAGCGGTGCAAATCGTTGGCCTGCAGCCATGCGATGGCGATCATATTCCGGGCATTCGTCGTTGGCCCGAAGCCTACATGCCCAGCATTTTTGAGCCTGAGCGAGTGGATCGAATTTTAGATATCTCACAAGCCGACGCCGAAGACATGACGCGTAAACTGGCTGCGCAAGAGGGCATATTCTGTGGGGTTAGCGCAGGTGGAGCTGTGCTGGGTGCCATCAGAATCGCCGAAGAGAACCCAGGCTCCACCGTCGTCACCATTATTTGCGATCGTGGCGATCGCTACCTTTCCACAGGAGTGTTTCCCTCGTAATGGCCCGCCGATTTAGAAAGAAAAAAATGCCTGAACCATTTGACGCTCAGATCCAGGACCTTACGCCCGAAGGGCGTGGGGTCTGTGAGAGCAATGAGCGGACGATTTTTGTTAGTGGAGCACTTCCCGGCGAGCAGGTTGAAGTGACTGTACACAACCGCTGGAAGGGCTTTGGCGAAGGTCAGGTGAGTCGTATCGATACGCCCAGTCCTGAGCGAGTGGATGCGGCCTGTGCTCACTTTGGCGTGTGCGGTGGCTGTGCCCTGCAGCATTGGCAGTTGGATAAGCAGGTTGAGCACAAAGCGAGCACGCTTCAAGCGCTGTTAGTCGGTGAAGGGGGCGGCGCTCCCGACCAGATCTTGCCGCCGTTGCAGGCTCAGTCGCTGGGTTATCGCCGTAAAGCCCGTCTGGGCGTGCGCTACGTAGCCCCCAAGGATCGCGTGCTGGTGGGTTTTCGCGAGCAAGCCAGCAACTTTTTAGCGGTGATTGACGAATGTAAAGTGCTGGATCCTCGGGTCGGTGGGCGACTGATTGAGATTGGCGAGGCCATCAAAGCCACCAGTATCCGAGATCGCATCGCGCAAATCGAAGTGGCCTGTGGTGATCAAGCGGTTGCACTGGTATTTCGCGTGCTCGACCCGCCGACTGACTCGGATGTCGCTCGACTGGTCGAGCTGGGCAAGCGATTCGGCTATCACATCTGGCTGCAGCCCAAAGGGCCTGACACCAGTCATCGGGTATGGCCTCTGTCGGGGCCTGAGTTGCTGAGCTATGAGCACCCTGACTTTGGCCTGCGGATGCATTTTCACCCCCATGACTTTACTCAGGTGAATGCTCAGATTAACCGCAGCATGATGACCCAGGCGCTAGATTTACTAGAGCTCAAATCGACCGATCGCGTGTTGGATCTGTTCTGTGGGCTGGGCAACTTTACCCTGCCAATCGCTACTCGTGCGGGCCACGTCGTGGGAGTGGAGTTCTCTGAAGCGATGACACAGCGTGGCCGTCTAAACGCTGAACGTGCGGGTCTAGAGCACTGCGAATTTCACGCCGCTGATCTGACGCAACCCATTGACGATAAACCCTGGGCGGGCGGTGGTTTTAATAAGCTGCTGTTGGATCCAGCACGCAGCGGAGCAGCCGACGTGTTGCAGGTGCTGAATTTAGAGGGTGTCGAGCGCATCGTTTATGTGTCGTGTAACCCGACCACACTGGCGCGCGATGTTGCGATTTTGCGCGGGCGGGGGTGGAGACTTACCGACGCTGGGATTATGGACATGTTCCCTCACACGGCGCATGTTGAGTCCATGGCAGTATTCGTTCCCTGAGGTTCTTATGGTCCGCACCCGTGATGCACACCCCCTGGAGGGTGATCGGTTAGACGACAGTCAATTCTGGATCAGCACTTGGAAGAGTGAAGGGGTGTTGGTCGACGAGCGGGTCAGCGACGCTCTAGCATGGGTACAGGAGACGGCCTCCCAGCCCAGTCAAGTTGAGGGATGGAGCGATGATGCTTGCTTGCGTATCGGCCTTGAGATGGCGGACATTATTTGTGACGTCTCGCAAGACTTGGACACCTTGCTGGCCTCTTTGACCTACCGCTCCGTCCGCGAAGGCAAGATTAAGATTGATCACGTGGAATATCGACTCGGGGCCACCGTCCGGCGATTGGTCGAGGATACCTTGCGGATGCGTGCGATCTCGGATGCGCCGGCACAGCAGGTCAAGGCGATTGGCGGCAAGCAAGAAGGCTTAGAGGTCGTCCGCCGCATGCTGGTGTCCTTGGTCGATGACCCCCGAGTAGCCATCATCAAACTGGCTGAACGTACCGCCGTCATTCGCGCCGTCAAATCTCTATCCGATTCCTATCGTCGACGCGTCGCGCAGGGTGTTTTTGACATCTACGCGCCTCTAGCGCATCGCCTGGGTATCGGGCAGATGAGGTGGGAGCTAGAGGATCTGGCGTTTCGATATCTACATCCGGACGAGTACAAATCAATCGCGAGGCAGCTGGCAGAAAAGCGCCATGAACGCGAGAGTTACATCACTCAAGTCGTGAGTTCATTGCAAGATCAGCTGGCCGGGGTCGGAGTTCAGGCGGACATCAGTTGGCGTGCAAAGCACATCTTCAGCATTTGGAAGAAGATGAAGCGAAAAAATATTGATTTTGCTAATGTTTTTGATGTTCGTGCGGTGCGGTTGCTGGTCGATAAGACCTGGGATTGCTACGCCGCGTTAGGTCTAGTTCACAGTACCTACACACCATTACCTGGCGAGTTTGACGACTACATTGCGCAACCTAAGCCGAACGGATATCGCTCGCTGCACACCGCAGTCGTGGGGCCCGGTGGCAAGGTGGTCGAGATACAAATCCGAACCCACCATATGCACGAAGAAGCCGAATACGGGGTGTGCGCTCATTATCGCTACAAAGGGCATGATGAAAATTCGGCCCAGGGTTACGACCAAAAAATTGAGTTTTTCCGGCAGGTACTGGCATGGCATGACGAGACTCAAGACTCCGATAGTCTGCTAGAGGCATTTCGTAATGAAGCCAGTGACGATCGGGTGTACGCCTTTACTCCGACCGGTGACATTGTTGACTTGCCTCGAGGAGCGACGCCACTCGATTTTGCCTACAAGGTCCACACCGAAGTGGGCCACCGATGTCGTGGCGCGAAAGTCAACGGCCGGATCGTGCCGTTAACCTATCAGCTCGAGGTCGGAGATCAGGTTGAAGTCTTGACAGCGAATCAGGCAAAGCCTAGCCGTGATTGGTTAAACGCCAATTTGGGTTTTGTCCAGACCTCTCGGGCTCGGGCAAAAATTCAGGCTTGGTATCGTCTGCAAGATCGAGACGAGAATCTGAGCGAAGGCAAGCACCTGCTCGAAATTGAGGTGCGTCGGCTGGCGTTAGGGTCGGTCGATATGGAGGCCTTAGCCCGCGAGCTGGGTATGCAAACCGCGGAAGAGATGTGGGTGGCGATCGGTGCCGGGGATGTACGTCTAGCCCAAGCCATCAATGGCATACATCGACTCAATCAAACCGATGAGGACGACGACGAGCTGGCCATTGCCAAGCCCAGTGCGTCGAATCGCGGGTCGGTCACGATTTCTGGAGTGGGTAATCTGGCCCACCAGCTAGCCAATTGCTGTAAACCAGTGGCCGGTGATCGAGCCTGCGGGTTCATTACCCGAGGGCGTGGTGTCACAGTTCACCGGGTAGATTGCCCTGATTTGATGACGTTACGTGCGAACGAACCTGAGCGTGTCGTGGATGTTGAGTGGGGCGCGGCGGACAAAGCCTACCCGGTCGATGTGGTGATCAGAGCTTACGATCGCTCAGGCCTTCTAAAGGATGTCTCTGGTGTCCTGAACACTGAGCACTGCAACGTGTTGGCGCTCAGTACTCAGTCAGACACCCAGCAGGGCACCGCGCACATGCAGCTTAGAATCGAAGTGGATTCGCTGACGCGTCTGAGTGGCGTGTTGTCACGATTAAACCAGTTGCCAAACGTATTAGAGGCCCGTCGTGAGCGCGCTTGATCAGTTGGTCAGTATGATGCAAGAGCTGCGCGATCCTCAGCACGGATGCCCCTGGGATCGTCAGCAGACTATCCAATCTTTGGCCCGCTTTTGTATTGAAGAGGCCTACGAAGTTGAAGCCGCGGCGATTGATCAGGACTGGGATCAGCTGAAGTCCGAGTTGGGCGATTTGTGGTTTCAGGTTGTGTTCTTTTCGCAACTGGCTTTAGAGCAGCAACAGTTTGATTTGTATGATGTCGCTGAAACCCTCCATGCCAAGCTGGTTCGTCGTCATCCCCACGTGTGGCCCGATGGGACTCGGGCCTCTTTTGCAAAACCCTCATTGCCGGTGACGGCTCAACAGTGGGATCAGATTAAACAGCGCGAGCGGGCGGAGCTGGGTCTGTCCGGCGCTTTGGCGGATGTTCCGTTGAATCTACCGGCGCTGGAGCGCGCACAAAAGCTGCAATCACGCGCCGCTGGCGTCGGCTTTGATTGGCCGGATGCACAAGGAGCTCGTGATAAGCTGGATGAAGAAATCCTAGAGTTTGATCAGGCGCAGACTCGGGATGAAAAGGCCGATGAGCTGGGAGACTTGCTTTTTACCGTGGTCAATCTGGCTCGAAAAGAAGGTTTCGATGCGGCCGAGCTGTTGAGACAGGCCAATCGAAAATTCGAGCAGCGTTTTTCAAAAATGGAAAAACTCGGCTCCACAGAGGCTCTCAGCTTGGATCAATGGGAAGCCCGCTGGCAGCAAATTAAGCGCTGAGTATTTGCGCGCGCAAAGTATTTCTGGTTTCTTAGCCGACTGCTTTTTTTATGATCAACTAATTCAGGGAACCCCACGCGTGACAGAAATACCCTCTGCTCTTCGTGATGATGTACGTCTATTAGGCGGCGCTTTAGGACAAACCATGGCTCAGCATCTGGGCCAAGACTTCCTCGATAAAATTGAGGCAATTCGCTCGTTGGCTAAACAAGGCCGGATGGGTGATGAGGCGGCTCAGACGGCCTTGACCGAAACGTTGCAAGAGCTTCGCGGCGACGAGTTAATTCAGGTAACCCGAGCGTTCACCCAGTTTCTGAACCTTGCCAACATTGCTGAACAGCATGATCGGGTGCGTCGTCATCAAAACAATGTGGCGCAAGATGGTTTGTTGCTGGGTGATGATGGCTTGCGCGCTGCCATTCAGCGCTTGATCGACGCGGGTCATAGTCCGTCTGAAATTGCGCAAGCCGTGCCAAAGCTGTCGATTGACTTGGTCTTGACTGCACACCCGACCGAGGTGGTTCGACGCTCGTTGATCCAAAAGTACGAGGCGATGGCGGAGTGTTTGAATGCGTTGGACGGAGAGCTCTCACCGCGTGAGCATCGTCATCAGCAGCGTCGTCTAACCCGTTTGATTGCTGAGTGTTGGCATACCGACGAGATTCGCGGTAGTCGCCCCAGTCCCGTTGATGAAGCCCGTTGGGGATTCGCGGTTATTGAGAACTCTTTGTGGCAGGCGGTACCCGATGTACTGCGTGACATCAGCACCCATCTCGAAGAGGTAACCGGACAGGGTCTGCCGCTTGAGGTAGCACCCTTTAAATTTAGCAGTTGGATGGGTGGGGACCGGGACGGCAACCCAAATGTAACCGCCAGCGTTACCCGCGAGGTGCTGGGTCTGGCTCGTTGGATGGCGGCCGATTTGTACGAACAAGATCTGGATCTATTGATTCGTGATCTGTCGATGAGCGAGTGCAGTGAAGCACTACGCGAAGAAGTCGGCGATGTTAAAGAGCCGTATCGCGTGTATCTGCGTCCCATGCGCGAGCAGATGCGTACCATTCGTCGCGAAATCGAGGCCATTCGATCCGGTGTCGCGGTCGAGGTGTGTTCGACCTTACGCGATCCTGAGGTGCTGATGTCGCGCCTGCGCCTGTGTTATGACTCGTTGCACGAGTGCGGAATGGGTGCGATCGCGGACGGGTATTTGTTGGATACGATTCGTCGTTGTGCAGTGTTTGGTGTCAATCTGGTGCGTCTGGATATCCGTCAAGAGTCCGATCGTCACACACAGGTCCTAAGCGAGCTGTGCGAGCACCTAGAGCTGGGCGATTACGAGCAGTGGTCTGAATCACAAAAGATCGACTTTTTGTTGCGCGAGCTGGGTAGCAAGCGGCCATTGATCCCACACGCGTGGGAGCCCTCGGCGGACGTTAAAGAAGTGCTGGAAACCTGCAAAGTCATCGCCCAGTCGCACCACTCATCGATCCATAGTTATGTCATCTCAATGGCTCGGCATGCATCGGACGTGCTGGCGGTCAAGTTGCTGCTAAAAGAATCGGGTGTCAGCTGGGAGTTGCCAGTCGCCCCCTTGTTCGAGACCTTAGATGACTTGGAGCGTGCGCCGCAGGTGTTGCATAACCTGTTGTCGCAAAGCGACTATCGAAAGGCGATTAATCACCGCCAAGAGGTCATGATCGGATACAGCGACAGTGCCAAAGATGCGGGAACACTGGCTGCCAGCTGGGCCCAGTATCAGGCTCAAGAGTTACTCGCAGCCGTAGCCCGTGACTACAAAACTCACCTCACGTTTTTCCATGGTCGAGGCGGCACGGTGGGTCGTGGCGGTGGACCTTCACATCACGCCATTTTGGCTCAGCCACCCGGTAGCGTCATGGGTTCAATCCGAGTGACTGAACAGGGCGAGATGATCCGCTGGAAGTTTGGTCTGCCGCAAATCGCCTGTCAGACACTGGAGTGGTATTTGGCCGCTATGCTTGAGGTTACTCAAGCCCCGGCCGAACAGCCGGCAGTGGAGTATCGGTCGTTGATCGAGTCCTTAGCCGGGCAGGGCGTTGAGTCCTACCGCGCAGTGGTGCGGGGGGATACCCAATTTGTACCGTATTTCCGGCAGATTACACCCGAAGGGGAGCTGGCTCGTCTGCCGCTGGGATCCCGGCCGGCTAAACGCAAGGCCAGTGGCGGCGTCGAAAGTCTGCGCGCCATCCCTTGGATCTTTGCATGGATGCAAATTCGCTTGATGTTGCCTGCGTGGTTGGGAAGCGATGCCGCGCTTGCCCAGGGATTGGTTCAAGACAAAGAGCGTTTGCAGGGTATGTATCGAGATTGGCCGTTTTTTCGTGTCTACATCAACATGTTAGAGATGGTCTTGGCCAAGACTGACGCCGGGATCGCTGAGTACTATGAGCGACGCTTGTGTAACGATCAGGACAGCCTCAAGCTTGGCGACTCACTGCGTGAGCGATTACATCAGGTGATTGATGTAATTAACGAGATGAAGGGACAGGCGAGTTTGTTGGCCAGTGAGCCCGGGATCGAGCGGTCATTGGCAGTACGTGACCCCTACACCGATCCATTGCATTTCCTGCAGGCTGAATTGATGCATCGATTGCGCCATACCGACTCCGAACCCTCGGCCGAACAGGCGCTGATGGTATCGATGGCGGGAATCGCTGCAGGCATGCGAAACACCGGTTAATTAGTACCCCCGCCCAAAGTTGACTTGAGGTCGGGGGGTATTCAGATAGTTTATCGCCATTATTTTAGGAGACTCCCACTCATGCGAATTATTCTTTTGGGCGCACCGGGTGCCGGCAAAGGCACCCAGGCTCAGTTTATTTGTGAAAAATACAACATCCCTCAGATTTCAACCGGTGATATGCTTCGTGCGGCTGTCAAAGCAGGAACTGAGATGGGTCTAGCGGCCAAGAAAATCATGGACGAGGGTGGTCTGGTGTCAGACGACATCATCATCGGGTTGGTCAAAGATCGCCTACAAGAGCCCGATTGTCAGTCGGGTTGTTTGTTCGATGGTTTTCCACGCACGATTCCGCAGGCGCAAGCGTTGCGTGACGCGGGCATTGCGATCGACAAGGTGGTAGAGATCCACGTCGAAGACGAAGAGATCGTCGGCCGTATGAGCGGGCGCCGCGTTCACCCGGCCTCAGGCCGTACGTATCACGTCATTTTCAACCCGCCCAAAGTGGAAGGCGTTGACGACGTGACCGGCGATGCGCTGATCCAGCGTGAAGATGATCATGAAGATACGGTCCGTAAGCGTTTAGGCGTCTATCACGATCAGACCGCGCCGCTCGTTAAGTTCTACGGCCAGTGGAGTGTGGACGCTCCCGAAAGTGCGCCGGATCTTGTCAAGATCGAGGGTGTCGGCAGCGTGAATGACATCAAAACCCGCGTATTCGATGCGCTTGAAGTTACGGCGTAAGGGCAGGTCCATAGACAACCTACCCAGCACAAAGGACACTACGGCCATGAATTCAGGCGATGTGTCCTCCTACCACATTGGCGAGCTGATGGAGCAAACTCGATCGCTTGCCGCCGACTACCGGGCCAGTACCGGCAAAGCATTGCCCGTGGGCGGTGAAATTGCGATGTACGACGCTGCTCGGTTGTTGCGGCTTCTCGAACCGGCAGAGCCATTAGCTGGTGTCGACTTGTTGACCGAAGATCAACACGCTCGTTACCAAGTCAAAAGCCGGGCGATGTTTGCTGGCGCGAAAAGCGCCCCCCGCCTGGGATCCATTAATCCGAATGGTAACTGGACGCACATCTTGCTGGTACTGATGAACGAGTCGTACCAGACCACCCACCTATACACTCTGAACCGAGAAACAGCGCTGTCTGAGGCGAAGGTTGGCGGTAAAAACGCCATGACCGTTGCTAAATTCAAGGTGATCGGTGAGTGCATTTGGAGTGCTGAAGCGATTGCCTAACCCAGGTGAATCACTTTGCAAACCGACCCTAGATTGAGATTGCTGTTAACGGCCATGTTACCGGGCATTTTGCTGTGCCTCGTGTTATTGCTGTCTGCAGGGCAATGGCCGCCGCAAACCCGCGTGTGGTGGGTACTGCTGGCCAGTGCTGGGCTATTGACGCAATTACTGGTGCTGCCTTATTCGATCCTGACCTATCGGCAATTGGATGCTCGAAGCTGGGGGCAAGTCGCCGCTTGGTTGCAGGGGCTGACCCATGGGCGTGGTTTGCCAGTCCCTGCTGCACCAACCGCCGTTCAGCAGGCGCTACTCGAATTGGATCAGAGTGTTACTGCGCAGACACAGCGTTTAGCCACTCTTGCGATTATTGATCCCAAGAGTGGTGCTTTAAACCGCCAGGGTATTATGCGGCGCCTTCGCGACGAGATTGAACGCGCTCAGCGGTTTAACCGGTGTGTCAGTGTGCTTTCGGTGCGTGATGAGGGTCCATCGGATGATCTGGTTCAATTGCTAAACCAATATGCTCGTAGTGTTGATCTAGTGGCTCAAACAGACCCTGATTGCTTGTTGATCGTGATGCCAGAAACTACGTTGTCCGGGGCCACGGAGTTGGCTCGCCGGCTTCAGCTAGACGTGGTGGATCGCTCAGTGGGGCTGGGGGTAGCAAGCTTTCCTCAGCATGCTAGCTCCGCAGATCAGTTAGTGAGGCGGGCTGAAAGTGCTTCCGACTCTGGGTTACACTCCACCGAAGGCCAGATTGTGATGGCCGATTCTAACGCGAGTGACAGCCCTTTTGAATCGACTCATTATTGAAGGATCCGGACCGCAGCTTGCGCTGCTGCTTCAGACTCCTGATCAGATTTACACCCATATTAGCGAAGCGGATGGTCGCCACGACCAGCGCCTGTTGACGGATTTAACCGATGTGTTGGCTCACGCTAATGTCGCGGCGGACCAGCTGAGTGAAATCGCGGTAGGCATCGGGCCGGGCTCATTTACGGGGATTCGAGTCGCACTGGCCAGCGCTCAAGGTTTGGCGATGGCACTGGGCTTACCCCTGAAAGGGCTGGATTCAATGGCGCTATCCATTGCCGCTGAGCCTGCGGGTATCTACCACGTCGTTATGGATGCCCGTCTAGGAGAAGCCTACGAAGGTATTTACCGGGTGTCCGAGCAAGCGTTGGAGGTGTTAGTGGCGCCGCGACTGATCTCCGTTGATCAGGTCGCTCAACAAGCGCCTTCGCACGTTCGTGTCGGGGAGGGCTGGGCTTTGATTGATCAGGAAGGCCAGCCGATCTCGTTGCAGCCCAATCAACGCTGGCTCGCTCTGTTGGACGCGGCGAGTTCTGTGGCGCCAGAGCAGCTGGAGCCCGCATATTTGCGCGATACCGTGAATTGGAAAAAAGTTTCCGAGCAACCCTCGCCCTTGAGTAAATAACCCATGGATTGGATTCAGATTGCAGTGTTGGCTGTGGTGCAGGGGCTGACCGAGTTCCTGCCGGTGTCAAGCTCGGCTCATCTGGTGTTGGTCGCGCCCATCATGGGATGGCCGGATCAAGGCTTAGCCTTTGATATCGCAGTTCACGTCGGGACTCTGTTGGCGGTTTTAGTGTATTTCCGTCAGCGTCTATGGCAGTTGGCCATGGGTTGTTTGCGACCGGGGGCAGAACAAACTGAGGTGTTTTATCTAGGTGTCGCAACCCTGCCGGCCGTCTTGGCTGGGTTGCTGTTTAACGATTGGTTAGCTTCTTGGTCACGTGCCCCTGAAGTGATCATGGTGACGACCTTGGTGTTTGGTTTACTACTGGGTTATGCCGATCGACGAGCAGGCCGCGGCATTCAAATCACCTTGAGTATTGCCCTGATCATTGGATTGTTTCAGGTGTTGGCGCTGGTACCAGGAACCTCTCGTAGTGGCATCACGATGACCGCGGCGTTATTGCTTGGCGTCAGCCGAATCGAGGCTGCACGCTTTTCATTTATGCTCAGCATTCCGATCATCGCCGGGGCCTCTTTGCTGCTGGTCAAGGATGCGATGGAGGCCCAGAGTGCCATCGTGTGGAGTGATTGGCTGTTTGGGGCCGGTCTTGCTGCGGCATCCGCTTTGCTGTGTATTCGGTTTTTTATGTTACTCGTTGAGCGGATCGGTATGATGCCATTTGTTTGGTATCGAATTGGATTGTCCGGCGCGTTGGCCGCGTGGCTGTACCTTTAGGACAATCCTAGCCTCCTAGGGCATGGGCGTGCTGGGCGGTGCGCCTTAACCTCAGAGGCATGAATATTTTGATGATTGAAGACCACCCGATTGTGGTCGACGGCATCCGTGCCGTACTGCCTCCTACCCACCGCATTGTGCACCACGCCACCAGCGCTGAGGCGGGATTGGTGTGGCTAAAAGAGCATTCGGCCGATTTAGTGATCCTGGATCTCATGATGCCAGGCATCGGCGGTCAAGAAGCCGTGCGTCGCCTGCGGCGTCATTATCCTAAGCTCAAGATCATGATCTTTTCCGCCCATTGCGCCACCCCCATCTGTGCTTGGCTATTAGAGCAAGGGGTCGTCGCCTTGGTCGATAAGGATGCAGGGCTTGCGGAAGTGCAGGCTGCCATGACCCAAATCGGGCTAGGGCAGCGATATCTGTCGCATGCCCTGGCGCAATCGCAGGTGTTGGGGCAATTGTCCGGTGATGGGTTGACCGAGCGGGAATTTCAGGTGGTTCAAATGCTGTTGCAGGGTCAAAAGCCAGCGCAGATTGCCAGCCATTTATTTATTTCGGTCAAGACCGTCAGCACCTATCGCCAGCGAGCCATGACTCGCTTGGGCCTGCAATCGGATGTTGAGTTATTTCAATACGCGTTATCGCAGGGGTGGATTGGTTCGGCAGTCGCGCATTAGTGGCATAATGGACGCATGTTCGACCCAAAACGTATTCTCAACAGCCTGCCCCTCAAGCCCGGCGTCTATCGTATGCTCGACGATCAGGGGGCTGTTTTGTATGTGGGCAAAGCAAAAAAGTTAAAAAATCGGGTGACCAGCTATTTTCGGGGTTCTGGGCTAAACACCAAGACCATGGCACTGGTTAGCCATATCCGGGACATCCAAGTCACCGTGACCGCCAACGAAACTGAAGCGTTGGTGCTAGAACAAAACCTGATCAAAGAGCATCGTCCGCCCTACAACATCATGTTGCGTGACGATAAATCCTATCCGTTTATCTGGATTGACACGCGCCAGGATTATCCTGCTGTGCGGTTTCGGCGTGGCAAGGTCAAAGGTAAGGGGCAGTGGTTTGGCCCATTTCCGTCCAGTGGCGGTGTTCGACAAACGATCGAGCTGATCCAGAAGTCGTTCCAGCTAAGAACTTGCGAGGATTCGGTGTTTTCGAACCGATCTCGACCCTGTCTGCAGCATCAAATTAAACGCTGCTCAGCCCCTTGTATTGGTGTGATTTCCAAAGAGGATTACGCGGAGGATTTACAGAACGCTGGCCTGTATTTGAGCGGACGCAGTCAGGTGCTGATCGAGACGCTGACCGACAAGATGGATCAGGCGGCACAGACGTTGAACTTCGAGGCGGCCGCACGTTATCGCGATCAGATGGGACGGCTTCGACGTATGCAGTCTCAGCAGAATGTCGACACGGATTACGGTGACGTCGATGTGATAGCGCTGGCGCAACGCCCAGGCGTGGTCTGCGTCAGTTTGTTAGTGGTGCGTGACGGCCGCTTGCTGGGTCACCGAGAGTTTTGGCCAGGCGGCGGTTTGGACGAGGATCCCGGCCAATTACTGGAAGCGTTTTTGGCGCACTATTATTTGGGTGAGGGCATTCATTCAGCCCCAGCCGAGGTGCTGCTCTCGGATCCAATCGAAGACGAGGCCGGCCTGTCGGGTATTTTAACCGAAGCATTAGGTGCCAAGGTTCGGGTCAATCATCGCCTGCGAACCACGCGTGCGCACTGGCTTGAAATGGCCAGAAACAACGCGAACCAGGCCTTGGCCGGTCATGTAGGCAATCGACTGAACATGAACAAGCGCCTGGAGTCGTTGATGCAACTGCTGGAGTTAGACGACGCGCCAGCTCGGATGGAGTGTTTTGATATTTCGCACACCCAAGGCGAGGCTACCGTCGCCAGCTGTGTCGTTTTCGACTCAGACGGTCCGCTAAAAAGCGACTATCGAATGTTCAATATCAAGACGGCCAAAGCAGGGGATGACTATGCGGCGATGCACGAGGCGTTAGAGCGGCGATACAATCGGGTCAAGTCCGGCGAGATTCCAATTCCCGATGTGTTAGTGATCGATGGCGGTCCGGGACAGGTGACGCAGGCCCGAGAGGTGCTGTCAGAGCTGGGATTACACCAGGTCAAGTTACTGGGTGTTGCGAAGGGACCCACTCGAAAGGCGGGTATGGAATGGTTACATGTCGAGGGCATCGAGATGCCTATTCGGCCGCCAAAAGATGCACCGGGCTTGCATTTGTTGCAACATATCCGCGACGAGGCGCACCGATTTGCGATCACCAAGCACCGCCAAGCGCGGGGCAAAGCAAGGGTGTCGAGCCCGCTAGAAGGTATCGAAGGGATTGGCCCCAAACGGCGACAGCAATTATTGCGTCACTTTGGGGGGATACGGGAAATACAGGGTGCTGGCATTAATGAGCTGGCAAATGCTCCTGGGATGAGTAAAAAATTGGCCGCAGTGGTTTACGCGGCATTGCATGGGGAATCCTAGGGTTTGAATCTTCCAAATATTTTGACACTGGCGCGTCTGTTTATGGTGCCGGTGCTTGTGGTGCTCTGGTATACGCCGTTTCCGGGTCATCGCTGGGCGTGCGCTATTTTGTTCCTGTTGGCTGCGATTACTGATTTTTTCGATGGTTGGCTGGCGCGGAAAAATAATTTAGAAACCCCTTTTGGTGCTTTTTTGGATCCCGTGGCGGACAAGGTGATGGTGGCCGTTGCATTGGGTTTACTGATCGAGCATTGGGATAAAGCCTTAATGACCCTGCCTGCGGTCGTGATCATATGTCGCGAGATCTTAGTCAGTGCTTTGCGCGAGTGGATGGCCGAGCTGGGCGCCCGCGGTGTGGTTCAAGTGTCTTGGGTCGGAAAGCTGAAAACGGCGGCGCAAATGGTGGCAATTATTTGGCTACTGGCGTTTCCAAGCGATCAAGGTTTATGGGCCCAAATAGGGCTGGGTATTCTGCTAGTGGCCGCAGTTTTAACGCTGCACAGTCTGGTGGTTTATCTGCGTGCAGCTTGGCCTTACCTGATGGGCGATAAACAATAGTCTGACCAAGGCTTGGTGTACGCGATGATGCGTGGCACAATGCGCCGCCTGCCCGAGTGGTGAAATTGGTATACACAGCAGACTTAAAATCTGCCGCTTGAAAGAGCTTGCCGGTTCAAGTCCGGCCTCGGGCACCAATTTTATTAAACGAATATAGCCACAAGAATCCAATTATTACGTTGAGGCGTCATGTAGTCCGATTCCAGCGTAATGTTGTCTTCGCAGGGACGGTGGTAGTGATGAACTCTAGGAGTGGTTGATGATCGTAGGTAGCCTCAAAGAGGTCGATAAAGGTGAGCAGCGGGTTGCAATGACCCCTGATAGTGCTGTTCAGATTCAAAAGCTAGGCCACCAGTGCATTATTCAATCTGGAGCTGGCATTCATGCTGGGTTTAGTGACGATGCTTATGCCGCGGCGGGCGTCGAGGTGGTTGCCTCAAGGGACGCCTTGTTCAAACAAGCGGATGTGGTCGTCAAGGTTCGCCCGCCCAGCCAAGCCGAAGTTAAAGAGCTGCGAGCCACTCAAACGCTGATTAGCTTTTTTTATCCTGCTCAAAACACCGAATTGCTTGAAGCCTGTGTGTCCAGTCAGGCCAACGTGATCGCGATGGACATGGTTCCGCGAATCTCACGTGCACAAAAGATGGACGCCTTGAGCTCGATGGCAAATATCGCCGGTTACCGTGCGGTGATTGAGGCGGGCAACCAGTTCGGTCGGTTCTTTACAGGGCAAGTGACGGCAGCCGGCAAAGTTCCCCCAGCTAAAGTTCTTGTGATCGGTGCAGGCGTGGCCGGATTGGCCGCGATTGGTACAGCGACGAGTCTAGGGGCTATTGTCCGCGCTTTTGATGTCCGACCTGAGGTGGCTGAGCAAATCGAGTCGATGGGTGCCGAATTCTTAATGCTGGACTTTGATGACCAGCAAGATGGTGCCGAAACCGGTGGATATGCGGCGCCTTCAAGCCCTGAATTCCGCGAAAAGCAGCTGGAATGCTTCCGAGCGCAGGCATCTGACGTCGATATTGTCATTACAACTGCTCTGATTCCTGGGCGCGATGCGCCTAAGTTGTGGTTGGCTGACATGGTGGCGGCGATGAAGCCGGGTAGCGTCATTATTGATTTGGCGGCTGAGCGGGGCGGTAACTGCGACCTGACCGAGGCGGACAAAGTCGTGGTTAGTGACAACGGTGTTCGAATTGTTGGATACACCGATTTCCCATCTCGCATGGCAGCCCAGTCATCCACCCTGTACTCAACCAATATTCGACACATGTTGACCGACCTGACGCCTGAAAAGGACGGACAGCTGGTTCACAACATGGACGATGATGTGATTCGCGGGGCTACGGTGGCACATGAAGGTGTTCTGGCCTTCCCACCACCGCCACCAAAGATTCAGGCCATTGCGGCGAAAAAGTCAGCTGAGCCTGAAAAGGTACTGACCCCTGAAGAGGTCAAAGCCA
The DNA here is from genome assembly GCA_965656605.1 of Litorivicinus sp. Classification (GTDB taxonomy): domain Bacteria; phylum Pseudomonadota; class Gammaproteobacteria; order Pseudomonadales; family Litorivicinaceae; genus Litorivicinus. The sequence continues at coordinate 34,013 of CBFHLC010000010.1, read as the reverse complement.
AAGAGGCGGCTGACTTCAAAGCTCAGACCGTCAATCAGGTCAAGCTAATCGCTGGCTCCGCCGCTGCGCTGTTACTGGTCGGTGCCTTTGCACCCGCCAGTTTCATGCAGCACTTCATTGTGTTCGTGCTGGCGTGCTTTGTTGGATTCCAGGTCATCTGGAACGTTTCGCACTCGTTGCATACCCCTTTGATGGCGGTGACCAACGCGATCAGCGGCATTATCATTTTGGGTGCTCTGCTGCAGATTGGGTCTGGATCGGGCTGGGTGGTTGTGCTGTCGGCCATATCGGTGCTGATTGCCACGATCAACATTGTTGGTGGCTTTATGGTCACCCGCCGCATGCTTGCCATGTTCCAAAAGTCTTAATAGGAAGCCGAATATGTATGGAATTCAATCGGCTGCTTATATCGTAGCCAGCGTTTTGTTCATCCTCTCGTTGGGTGGTCTATCAAATCAAGAATCGGCTAAACGCGCGGTCTACTATGGCATTGCGGGCATGGCGGTCGCAGTGTTGGCCACTGTGTTGTTTGGTGGAGTCGGTAACATTTGGCTGTTATGCCTTGCAATCATTGCAGGTGCATTCATCGGCCGTCATTTGGCTGGCAAAGTCGAAATGACCGAGATGCCCCAGCTTGTAGCGGCGCTCCACTCGTTTGTGGGTTTGGCCGCAGTCTTTATCGGTATCAACGCGCAGCTAGAGTTGGCTTCGATCCAGGCGATGCAATCTGCGGGTGACTCTCTGGATGAGTTGGCGGGTTTTGCAGCGAAGTTGGCTGGCAAGGACGGTGTCGAGATTGCGATCCTGAAGGTCGAGGTGTTCTTAGGTGTCTTTATTGGTGCGGTGACATTTACAGGATCCGTGATCGCTTTTGGAAAATTGGCGGGTATGGTCGATGGCAAGCCGTCGCAACTACCCGGCGGCCATAAGCTCAACTTGGCAGCTGCCATTATTTCGTTGGTGTTGGGTGTCGCATACTTTAATGGCGCGGGTGTGCTCACGCTGATTCTGGTCTCGATCATTGCGGGCTTTATCGGTTGGCACCTGATCCGGGGTATTGGCGGCGCCGATATGCCGGTGGTTGTGTCAATGTTGAACAGCTATTCAGGCTGGGCAGCTGCGGCTATCGGTTTCACGCTGGGCAACGATCTGCTGATCGTGGTGGGTGCGTTAGTAGGCTCCTCTGGCGCCATCCTTAGCTACATTATGTGCAAAGCGATGAACCGTCAGTTTATTAGCGTGATCCTAGGGGGCTTCGGCGGCACCACTGGCCCTGCAATGGAAGTTGAGGGCGAGCAGATTGCGATCGATGCAGATGGCGTTGCGAGTGCGCTTAACGATGCAGATTCGGTCATTATCATTCCGGGTTACGGAATGGCGGTTGCTCAGGCTCAGCAAGCAGTTAGCGAGTTAACCACGCGCCTGCGAGCTGCCGGCAAGGAAGTGCGGTTTGCGATCCACCCGGTGGCAGGGCGCCTACCTGGGCACATGAACGTATTGCTGGCAGAGGCCAAAGTGCCTTACGACATTGTGATGGAGATGGACGAGATCAATGACGACTTCCCGCAAACGGATGTCGCCATTGTGATCGGCTCAAATGACACAGTGAACCCTGCGGCGCAGGAAGATCCTAATTCTCCGATTGCCGGTATGCCGGTGCTGGAGTGCTGGAAGGCCAAGCAAGTGTTTGTGTCTAAGCGGGGTCAGGGCACGGGCTACTCTGGAATCGAGAACCCGCTATTTTACAAAGAGAACACTCGTATGTTCTATGGCGACGCGAAAGAGAGTATCAACAAGCTGCTTGGCTTGATGAACTAAAGAAAGGGAGCCGAAAGGCTCCCTTTTTGTTTGTGCCTGATTAGGCTCTCTGACGCAGGGTTTCTGCCGCGTCAATCAAGGCCTTTTCGGTTGTCTCCCAGTCAATGCATCCATCGGTAATCGAGACGCCGTACTCAAGATCTTTGGGGTTTTTGAGTGATTGATTGCCGAATTTCAGGTGGCTTTCTAGCATGACGCCTTTGATGGACTGGTTGCCCTCGACAATCTGGTTGACCACGTTGGCTAAGACCAGCGGCTGCAGCGCAGGGTCTTTGCTCGAGTTGGCGTGTGAGCAGTCAATGATCAGATTCTTTGCTAGGCCGGCTTTATCGAGCTTCTGCTCGGCCACTGCGACAGACACCGAGTCGTAATTAGGTTTTCCACCGCCGCCGCGTAACACCACGTGGCCATATGCATTGCCGCGTGTTTGAGTTATCGCAACCTTTCCTTGAGGATTAATCCCTAAAAAGGCATGGCCCGAGGCCGAGGCCTGCATGGCGTGAATAGCCACGTCCAGTCCGCCATCGGTTCCGTTCTTGAAACCAATCGGGCTGGATAGGCCGCTGGACATCTCTCGATGGGTTTGGCTCTCTGTGGTGCGAGCGCCGATCGCGGACCAGGTGATCGTGTCTTGTAGATACTGTGGCGTGACAGGGTCCAGCGCTTCAGTACCTAGGGGGAGTTTCATTTCTGTCAATTTAATCAGAAGGCTGCGGCCGATTTCTAACCCTGTTTCGACGTCAAAGGAGTCGTCCAGACGAGGGTCGTTAATCAAGCCTTTCCAGCCCACGGTCGTGCGAGGCTTTTCAAAATAAGCGCGCATTACTAAGAACAGCTGATCGCTGACCTTCTCGTTCAACGATTGCAGTTTTTGGGCATATTCCAGGGCAGCTTCGGGATCGTGAATCGAGCAGGGCCCGGTCACAACGATCAAGCGCTGGTCCTTGCCATCTAGAATATCGCGAACGGTCTGACGGGACTGGGCCACAAAATCGCGAAGCTCACCGTCTAGGGGCAAGCGAGCTTTTAGCTCGGTGGGCGAGGAGACTGGGCGGTACTCCTCGATGTTGATGTCAGATAGTTGTACGCGATCCATGGGGTCCCCTGATGCAGTGTAAATAACGATCCCAGCAGGTTACCCGAGGCCATCAGCTGGGGCTAGTTCGCGCTCAGTCGAATCTGTGCGCGACTGAGTTGCCTCATCCTAGTCAGAGCGTTTTGATAGGCTTTTTGATAATTGCCATCGAACAGCCGAGCCACTGAAGCGCCAGATGTGAAGTGGGCCTCGATTTGAGTGCCGACGAACTGCGGCTGCCCGTTGTGTTGGACGATGATTGGGCATCCACTGGTGCCCAATTTCGCAGTGCAGCTGTGAAGGGCGACTGGCGAGCCGGTTTTGTTTGAGTACAAACCGTCGAATCTTTCTCCGGGTTGATACATTCGGCATTGCTGGGTACTGAGTTTGTTCAATAGGGCTGCATGGTCGTGGTGGTAGCAGGCTAGCGCCACAGGGATGCCATTACGAGGAATGGTCTGTTGTGGCATCGAGCGTGGTGCCAAGGTGGCAAACTCAATGCCGCAGGCAGGTTTTTGTGCAATCACTACTGCCCAGTCGTGCTCGGGTGGAGTTGTGCTGGTGTGCTGAGGGTCCATAAGGGCTTCAACGACGGCCAGTTGATGCTGACCAATACGAATCGACATGGATGAGAGTGGGGAGGTGGGGAGGCCGTTCCCATCCTTAATGTTGTGTCCCGCGGTAGTGGCCGCGATGTAGCAGTGGTTTTGTGCAATGGCGACGGCACCGCCGACCCATTGACCTGAATCCGAGAGTCCTCGGACGGTTCCGACTGCGGTTATCGGCCCTTGAAGAGTTTTAACGACTTGCCGTTGATCATTAGCGTGAGCCGTGGCGGCCAGTAAGGCGGCTGCGAATAGGGCGGTTTTCCATGTCTTGCGCATTGGGCTCTCCATGTACTGAGGTACTAAGGACTAGTCCTGTTGCGGCTAATTGGCTGAGTTAATGAGTAGAAATTTGTTGGTTTTACTGGGCCTGGAGAGTTGCCAGTCTGTTTGTGTGCACAAGGTCACAGGAATGATTTGAGAGTTTTTTTGAAGAAAGTGTTGACACCTCCGACCACTTCCCTAGAATGCGCGCACCAACCGACGGGTAGTTAGCTCAGCTGGGAGAGCATCGCCTTTACACGGCGAGGGTCGGGGGTTCGAGCCCCTCACTACCCACCAGCGGTCCGGTAGTTCAGTTGGTTAGAATGCCGGCCTGTCACGCCGGAGGTCGAGGGTTCGAGTCCCTTCCGGATCGCCATTTATAACGCAGAAAGCCCTTGTCAAAAGAAGTAGCGAAGCGACTTTTGACAAGGGCTTTCTGCGTTATACGTTTGGGCGAACGAAATGGGACTGCGAACCCTCGATAACGGGGTTCGACAATTCGTGCACGATGCGCGAATTGAGCGCAAGCCCGCTAGGCACCGGTCATCCGAAGCAGCGAAGCGACTTTTGACAAGGGCTTTCTGCGTTATACGTTTGGGCGAACGAAATGGGACTGCGAACCCTCGATAACGGGGTTCGACAATTCGTGCACGATGCGCGAATTGAGCGCAAGCCCGCAGGGCACCGGAGCAGGATGCGTAGGTGCAGTCCCTTCCGCTAGGCACCGGTCATCCGAAGCAGCGAAGCGACTTTTGACAGGGGCTTTCTGCGTTTTACATCGGGCAAACGAACGCGGAATTACGATCCCTCGATAATTCCCCTGCTACCCGCTGAATCCAACCCATCAAAGTGCTAGCCTAACGGTATGTATAAGGCACTTGGCCTGATTATTCGGCCCGACAATGAATTAGCGAGCGCAACAGCTCACCGGCTTCGTCAACATGCGCGGGATCAGGGCATGCAAGTGGTCGTCACTGGCCGTGAGGCAATGCCGGAGGGTTTTGATCCGTCCGAGTATGTCCCGCTGAACGAATTGGCAGATCACTGCGATCTGGCAGCGGTGATTGGGGGTGATGGTAGTTTGCTGGGCGCGGCGCGGGCGCTGGCACGCTCGGGAGTCCCCGTGCTGGGCATCAATCGAGGTAACCTCGGTTTCCTAACTGATATTCACCCGGATAACGCGAATGACGCGCTTGACGCGGCGCTCGCCGGCAAGGGGCATTTGGATCGACGCTCGCTGATCGGTGTCACCGTCGCTCGTGACGGGCAACAGATCGCAGCGGGTAGTGCGCTCAACGATATCGTGCTGCACAAGGGGTCTAGCGCCCGTATGCTGGCGTTTGATGTCCATTTGGGTGACAAGGAGGTCTATCAGGCTAAGGCTGACGGCTTAATCGTCGCGACGCCCACCGGCTCGACAGCGTATTCATTGTCCGCTGGCGGGCCTATCTTGCACCCTAGTCTCAGCGCGTGGGTTATTGTTCCGATGTTTCCCCATACGTTAACGGACCGTCCGTTAGTGCTGGCGGACGACCAAGCCTTACATTTATCGATCACGGATCAGCACCAGTCGTTGCCGCTGATTAGCTGTGATGGTCAGACGCATATCTCGGTGATGCCGGGGGACCAAATCAAAATCGAAAAGCTAGACGCGTACCTGAATCTGCTGCATGTAGATGGCGAGTACGACTACTTTGCGGTGTGTCGTGAAAAGCTGGGGTGGGCGACGCGACTCGGTGGTTAAGCTCGATTTTATCGGCGATGTGCATGGATGCGGTCAAACCTTAGGACGCTTACTTCGAAAGCTGGGCTACCAGTTTCGCGAGGGGGCTTATCGGCATTCTGAACGACGTGCAGTGTTCATTGGCGACATTTTCGACCGTGGTCCGCGAGTTCAACTGGCAGCGCAAATGGTTCAGCGCATGGTTGAGGCGAATCAAGCGGATTGGATACTCGGCAATCATGAGCTTGACGTCATGGGGCTGGTGCTCGAGGGCGTCGATGGGCCGTATCGAAGTATGACTCGGCGCGCAGCTCGTCAGACCCAACAAACATTCCAAGCCTTTAAATTGCCTGAATTGAAAGCGCTGTGTGAGTGGCTGTGTCATTGCCCACTGTGGATTCAAAATAAGGATTGGCGTGCGGTGCATGCGTGTTGGGACGATCATAGCGTAATGCAGCTGCAGGACCATTTTGGAGGAGCATCCCCTGGCATTAAGGTGGCGGATTTATACACCGACGAGCGGGTTCGTCGAGCGGCCAGTTTATTGGTTCGAGGGCCATCCTTGCCGCTGCCCAACGACCGTCAAATGCTCAGTCGCGACGGTACTCAACGCAAAAGCTTTCGAGTGGCCTTTTGGCTGGACGAGCCCGATACCCTAGGCGATCTGGTGTTTCAGCCGGATCCGTTGCCAAAGGACTTGGACCAGCAACCGATACAACCCGGACAAATTGCTAAGCTTCCGTATTATCCGCCGGGCAGGGCACCCCTGTTTTTTGGGCACTATTGGCGGCGTGGCCAGCCCTCACTGCTGGCTCCGAATCTGGCCTGTCTGGACTACAGCGCTGTGCTTCGTGAGAAGCTGGTGTGCTATTCACATCAACCAGGCGCTGCGTTATCAGCGAAACACTTCACATGGGTAGAGAGCGCTTCAGAATGGGATTAAGAAGACCTTACTACGGCCATCCGGCGTCAATGCCGTGGCGCGCGACACCGGCAACGGCGGTATTGCTTGGGCTGGCAGGCTTCGTCGCGTTAGCAACCGAATTGGGCCGTAATGCCTTTACGTTACAGTTTTACATCCTGGATCCCCGAACCGGCGATACCGCACCATGGCGTTGGTTAACACCCGCCTTGCTGCACTTCGGCTGGATGCATTTAGTGTTCAATGGCCTGTGGATGTTCATTGTGGGCCGCTTGATTGAATGGCGCTCCTTGGGTGTGTGGTTGGCATTGGTGTTGGTATCTGCGTTGGGCGGGAACTTGGCCGAGTTGGCGTTGGGTAACTGGCGATTTGGTGGTCTGAGTGGTGTGGTTTATGGACTGTTAGGCTATGTCTGGATCTGGGATCGGATTCGTCGAGACACATACGCGGTGCCGCCGGCTTATTTGGGTATCTCACTATTTTTCTTGTTGTTAGGTCTGTCTGGCTTGGATGGATTGATCGGCGTTAATATGGCCAACGGCGCGCACCTAGGGGGGCTGATTAGCGGTCTGGCCTTTGGTGCGGCACATGCATTTCTGACAAAGGGGCGTTAGATGGATTTGAATTTACTGATAGAGCGGATGGACGTGCCAACCTACCACTCGTTACGGGAATCCCTAGAGCGCGGTAAGTGGCCGGACGGTCAAGCGCTGAGCGCCGAGCAAAAAGCCTTGGTGATGGAGGCGTTGATCCGATTCGGCCATCAGCATTTGCCGGAAGATCAGCGCGTGGGCTACTTGCCTCAGCCTGACTGCAAATCGGCGCCGGACGATTTGATTCCCATGCGTGATGAGAGTGGCCAGCTATGAGCTCCCCCGTGATTCGTCTGTCTGACTATCAAGCGCCGGATTGGTTAGTCGAAAGCACGAAGCTGTTATTCGTGATCAACGAAAACCGGACCGAGGTTCAGGCACAACTAGCCATGGTCAAGAATGGTACCTCGGATCAGGTACGTCTGCTGGGCGAAGAGTTAGAGACCTTGACGGTCGAGATTGACTCGAAGCCGATTGACTATCAGATCTCTGACGACACGTTGGTGTTTACCGCACCCTCGGATCGTTTTGTCCTGGTGACTCGGGTCGCGATCATTCCCGAAAACAACACTCGACTAGAGGGCTTGTACAAGTCCTCAGACATGTACTGCACCCAATGCGAGGCCGAGGGATTCCGAAGGATCACTTGGTATCCGGACCGTCCCGACGTCCTGTCAACCTGGACGGTAACGATTGATGCGCCGCTGGCCTATCCGACACTGCTAAGTAACGGCAACAAAGTATCCGAGAAGACCACGGCCGCCGGTCGTCGTCTGGTGACCTGGAGCGATCCACATCCCAAGCCCAGCTACCTATTTGCGTTGGTAGCAGGGGACCTGGTCTGCCGGCCCGACAGCTACACGACCATGTCCGGGCAGGTGGTCGACATCATGGTGTACACACGGGTGTCTGACGGATCAAAAGTTGACTTTGCCATCGAGTCGATTAAAGAGTCGATGGCATGGGACGAGCGCAGATTTGGTCGCGAATACGATTTGGACGTCTTTAACGTTGTGGCCGTTAGTGATTTCAATATGGGGGCGATGGAGAACAAAGGCCTCAATATTTTCAACACCAGCTGCGTATTAGCGACGCCTGATATTGCTACCGATGCGGCCTACGAGCGTGTTGAGGCGATCATTGGTCATGAGTATTTTCATAACTGGTCGGGCAACCGAGTAACCTGTCGTGATTGGTTCCAGCTGAGTTTAAAAGAAGGCTTTACTGTTTACCGAGACGCGGAATTCACCTCCGATCTTCATTCGCGCGCAGTCAAACGCATTCAGGACGTGAATTTCTTGCGGACCCATCAGTTCGCTGAGGACGCCGGACCCACCAAGCACCCAGTCAGGCCCTCGGAGTATCAAGAAATTAGCAATTTCTACACCGTGACGGTGTACGAGAAGGGTGCTGAAGTGGTCGGGATGCTTGCCACTCTGTTGGGGGATCAGTTCCGCGCGGCCAGTGATCTGTACTTCGATCGCTTTGACGGCCAGGCCGTCACCTGCGATGACTTTATTGCCTGTATGCAGGAATTTACCGAGTACGATCTGGAGCAATTCAAGCTGTGGTACAGCCAGGCCGGTACGCCGACTGTCAAGGTGTTCACGCAGCAGGCGGACTCAAAGCTTCAGGTCACCCTGACTCAAAGCCTTGAGGGATGTGAAGAGGCGTTGATGATTCCGCTGCGAATCCAAGCCTACAGCCCCGAGGGCGAGCCGATTGGCGACGCTCAGTTGCACGTATTAACCCAACTTGAAACTCAACTGGTCTTTGATCATCCCGATGCTGCTTTGTTAAGCGTCAACCAGGGATTCAGCGCTCCAGTATTGGTGGAGTATGACCTGAGTGACGACGAGTTACTGACGCTGGCGAGTCACGATATGGATCCGTTCAATCGGTGGGATGCCGCTCAAGCTCTGATTAAAAAACTTTGGTTGGCGGCTTACCGTGAGGATGACTACAGCGGCTTAGACGCGGTCGACGCCCTGTGGCGTAAAGCCCTGGAAAGCGCCTTTGATGATTCGGCTTACACCGCCGAGATTTTGTCCTTTCCTGACACTGCACAGATTATCGGACTGTTAGATGAGCCGGTTGATCCGCTGCGCTTGGAACAAACCCGCGTCAGCTTGCTGAGATTATTAGGTGAGCGCCTATCAGCATTTATTCACCCAACGCTGAGTCATCTAGCACCGGCGCCGATGTATGAGCCAGCAGGTCGTCAAGCTGGACGACGACGTTTGTGGCAAGTACTCACTGGTCTGTTGAGTTATGCCGATGATGTGGCCGTGGGTGATCTGCTCAGCCGTCGATTTGTGAACGCGGATAATTTAACCGATCGGATGGCCGCGCTTCGTAATGCGGCGCTGAGCGATTCTACGGCACAGTATTACCAAGGCATGGTGAAGGTGTTTTATGCCGACTGGGGACATGAAGAGCTGTTGGTGGATCAGTGGTTCCAAGTTCAAGCGGCCCACGGCTCGATCAGTGACATCGAGGGGCTACTCGAGCATGAAGATTACTCATTAACCAATCCCAATCGCGCGCGTAGCGTGCTCGGCCCCTTCGCCCGTAGCAATCCGAGTGCGTTTCATCGGGTGGGAGGCTATGAGCTATTTGCCAAAGTAATTGGCCAGATAGAAGCGATAAATCCACAAATTGCAGCTCGTCTGGTGTTGCCGTTAACTCAGTTTGAGCAGTGGCAGCCTGAGTACCGTGACCGGGCTCATAAAGCACTGGTTGGCTTGCAGTCGGTCTGTGGGTCCAAGGATATGGGCGAAATTTTGAGCAAAGCGCTGAAAACGCAATAGACTGAATTCGTTGTATTACATAACAAGAAGGTTGAATGATGTTGCGTTCGAAATGGCTGGCCAAACTTCCTAAGTCTCCGTTAGGAGAGTTGGCCAATCGGTTATTGCAGACGGTTCCTGATGAGGATCTGGCGCAACTAACACTGGATGGTCTGCTGGGAAGAACTCAGTGGGCGCACGATCATTTAGCTCAGTCGAACGCTCAGATAGAAGCCTTGAACCCCGACGTTGAACGCGATGGGTGGGGCAGTCCGCACACCGTTCTAGCCGTATGTGTCAAAGACCAACCCTTCTTGGTAGACAGCTTGCGCCTCGAGATTCGCAAGCACGGTCATGCGATCCACCTGACTCAGAACTTGGTGCTGGCGGTCGGTGATGATCTGAACCCCCATCGCGAGCCGCGGGCGGTGGTGCTGATCGAATTGGACAGAATCCAAAGCGCGACCGGGCTGCGCGCCATGACCACTGCAATACAGCATGTCTTGGCACTGCTGGCATCCTCGGTCGAGGATTACAGGGCGATGGATGAGCGAATTGTGTCCTTGTCTCAGCAGTTTGAAGGCGAGCCGGCCGAGTTCCTTAATTGGCTGTCACAGGACCATTTTACCTTTCTAGGTTATGCCAACTCAGACAATCAGCGACTGGGTATTTGTCGGTTAAAAGAAGATACCGTCAATTTTTGCGATCCCGCCTCAGAGAGCCTGTGGTTTGATAAGGCCCCGGTGCGAAGCAGTATCCATCGAGGCGCTTATATGGACCGGATTGTGCTTAGCACAGGCAAGGGTAAAAGGCGCGTTGAACACCACTTTTTAGGGCTGTATACCTCGCGGGTGTATCAAGAATTCGCGATCGACATTCCGCTGGTTCGCGACAAAATTCAAAGTGTTCTGGCTAGCAGTGAATTCACTCCCGGTGGCCATAACTTCAAACAGCTGAATCAAATCTTACAAGTCTTTCCACGCGATGAGCTGTTGCAGCTGGACACGGCCGAGTTGGGCCGTCAGGCCATCAGCGTGTTACGCCTACAAGAGCGACATCGCTCACGTTTGACCCTGCGTCATGATCGGGTAGGGAATTTCGCAACCGTCATTCTGTATGTCCCCCGTGATCGCTACGACACCGAGTTGCGCTCGAACATTCAGACTATGCTGCATACCGAGCTGAATGCGGCGGACATCGAGTTCAACACGACCTTCAGCGAATCGGTTCACACGCGCGTGCAGTTTATTGTGCGACTGCAGGACGGTCCCACCGGGGTTAGCGAGGCCGTACTGCAAGAGAAAGCCGAGCAGCTCATTCTTAGCTGGCAAGAAGGGCTCGGGGAGGCGTTGGTTGACGAGCATGGCGAAGGCGAGGGCTTAACGCTGCTGAAGAACTTCGGCCAATATCTGCCCGCCGGTTACCGCGAGGATGTGGTGCCCAGTCGTGCTGTGCTGGACATTCACCATTTGAGTCAGCTGACGCCAGATAGCCCGTTAAGCCTTAGCCTTTATCAGGACTTGGCCACTCAGTCACTGCATTTGAAGCTGTATCACTTGGCTTCGCCTTTGTCGTTGTCCGATGCGTTGCCCATTATGGAGCATCTGGGCGTACGGGTGCTGGCGGATCAAACCTATGGAGCGCGTTCACGGGCTTGGTACATCCATGACTTCACACTATCGCTGGACGGCGATCAGGCACCGTTGGCGGATTGGCGAGAGCATTGGCAGGACGCGTTTGCGGCCTGTTGGTATGGCCAAACCGAGAGCGATAAGTTTCATGGACTGGTGTTATCCGCCGGGCTCAGTTGGCGCGATATTGCAATGTTGCGAGCCCTGTCGAGTTACATCAAACAGATCGGATTTGAGCTATCCAAGGAGTGGATTGCGAAAACCTTGGTTGAACACCCGGCGCTCGCAAAAGAGCTGGTGGCGCTGTTCTACGCGCGGCACGAGCCGGGGCGCAAAGCCTCGTTACAACAGCGGGTTGTTGATGCTCTGAATCAAATGATTGACGACGTAGCCGGCCTCAACGAAGACCGGCTGATGCGCCGTTATCGTGACCTGATTCTGGCGATCGATCGAGTGAATTTCTTCCAGCCGCAGGATCCTCGAGCGGTGGTCAGTTTGGCGTTCAAGATTGCGCCGCGACGGATGGAGAACATTCCCAAACCGGTGCCATTGCATGAAATCTTTGTTTACAGCGCACGGGTGGAAGGTGTTCATCTTCGTGGCGGAAAAGTCGCCCGGGGAGGCCTGCGCTGGTCCGATCGTCTCGAGGACTATCGCACCGAGGTGCTGGGCTTGGTCAAAGCGCAACAGGTAAAAAACGCCGTGATTGTCCCCGAGGGTGCTAAGGGTGGATTTGTGCCCAAACAGCTGGCCGGTGATCGCGATGCGATTCAGGCCGAAGCCATCAGTGCCTACAAAGAATTTATTGGCAGCTTGCTGAGTCTGACTGACAACTTGGTGGACAACGAGTTGGTGCCGCCGCAGCACATCGTTCGGCACGACGAAGACGACCCGTATCTGGTGGTGGCTGCGGACAAAGGCACCGCTACTTTTTCAGATATTGCCAATCAGATTGCAGTCGATGCGGGTTTCTGGCTAGGCGACGCCTTTGCGTCGGGCGGATCGGCGGGCTACGACCACAAGAAAATGGGTATCACCGCGAAGGGGGCTTGGGTCAGTGTGATCCATCACTTCCGTGAATCCGGTCGCGATCCTGCGATCGACTCATTTACGGCGGTGGGTATCGGTGACATGAGCGGGGACGTGTTTGGCAACGGGATGCTGCTGTCGGACAAAATGCAGCTCATTGCCGCGTTCAACCATTTGCATATCTTTATCGATCCAAACCCTGATGCGGCCGCGTCGTTTGCTGAGCGCCAGCGCCTGTTTGATCTGCCGCGCTCAGGCTGGCAAGACTACAACACAGCATTGATCAGTGAGGGCGGTGCGGTATTTGATCGCTCGGCGAAGTCGATCGACTTGTCCAAACAGGCGGCCAAAGCGCTTGGGGTCAAGCCCGGTCCGCGTACTCCAAATGACTTGATGCGCGAGATTCTGACCGCCAAGGTCGATCTGCTGTGGAACGGCGGTATCGGCACCTACATCAAGGCTGAGCAGGAAACTCACGTTGATGTAGGCGACAAAGCTAACGATGCTATTCGTATCAACGGCCATGAAGTTCGCGCCGCCATCGTGGGCGAAGGCGGCAACTTGGGGATTACCCAGTTAGGGCGTGTCGAGATGGCATTGCACAATGTGCTGGTGAACACCGACTTTATTGATAACTCGGCCGGGGTGGATTGCTCGGATCATGAGGTCAATTTAAAGATCTTGTTGGGTCAACGTGAGCGAGCCGGCGAGTTGACGCGCAAGCAGCGCGACCGGTTGTTAGAGTCAAAAACTGATGAAGTCTCTGCGTTGGTGTTGTCAAACAATGACCGCCAAGCGGGAGCACTCGGATTGGCGGCGTACGACGCAAAACGCAGTGCGTTTGAGCTGTCGCGTTTTATCGAGCTGCTGACACAGCGCGGTGAGCTGGATCCTCAGTTAGAGGGGCTACCCACGGATTTGGCGGCACGCGAAGCGGCCGGTCAGTATCTGACTCGTCCAGAATTGGCAGTTCTGTTGGCAACGGCAAAAAACCGCTTAAAGCGAAGCCTGATCGGGCTGGATGCAGATCCTGCAATTTCGAAAGTGGCTGCCGATGCATTCCCAACGTCACTGCGCGACGAGTACGCCGACGAAATCAAAACACACCGTCTACGTCCACAGTTGGTGGCGACCCAGATGGCCAATGCGATGGTTCATTATTTGGGGATCGCCGTCACCCATCGTCTAGAGCAGCTATCGGGCACCGGCGCACTGGGCGTGGCGCGAGCCTTCCAAGTCGCTCGGGTGTGCTTCGATTTAGATCAACGCTGGTCACAAATCGAGTCCTTGCCGGCGAACGTTCCGGTAGAGCTGCGACGTCAGTTGTTGCTACGCTTGTCGGCCATGATTCGTCGGGTGACTCGCTGGATACTGCGTCGGCACGGTGGTGATTTTGATGTCCAGACATTGCTGGATCGCTATCAGGCGCCGATGGGTGAGTTAGCGGCGGGATTGCCTGAGTGGTTAAGCGGTAAACCCCTCGAACACTTTGTCCAGTATCGAGATCAATGGGTGGCCAATGGGGTGCCGTCCGATTTGGCGGAACTATTGGCGTGCAGTCCTAGCTTAACCGCCGGCCCGTCTGTCATCGAAGCCATGATCAGTACGGATCAGGACATCAAGTCAGTCACCGATCTGTATCTGTCAGTCGGCGAGCACTTGGGTCTGCAAGCCTTTGCGGGTTGCGTCAACGCGCTAAGCGTTACCACCACCTGGGAGGCCAGGGCGCGAGATGGTTTCCGAGACGATCTGGATCGTGCGTATCAAGCGTTTGCTATCTGTATTCCCGCTGGTAAGGCGCCTGTGGATCAGAGAGTCGTTGAGTGGACGCAAGGCCGCCCACAGGCGATTGAGCAGTGGCAAGAACTATTAATAGCGGCTCATGAGGCAGGTGATCGGGGTTATGCCGTGATGACCGTGGCCGGGCGCGCGCTAGGTCAATTGCCGGATGCCGAGCGTTAATTTTTCGCTAAACCTCCCCCCTGAGGAGGTCGAATTGCTCTATCAGGGGGTGCAGGCCTGCCAAGCCATCACCGACGCTGGAATTCGAGTGCAGTTTCCAGCGGTCGAGTTACGTCCGTTCATCGGGCATTTGGGTGTTCAAGGGCGTTTCTCGCTGCATTATTCAGATACGGGGAAATTCGAATCCTTGGTCCGAATTTCACCCTGAAACTGGTAGACTTCAGCTTTACCTGACAGGAAGTCATGAATGTACCGCGCGCTGCGTCCCGCCTTATTCGCCTTGGACCCTGAAACCGCCCACGATTTGACTCTGTCCTCTATGGGGGCCCTGGGGCGTGTGATGGGGCCAGGTCAGGTTCCAGAAGTTCGTCCGATCGAGAAAATGGGTTTGCGTTTTGCCAACCCCGTTGGATTGGCTGCGGGACTGGACAAAGACGCGACAGCCTTTGATGGTTTGGCCCGTTTCGGTTTTGGTTTTATCGAAGTTGGCACCGTGACTCCCCTGGCACAAAGCGGCAATCCCAAACCCAGAATGTTCCGACTGCCTGAGTCTGACGCGATCATCAATCGCATGGGGTTTAACAACCATGGCTTGGACGCGTTGGTCCAGCGGGTCAAATCTCGTCGGTATTCGGGCGTGTTAGGCATCAATCTGGGCAAAAACAAAGACACCTCGGCTGCCGATGCCAGCTCGGATTACGTCAAAGGTCTAGAGGCCGTTCACAAGGTTGCAGATTACGTGACCGTCAATCTATCCAGCCCGAACACGCCAGGACTGCGGGACTTACAATTGGGTGCCGCATTGGATGAGTTGATGAGCAGCCTGGGCGATGCGCGGGATCGTTTGGCAGATCGTGACGGCCTGCGTACCCCGTTGTTGGTCAAGCTGGCACCCGATTTGGCTGATGATGATCTGGATGCGATGGCGGACCAGCTGGTCGCCGGTGGCGTGGACGGAATTATCGCGACCAACACCACCATTGTGCGTGATGCAGTGGCGGGTCAGACCCATGCAGATGAAGCAGGAGGGCTGTCCGGTCATCCGGTATACCTGCGCGCGCTAGAGGTGACTCGGCGCTTGCGTAGCCGTGTTGGCCCTGACGTAACCCTAGTCGGTGTGGGTGGAATCGATAGCCCTGAACGCGCCGCTGAGCGTCTGGCTGCTGGCGCTGATCTGATTCAAGTGTATACGGGTCTGATTTATCAGGGCCCCGGTTTGGTCAAACGTTGTTTGCGCGCGTTATAAAAAAGCCCGCTTGTGGCGGGCTTGATGCTAGGCCAGCATCGGATTGGACTGAATGCCGGATACGCCTATTCGTCCTTCCCAGAAATCACCACGCCCATCGCGCCATCCGCCTAACCACTCAGCTCGCTGGCTGGCGGGGCAGTCGTCTCGTGAACGACCTGAAATGCCGGCTTGGTAGCCCTTTAAATAGGCTCGACGTTGGACGTCCCTTTTGTGTTTCTTCATTCTGTAGACCTCGCAGTCAATTTGCGAAATGGCATCGCCTAACAGGCGACACCGATTGCAAGTGGATGAACACCTACTCAACTAACGGTAGCTAATGAAACTAATACTGTCAGCCCCCGGTGGGCTAGAAGATCTGGTCGCCGACCAGGCTAAGTCCTTAGGATGTGATGTAGAGCACGTGACGCCGGGCGAGGTTCGTGTGGATCTCGAAGATCCTGCGCGGGTATACGAATTGCTACTGTGGTTGCGGCACGCCTCGCGAGTGGTGTTGTCATTGGCCGAGGGCATGGTCGATGGGCCGGACTCACTGTACCGACTGGTTCAGAAAGTGGATTGGACACGCCACATGCCACTGGAGCCAGGCTTTCGTGTGGATGTGTTCGGCCGCGCGGAATGGATACGGGATGATCGTTATGCCGCTCGGGTCGCTAAGGATGCGATTGTCGATCAATTCTGGGACAAGATGGACGAGCGTCCCAATACGGGACCAGAAGAGCCACTGCGCGTCGAGGTTCGGATCTTCCGAGGCCGCGCCACAATCGGCCTGAATTTGGCAGGTGAGGCATTGGATCGTCGCGGTTATCGACTGCCGGGGCACCCTGCTACGTTGCGCGAAGGCATTGGAGCGGCGCTATTAGACCGGGCCCGCTGGACGCCAGAAACACCGCTAATGGATCCATTTTGTGGGTCGGGAACGCTTATTCTAGAAGCCGCGATGCAGGCGTCTGGAACCGCGCCGGGTTTGTATCGTGATAACGCAGTGGAGCACTGGTTACGCTTTAAACCGCAAGCGATGGAGGCCGCCCGAACCCGCGCCCTAAAACGCCGGCGCGAGCCACCCCGTGAGCCTCGTCTATGGGGACGCGATGTGGATCCCGCATTTATTGAGTTGGCACAGGCTCAAGCTAAACAACTGGGTCTAACGGACTGGGTTAAGTTCGAAGTGGCATCGGTTGCAGACCTACCCGTCGTGGAGCGTCCAGACGAGTGGTTAGTGCTGACCAATCCACCCTGGGGCAAGCGTCTGGCCACGCAAGATTTAGAGCCGCTGTATCAAACCTTGGGCCAGCAAATGAAAGAGCATTGGCCGGGGGCCAAGTTGGCGGTGCTGACCGATCGAAAAGAGCTAGCCCAGGCCATGGGCCTGCGGGTAGGGCGACGTAATGTCGTGTCAGCTGGCCCAGATAAATTGCAGCTGAATCATTACGACATCGGACTGCCGCAGGGGCATGTGCCGCAGTCAGTCGAAGTTGCCCCGGATCTGGCCGCGCGTCTGCTGAAGCGTTGGAAGCACCTGCGCAAGTGGGCCGCTCGTAGTCAGATTGAGGCCTATCGAATTTATGACGCGGATCTACCCGAGTATGCGTTTTGCGTGGATGTGTACGGAGATCGAATCCACGTGGCTGAGTATGCGCCACCCAAACAGATCGATCCGGTGGTGGCCCGCAGACGACGGGAGCAGGCACTGGTGACAGTTGCCAGCGTATTCGAGCAGGATCCCAATCAGATCGTCTTTAAGACCCGTGCGCCGGGGGGGGATTACGAGCGCAACGAGCAAGACGATTGGATGGAAGTGAATGAAGAGGGCGCGCGTTTCCGGATTAACCTGACCCGATACAATGATACCGGCCTGTTCTTGGATCACCGCGGTGCCCGACGCTGGTTGGCCAAACAGGCGATCGGCAAAGACTGTCTCAACCTGTTCAGCTACACCGCAACGGCCAGTGTACGGATGGCGCAGGCGGGCGCCCGAAAGGTTGCCAGTGTCGATCTGTCCCCGCGTTACACACGCTGGGCTGAACAAAATTACCGTATGAACGGTTTGTCTACTGATCAACATCCGCTGATCCAAGCGGACGTAATCAAGTGGCTGTATGACGCGCCGGACGCCATCTACGATCTGGTGTTGTTAGATCCGCCCACATTTAGTAATAGTGCTCGCACAGATACGGTGTGGGATATTAAAAAGGATGCTGCGGTTTTGTTGGCCGAGGTTCATCGAGTACTAAGACCTGGCGGACACTGTCTTTTTTCTAATAACGCCAAGGGGTTCAAGCTATTGCCGGAAGTGAAAACGCTATGGCATGAGGCTACGCCGTTCACAGAGACCACTCGTGATCAGGATTGCCCGCCTAGCCATCGATCAGGACATAAAAGCTGGTGGCTTACGAAATCGTCTTAATGCATACCCAAGACTGCCATTTGTGCGAGCAAGCTGAAGCGATGCTGGCATGGATGGGGGTCTCGGCAACACGCTGTGATATTGCCCTCGACCCTGCGCTGGTCGAGCAATACGGTGTGCGGATTCCGGTCTTGGTGTCCGGCCAGCACGAACTGGGTTGGCCGTTCGACCCGGACCAAATAAAAGGCTGGCTGGAGTCGCAGTCGTGAGCGTACCCGGTGTGATTGTTCCGAAGGTTCTTCTAATCGATGATAACCCCGATGATCGGTTCAAGATTAGGTGGATGCTGTCGAGGGAGCGTGACCTGATGTTTTATGAGGCGGCATCCGCGATAGAAGGTCAGACCATTTGGCAGAAAGTTCGACCAGATTTAGTGTTGTTGGATCTAAGTCTGCCGGACGGGCGCGGTGAAGAGGTCATGCGAATCGCCCGCGAAAACCACTGGGGCGATCCGATTGTGGTGGCCGTGTCCGGACTGTCGTTACCCGAGCGGGTATCGGAGTTGTCAGACGCCGGCGTTTCTGGATTCCTTGCAAAGGACCGGCTGACTCAAACGTTGCTATCCAGTGCAATTGATCAGGCATTTAACCGAGCCAGCCAACGTCAGCGCACGTCGCTTGAGCAGACCCAATTGGATGACGCGGCAATATACCTATCCCAAGCGTTGCGCTTGGCCGCTTCGCAGATGTGTGACCTGGCGGATCCGATTTTGGAATCTGATTCACCGCCGATTCGCCTGCTAAAGGGCATGTTTCAGCGGCGCGGCCTTGAGCTAGGCGAGCTGGCTCAGGCCCTGAAGAACTATGCGGAGCTTGAGCCAATTCAAGAAGCGGGCGCCACGGTCCTGGCAGACCTTCAAGCGGCGCTCGAACCGATCCTCAGTGATCGTGTGCAATGGCACAGCTCGTTAGATCCGCAGACGGTACTGGCCGTTGGCTGTACAGACTTGATCGATGTGTTGCGCCCGATGGTCGAAAACGCCATTCGACACGATCGTCAGGTCGATACCCAAATTTCTCTTGAACTACTGGACGTCGGCCAGCAGGTTCATGTCATCCTTAATAACTTGCATCCGGGCTTGTCCGCGTTGTGGCAGCTAGACAGTGACGCCTTGTTTCTATTGGGGCGTGTTGTGGGCGAGCGTTCATCAGGCCGCTTGGGCCAAGGACTGGCTGGAGTGCTAAAGCGCCTGCGCGGTGGACCTATTCAAATGGCCATCAGCTTGGATCCCAGAGCGGGCTTTAGTCTAATTTTGAAAATTCCCAAGGGTCCTAGGACTCCCTGACAAAGAACCGGCTACTGCCTACACTTCATGGCATGTCTGAAACCGCGCTCTACCCTTGGATTTCCGAGGCGCTCTACTCGCTGCAATTTCGTAAATGGACGCCTTTAAATGAGGCGGCCGAGCGCTTTGCTGATCTGAATGACTCACAATGGACTGGCTGGCAGTGGCTGGAAGAATCTCCAGTCGGGCCATGCTGTTTATGGTTAGCACACCCCGATCGTGGGCAGCTCAAAGCCGAAGTCTTACCTGACCAAGCGTTGAAGTTGCGGGTGCTGGACGATCAGGCATGTCAGCCTTACCTGGCGATGCGTGACAACTTGTTGGATATGGTGCGTCATGAGTTTCAAAGCCCATTACAGTCACTACTCGAGGGATTCAAAGGGTTAAAGAAGCCAGCCGAAGGGGGCTCTTGGGAAAAGTCAGTCGCCCAATTACTGCGGCCGGCGCTGCATATTCATCGTCTGCTTCCCAGCATCATCGATTTGGCTGAGCTGCATGGCCATGCTCAATTGCAGGGTGATGACCGCATCGAGCTGGGGCAATTTATCCCTGAGCTGATCGCTGAATACGAAGCGAGTGCGCTGCAGCGCGGAATTCGCATCGAATTTAGTCCGGGTGAAAAGCCGTTGGGTGCTCTGTACGGATCCACTTCGTGGTTATCCAAGGCTTTGCGCGCTTTGATGCGTGATGTGGTGGACAACGCCGAAGAAAATACCGACATACGCCTAGTCGCTCGCCAAATGCCCTACATGATGAATCTTATGATTCGAGTGGTAGGTGGGTTAGGTCAGCGAGGCATGTCAAAAGAGATACAGGACGAACGTCCGTTAGTGCCGGCGGATGGCAAAGTCGATCCGAAACGGGTCGAGTTGCACCTGGCCTACGCAGTCTTAAAACGTATGGGCGGCAATTTTAAATTTAAGTCAGGCGGCTTGGGTGTCGAATACATAGTAGAGATACCAACAGGCCAGGGTCGATCGGCGGATACCGATGCCCAAGCGAAATTGGCAGCACAGCAGGCCGAACAGTATGCCAAGGATATGGCGATGCTGATGGAGGCTGTCGCGCGTCGCAGTAAATAAGGTTAAGGAAACCTATGACCAAGCGTGTTTTAGTTGTTGATGATCAACCTGAGCTGAGAAAGCTCATCACCATGACGCTGCAGATGGGCGATTATGAAGTCGACGAAGCAGAAGATGCGACCCAAGGGTACGAGAAGGTGAAGTCTTTTCGCCCAGATATCCTACTCTTGGACGTAATGATGCCGGGTGAAATGGATGGATACCAGTTGTGCGAGAAGTTAAAAAGCGATTCCAATTATTCCGAGCTGTCCGTGGTGTTGTTAACCGCGCGGGGACAAGCTTCAGATATCGAGCAGGGCGAAAAGGCCGGGGCCGACCGTTACTTGGTCAAGCCGTTCTCGCCGTTACAGTTGGTGCAAACCGTGCGCGAGCTTACGCAGTAAGTTTGTTGCTGGTGCTGAATGCACCGGCATTTGCAGAGACTTTTTCGTTCGGAGTGGTGCCGCAACAAAATGCGATCCGAACTGCCCAGATTTGGGGCCCGATTTTAACTGAGCTGGGACATCGCACCGGGCACACCTTCGTGCTTAAAACCAATAAAGATATCCCAGAGTTTCAGGCGTCCCTAGCTAAAGGCGAATACGACTTCGCTTACATGAATCCCTACCACTACACCGTGTTTAGCGAGCGCGCAGGATATAAGGCTATTGCCCATCGGGCGGGCAAGGGTATTCGCGGAGTGGTTGTGACTGCCAAAAATTCTAACGTGCAATCGTTAGCTGACCTGGATGGTCGGGTCGTCGGATTTCCCGCGCCAGCAGCGTTCGCGGCTACTCTGATTACGCGGGCAGAAATGGCTCAAGCAGGGGCCAGTGTGACGCCGAAGTACACCAACTCGCATGACTCGGTTTATCGCGCTGTCGCAGCGGGCCTGCTAGAAGCTGGCGGCGGTATCGGAAGGACATTGAATGCAACGGATCCTGCGGTTCGCGATCAGCTGCGTGTGCTACACACCACAGCGGTGTACACGCCACATGCGATTGCGGCATCACCTAAGGTTTCCGAGGTAGATCAAGCACAGGTGCAGGCTTCACTTCTTAGTCTGCAGGATCCGGCGTTGTTGGATGGTTTAAAAGTGAGTGGTTTTGTTCTCGCCAATGATTCGGATTGGGACGATGTTCGCGAGTTGAATTTGCAGGTGATCCGTTAAATGACACTGCGCTTAAAAACAATTCTGGCGATTGGACTGGTTGAGATTTTCGTGCTGGCAATCTTGGGTTACTCAACCCTAACGGCGATGGAAAAGTCAGTGACCAAGGAGTTTCTGGGCCGGGTGCAGGCGACCCAAACCCTGTTAGAGGGCATCGCTAAGGAAAGTTTAATTTCATTTGATTTGGCTCGGCTGGATGGCGTAATTAGCCAAGTTGTTGAAAACGATGATATCGATCATGTTGGGGTCAGTGCGAACGGGCAGTGGGTCTCCTTTGCCGGCAACATGGTTCCCGTCGAGACCCAACCGATGAGCTCGTTGTCGCAAGCGCATGGCTCCATTTTCCATACCGTGGATCTGATCACCGAAGGCGGCATGGAGTTCGGGCAGATTCATATCGGTTTTGACGTGAGTTCGATCCAGACTCAATTAAATGACGTCTATGTTCGATTTGCCGGCATTGCTGCCGTAGGGCTGATGTTGTCGGCGTTTTTAAGCTACGTGATTGGCAGCTGGCTCAGTCGCCGAGCAGGACGACTGATCCGCGCGTCTGAGCGGTTGGGTCAAGGTGATTTCAACGCAGTGATGGTCGATCAAGGCTCGGATGAGTTCGCCATGCTGTCGCGTAGTTTTAATCACATGGCTGATCGCCTGCGTTCAGAGGCCCGACAGCGCGAGTCCGCCTTGCAGCAAGCACGCGACAACGAGATGGAGCTGCGTCAGCGCAGTGACGATGTTGAACGTTACAACCAGTTATCTAATTTGCTGAATGTGGTTCAACTCAATGTGATTTTGAACCCCACTCAAAGCATTTTTGGACCGGCGTTGGCGGATGATTTGCTAACGCTCACCAATTCGCAGGTCTGTTTTATTGCTAGCCACGACGAGCCAAGCGGCGAGAGTATGCTGCCGATCGCCGCATGGGCGGATTGCACCGGGGATACACAAGTCGCCGAATTAATTCAGCAGCACCTCGGGTTTGTGACCTGGGAGGCCGTAGAGACGGACGATATTGGCTTTGATTCAATTGGGTTGATGACCGACTCAACCGAGACATTGTCTCGGGTGCTGGGCTCGTCCGAGCTGGCCGGCCGGTTTAGTCATGGCGCGTTTTTGCCCATCATCCAAAAGGGCATTGTGACGGGAGTTTTCGGATTCTTGCGCAACAGCGGGCCATACAACGAGACGCTCGAAAACTTTCTGCAGCCATTGATGACCACCTGCTCGCAACTCTCGGATGCGGCGAAGAATAACCAGGCACGGGTATTGGCTGAGCAAGAGTTGCAAAGCTCTGAAGAAACCATTCGATCGGTTCTAGAGTCTGCCAACGATGCGATCATGACGTTAACCGAATCCGGTGTCGTCGCCTCCGCGAACAAAGCCGCCGGCAAGGTATTTGGCATTCCGGCTCAAGATCTGGTGGGGCTGTGGTTTGGCGAGCTATTGGATTCTGAATTACGGCTAAAAATCACCCTAGAAGGCTTAGGTGTTTTGATTCCAAAAAACCCGGAGGATGTACTGAACTTAGAGGCTCGACGTTTGTCTGGCGGTTCCGTGCCGATCGAGATGTCACTCAGTCCGATCAGCGGCGAGGATGAGCGGCTGTACACCGCCGTGGTGCGTGACGTAACAGAGAAAATTCAGGCGCAGCAAGCCCTCGAGCAGTACTCAAACCAGCTTGACAGCATTCTGAGTCTATCCGGCGATGGGTTTATTGCTTTTGATGCGCAGGGGCAGGTCGGTTACGCCAATCCAGCGTTCGAAAAGTTAATGGGTGTAACGGGCATTGCCTTGCCTGGTCACAGCATGGGAACGCTGTCCAAGCGCTTAATCAGCAACTCCGAGAATTGGAATATTCAGTTATCCGATCTTAATGACGGGCAATCCTATCGGATCAAACTGCTTAAACCGGCTCAGCGTTATATCCATGTGACTGCCCGAACCATGCGCGGTGAGCGAGGGGAGTCTTTGGGCACGGTGATGTATTTCCAAGATGTCACGCACCAAACCGAAGTGGATCGGATGAAGTCAGAATTCCTATCGACAGCAGCGCATGAACTGCGCACGCCCTTGGCCAGTGTTTACGGATTCAGTGAGTTGCTGATGTCGATTGATTACGACAAAGAAACTCGCGACGATCTACTCGAGACTATCCACAAACAAGCGTCTCGCTTGACCAAGCTGATTGATGAGCTGTTGGATTTGGCTCGGATCGAGGCCCGCGCCGGCAAAGACTTTGATATCAAAACCGGCGATTTGGCGGGATTCTTGAATGAGCTAAGCAGCAGCTTCATCATGCATAACGATGAGCGAGCGTTGCAGGTCGAACTGCCCGAGGCATTGCCCTCAGTTGCATTCGACGAGGATAAACTGGCCCAAGCGGTTAACAACATCCTGACTAACGCTTACAAATATAGTCCCGAGGGCGGTCAGATTACGTTGACGGCAATTCAGGTCGGCAGCCAAGTCGGAATTCAGGTACAGGATCAGGGTCTAGGGATGAGCCACGAGGCGGTCTCTAGGATCTATGATCGTTTTTATCGTGCGGACCCCAGCTGTACCATCCCGGGGACAGGTCTAGGCATGTCGGTGGTCAAAGAAATTATCGAGATTCACGGCGGCCAGATTGATATCGAATCTGAATTGGGGCAGGGCACCACGGTGACGCTGTGGTTGCCCGAAGAGCAGGCGTTAGCGGTCGGTTAACCAGCCCTGACGATGATAAATCACGGACACGCCCGTCATGATCAGGCCCCAAATCACTGCTAGCAAAGCTAACGTGTGCACCAATGGTTGGCCGAATTCGACCGCGCCAAAGCGCTGGCCGGCGAAGTAGCTGAATGGGCCGGCGATGGCGCCCAAAGCCGCGGCCACCGGCCATTTGGCTAGGCTCCATTTCAAAGAATGCTGCAGGGTGCAAGCAAAACAGGCCCATAGCAGAATGAGCCAGGCCGGAATCCACGGCACGACCGGGGTGAAGATAAACCAGCCTTGGCGTGTCAGGACGCCATCAATCATGGTACCGATCAGCATTAGGGTCGCGACGCGCCGGCTCTCTTGCGGACCGGCTAACCACAAAAAGTGCAGTGCAATGAATCCTAATGCGACCGCTTGTGCCCAGGGTTCGCGGACGATCACCAAGAGCGCCCATACCAGGTTGAAGCCCAGCAGGTTAAAAATGAATTTAGATCGGCTCATAGAGCGCTGTGCGGTGTTTGTGCTGGTGAGCCCGGGGCAGCCAGCAGAAGCTGACCTAATCCCAGCTGGCGCTCGGCAAATCCACCTTCGCAATAGGCTAGGTAGTAACGCCACATTCGCTGAAACCGCTCGTCGTATCCCAGGTGCGCGATCTCGTCGATGCGCTGATCGAAGCGAATACGCCAATCCGCCAGCGTTCGGGCGTAGTGCTCAGCGTAATCTTCTAAGTGAACCAGTCGCAGATCGGTGACTTGGGATACGGATTTCATCATTGCGCTGACGCTAGGCACAAATCCACCGGGGAAAATGTACTTCTGGATGAAGTCCACGCCTTTGAGCGCTTGCTGATAGCGATGGTCGACGATGGTGATTGCCTGAATCAACATTAATCCATCGGGCTTAATTAGACTGCGGCACTTGGCAAAAAACGTATCTAGGTACTGATGCCCAACCGCTTCAATCATCTCGACGCTGACCAGCCGATCGTACTCACCGTCCAGGTCTCGATAGTCTTTTTTCAGCAGGGTAATTTGATCCGATAATCCAGCCGAGTTGATTCGCTCTTGTGCAAAATCGTGTTGTGCGTCGCTGATCGTGGTTGTCGTGACCCGTACACCGTAGTTTTGTGCGGCGTGGATGGCCAAGCCTCCCCAGCCTGTGCCGATTTCGACCAAGTGCATCCCCGGCTCCAGTCCCAGCTTTTGGCAAATTAGATCCAGTTTGTGCGTGGCCGCGGTCTCCAAGGGTGCGTCGTGAGCGGGATAGACTCCCGATGAGTACATCATGGTCGGGTCCAAGAAGCGCTCGAACAACTCATTTCCCAAGTCGTAATGGGCCTTGATGTTCTTGCGAGAGTTCTCTTTTGTGTTGCGATTAAACCAGTGCGCCATGCGAAGTGCTGGTTTGACCAATTGCACGAGCTTGTTTTCCAGCTTGTCGAGCACATGCACGTTGCGTACAAAAATACGTGTCATCTGAGCCAGATTGTCGACAACGATAGTGCCGTCCATATACGCCTCACCGGCCCCGAGCGAGCCACGCAACGCCACGTCCGCCCAGGCACTGGGATCCAAGATATCTATACGGGCCCGCAGACTTTGATCGGCCGGATCGCCAAAGTGATGACAGTGCCCAGACTCCCAAAGCTCAAGGTGGCCTTGGACTAGATGGCTTAGAGTGTTTAGGCAGATCGCTCGGCACCTGCGCTCAATCAGCGTTCCGCTCAATTTGGTTTGAGGCATCTGTTCTAGGGTTTGGCTCATTATTTTTTTAACTCCGTTGGATAGGGCTGATAGGGCAATCCTTTGCACCAGAGTTTCAATGCTTGCCAGTAGATACCGCCAAGGGTAATCAAGGGCATTAACCTAGAGCCTATGTGGTCTTTCCAGGTCACTCTTTCAATAGGGTTTAACTGAAACCCAGCTTGCAAGACCTTGCCGGCTGAGTCGAGTAAATCCAAATGTAATTGGTAATCATCGTGCGGCCAGCGTGCCCGAATTCGATAGCGTTGTCCGGCTGGATTGAATGGCGATACGTGAAATGTTTTTTCCCATTCATGATGCAGATCGCCAGTGCTGGGCAATGCGTAGATCTGGCGTTCGCGCCATGGTGTATTTCGCACTTCCAACAAAACACCGCTGGGCTGGCCTTGCGCGTCACGGCAGTAATACACCGACAGCGGATTAAATCCGATTCCTGCAAAGGGGGGTTGGGCCAGAAGGACAATCGAGCCGCTAGCATCGATGCCCAGCGTGGTTGCAGCTTCACGTGCCTTATCAATCAGTGATACGGCGCGATCGTCGATGTGGCGGCGGGTATTAAACGGATGCTTAGCCGCCAGATCCCAGGCCTGATACCAAGCGGGATAGTTAAAGCGATGCTGCAGCGGGCTGACTCGCTGATGATAAATACGGCCGGAGAGCAGCACTAGGCGTTATCCGCCAAGGTTGCGATCAGCGCATCTGCAGCCTCTAGACCGGTGCTGTGGCCGTCTTCGTGAAACCCATTGCGCCCCCAGGCGCCGGCTAACACGATGGTTTGATCGGCGTTAGTCGCAGCCAGCTGGTTCTGAGCAGCAGGGGACTGGGGTCCGAATTGCGGATGATGGTAGGTGAACTCGCGCAGCACCTTACTGGGATCGACACGCCCATCAGGATTGACTGTTACAAAAAAGTCGGGTGCCGAGGCCGGCATACACTGCAGCTCATTCATCCAGTAAGTCAGGATGGGTGCATCGGTACGGGCGGTTTGCAAACGATAATTCCACGCAGACCAGCAACTTTTGAGTCGTGGCATCAAGGTCGCGTCCTGATGCAGGACGACGTGATTGGCGAGGTAAGGCACACCTTGCAAGACCTGTTTTTGAAGCGGGTTGGCATGGGCCAATATCTGCAAGGCCTGATCGCTGTGACATGCCATCACAACCGCGTCAAAGAATTCGTCCTGCGAGTTCACCTGAACTCGTATTCCGTTGTCGGTTTGTTCTACTTCACTCACCGGGCTGTTCAGCCGGATGTTTTCTTTAAACGGTTCGCTGATGGGCTCTAGGTAGGCGCGCGAGCCACCGATTAGCGTGAACCACTGTGGGCGCTGAGTCAGGTCAAGCAAGCCGTGATTAAAAAAGAACTTGGCAAAGAACAAGGCCTCGAATTCCGCCATGTTGTGCTCGGGGGTGGACCAGATCGCGGCCCCCATCGGATACAGGTACTCACGAACAAAGCGTGTTCCCACCCCGATGTGATTTAAGTAATCGCCAAGCATCTGGTCGCTGGGAATGCGGTCGGCTGATAGGTCGGCTTTAACTCGCCGGTTGAACCGCACAATATCCAGCATGAACCGCCAGTGCGAAGGGCTGAGTTTTTGAGCCCACGTCGGCGCCATGGTGCCTAGATCCTTCCCGGCATATTCGCGGCCGCTGTCTTCATCACTGACACTGAACCCCATTGTCGTCGGTTGGGTGGCGACTTTTAGCTCGTCTAGCAGGCGAATGAAATTGGGGTAAGTGCGTTCGTTGTAGACAATAAATCCGGTATCAACCCAGTGCGTTTGACCGTCTAGCTCCACTGGCACCGTGTGGGTGTGCCCGCCAATGCGCGAGTCAGCTTCGAAAACCACCACCCGATGGCCAGCTTGATGCAGCTTGCGCGCTGCACTAAGCCCTGTAATGCCGCTTCCGATAATCGCAATGTCTTTCATGTCAGGCAGTTTCCTGTTGATGGCGCTTAAATGTGTCGATGGCCAGTTGCCTGGATTGTTTTAAATCAACCATGGGGCTCGGGTATTTGGTAGTGGCCTTGGGGCCTTTTGCGAAGGGCTCATGGATTGCCTTGGCATCTAAGCTTGCCAGCTCGGGTACCCACTGCCGGATGTAATCGCCTTGCGGATCGAACTTCTGACTCTGGCTGACCGGGTTCATAATGCGGAAATAGGGTGCCGAGTCTGTGCCGGTCGAGGCACTCCATTGCCAGCCGCCATTGTTGGAGGCCAGATCACCATCGATCAGCTGGGACATGAAGTAGTCCTCACCCCAACGCCAATTGATAAATAGGTTCTTGGTTAAAAACATCGCGACGATCATCCGACAACGGTTATGCATCCAGCCGGTCTCGTTCAGCTGACGCATGGCGGCGTCAACGATTGGGATGCCGGTGTTGCCAGACTTCCAGCGCTCGAATGCCTCAAAATCGTTATTCCACGGCAAGCTTCGGGTCGCCAATTTAAACGGCTGGTCACGGCTGATATGTGGCACTTCGACCATCAGGTTACGATAAAAATCACGCCAGCAGATCTCGGACACATAGGTTCCTAAGCCACCTTCGTCGGAGTAAACGTCCGGCGACAAATGGGCCAGATCCGTCAGGATCTCGCGCGGGCTCAAAGCACCGATCGCCAAGAAATGTGACAACTGACTGGTGCCTGCTTGGGCCGGAAAATTACGCGTATCGTCGTAATCATTAACCCTAGGCAACCACGCCGCTACGGCATCCCTAATGGCGTCAGGTGAGCAGGGCCATTGGCGATCAAATGCCTGATCCAAGTGCCATTCGCTAGGGGCTACCGGCAGGCTGGCTTGCGGGTTGGGGGCTGGAATTAACTGAATAGGCGTTGCCCGAAGCTGCGCCAGCCACCGTTTTTTGAACGGTGTGAAGACTGAATAAAAGTTACCTTGGCCGGTTTTTAGGCTGCCCGGCAAGACCGCACATTGATCATCAAACCGGTGCACGGGAATAGGACTTTGCTGTTCTAGCTGGGCGTCCCGTTGCTGCTCATCCCACTCATATTGATTGTTTAAATAGATTCCACTGACTTGATGCTGCTGGGCCAGCACCAACAGCTCGTCGATTTGACCGGCAAAGGTGTTTGCAGTCAGTCGCCTCAAAGGTACTTTCAAGGTCGCCAACTCTGCTGCCATGTAGTGTAAGCGGTTGTTGATGAGCGTGGTTTTTCGGTGCGCTTGATGATGCAGCGCGGCAGTGTCGGTGGCGATACCCGCCACCGCAATGACCTCTTCGGTTGAGTTCATTGCGTGGAATAAGGCGGGGTTATCGTGAATGCGCAGATCGGCTCGAAGCCAAACCAGTCGAGTCATTAAGTGTCTCGTCGCTAGGTCCTTGAATGCATGAACAGCCGCATCGTGCGTGCATGTAACGATATTACGTGATCGCCATAGCTACGCCTACCGTTTATCCGAAATTGGTATTTTCACACTCGCTTTGATACAAAAGTCCGACTACTTAACTAAAAAGACGCGTTTTTGATGGTTTTTGCTCGGCTGTTTCTATTTTTGAACGGATTGCTCGGGGTCGCTTTAGGCGGCTACGTTGCGGTTTCGAGCGATCTGTCCTTGTTGAGCATCAAGCTATCAGGCAGTGCTTTGATTGAAGTACGCACCGCCATGGGCGGAGCGTGGTTAGCGTTAGGATTGTTCTGGGTGGCATCGACGTTCGGGCGCCGCTTGCGCAGTGCGGTCGGATCACTGACCGGGTTTTATGCGGTGACAGCGCTAGTGCGGGTGCTGGCGATGCAGGCTGGCGGTTCGACCGATATCACTCTGATTTTCTTGGCGTTCGAGGTGGTGGTGGCACTGATCGGTGGATGGCTCTTTGCCAGAACGCTATCGCCGACCAAGCGCCGGATCTTTAGCTCCTCTGGTCTATGATTCGCTGGGCCGCCAAGCGCCCGGATAGCCACGCCCCTTCTACCCTTCCACCCAGCAAGTAATCGCCGCATACCGTGATCTCGTCGGTCGGGGTCAGTATACCTTCGCGAACCCCTTCATCCTGTGACCAAGGGCGGGCATAACGCCAGCGGTGCAGGCCTTGTTTCAATACCTTGAATTCGCGGGGTAGAACGAGTCGTAGAGCCTGGATGAGTTGCTCGGCGACTGTGTCAGGTTCGGACTCCAACTGTTGTTGGCTGAATTCAGGGGTGGGGTGAATGACCCAGCGATTCTGAGTACTGCGACCAGGCTTACTTGAATCCAATGCGATCCAGCCGATGATCGAGTCTTTGACAAACCCAGCGTCGAAGGGTTGCTCACCATCAATATCGACCCACATCGCCCAGCAGGGGGCTTGCTGCGGGACCTGCAGATCTGGGTGCAATTGTGCGGTTTGATCGGCAGGCGACGCCATGACCAAGTGCTCAAAGTCCAGAACTCTGCCATCTTCAAGTGCGACATGATGATCCATCACCGAGCTGATCCGCGTCTGTGCCCAGATCTCTTGGCTTTGTGCCATATGGTGCGCCAATGCGCCCATCTTTGGGGCCCCGACGAATCGTGCTTGCTGATCCGGAGAGTCAGTCCAGCCATCGCCATCAATGACGGCGATACGCGGCGTCCAGTGCTGCACAACACCAGCGGCTAGCCACGCTTCGACTTGTTCGACAAAGGCAGGATCTCGAGCGGTGAAGTACTGCGCGCCCAAGTCCACGGCAGAGTCATCGACGCGCTTCGACGAAATTCGACCGCCAGGCCCGCGGGCTTTTTCTAAGATCAGACAGTCCAGCCCCTCAGCCATCAAGTGATGTGCACAGGATAGGCCGCTGACACCAGCGCCAATGATTAACGTGTCGGGTGTGTTCATGTGGTGCTCTTGGGTGAAATGGGTTTGTAGTCGGGAATGGGTTTGGTCTTAGCTAAACAATGCAAGGGGTAGGCTAAGATTGAGTGAGTGATGCAATCCAGTTCGTCACGCTCTTTAAAACAAAAAAAGAAACAGTAAAAAGGCCAAAGCACCGGCAATTAATCCGGATAAAGGGGCTTTGTTGCCTCTTTCAGTCGCGCCTTGTTTTTGGGCAAACTCAACGAGTTGTCTGCCGCACGGCCCAAGGCAGAGGCAAGCCGGCTCAGCTGTTTTTTCATGGATGTTTTCCTTGATTAACGCGCATGAATCGCCATGATTAGTCCATCTAAATTGGAGTTCAAGATGATCGACATTACTGCCAGTGCTCAGGAATATCTGCGTGGGCTGTTAGAAAAGCAAGGGTCCGAGGGCACCGGGGTTCGAATTTTTGTTTCGCGTCCCGGCACGCCGTATGCCGAAACCTGTCTAGCCTATTGCCGCCCAGGCGAGCAAAAGCCCGACGATCAAGAGTTTCCATACGAAGGGTTTAGCGCATGGATCGAGTCAGCTAGCGTACCGTTTTTGGACGAGGCGCGTATTGATTATCAGGCTGATCGACTGGGTGGCCAGTTATCAATCAAAGCCCCTAACGCCAAAATGCCTAAGGTTGATCCCGATTCTCCTTTGGCCGAGCGCATCACCTACGTTTTGCAGAGTGAAATCAACCCTAGTCTTGCTGCGCACGGGGGGGAAGTCACCCTAATAGAGTTGACCGAAGATCCCATCGCCGTATTGCAGTTCGGTGGCGGCTGCCAAGGGTGCAGCGCGGTGGATGTCACACTCAAAGATGGGGTCGAGAAAACCTTGCTCGAGCAGATTCCCGAATTGAAGGGTGTTCGGGATGTAACCGACCACAGCGATACCAGTAACGCCTACTACCAATAAGGCGGTCGCGATGAATTCAGCGCAGGTGCGGCTGGTTGGTGAAGGCAGTGCGGTAGAGGCTCGCTCGATCTTAGTCGACGCTTATGCCGACGAGCGGACATTTATGGCGTTGTTCGAGCATCATAAGGCCGGCTATTTGCAGCGTTTAAGGGCGTTTATTCGCGAATACTGTCAGGCGCACTTGGATGATAACCAAAGCCTGCTTGGTTTATATGTTGATCAACACCTTGTGGGCTGTGCGTTGTATTGCGCCCCGGGGGCCCATCAGGTGCAGGAAATAACCCTAAAGCGACGATTGGCAATGATGGCCACGGTGGGTGTGTCCAATGCTCACCGCTACTTCCGATACCAAGCCGAATTGAAAAATGCCATGCCTAAAGGGGATTGGTGTTACCTACCTCTGGTTGGGGTGAAGCATGAGTTTCGTTCGAAGGGACTGGGCCGTTTGTTATTGCAGAAGGCCTGGGAGTTATCCCGGGACATGCCCGAATCTGCCGGTATTGCATTGGGCAGTGGCGCGTCCAAAGCCGCCGAATTTTATGTTAATCAAGGATTCTCAGTGGTCGGCCATTTGATGGTGGCTGATACCCAAGAGCAGCTATTTTTTAAGGCATCAAAATGAATCGAGAAGCGCAAATCATTCAAGCGATTGAGGATTTTCTTCCCTGTGCGACGCCGCAAAGCTGGTTAGTGGAGGCCTCTCGTCCAGAGAATCGCGCGGTCTTGCTCATCGATCATGCCAACTGCGAAAAGAAAGCAGCGGCTACCGCCATGAGCCTTATCTGGCGCCATACTGGAGAGGTCGACCTGCTTCAGAAAATGTCGCAGTTAGCACGCGAAGAGCTACTGCACTTTGAGCAAGTGTGCGGATTTATGCGTGATCGCGGTATCGATTACGTCGAGCTTACCGCCAGTCGTTATGCCGCGGGATTGCGAGGGCAGTGTCGAACGCATGAGCCAGCTCGTCTAATTGATACCTTGTTGGTGGGTGCCATCGTCGAGGCCCGCAGTTGCGAGCGATTCCACACGCTGGCTCCCTACATCGAAGGTGACGATCCTCAGCTAGCTAAATATTATCGCTCGTTGCTCAGGGCAGAGGGGCGCCATTTTGAGGACTATCTGAGTTTGGCTGTCGATCGCGCGGGTGCACAAGAGGTGCAAGAGCGCTTGTCAGAATTACATGCAGTGGAAAAAAAGCTGGTCGAATCCGGCGACTCTGAGTTCCGTTTCCACTCGGGGCCGATCGCGGCCTAAATCCGAATGTGTTGTGTCCAGCCATGATGCCATTTTGATAGGGTCATACTGGACTCAGTTTCCGCCATAACCCAGCCTTGCGGCCGCCAATCGCCCAGCACTACGCGGGTCTGGCCTGATCTGTAATGTATCGCTGGGCGGTGTGTATGGCCGTGAATCCATTTCGGATAATCCGCAGCACCGACGCGTATGTCTGCGATGGCGGTGTTTTGGTGTGTCCCATTTTTCTGGCTAGCGTCCCGTGCCTGCCGTGCGATTGCCAGTCGTTCGGGTGCCGTTTTGGCCAAAAACTCTTGCTGGAATTCCATTGACCTCGATAACTCTCGCCACGCCATGTATTTGGCATCGTCCAGGCAAAACTCGTCGCCATGACTGTAGTGCCATCCGCGATGCTGCAACAAAGAACTCGGAGCAAGCCCGGCGGCGTGCAAAAACTGGGATCCCAACAGAAAGTCTCGATTGCCCGGCAAGAAGTAGGCCCTCGATGCGCCCACGGCTTGAATAGTTTGAGCTAATCCGTGTTGAAAGTCAGACGCTAGGTCATCACCCATCCACACATCAAACAAATCCCCGGCGATAATCAGAGTATCGATACGTCCGGCGTAGTGGGTAAGCAGATCAACGACGTTGTCGCTGATGGCGCAGGGGCTCTGCCCGATATGACAATCAGACAGAGCCAGAGTGATCAGCCGATCCATTCGGCCTTTTCGATCACAACGTCTTCGACGGGAACGTCAGCGTGGGGCCCACGGCGGCCGGTCTCGACTCCGACGATGGCATCTACAACATCCATGCCTTCAACCACGGTACCAAAGGCGCAGTAGCCCCAGCCTTGCATGGTCTCTGAAGTGAAGTTCAAAAAGTCGTTATCGACGACGTTCAAAAAGAACTGGCTGGTCGCGCTGTGGGGCTCCATGGTGCGAGCCATTGCGATGGTGCCGCGATCATTTTTAAGACCGGCAGGCGCTTC
>CBFHLC010000009.1:0-54934 GCA_965656605.1 Litorivicinus sp. | reverse complement strand
GAAATCGACATCTGGGAAGCCAATGCCAAAGTTCAAACTGGGCAGGCCAAAATCAAATGACAGCCCTGGCAAGTCGATTGACGGCAGTTCTACGTCAGCGACCGCGCCGGTGATTTCCAGCGGCAGATCAGCCACAAAACGCAAGCCACTGAACGAGGATTTGACGCCGATCTCAGACGTATCCAGCGGTAGGAACGTGGTCGCACCTGCTACGTCCGTAGTCGCAATGACCCACTGGGTGCCATCTTTGTGCCAGTAACGATTGTTCGAACCTGACTCGTCAACACCCGTTGGCGCCAAACCAAAAAACAGCGGCGCACGTTTAAAGACGGTATTGGCCCCATCGAATTCGGTCACGCCAGCCAGAGTTCCGCTGGGCGTTGTTGTTAAGGCATCGCCGTGCGTAACCGAGAAGCTCAACGTTTTTATAATCAGCGTGCGCTGGCTTTCTTTGAACGTCACCTCACTCTTCGAGACGCTCTTGCCTGCAATTTTGAACGTGGTGGTGGTTTCATCCCACGCCGCTTTGACCTTGGCAAATTCGGTATCGTCAAATTGCATTAACATGCTGTCGTCGCCATAAACCACCAAGTTGGGTTCTGCGCTTTGCGCAACCGCCGAACTCGCATCTGATTCAAAGTCAACGGCGTCGAACGAACGTTTGCCCGTGCTGTCAACGCTTTGGGTAACCGTGATCGACGACCCAGAGTGCATGGGCGACAACCAGGTCAAACGACCGGTTTGAGCCTCTGCGTTGTAGTCGGTCAAACGCAGCAGATAGTCTGCAATCTGATCGAAACCACTTGGCGACTCAAGAATCACACCCTCGTATAGCGCCGAAGAATCTCCGCTAATATCGAAGGTGACGTCAAAACCGTTTCCGTCGTTGGCGGTTGCTAACGCGACAACCTCGACATCTCCTGTCGCGCTAGCTAATCCGGTTGGAACCGAAAGCGTCGTACCTACAGCAGTCGGTGCAGCCGTGTCGAATGCAGTAACCGTATTAACTGGCAAAATTTCGCCATTAAAGGCAAGGATCAACTCAGCCGAGTCACCGGCTTGCAAGTCCGCCACATCAGCCATCACCACGGCCGTGACACCTTGACCTAGGTTGAGTGTCTGACCACGAGTGAGCGAATTAATGTCATCCGTCGTACCGCTTGTTGTGTCGAGAGTCACCTTCGCAATTCGCGAGTCTGCGGAAAACTCGAGATCCGAGACGGTGTAACGTTCGCTAATTAACGTAGCCCCGGTCAAATCCAAAATGCCGCCGTCGGACAGACTCAGCAACAGGTCGTTCGAGGCCGTGCCCATGGTGAGACCGTTATTTGAAACATTGGTCAAATCAGCCGGCGCGCCCTCTATCATCAATCGCCATTGGCCGGTGCTGGTGATGCTTGAACCCAACAGCGTGCCTAGGCGATCTGTTTTGGTGGTTGTCGCAGTGTTGTTCGCGAAACTGCCACTGTGAACCGTGACCACCATGGTGTCGGTGGTTGAGTTGTAGGCTTCTACACGGAAGTACGCGTCGCCCTTCTTCAGCTCTTGACCGACCCAGCTGGAGTAATCCGTGCTGGTGTCCAAACCGGTCACCGTTACGGTACGGCCGAACAGACCCACCTCTGCATTGTCAGCAATACGCACGGTACCGCTGGCGAGTTCAAGGTCTAGCGTAGTTTCGCCTTCAGGTGTAAATGTCAGCTCGTCAAGGGCCACCGAGACGCCGGTCGCGTCCCCAAGGTAAGTGGTCACAACGGGCGCTGTACCCACCGGCACCCTACCGTCCACTTCGAACAGCAAGTCAAAGTCCATTTGGGCTTTGGCTTTGGCGGTGAAGGTACCGCCCGCCTCAAAGCTCAACGGACCTAAATTGGCGGTACCTAGCAGCTCGGCCAGATCGACATCTTCGACACCAAAACTGAGCTCACGATCGAACAAGGCGTCTTTCAACGACAGATTCAAACGAACACCCATGACACCGGTGGTCGTATCAACACTGCTTTGCGTCTGAACGACGAACCGAGGCGGATTCGCGCTGTCGGATGACGGCATTAAACGGTTCAAAATGTCTGCCAGCAGATCGCCCACGTCGGCCCAGGCGCGACCGGGCTGCTCAAGCAGTGCGTCAAGCTCACGCTTGAACGTATCTAGGCCAGTGATGCCTGCCAAACTGTCGTTCAAGAACGGCAGCTCCGCCGCCATTAGACCGCCGCTGCCGTCCTCACCAAACAGGATATCAAGCGCAGCGGACAACCCGCGGATGACGTCGGCGTAGGTCAAGTTGTCTAAGGAGTCAGCAATATTGTCAGTCAACCCGCTGATGGCGTCGTACTGATTCACTAGGAAGTCGACCACCCCAGTGGGCAACTGAATCTGCGGAATGCTAACGCCCGACGTCGTCAGACCCATACCGATTTCGACTGCGCCAAGGAATCCTTCGTTGTCGGTTGTGGTCGCAAAGGGCAAGAAGATGCCCAATTCGCCGCCCGCCAACACTTCCAACTCAACCGAATCGGCAGGCAACTCCAGCGTGTCACCGTTGCGAAAGTTTTGGCTAGACGTTACTGAAACCAGAGCAGTGTTATTGACCGTATTAATAGACACAACCGTGCCAATCGCACCGTTCGAACCGGCACGAATAACATCACCCAACTTCACGTTAGCAACGCTGTCGAGGGTCAGAATCTGAGCGTTTAGCGCCTCATTTGCTACCGCTACTGGACTTGCATTTGTCAATACAGTCAGCGCCCTTTGCTGCACCGCAACATCGGCAGTTAGAGTCCAATCCAATGCGTCCAATTCAGCACTGCTGGTCGAACCGCCTACCTCCAACTCATTGTTAGCGTTGACCAAAACGGCTAGCGAGCCCGATGCTGTCGGCACGGCCAGCACCAAGTCTGTCATGCCTGTTGCAAGGGCTAAGTTGCTCGAGGCAGGCGTACTCTTGAGCGTGTAAACCGAGTCTGCACCCGTCAACGGGATGGTGTTCGCTGTCGTGGCCGAGTCCGTTAAGACCCAGCTGTCCGCGCCCAAGCTACCTAATGTCGCGCCGGTCACCGTTAGCGTCTTAGCAGACGCATTGAAGGTTAAATCTGAACCTGCGAAGGTCGTGGTGCTATTGGTTAATCCAGCCAACGCATCTGTCCAGCCGCCAATGGTCGTAACTTCGGCATCGCTCAGGGTAAAGACTAACGTCCGGTCCAGATCGGCTGCCAATTCGGCGACCGTGACCGTGCTGCCGGTGCGGGTCAACGCTTCATAGCTGACACCCGCGGCGGTCGGTGTAAAGCCGGCACCCGTCGCGTCTAGGCGAATTTCAATGCGCGCACCACTGGTGTCGACACCCAAAATGGCCGCTTGCAGACGTGCGCCGTTGATGTCCTGAACCAAGTGAGTCGCACCCACCAAGGCATCAATGTTTGCTTGGGTTTTCTCAAGGGACAAAGCCGCCGTGCCCGTGGCACGTGCCGCAGTCACGCTGGCCAGCGAGCTAGTGCTGCCCAATTGAATGTAACCGTTGCCCAAGTTGTCCTGGGTGTCACTGTCTGCAATGCCAACTTCGAAGAAGGCATTCGCTGGCAAGGCTTGCGCATTGGCAGCACTGGTCAAACCTAGCGCGGCTATTGATACGCCGCCGGCAGTATTAACGGCCGCCAATGCCGCAGTTTGTGCACTCGTCAAACTGGTTGAATCCGTTGCATTAAGCAGACTCAACGCCTTGAGCTGGACCGTGCCAGTCGACGCATTAAACGAGGTGACCTCAAACCATTCCGTGCCCGCCTTGAAGACACGGACGTCCTCAATCCAGCTACCCAGCAAGCCGGGCTCAGCCACTGTAAATTCAATTCGACTCACGCCCGGTGCAAGGCTCTTCCAGACTGCGGAGGTGCTACTCGCGAGGGTTAGTTGAGGCTTGCTCAACACGGTGCCCGAGGTAAACGCAGTGCCTTCGCCAATCAGCTCAACCCACATGACCGTGGCACTGTCGACCGAATCCACACGCACCCATTGCCCAGTACTGGCGACCAAATAATCACCAGCCGCAAGCCCGGTGCTGTCCCCTGAGGTCAACGTAATTTTCGACAAAACCGTCTGTGCATCCAGCTCGACCGTCTCGGTTACCGCCGATGCGGTCCAAGTGCTGTGGGAAGCATCGAGGGAACCGGCCAGTTCACCCAAAGTCAGACTTGCGCCGTTGGCCAGTGTCAGGGATTTATCGAGTACGTCCGCTGCCTGGGGGACTGCCCCCGCATCCAAGTGGAGTTCAATGCGTGAACCACTGACATCGCTGACCACACCGTTAAAGGTGTCATCAGCAGAGACAAGACGATCACCATCGGTCACCCGTGCCGCGGTGGCCGCATCGGTGTACTCAGCCGCCACACGGGCGACATCCGATGCGCGTGTCGCAATCAGAGAGACGCCGGCCGCAATAGCCGTGTCGCTGTGTTTTGAAATGCTCTTACTGGTATCAAACGACAATGAAGGCGCCAAAACGACCAGTTGCCCAGAACGTGATGCCGCATTGTAGGTCCAGCTTACGACCTGTCCGTAAACGTTCTGGCCGCTACCCAAGTCTTGGTAGACCGTATCACCAGCAACAAAGCTGTCGCTCGCCAACACCGCCGTACTCGCCAAATTCTGATCGCGCAGCGTCAATGTCGCTTGCTGCTCACCGCGATCGCCCGACAGCCACGCGCCGCCCGAGTCAATCGACAGGTTCGGTGCAAAATTACCCAACGCGCTGGCAAACGTGCTGTTAAGGCCCAGGCTGACGTCAATGTCGTCGACTTCCAGACCCAACTCAACGCGCAGACCACTGGTATCGAGCAGACGTGCATCCACTCGCTGCAGACCAGCGCCGACCAATTGTAAGTCCAACGACAAATCAGCGTTGGCGCTTAACGTGCCCGCGACTGAGGAATCCACCTCGAGCAAACCACCGGCAATCGGCCCGATGTCACCCAGATTTTCCAGTCCCAAATCGATCGATACATTTTGATCGAAGGCTTGGCTCAGATTCAAAGCCACATCGACCACCCAATCGCCACCGCTGAGGTCGCGGTAGTTCAGGGTGATCATGTCCTCGGGCAAGCCGGCCTGAGCCAAAGCACCCGGCAACCACGAACTCAGATCGTCAGAGCTTGAGGTATTCAAAGTATCCAACACCGTTTCAAAGAAGGTGTTGATGCCGGTCAAATCGTTAAGCGACTCGTTGACGAACGGTAGCGGCTGCTCAAGCCAAACGGACCCATCGCCCTGGGTCAAATACGCCAATGATGCTTTGAGGGTTTCAACCAGCTGCGCCGGCGACATGGATTTCAGTCGATCGCCTGCATCGGTAATGCTATCAACGATGGACGTGACCACCGAGGTCCCATTGCCCGTGGTACTGGTTAACGACGGCACGGTCAGCTGGCTGGCCAGCGCACTCAACGACCAGTCCTGATCAAAATCGGACAAGGTTATGGTGCCGGTGACATCGCCCAAGTCTAGATTTGCTATGGTGGAGCGAACTTTTAAATCGACTTCAAACTGAGCATCAAAACCATCAATCGCATCCTGAACCAGTGTATCAATGTGGATACCGGCTTGGTCCTGCGCGTACCAACGCTCGTTGGTGATCAGCGTTACCAACTCAGACGCGGTGAGCGACATCGGCGCAGCGACCGACTCGCTAAAGCTAGCTACGCTAACCGTAAGCGTTGTGCCCGAAATGTCTAATACACGTGCAATTAGCCCCGTGTCGCCCAACGCAAAATCACTTTGGCCCGTGCTCGAAACCGCGGACAACTCAGCGACAAAGGCATCAACGGCTGTGCTTGAGGTGAGCGCCAATGCAAAGACATCGGTGGTACCCATCTCGACGGTATTTATTTCAGTGGTACCGGCATCAATCAACTCGATCGCCCAGCCAGTCGCACTGCTGAGGTTCGCAAGTCCTGTAGTCGGCATTGCAATCTGCAGATCCACCAGACCGGCTGTCGCAGCATCCGTCGCACTCAGCAACGCTGTGGGCACCGCAAAGGTCTGACTGCCCAGCGTGAAGTGCAACAAAATGCCTGTGCTGGCGTTGTAGCCCGCCGCATTACCCGCCACCTGAAGCGTCACAGATGCCGTGTCGTTGCTCTGGTAGTTACCGCTTTCGAAGCTATCGCTTATCACGCGACGTAAATTATCGCCCTGCTTAAGCACGCCCACGGCATTCTTTAGGTCAACGCTTGAAGCGGCAGAGACCGACAAGGTCTCGGCTTCAAACACAACCGTCACATCACTCCCAGCAGTGCTGACAGACGCCACGGTCAACGCTTGTTGGTTTGTGCCATCGTCAACAATCCAAACCTGACCTTCCGCCACAACCGATGCGGCCGCGCCCAGAGTCAGCGTCAGTTGATCGCTAGCAATACTTTGTGCCGTCGAGGCTATGCTGTGCAGACTTCCGGCCGCGTACCAATTGTCCGCAGAGTCCTGCAGCAAGCCGTCTTTGACGATCAACTCCGCATCAGAACCACGTACCGAGACCACGCCAAACTGTGCCAAATCCGCAATCTGAGCAAACTCGGCCCCGTTTTCAAACTGGTCCGCCAAACTCGCGTTAACCAGGCGATCCGAACCGCTCACATTCAAGGTTTGCGTGAGCTCAACTGAAGCGATAGGCGCCGTCGTCTTGGTGACCGCTAACGATTCGCCAGACACATCAAGCGAGACCGGCGACAAATCACCGACGTAATAACGGCCTGACCCATTGTCGGCCAACCCGAAGCTGAGCGAAATAGGATCGCCGTTGCTGTCGGCCAAACGGAACACGCCGTTGTCAGCCGCTTGATCAATAAATATTCCGACTTCACCGGCTCCGGGTGCCAGGGTCGCCTGACCGCGCAAGTCCGAAACTTCACCTAGAACACTGAACTCGAAGCCGGTGTCGCTACT
Source organism: Litorivicinus sp. (assembly GCA_965656605.1). Lineage (GTDB taxonomy): Bacteria > Pseudomonadota > Gammaproteobacteria > Pseudomonadales > Litorivicinaceae > Litorivicinus. The sequence goes on along the minus strand of CBFHLC010000009.1, from coordinate 48,004 downwards.
GAGGTATAACCGCGGGGCTTGCAAATTAGGCAGCCTCGCCAAGTCACCCAAGGTGTCAGCCGAGGCATCCGCCGGCAACTCAACACCAAAGGCCAAAGTACCGTTAAGTGCCAAGTCCAATGCGGCCCGCGCATCCAGACCGAGGTCAGCAACGCCGTCTAGACCCAGAAGATCGTCAATCGAAAGATCGAAGCCTTGGTTCAAACTCCACGCATCGTTCAAGTTCAAGCGGAACTCGAGTGCATCCAATGCATGCGTCGTGCTGAAGGCGTCCGCGCGAACCGAGGCCAGCGACAGATTAATTTCCGGTGGGTTATTGAATCCAGCAATACTCGCAAGCTGTTGGTTCACCAAGGTTTCGAGCTGCAAAATACGGTTTGCGTTGCTATCCGAGCTGGTATCCAACGTATCCAGCACGGTGATGATGCCGTCCAGAATCCTGTTCAGCGGAATCAAATCGTTAATTGACTGATCCAGCACCGGCAGGTGCTGTTCAACCAACTGATTCGCCACCCCGCCACCGTTCACCCAGCTCTTGACCTGAGTCACAGCGGACTTGAGCTGGGCAAACGACAGTGAATCAAAGCTATCAAGCTGCGGGAACAGCAACGAGCGCAGGTCTAGGCTCGACGGAGCGCCACTAAAATCAATCTCAAAATCCGGTGTGAGGGACCCACTGACGGCAGCCAGATCACCTTGAATCGCAAGATTCTCGAGCCCTTCGATTTGCTGCAGATCACCGGCCACATTTCGGTGCAAAGGTAGATCGGCGGTAAACCGACCATCCACACTCAAATCACCACTGTCATCAACGCCAAACGACGCACCGCTGGCGGCCAACTGACTGACCAATGACGCATCGGTCAAGGTCGCATCGGTCTTTGACAACTGAACTGTTGAGTCTTGAGCGATTAAACCGAATGAACCCAATGAGCCAGCGTTCAAGGCAACACTCAAATCAGCATCATTCAGGCGCGCGAGGGCCTTGACGCTCATCGCATCGCCCGACGATGTAATGCTACTCACAACACTAGAGCCATCCCACGTCAGCTCAGCTTCGAAGTCCAAGAACAGACCCAGTGCTAAGTCGAGCTGGGCATCTTCCAACGCCTCAATCGTCAACCAGCTTGGATCCTTGATGCCCAAGGTCGTCGCCAGCCCGCTCGCCAGGTCTAGGTCAGATAGATCGACGCCAAGATCCAACAGTTGCGACAGGGTCTTTTGCCCATCAAAACCGATGACCAAACCGTCATTACTGGAGTTAACGTCAACCGTCACCATCAACTGATCGGGTGCAAACTTAACGGGGTCTGTGTTTGACGTTAAAGCGTCATGGATAATACGAGCGGCAAACTCCGGCGCGAGGCCGACGTTTTCGTTGATAGCCGCCTGCGCTTCACGCAGAGCCGCCTTGACGCCCAAAATATCTTCAATGCTTTGACCTAAGCCCGGAATGGTGATGTCTAAGTAACCATCGTCGCGGTTAAGCTCTCCGGCCAACGCGTTGAACACGTCGTCCATGCCCACACTGACTCGGCTAAGGTCTTCCCATCCGGTGGGCAAGCCCAAGGAACCGCCCGCTGCAACCACAGCGTTCTTGACTTCATCAACCAGGTTGCTCGCAGTAAACGACAATTCGGGCGCATCTATGTTGCCTTCAGCGGTCAAACCGCCGGACAGACTGATGCCACCTAGGTTAACGGTGCCGACACCCGAAATACCTGTGACGACAACGGCTTTTAGCCCGCCGTCGACCTGACCCGATACCGTCGCAGTCATACTTGGCGTAGCACCCATGCCTTCGAACGATGCGATAATTGAGCTGTAGCTAGGTGCGGAATCTTCCAGCTGGGTTGAGATACGCGCAGACGCAAGGGTCAGATCACCCGCGCCGTCGCGCTGTAAATCGACCGTCATCGGCGTTGATTGGCCCAGCAAGGTCAAGTCAAACGACATGAGTGAGTCACCGTCAGACAACTCGAGATCAAGTCCGACGTCAATCGCGGTGCCGAACTCATCAACTAGTACGAGCGGAATAGTCGTTACTGACGTGATGGAAGTGTCTAATGCAAGAGACGCGTCCGATGCAGCGAGCGGAGCAATCACTGTGTCGGCGCTCACGCCAGCTTGCAGCACTTGCAGCTTCGCCGCTTCGTCAATCAATCCCGCTCGGACAATGGCGACCGCACCTGTACTGCTTGATGCGGTAATAACACCGCGCGCAACGATCGTGCCCGTGCCATCGACCGCGACAAACTCGCGGCCCACTGCATCACTCAGGCCACTGAAATCCGCAACAATCGACGAAGTTCGCAAATCAATATCGAACTGGAAACGACCCATCAAATCGCTACCCAAGTCCTCGGCGGTAGACGCGACGCTGACTTGCGTACTGTCCAGAATAACTTCAACGACTTCTCGCGATTCACCTTGCTCGACCACTCGGATCAAATCCAAGTCGGCGGCATTCCAAGAGGCGTCAAAATCGTCAAAGTCGACAATTAAGTCCACGCCACCACTGACTGCGGTAAAGCCACGCACCACACCCACAGCGACGATCGAGCCGTCAGTTGCGCGCAATTTGACCTGCTCACCTTGCGCCAATGGCACAACACCGCCGGGCTGGGTCGGTGTGGCACTCCAGCTGTTAGCGACCGTCGGCGCCGTCAAGGTAACGACGGTTTGGTGGCGTGAAACGTTGCCACTGAGCACGGTTTCTAGATCGCCCAAAGTCATTGACTCGGGCATCGCAATGCCCAAGAACTCGGAAAACTCAGCTAAATCAAGGGTTGAAGCCGCCAAGCTGGAAGGCGCGTTAAGCTCGAACACCACGCTGAGTTGCTTGCCTAGCGCAACTTGATTGGGGTTATCGCTTGAGTCAATTACGTTCAGCGAGAACAGGCCCGAACCGTTTTCGGCACGCGCCAACAACGAGTTCAAAATGCCTTCAATTTGGGCAATACCCGTGCTGGGGGCCTCGTTGATTGCGGTAACAATGCGTCCGGAAATTGCATCGAAATCGATCAATTCAGCGAGGCTTTTGCCTACCAGCGGAAGCTGCGTATGTAATGCGCTAGCCGACGTTGGGCTGAACTGAGGATCACTAAAGCGCGCAAACAATGCCGCCACTTCCGTTGCCAGCTGAGTCATTTCGACCTGTTCAAGCCCTTGCAGTTTCGGGTTCAGTACGGGCGCCAAAGACGGTGGCGTGACCAGTTCCTGAGCGCCGGTGAAGCTGTCGGTCAGATCACGAACCAAACTCGGCGCTAATTCAGACGCAGAGGTTAGCGTCGCAGGCGTTACAACACGGGTTTCAAATACGACAGGCGCAGTGGTGCCATCTACGTCTAAAGTCGCGTTAATAGTCAAACCTGCTTCAAATTGGCTCGAAGTTAGATCAACTACCGCGTCACTGGTCGTCGCATCGACAGCCACGCCACTGGTAGGGATGGAGCCTTCTACGTAACTGGCAGCCGCAGTCCACGCGCCACTTAACGCTTGCGCTTTAAGGACGCTTGAACTGTTGGACAACACTAAGTCTGCATCGGTGAAACCGACTGCACTTCCTGACCCATTACCATCGACATCCAATGCCACGCTGTTATCGGCTGCTTCGGCCAAGGTAACCACGAACGCTGTGTCGGTTGGCAACGCGGTGTCAGTCGGTGCAAAACCGACGTCGATTCCCACATTAGCCACTTCAATGTTGCGCGCCGTAGTCGTGGAATCAGGCGCACTCACAGCGACACTAAAGCTTGGGCGAATCCACAAGTAGGTCGATGCGCTTAGGTCACTGCCGCCGGCTTGCAAGAAGCTGGTTTGTGTTTCGCCGTCCAAGCCCAATGCGTCTGCCGCAACATTCGAATCAAACTGCGCTTTCAAATCAACGCTTTCGACAAAAATCGGATTGAGGTCCATCACCAATCGGCGGCTGACCAAGTCGTAACTTAACGCGACCGCCGGCGGAACGTCGTAACCCACCGTCTGCAACGCCTTATTCTGGGCACCCAAGGTTTCTAACGCATTCAACAACGCAGTTTGAACCACGCCAATCGACGAGCTGTCGAGGGAAATCTGCGAAAGCACACTGGACACCGTGCCCAAGCCCAAACCGTTGCTGAACTTTTCTATGGTTGTCGCACCCGAACCTTCAACAATGTCACCGAGGGTTAAACCACCTAGGTAAGGCAGCTGTGCAGATAGGGCATCAATCAACAACCCATCGTTCGCATCAAACGCAGCTGATTCCAGCACCCGAACGGCGGCCACGCCATCAGTCGAAAAGTCTAGGTTGGCGTTCAAAGCGACCAAGTCACGTGGACTGTGGTCTTGGTCGAGTAAGATCGAATTCAGATCACCTGCCAGGAAACGCGTCAGACGGGCTTGATCGGTCAAAGACGCGTCGCCCATCAAATTCAACGTCACTTCACTGGCTTGACCGGCACCAGCAAATTTAGCTGGCAAAATCCAACGGGCATCGCCCTCAACGATGCCGGCTGCAGAACCCGACAGGTCTTGTTGGTCGTCACCCGCGACAAACGACAGGCGTGTGTCTAGATGCAACTTTGCGTTGCCGCCATCAACAAAGAATTGGTCGCCAATGTAGAAGTCAGCCAACTCGACCGTAATACCGTCGGCTGCATCAAGCACACCTGTGGCGTCCACTGCGCGCCCTTCTAGCGTACCGTCAACGCGACTAAGTTCGAAAAAGCTCTCGTACTGAGCACCGTTTCGCTTAACGCCGAAATCGACTTCTAGGCCCAATGCCGCGTACAACTGAACCGAGTTACTGGTCGCTTTGGTGACACTCAGGGGCACGGTACCCGTGCCATCCCAACCCATTAACTGTTGTAGGCCAAACAAGTCGGCAACATCGGTGTTGGCGGCACTTTCTGTCACTCGGATCAGATCGGGCAAGCTCATGCGGTAGCGGACTTCATCGACCGCCGTTCCCGCGTCGTTATCAGTACGATGATCTAAGCCCGAACCGTCAACTTTCTCAATATTTGCAACGCGGAATTGAGTCGTGGCATTCGCACTTTGGGTGCCATCGGCATACACGATGCGAGCCGTCACGTCGTAAATTCCAGACATCCACTGGCCAGCCGGTACCGTTGCTGGATCAGCCGACCCTGTACCCAACGTCGACAAAATACCCGGCGGTAAACTGACGCGGAACGAATCGTTGGACACGTCTGAAGCGCTAATCAGCAGGCCTACTTTGTCAACGTCCGGATCGTTGTCGTATATAACTTTTTGGCCGGTCGGCGTAGTTACCACAATGACCACGTGATCGCCTTCAGCCGGCGTCTTAGTGACGGCCTGACCATCCACGGTAATGTTCGTTGACAGCCCCAAGTCAAATTCGAGCGTGCTGTCTTCGCGCAACGCCGCACCGCTGCTCGCGTCCTGGCCTGCAACGGCACTGATAACCGGCGCTTCTGGGTCCACTGCAGGAGCTTCAATACCTGACGGCTTTTGCGACAACCACTGTGCAGTGACGGATGCGCTTTGAACCATGGCGTCCAAACGCGCAACCAGCGCGTCTAGGCTGGCCGGATCTTCAGGCACTTGCGGCGCAGTAAGCGCATAAAGCTCGTCCAACAACTCTTTAATTGCGTCGGGCAACTGCTCCATCGACACATCAGCGTCTTCACTGTTAAGCAAATCCATCAACGAGCGCGGCGTTACGACACCGTTCTCGTCGGTGCTAGACAGAACCGGTAAATCAGCCGCAAAGAAGGATTGCAATCCGGTATCGGTTTCAACACTGGAGTTCATCAGCGACACCAACGGATTATCCGCAGTACCGGCCGAACGCAACCAACGCTCAAAGAAATCAGACTCGGCTGACTCAATCGCCAGACGCAACTCCGCTTCGGCGTCGTTCAACAACCACGTCAGTGCGCTGTCATCCGTTAGCTGGGTAAAATCACCGGCCAGGTATTTGAGGGTGTAGTCGACTCCGTTTTGCTGGGTCGGCAAGCTGAGCAGGTACTGTGCAGTTGACGAATCGGCCAACGTCATAACGGGCGATGTCGTGCCAACAAAGGCGTCAGCATCAAGCTTCACGCTTAATATAAAGCCCGCGTCTGTAACCTGTTGGTCACCCAGACCGCCCAAGTCAATTTCAAAATCTAGACCGCTCGGCCCGGCGATAGTGTCACTCTTTGACAGCACCGCAGTTTGATGAGCCGCCGGAGAGGTATCACCCGCCACGGCCTGCACCGTCAACTGGAAAGGCGTCAACGACGAATCGTCAGCGGTGCTTTCAAACTCAGTTACAAACTCCAGTTCGCCCGCAGCATTTTCTTTCAGCTTCAGCTTGGCCTTGGCCTTACTCGTCAAGCGGGGTTGTACCGACTGAGCCGCACCCAAGAGCGTCAGAGCCGTCAACTGACTGAAAGTCAGATTCAGCGCTGGCATCAGGCCATCAACCGCAAAACCCAGCTCAACCGTGTGCTCACCATTGCTGGCGCTGTATGAGGCCGTGTAATTGCCCAGCCCTTCAATAGCCGCAACCTGATCTTCAACGGAGGCTTTGTCTGAGCCCGCCGCGTTTAGCAAGTTCCGAATTTGGCCTTGTAGCAAGTCGGCCAAGTCATCACCTGGGCGATTGGTGACGGCTTCCAGCAGGGAGGATCCCAATAGTGGGACCATGGTATTGAGATCCGAAACTCGACTGAGCGAGCCCATGAACGCGTCCGCAAAAACAGCGTCGGCAGTTCGTAGGTAAAGTAAGGTCAGATCCTTCCGGTCCGCTTCGGCTGCAAAGGCGTCGCCTGTCGATAGGTAACGAATGCTTTCCAACGCAGATTCAGTGCCATCGGTGTTACTCGCGCCCAATACGTAAGTTTTACTCAGAGCAGCCGCCGCACCCGCCGCTTTGGTTCCCGCAAAACCACGGCTGTCAGAAAACTGCAAATCGAAACTAACGCGCGCCTCGGTGGTATTGCCCGCGCCCCACTTACCTGCACTCAAACTGAGTATCTGTGCGAATTCGGCGACCAACGAGTCGGCCACCAACTGCGGAGCGCCAGGAAGGTCATGGGTCAGATCGAGCATGATGCCCGGTAACAACGGCTGGATGCGCACGGCCGCCCGCAAAGGATCGTAAGTTACCGCGCCCGCCAGAGTCGAAGTTAATCCAAAATCGACACCCACTCTGGCATGCGCAACCTGCTCACCCAAACCGCTAAACAAAGCAATCTCGTCGAGCGATGCGCGCACTGAGGGCAAGGTTTCGACCGTCAGCTCTCTCAGCTTGACCACCAACGACCCTGCGCTGTAAGACAACTCAAGCGCCGCATCATTGCTGTCCCAAGCAGTCAAAGAAGAATCAAAGTCGCCCAATCCTTGATTGGCCAACTCTGAATGATCTAGCTTCAAGTCATTGGCCAGACTGGCCAACTCAGCTGAGTTCAAAACATCACCCGCACTCCAAGCACTGGCAACGCGATCAGCCAACGCCTCAAGTTGAGATGAAAGCGCGCCGTCTTGAGTACCTAACCCCAACAACTCGGGAAGCGTACGTAAGCTTCGAGTCGGATCGGCATCGTCTGCAGTACCTGCGACACCCATGCGAAGCAGAGGCAATTGGTAGTCGGCCACCTGATCAGCACTGGCACCGGCCAGCACACTCGATTTAGCAAAATCGGTCGTATTGTAAGGCTTGATCGTATCTAACTGAGCACGCAGTAAGCCCAACAGTGCGAAAGCCGCATCACCGACCAAGTGATCCTCAGGCGTTCCTCGCTCAATGGAGTTGAATAACGTTGAGCCTTCAATCCAGCTGGCACTGAGCAGCGCTCGAGCGTTGGCCCACGCCGTCGACTGACCCGTGATTTGGTTTCGGTCAAAGGTGAAAGACGGTACTGATGAAGCGGCCGCGCCACCCAAAATGTAATCGCCATTGAAGCGCGAAGCTAACGCTGAATTGGCTAACTCAAGCAAGTTCGCATCAGCCAACTCCGCATCCGAGAAGACCAGCGGTAGCTTGGCGATCCAGTTAGAAGATCCCGCACTGGTTGAGGTCACGCTTAAAACGACCCCCGCCAAATCCACCACTGGATTCACTGGCAGTGCCGCTTTTGTGTAGCTCTGGAAGCGGTCAGCCTCGGCTGGTTCGAACGAAACTCGGGCAAGATAGCTTGCCTCGTCTGCTACGGCCGTCGCACCCATTGGCAAACGTACCGCAAACTCAAGCTCCGCCTGGCTTGTCTGGGTCACTGTATTGGCCTCGAGACCGCCTAGCCCCAGCACACCGAAATCGGCCGGAGTCAATTCAGCCGGCATAGCGCCTAACTCGGACGCGATTTTAAGCCCCCAGTTCAGTGTCGGCTTGTCTGCAACGTAGGAAACCGAAGCATTTGAGCCTGCAAACAAGGCGGCCAAGCGGCCTACTACACCCTCGACTTGGGAAGTCTTGACGCCGCCAGTTGTACTCCAAGTTCCAGACTCAGCGGCAACCAGAGCTTTCAATTGACTAACAAACTCGGTGTTAGCAACACCCAAGCCGCCAAGACTCGAGGCAAATGACTGAAGCCAAGCGGTCAGCTCTCGTGAATCCTCGCCCTCTAGCTCGGCAATCAGGCTAGTCCGATCAGCACTCATGAACGACGCAACACTTCGACTGTCATTGGTGTCTAACCGGTCATGGACCTGCTTTGCCAACGCATTACGCGCCACATTCCAGACGGACGTCGCCGCCAGTTCAACCAGATTCTCGAAACTTGAATTGCTCAGTAGCGCCAGCGGCTCAAACGACACATCATCAGAGCCGTCGTTGTAAGTCCAAGCCGAGTCCGCCGCAGCAACAAGCTTGGGTGTAAAACCTTCGAGCTGACCACCTGCTTGGAAAGGTGCTTTAAGTGCGACCAATAACGCATCCAGCTCATCGGAAGCGCCGCTGTCGAGCAACAAATCAGCAATTGACTCAGCCTGAGTCGAAGTCGCGGCCAACAGCAAACCTGAGCCTTCGAGGTTGAGTGTTCTCGTCTCGATGGTTCCATCATGGCGCTCAAGCACCCAATCGCCGTCCGCCCCGTCACCGGTCAAGTCGATCGAAGACGCCACGTCCGCACCGGTCAACTGCGACAGCAACTCCGGCAACTGACCCAAGCCCAGATCACAACCGTATAGCATCAAATCGCCGTCATCGCTCAACGCACTTTCAATTGCTGACACCAAGCCCGGATGGTCAGAAATTGAGTTTGCGTCAAGAAGCATGTCCCCCAACTGAAGGCCAGCATCGGAGCCATGCGACACCCAATGCAATCCATCTAGGTTCTCTGCCTGCTCAATCAGAGCGACCGCATCCTCTAGGGACTCATAAAACGCAAACCGCTGGGAACCTTCACTGGAATAACCTGACGCCTGTAACAGCTCGGCCAAACGATCCAGATCACCTGCATTCGCATCGACCAACACCAGCTCGTTGCGCTCAGCCAATCGCGCAGAGATGTCGACCAATTCGACGTCGTCATCGCGATTGACAATCGATCCAGCGGGCATTGCCTCGAGCCGCAATTCGATCGCTTGCTTCTGATCATCAGCTACCCAAGGCAGCAAATCAGCAGATAGTAGAATTCGCTGTTCAAGTGGCTGAACAGCAATTTTGACACGACGGTGTGCGGCAGGGTTTGCGGGCTTATTCATGAACCTTCCTAGTAGTCTAGATTCCATCTGCGCAGATACCGAGGCGACGGAAATTTAAGTACTAATAGTTTAGCTCAATAACACTTAGGTACAAGGCGATTTGGAGGAAAATCGCCCGAATCTGAGGCTTGATTAGAATGTTTTAAATCAGACGCTTACGATTAATTGGGCGTACCAAATGCACCCTCTTCCGCAACAAGACGATCAAGTACAGTCAGACTCTTTAGAGATGACTTTCCAACCGCCTCATCAGCAGCCGCCACCGCTTGAACAAACTCACGGCGAGCTCGATGCTGTGCCACCTGCAATCGAGCCAACTCAGCCTGAACCTCTAGCACTTTGTCCAACGGCTCGAGTCCCGCGTTAACCTGCGACCTTGCCAAATCGACCACCTCTTTTTGCGAACGAACCACGTCAGAGAGTGACTTGTCTGCGGCTAAAGCCGCCCGAGCGTTACCAATCGCACGACGCAATCCGGATTGGATTTCGCGCTCACGAACTTGTTTTTCGGCCGTCAACGCCTCGACCTCCGCTCGTTTCTTGGCAAGCGTGGCAAATTTTCGACCGCCATCGAATGGACGAAAGACCGCTGTAATACGGTAAATATCCTTTTCGATTTGACTGGATCCATCGAACTCCGACCCCCCTTTGTCATCGACACGACGCTCGTATTCAAAATTCACGGTCGGCACGAATCCAGAGGCAGCTTGCTTGGTATCTAATAACGCCCGATCGACGCCCAAATCCAAGGACACCAACTCGGGGTTTCGCAGCACCGATAGGTCATCGAACTCGCGCAAATCCACCGCCAATCGCTCGGTCGGATACACCAGACTCATTGGCTTTATCTCGGGGCAGTCAATCGAACTATTCAACGCACAAAATTGCTGTTGAACCGACGCAAACAAAGACCTAGAAGCTGCTAATTCAGCCTGCGCCTCTGCCAGAGACGACAGGGTCACCGAGTAGGTCGACAGGGTTACGCGGCCCGCCTGTAGTTCAGCTTTCTCGCGCTCCGCTCGCGCGGATAGATATTCCACTTGAACTTTCGAGCTATGGACCCTCTCCAACGCATTTTGGCCTTCGAAGTAGAGCTGCAATGCGTCTGTTTTAAACCCTAACTCGGTCGAAGCAGCCTCAGCCCTTGCGCGCTTTTTACCAACCTTAGCGCCCTGCAACTCCCACATTTTCGGGACGTCGAGCAGTGTTTGCGACACAGTCCAGTAACTTTCGGTGTTATCAAAAGTCGTCTCGTTACCATCAACTAATTGCTGACTGGTGAATACCACCAACTGGTCTGTCCTGGAGTCGACGTACGTGTAGGACACTCGAGGCAAAAAGTTGGACAGATTCTCTCGAACCTCGTAACCCGCCACCTCGGTCTTCAGTCTCGCAGCAGACTGATCTGGAGCTGCCTGAGTGACGTTAGCAATATACTGTCGAATTTCAGTGTTCATACCCGCGGCTACGGAATTTGCCGAAAAAATGGCCGCGGCTGCGACTATGATTGTTGGTTTAACCATGGGTTAAAGCTATCCTGATAAGGCACTTAGGTGCGGAGGTACTAAAAATCGGATAGCAAGGTACTTGCTCCGCTTTGTAACATCAAGGTCAACCTACTACCCGCCTCAAACTCCATCGCAACGCTTTGCTAGGGTCCACAAAATTGGAAATAACTAACGCTTGGTGTGACAAGCTGGTGAAACGTCTACCAGGCGTAGCTTGCATCTCAATCATCAGCGAGCAGGACGGCCAACTCGTCACGCTACACTCAGACAGCTCAAACAGGCCTGCTCTCGATTTTGCTGTGGTCACATCGCAAGCCCTGCAAAGCGGCAAAAAGCTCCTCAGTCCATTCGATGGCGATGATCAAAGCCTAGCCGAGGTCATCGCCATTCCCGTGGCCAGCCATCAAACACAGTGGGTGCTGGTGGCCGGACTGACCACACTTCCGAGCAAGCATGTTCAGTTGTTGATGGAACAACTGGAGATGGCTTCTGGACAGGTCTACGGCGCACTGATCAAGCAGCAACTCAGGGTCCTGGAGACGGCGCAACAAGCGCAAACCGAATCCTTTATCAACCTTGCTGATTTACTTCAGGCGGACTCGAGCAAGCTGGCGGCCCATACATTTTGCAACCACCTAGCACAGCAAACACAAGCCAGCAGAGTCAGCTACATCCGACGTAACTGGCGAGGTAAAACAGAGCTACTGGTCTCGTCCTCGACCGCCAAATTTGACCAAAAACTTGAACTCAACCAAAGCCTCATTGGGCTGGGCAGCGAAGCCATCGTGCTGGGTAAAAGTCTGCACTGGTCCTCGGATGAACCGCCTGGGCCAAGCTTTAGTGTTTTGGCTCGCTTGCATGGGGACACCAGCATCGTTGTCGTTCCGCTGAGCGATGCAAAAGGGAACATCAACAGTGCGGTGGTGATGCAATTTAACCGACCAACCACCGCCACCGAAATTGGCGCTTTCAGCCCACTATGGGTCTTATCCGAGCCGACTATCGATCAGATCAGACAAGCGGAAGCCGGAATATTCAAACGATTGCTTCAGACCTTGGCGAATACTGCCAAATGGTGTCTTGGCGCTGAACACTACCTATTGAAGGCTTTTTCAATTGCCGGTCTTGTATTGATCGGCTGGCTAATATTTGGATCAACCGACGAGCGAGTGCGAGCAGATGCATTTGTTACCGATCCCAACACGGTCGCGATTACCGCACCCGCCGACGGTTTCATCGAGGCCGTCTTAGCTTCACCCGGCACCCCAGTTCAAACAGGCCAGTTGCTCATCAAGATGCGGGATGACGAACTTCGCCTGGAGCGTTTGGAATTGCTTTCTCAGATCGCACGCTACAAAGCTGAGGCCGCCGTCGCACTGCGCGATCGAAATCGAGGCGAGGCCGCTATCGCCGAGGCCAAAGTTGAAGAGGTACTGGCTCGTTTAGAGCTGGTCAATTCGCAAATTGATCGCACCAACATCGTCGCATCAACGGCCGGGCGAGTGGCGGATGGGGACTTACGCCAACGGGTCGGCAGCCGAATTGATTACGGCGAGAATCTGATGACCCTGTCGCCTAGTACTGCGATTGAAATCGAATTACGTGTACCCAACCGTCATGCTGACCGAATCGCTGTTGGCGCTCCGGCGAGCCTCAAACTTAAGGCTGACCCTTCGCAAACGATTGGTTTGACGATCCAACGTTATCGCCCATCCTCAGAACCCATTGATGGACAACTGGTATTCCAGGCTTTTGCCGAAGTTGAAACACTGCCAGAGCAGCTGACCTTAGAGCCCGGCATGGAGGGCGTTGCTCGCTTAGAAATGGGTCCCACGGCACCTTGGCGTGTTTGGATACTGCCCATCGTTGAATCGTTAGCCTTATTTTTCTGGCGCTGGTTGCCGTAACTTCCTATGGCCAGCCTACTCAGTCGTGATTGGTACCGAGTCTCCGATCTAAAACCCAGCCTTCGTCAGCAAGTCGATATGCGTCTACATCACTATTTGGGGAAACCTTGGTATGTGCTGTTCGACCGTACCTCAGGCTCGAGTTTCCGAATGCCTGCGGATGGCTATGAAGTGCTGCGTCAGTTCGATGGAAAGCAAAGCATTGATGCGATTTGGGGTGCGATGGCACAGGACAACCATCCCAACCTGCCGCCACAGGACGAAGTCATCGAGCTGATCGCTCGCCTTTTTGAAAGCAACTTGATCCAAGTGGATAGCCCTGCCAAAGCACGCCGCCTGCATCAGCTGCAAAGGGAGCAAGAAAAACAAAAATGGATGCAACTAATCAAGTCACCGATTTCGCAACGGATTCCCTTAATCGACCCGCGCCCGATACTGGATCGCACCGAGTGGGTCGCACGACTGTTATTCGGACGAGTCGGGTTTGCGCTTCTGCTCAGCTTAATGCTGTTGGCCGGCTACGTTGCATTACAAAACTGGGATGGTTTGACAGGAAATTTAGCAGACCGCGTGCTGGCGCCTGACAACCTGATATTAATGGCGTTCGCATATCCCCTGGTCAAAGTCCTTCATGAATTTGGACATGCTTGGTGTGTCCGCAGGTTTGGCGGCAACGTCACCGAAATGGGTGTGATGTTCTTGTTGTTCATTCCCATTCCCTATGTGGATGCTTCGCAAAGCAATTTCTTCCCTAGTCACGCCAAGCGTGCATTGGTGGCCCTATCTGGGATTTTGACGGAATTAGGTATTGGCGCGATGGCTATTTTAGTGTGGTCTCAATTAGACCCCGGTGTGGGTCGCGCCATTGCATTTAACATCATTGTTATTTGCACCATCAGCAGCCTGCTGTTCAATGGCAACCCGTTACTTCGATTTGATGCTTACTATGTGCTGGCCGACCTAACCCAATCACCAAACCTGGGGAATCGGGGTAATGCGATCGTCGGCCACTGGACCACGCGCGCGTTAGGGCTCCCCCCTACCGTTACGGATGAAACCTCGCCGCTTAAACATCAGGTTTGGATGGCGATCTATGCAATCGCAGCGTATTGCTACCGCCTGTTCATCTCTTTCAGCATCGCCCTGCTGCTTATGAAAAACTACCCTCTAGTAGGGCAACCTTTGGCTGTGTGGGCGCTGTACGGCAGTATCCTTCAACCCCTGTACAACGGACTCAAAAAATTGACCCAGAACACCGGCGGCGGTTACCGCACAATTGTCAGCACGCGACTGGGACTGGCAGCCCTAGCCCTCGTCGCGGCACTTTTTCTAGTTCCGCTGCCCAAACACACAGAAGTGAGCGGAATCGTAGTACCAGAAAAAACTGTGCAGAGTGTTAGCGATACCGAGGGGATTTTAATCGAAAGACGCGTCAACGACGGTGACACGGTGTACGCAGGACAGGTCATCGCAACGGTGAAACCTGAGCGACTCGTTACCGAGCTGTCAGTTTTACAAGCGCAAAAGTCATCGATTGAAGTGAAGATTCGAGCCCAGGTTGCAGGAACCGAAGCCGGACTGACTCAAGTGCTCCGCGAAGAGCTGACAACCACTCAACAATCCATGCGCCAACTCGAGCGCCAAATAGCCAACGCCGACCTAACGTCGCCATATTCCGGAACCTGGCTTTGGGCATCACCCAAGCCTAAACCAGGCGCACAGATCTTTCGTGGACAACCGTTGGGCATGGTCGACGAGATTGGAAACCGGCAAGTGTTAACCGGATTGCCTAGTTTCTTGATTGCCGACTTTGAAACCGGTGTGAAGTCTATAGAGATGATTGATCCAACACGCCCTTTCGATTCAAACCCGCTGGACTCTTTCACGCTGGTGAAAACCGCTACCCACGTCCTACCGGATGAAAGACTATCCAGTACCTTCGGTGGCGAGGTATTGACCGAACCTGCGATGGGCAACCAGCCTGCGAAGTCCGTCTCTCCCCGAGCATGGCTCTCAACCAACGGCCAAGCCCTGGAGCAAACTATGCTGGGGCAAAGAGTTTTACTGCGCTTCAAGCATCCGAGTGAACCGGCCGCCCCCCGACTTTGGCGTTGGGCACAACGTACTTTCCTGGGTTTATTGGGACCACAATGATTAAGTATTTGCCGCCAGCCCGTAGTGAAATTGCTGTAGGGCATTTTGAAAAACACTGGCCCAAAACACCCATCCAGTGGCTGGAACGATTGATACATCGGGGCGCGATCTCTTTTCGTAGTCGCAAAACACAACACGTGGCAATGGTTCAACGAGTCATCGAATTGCGCGGGTCTTTCAAGGGCAAAGATCTTGCCAGCGAGGCTAGACTTGCTGAGTTTCAGATCCGCCAAAACGGCCTACAACCCGAGGCTGTGGCGCACGCGTTCGCGCTGATTGAAGAGGCACTGAACCGATCCACCGGCTTTACCTTTCACGATACTCAGCTGAGCGCTGGCTGGTATATGGTTCAGGGAAAAATGGCTGAGATGTCCACCGGCGAGGGAAAAACACTCACCGCAACCTTGCCGGCTGGCTTGTTTAGCTTGGTTGGCGTTCCGGTTCATGTCATCACCGTGAACGACTATTTAACCGAGCGCGACTGCGAAGAGGCGGCGGCGGTGTTAACCCAACTAGGGTTTTCACTCGGGGTAGTCACCCATGAAAAAACGCCCGAAGAAAAAACCGCAGCGTACCGGTGCGATGTCGTTTACGTAACGAATAAAGAGCTAGTCTTTGACTACCTGCGCGATCGTGACAATGCACAAGAAACCCTGCCACTGACTCAACAATTTAGAACCCTGAACGAACGTAAGCCCCCACTCGTCAAACAGTTGGGCGTAGCAATCGTCGATGAAGCAGACTCTGTGCTGATCGATGAGGCGAATATTCCGCTGATTCTGACCGCACCGACGGATGAAGGTTTATCTGAGCTGATGATCAGCCAGGCCATCGATCTAGTCGGAAAAATTGCCGACAGTGACTGGGAATCGGCTGAAAGCCAATCTGAAGGCCGTATCCGTCAAGATCGCCTAAAAACCTGGATCGATACCATCGATAATCCTGACCCCGGCTGGCAAGCCTTGGCGATCGGAGAAGAGCTCATCAATCAGGCACAAGTCGCACAAAAACGTTATGTGCGGGATGTTCATTACATCATCGAAGACGATGCCTTAGTGATCGTGGATGAAAACACCGGCCGGCCCATGCCTGATCGATCGCTCCCTTGGGGCCTTCAGCAAGTACTGGAAATTCGCGAAGGGCTTGCGCCATCCAAAGATCGCCGAACTCTCTCAAAGCTGAGCTATCAGCGCTATTTCACCCGTTATCATCACCTAGTGGGAATGAGCGGTACGCTCCAAGAAGTCAAACGCGAAATTAGTCGCGTCTATCGCTGCAGTATCGCCCCGATTCCCACCTTCAAGCCGGTTCAACGGAAACAATTAATCCAACGGGTTTTTCAGACGGAGGACATGAAGGTCGCTTTCGCCATAGAACGTACGCAGGATCTGGCGGCCCAAGGTCGCGCCGTACTGGTTGGTGTCACAAGCGTTTCGTTGTCAGAAAAAATTCACCAGCGACTCTCGGGAATGGGTATTGAGAACGGCCTGATCAACGCTCGAAACTTGGAGACCGAGGCCGAAATCATCGCCAACGCCGGCCATTCAGGGCGCGTATCCGTCGTCACCAACATGGCCGGTCGAGGAACCGACATAAAACTCAGTAGTGACTGCCGCGATGCCGGTGGGCTACATGTCATCATCCTAGACTGCTTGGAATCAGCCCGATTAGACCGTCAACTGTTTGGTCGAGCGGGTCGTCAGGGGGATCCTGGATCATTCGACATCCTGCACAGCCTGGACGAGAAAGTAATCTCTGAGCTGTTGCCAAATTGGCTTATCTCGATGCTACAAACCCTTGGCTTAGAGAAGCACTATGCTCAACAAATCTACTTCATCAGCCTAAGCTGGAAGCGACGTTGGCTGGAGCGGACCAAATCCAAACAACGACTACAACTTATGAAATCCGAGGATCAACGCGATGACATGCTCAGCTTTACGCGCCGTACCTAAATCTGTTCTTTTCTGTGCCTCTCTGTTGGCGCCCTCCCTGGTGTTCGCTAGCGCCGATTGTTTGCTGCGCCCAGCAAAGGAAACTCGAGTGTCTAGCGATGTCAGTGGTGTTCTGAATCAACTCTTGGTTTCACCGGGAAAACGGGTTCGGGACGGTGACATTTTGGCCCGTTTGAACACCGGTGTCATTGATGCGCGGATCACCCAAAAAACCATTGATGTTGAGTTCAGTCAACGTGAAATCGAGCGTGCAGAAATGGCAGGGACCGGAGCAGTTACCTCGGCTGAATTGGATCAATTGCGCAGCGCTTTGAACAGCGCTTCGGCGGAGTTAGAGGAACTCGAGGCAGAGAAGGAGCGCTTAATTATCAGGGCGCCGCATTCGGGTGTTGTGGTTGACGTCTTGATTAACGAAGGCGAACAAGTCTCTGAGAGCCACGTGCTGGAGTTAGTCGACGTCTCAAAATTAAAGGTGGAAGCCAACTTCGTGGCTCAGGATTATCCAGTCATCCTGGCAAGCGACTCGCTGCAGATACTGGGGCCCAACAATGAGCCCACTGTTGCGAATATCGAATTTATCGAGCCGATGATTGACGCGGCCAGCAATACCTTCCGAGTCGTTGCATTAGTCGATTCAGAGCCAGGGTTGCTGGCAGGCCAGAGCTGCACCGTGCAGCTCTAATCCTCTATGAGCTCGCTGTAACTCGCGTTTAAGTTAAAGCGAGTGAGCGTCTCTCGGCCCTCGCGGGTGTAGGTATTGAACCTCGCAAATACAGGGCATCGACGGAAATTCAGCACCAGAACCTGTTGCGTAACCCGACTTCCGTATCGATCGGAACTTAAGGTCTCCCACGATTCCAAGTCACCGCATAATTGCGAAAACTGGTTGAGCTGCGCCTCTAACTGATCAAATATCCGAGCCATCCGGAGCATCGACCCATCCATCCAAACTTCGACGGCCTCATCGGGACCATATTTTTTAAACGCGTCTAGACCGCGTTCAACTAGTCGTTGCTCGGCCGAAGCTGAAAAACACGCTCCCAGCAAAATAATGCAAACCCAATTTTTAAGCATTTTTTTCATCCGTTTTTTCAACCAATGAAAATTCTACTCGATTTAAGTGGCTGCTTGGGTGGAGGCATAGAAGCTGAGCGTAAGTCTGTTGGTGATCAAGGGATTCAGGCAGGACCGCTCTGGCTTCCCTCCCCCTACTCCAAATGCCTCGCCACCCAACGGGTCTGGTAAGGCGCAAACTCTAATTCAGTCTGCCCTTGCACCAAATGCTCATCCGACAACAGATCCCGCCAGGTATCGCCAACCACCAGATTGAGCTGCCCTAGGGATAGGTAGCGGGTCTGCTCGGTCATGTTGGTTAAGGCAAATAGGTTATCCCTTCGATCGATCGACTGGCGCCACACTCCAAAAAACGTCGAAGGCAGCTGCAAGGTAAATTGCGTGGCATTGGGGTGGAAGGCCGGTGTCGATTGGCGCACAGTCAATAGCGCTTTTATGCCCTGCAGGATATGGCTGGCGTGAGATGCCTCATCGGCCAGCATCGCTTCTAAATGCTCGACCTGAAACTTCTCGCGGTTGATGCGACGATTCATACCACTGGCCTCGACACCCTCCAGATCATTAGTCGCGCCAATCAGCGAATGGAAATAGATCGCAGGCACCCCCTCGATTGCCATCATGATGGCGTGCGCCGCCATAAAGCGTGCATAGGCAAACTGCCCAGTGGTGTCGGTGGTGGTCTTGGACAGCGCACTGAACAGCGTAATGTTCGCCTCGTACGGGGTTTGACTGCCGTCAGGTTGCGCCCGATACGAGATCAGCCCGCCGTTATCGTGAATCTGGCTGACAAAACCGTTGAACTCGTCATCGGACAACAGTCCCTCGGTCGGGCGCAGCCCAATCCCGTCGTGACTGGCCAAAAAGTTCAAATAGGTCATGCCCGGCAACGCCGGCGGCAGGCTCATCGCCCACTGCCGCAGCGGGCTGGCATCGCCGAACAACAGCGAATACACCGTCAATGGCGGCAAGGGAAAGTTGTAAACCCAATGCGCCTCGTTGCCGTTACCGAAATAACTCAGATTTTCCAAATTTGGCAGGTTCGTCTCGGTAATGATGACCGATCCCCGCCCAATCGCGTCTGACAACGTACGCAGCAGACGAACCACTTCGTGGGTTTGCGGCAGATTAATGCACTCGCTGCCCGAGACTTTCCATAAAAACGCCACCGCATCCAGGCGCAACAAATCAATGCCGTGGGCCCAATAGTCCATCGCCACATCCAACATGGCCATCAGCACATCCGGATTTTGATAATTCAGATCGACCTGATCTTGACTAAAGGTCGCCCACACCCGACGAACGCCCTGTGGCGAGATGTATTCCTGCACCACCGATTGCGGACGAGGCCGCACGACGTGGGACACATCGAAATCCAAACCTGGCTCAAAAAAGTACGTTTGATACTGTGAATCCCCAGCCAGGAACCCCTGAAACCACTGGGATTGTTGCGAGCAATGGTTCAACACCAAATCGCCCATCACCCGAATGTGCTTTGACATCCGCTGGATATCACTCCAATCGCCAAACTCGCTAGGAATTTGCCGATAGTCGATAACCGAAAATCCATCGTCACCCGAGGTGGTAAAAAACGGCAGCAAATGGAGGCTGTCAAACGCCTCCGACAGATGACGTTCAAAGAACCTCTCTAACTCGGGCAGACTGGTGCCCTGCCCCTGAACCGTATCAGCGTAGCTGATCACAATCGCCGTTGAGTGATCCCAACGTGCCGGCACCTGCTCAGGCAGGCGCAATGCACTCAGGCGGGTCAACAGATGCTCAATCATCTGCTGCTGTTGCACCTGCGCTAAGTCCGGATAGATGCGTTCTAGATGCAGCTGAAGTTTTTCTTTAGTGACCTTCAAATCCATTACCCAGCTCCTTGTTGTCCTCTGCCACTGCCTGACGCAGCTCTCGTAAGATCCCTGGATGCGCGCTAATCACGCGCGACCAGGTCGATATAAACGGCGTATCCAATGGCGATTCCAGAAACGTATGCCCCGCCTGCAGGACATTTTTGGCAAACAACTCGACAGCTTTTTCTTCGCTGTGCAAGTCGTAATTCAGGCCATTAATCACCGCATCAGCGCGATAAAAATCCGCACAATCCAGCGCGCGGCGGTAGTAACACGCCTTTAGCGTGCGAAAGGTTTCGGAGCTGAACACGTGCCCCTGGGTCGCCAGCTTACGAATCAGCACCTTGGTGATATCGATCGACATCCGCGACAGCCCTTGGGCCGCATCATCGGGACTCAGCTGTTGATGCTTGTGATCATAATTACTGGCGATATCGACCTGACAGACCCGGTTGCTGGCTTGATTACGCTGAACCTCAGACAACACGCCCAACTCTAGCCCCCAATCAAAGGGGATACGCAACTCGGGCAACAGGTTGCGCCGGAACGAAAACTCGCCGGCCAGCGGATAACGAAAGGCCTTCATGAAATTTAGGTAGTCGTTGGCGCCCAAGACTTGTTCAAAAGCCTCTAGCAGCGGCCCCACCAGCAAACGCGACACCCGGCCATTGAACTTGTTGTCAGCCAGACGCGGATAAAAGCCCTTGCAGAACTCAAACTGCAACGAGGGATGGGCCACAGGAAACATCAGGCGTGCCAGCATCCGCCGATCGTAGGTCAAGATATCGCAGTCATGCAGCGCGACTGCCTCGGCACGGCCCCGGGACAGGCTGTAGCCCAGCATGTACCACGCGTTATACCCCTTGCCTAACTCCGCCGGACCCAGACCTTGAGCGCGCAGCTTTTGATGGATGGCCTGTAGCCTCGGCCCGTCATTCCACAACACGGTAAAAGGCTGGCCTAGCTCTTTAAAAAACTCGATGGCCGCGGCGTACTGATCCCGATCCGCTCGATCCAGACCGATGACCACTCGATCCAGATACTTCACCTGCGACAGCTCACTGACAATGTGTTTGAGCGCGGGGCCTTCCAGCTCACTGAACAAACTAGGCAGCAACAGCTCCATCGGGCGATACCCGCTGAACAGCTCTAACTCAGACTCCAAGTCCTGCAGACTTCGATCGCCTAAGTCGTGCAGCGTCGGCACCCATCCGTTTTGATGAAAGTCACTCATGTAGTCCTGCTCCTAATGTTAGTGCCTCAACCCACCCTTTGGGTGCGATCGCACGGGTTCGATAATCCACCGGCACATCGATCATCAGGTCAGCGCTGGCAGGATTGTTAATCAGTAAGCGAATGTCCGCGGCTTGGAATAGGCCGATGTCGTTGGGCGCATCACCTAACGCCACGCTGCGCCGATCGGGATAGCGCGTCATGTAGAATCGTAGAGCCAACCCTTTATCCGCCTCAGGCCGGCTTAGATGTCCGACCCGCCCCCCGCGAGTTAAGCGATAACCCAGCTGAGCAGCGCGGGTGACACAGTCTTGGTCAAAATCAGGCAGGCATAGCCGTGAGTATTCGCGGGTCATGGCACGAGCTAACGCGTCGCCTTGCAACCCGAGTATCTGCGACTGCTGATCCAGGCTCATGCTGGCTAGACCGACCAGTTCAGGGAACTGCTCTAAACAGGACTCAGTCACCGGCTGTGCCAATGAGGTTTCTTGATCGCCCGAGAGCAACACCGCTCCGTTCTCGCAGATCCAATCAGCCTGGATCTGCCATTGGTCCGCTAGACTGCGGGCCTCGGCCACCGTTTTGGATGTGCAGAAGACCAAACTGGGCTGATGTTTTCGCACCCAGCTCAAGGAATAAGACGCATCAAAATCCTGATGCCCCAAAAAAGTGCCGTCCAAGTCGCTGAATACCACCAACTCGCTCAATTTTGGTGCGTTTGTGATCGATTGTGTCAAATCTGCATCCGTTTTTGCCTTTACCCATCGGCCTGCGCAAGAACGATGCCAGAGCATCAAAAGCGCGCTCAATGGACTGGGCCATTGTTGGCACAGGTGTTCGCGCTGCCGACGCAGTGATGCGCGAACGTTTGTTGCAGCAGGATTGCCTAAACACCCTGTTGGAATTGGAACCGGCTAAACAGGGCTTTGATGCGCAGCATGCAGATATGCAGGCAGATGCAGCCAACCCTGACGCACCCGCCACTGCGTTCGGTGCCATCATCAAGGCACTGCGTCTGCGTCGTGATTCGGGTCTAGGCCCCTTCACCGTTCTGTCCTGTGACAACGTCCAAGGTAACGGCGATGTGGTTCGTCAAACCGTGGTGTCGCCGTCACAGGCGAGTTGCCAAGCGTTGAAAGTATCTCGGGCTGCATGGAGCACCCTTCGATCTCTGAGCTGTTCCGCACGTTGGCGTTGGACCAAATCGTGCCCGACGTCAAACCGGTTCCGGGTATGGCGCCTGCGGATTACGTGGAGCTGATCCACCGCCGCTTCTCAAATCCTATGATTGTCGACACCACCCGCCGGGTCGCGTTTGATGGCAGCTCACGTCACCCGGGTTTTATTTTGCCGACGATCCGTGAACGCTTGGCCGCCGGCACCCCAATAGATGGGCCGCTTGGGCCTTGGGACTAAGCCTGAACGATCTTGGGAATCAGTTTGCGCACCACGGGTGCCACAACTATCACACTGGGGGCTGCGATTAACCAAGCCGACAACCAACTACCCATCCAAGTCACAAAGAATTCCGGGCTCAGGCCGATGGCATTAATCGTGGCAACACACGAGACGATAAGCGACATAAAGCACGACAGGATCACTCCAAAGGCGTACGGCGCTGTCCAACTAGGTAATTTCACAACACTCTCCTTGTTTGTGCGCGGCATCATACAGGCTGATTGCTTTCAAGCCAGTGGTTCAATTCATGACTATGAATACAGGCATTGCGCACTAATCGATCAACCTGCTGGCTCATCGCGTCGATGTGTTCCCGGGTACTGAACGAGAAATACGTCTCGCCTAAATACAGCACCGCACGCTGAGCTCCATACACTGTAACCGGCGCCGAGTAGAAAAATCGCTCGTCGTACAGCTGGATACGCACTCGCGGATAGAGCTCATCATACACACGCATGAACACTTCCCACTGCGCCTGACGGATCTCCAGCGACAGTCCCTTCCAGGCACCCTGCCCTTGCGCAAAATCCTCAAGGTTCTGACGCGCCACGCACACTTCCATGTCTGAATCTGCAGACTGCAGATAACTCAGGTTCTGGTCCGAGGCCTGCTGGTACTTCAGCTTATCGATCGGTGTCGCAGCAAACTCGAAAGCAATCACCGGGTCGATCTTTAAAAAATCCGGCAGCGTTTGCGGCACGTAACGGATTTTTTTGCCCTCGGCCTCGCGTCGCCATTCGCCTAATTGCGGATGATACGGTTCGCGCCCCGCCAGTTTCACCTGCAACGACTCACCCAAAATTTTTGACGCCGGCTGCGCCGATTGCTCCAACCCCAACAGCCAGTCACTGGTCACACCCAGGGCCTGTGCCGCCTCAGCTACCCAGTGGGCATTTGGAGTACGCGGCTGATCCGACGTCATCAGACTGGACAGCGTTGAGCGATCAATCCCAATGCGAGCCGCCAGCGCGGTCTGTGTGACGTCGTTACGCAAGAGCGCCTCGCGTAGGCGCTCACGAAACAACAACGATCTTTCGGCTTTTTTCATCATTCCGTGAATTTATTCACTTTTTACAATTAAATTCAATAAGTGGTGAATTTAAGTGAAAACATACCTATGGAAGCGACGCCTCGGCGGCCCTATCTTTACCGCCTCGACACACCAGACACAGGAGGAGTCATGGAAACGCAACGTCGCAGCTGGATGAAAGCCATTACCTGGCAAATCGTGGGTTTGATAACAACGATGATCATTAGCTACGTATATACCGGCGATTGGGCCTCGTCCGCCGGACTTAGCTTTATCCTAGCCGCCATGGGCATGGTGATGTACACCCTGCACGAGCGGGTTTGGGCACGCATCCAATGGGGTCGCGCACGGGTTTAAACCATCGCCTAGCCCAGCATTTCGGGCTAGGCTAATCCCATGATTCTTAAACTGACTGTATGGCTGTCGTATTTGCTGCTGCCCTTTGCCGTAGGCCAATATGTGCTGCGTCCGATGGCGTACAGCTTTATCAATCTGGTCAACGGGATCGCGCTCAAGTCCTTGCTGCTGGGCGGTTATCTAGCCCTGACCCTCGCACTACTACTTTTTATGCTGTGGGAGCTTTGGCGCACCGGCCAGCGCGTCTGGATCGTGATCCTGACCACTGGGTTCTTGGCCTTCAATCCCTACGCGTTCGCCCTGCGCGATGTCACGCTGCTGGGCGATCTGCAGCGACTGGACGAACTCAACCTGGATCCGTCGCGCTATCAGGTGCGGCGTAACGGCGAGGTACTTGAACTGCGCGGCACCGTCAGTCTGGGAATGTGGCAACAGGCCCAGCGTGTGCTGGAGGCGAACCCGCAAATAACACGGGTCGATATCCAAAGCCCCGGTGGTCGAGTCAGCCCGGCCATTGCGATCGCCGATCAAATTCGCGCCCGAAATCTGGACACACAAACCCAAGGCCGATGCTTTAGTGCCTGCACCCTGATCTTTTTAGCCGGCCAACAACGCAGCATTGGCGACTTTGCACAGCTGGGGTTTCACGCGGCCTTTACACCCACAGCCAGCGGCCAGCGCATTCCGTCGGCCCGGGTCAACCAGGCCATCATTCAACGTTTTGTCGCCAATGGCGTGGATCCCACATTCGCCCAACGGGCCTGGACCACCCCCAGCGACGACTTGTGGCTACCCAACTCCGATCAATTGTTGGCGGCAAACTATGCCAACTCTATTTTATGAGTTAGGGAAATTACTTACGGAAATGCTCGAGCCTCTATCTATACTGCGCCGCATTACCATTGGAGGCAGTTATGAACGACTCATTGATTGCGGCATTAGCCAAGCAACTCGCTCTACCCGAGCAGGTATCCATTTATGACATCAACTTTGCGTTTGGTGCTGTCACCTTGGTCATCAAGCACCTGGGTGCCGATGCGTGCGAGAAAACCGCACTGATCAAAATTCTGGACACCACACAGGACATTGCCCTGTGGGCCTTGAACAACGACAGCGAAGAAGCCGCAGCTGGCCTGCGCGATGGCGTATTTTTCGCCGCTGATTTGTTGGAAAACGAGCAGTTGCCCCTAGCGGCATAAGCCCCTAGCATCGCGGCTTCACTTCAGGAGCCGCCCATGCCACTACCCACGCCCATCATCTTGGGCAGTATGTTTGTTTCGCTCGGTGCCTTTGACGGCATGTTAGGGGTTGCTTGGCCGACCATTGCACAGCAGCTGGATCGCTCAATTGGCGATTTAGGCTTCCTGCTGGCCGCCTATCTGTTAGCGTCGATGGCAGGCAGCTTGTCGGCCAACTGGTTCATGCAGCGCTTGGGCCTGAATCCCTGTTTGTTTTGGGCCTCAAGCATCGCACTGGTGGGTATTGGGTTTGTCGCCTTTGCCCCTTCATGGAGCCTGTTATTGGCCGCGGCCGCGCTGCGTGGCCTAGGCAACGGTGCGATTCATACCTACCTAAACACCTACGCCGGTAAAACCGTCAGCAACCGTCAGCTGATGGTCATTCACACCTGTTGGGGGGGCGGTGCCGCACTGGCGGCTATGAGCATGACCTATCTGGTGGCCAACCAACTGGCCTGGCAGATCAACTTGTTGTGGTGTGTCTTCCCGGCGCTTTTCGCACTGGCCACCTACCGCCAGCTCAAAGTCATCAGCCCACCCTCGCCGATCCGGGAGCGGGTCAAACTGGCTCGATTGGATTGGATGGCGGTGATAGGCGCGGGTCTATACGTGGCAATCGAGGCCTCAGTCGGCAACTGGAGCTACACGCTGATGAGTGAAGGCTGGGGCATGTCCGTAGCCATTGCCGGCACCATCACATCGCTATTTTGGGCGCTGCTAAGTCTGTGCCGCTTAGGGTTCTCTGCCCTGAGCTTATCTGCCGCACACTGGTTACGCCTGATGCCGGTAGTTCTGGCGCTCAGCCCGCTGCTGATTGGCGCAGGCTATTGGTTTAACTGGGTCGGTGCGGCTGGTGTCCTGCTAGCAGGCATCGCTGCCAGTGTAATTTTCCCGAATATGATTGCCCAAGGCGTTGCCAACTCGGACGAGCGTAATCACGGCAAAGTAACGGGGCTGATGCTGACCAGTGCAGCAGCCGGGGGTACCGGTGGGCCCGGTTTGATGGGCGCTGTGGCCTCGGCTGGAGCTTTGCTGTGGATTGCACTTCCCATGCTAATCATTGGCAGCGCTGGGGCTTACGTCGCCCGCCAAATGACTAAACCAGCTGCCAGCTAAGCGATAACGCCAAGGATCCCAACACCAAGGCCATCGCTCGGTTAAGCCAACGTGCTTTTGCCAGCAGACGCGCGCGTAGTGCCGGGGTGGATAGAATCAGTGCCGCAATTGTGTACCAGACCCCGTCAATAATGGCGGGTGTCGCCACCAAGATCAGGTTGCGCTCAAGTGACATGGCGCTGGTGACGAACGGAGCAAACAGCGCCAAGAAAAACGCCAGCATTTTGGGGTTCAAGAAGGCAATTAAGAATCCATCGCGGGCACTGGCCGAGACACTGACATCCATGCCTTGTTCGGTCGCTTGCCAAAGCCCCCAACTCAGTTTTAGCAACCACAGAATGCCCAGCACTTGAACGGCTATTAACGCAGCCCCGCCAATGGCCATGACCCCGGACAGCACGACAATTGCCCCAATCGCGTAAATCGCAACGCCTAGAGCATGGCTTAACCCCGTCACTACGCCGCTGCCCCGCCCCCCGTGAATGGCTGCACGCAACACAACAAACAGCGAAGGCCCGGGTGACATGGCCCCTAGCGTGCAAACACTGGCCAATGCCAGCCACTCGGTTAACCCCATGGGAATTCTCTTTGATCAGTGAGGCGGCTAGGTTAGCGTTATCGTCTTTCCAATCAAGTATCAAGCCATCGATATAAGGAACCACATGTCCGGTCAATTAGTCAGAGAAACCCACCTAGGCGGAGCCCTTGTGATTGGTATCGGATCGATATTGGGCACCGGTGCGTATGTCAGCATCGGATTGAGCGTCTCAATCGCTGGAAACTTGTTGATGTGGGCGATCGTAATTGCGGCTTTCACTGCGCTATGCAATGGGCTTTCCGCTGCGCAATTAGCCACATCACATCCGGTCAGTGGCGGTACCTACGAATACGCGTACCGATATCTAAATCCGGCCAGTGGCGTGTCCGCAGGCGTCCTTTTTGTCATTGCCAAAAGTGCTTCGGCGGCCACCGCCGCACTCGCAGTAGCACACTATCTGAATCGTTATCTGTTCATGCCCGACTGGGGTATCAAGGCCGTCTCGATCGTGCTGTTGTTTGTTCTGACCTTGGCGGTTCTTTCTGGCCTTCGGCGTTCGTATTGGCTCAATCTGACGATTGTTATTATTAGCCTGATTGGATTGCTGACCTTTGTTGTGGTGGCCTTTGCCAGCCCATCCAATGACGCTGCTTCTTCTGGCTCTACCACCGGAGGCTTATCGCTTTTCCATGCGGCAGCACTGATATTTGTCGCATTCACTGGATACGGCCGCATTGCAACCATGGGCGAGGAAATAACCCGACCGCGCCGCAATATACCTAAGGCCATTCAACTAACCCTGGGCGTGATCACCCTGATATATCTAGGCGTCGGCTTGGCCGTACTGCATGTATTTAACCCCTCAGTCATCGAGGGACAGAGCTTTACAATCGCCAGCTTGCTTCCGAATACGGCGTGGCAGTGGATTATCGTTTTCGGCGGGGTCATTGCGATGATGGGGGTTGTGCTGAATTTACTCATGGGCGTCTCCCGAGTCGTCATGGCGATGGGACGCCGTGGGGATTTGCCAGGGATTTTCGCAACGCTCGACTCGGACAATAAATCTCCACCCGCCGCAAGCTGGCTGACGTTTTTGATCATGTCCGCCATTGCCCTATTTGGCGAGGTTCAGAGTGCATGGACACTCAGCGCGTTTAGTGTTCTGGCGTATTACAGCATGACCAATCTAGCCGCACTCAAGGTTGAGGACGATGAGCGATTCATTCCGCGTTGGGTTTCTGTCGCGGGCCTGTTCAGCTGCTGTAGCCTAGTCATACTGGCTGGCGTGGCGTAACGCATAATGATCAGTCAGCTTCAGCGCTCACCAAGCCCCATGACCAAAACGCGGCGAGCAGTAACATGATGCTGGAAACTACCAGACATAGGATTAATCCATAGGCTTGGAACAACCACCCCGACAACACGGTCCCCAATAGTCGACCCATCGCGTTTGCCATGTAGTAGAAACCGATGTCTAGCGACACTCCGTCGGCGCGCGCAAAGCGAATGATCAAGTAACTGTGAAGCGATGAATTCACGGCGAATACCGCACCGAATAATAGCAAGCCTAAAACCACAGAGGCCTGATTTGACCATTGCAGATGAAGGCTTAGGGCAATCAGCGCCGGAATCACCGCCAAACCGCTGGCCCAGTAAACCGCACTGCGCGCGCCCGATGAGGCTCTTGTCATCTGCGGAGCAAACCCCTGGACCACTCCATAAGCGATAATCCATCCCGCCATAAAGGTGCCTACCGCAGTGCCAGTCCAACCCAGTTCTTGTACAAAATAGACTGGGAGCGCGACTACAAACCAAACATCCCGCGCCCCAAACAAAAACAAACGTGCACCGGACAGCAAGTTGATCGATTGGCTTTTAGAAAACAGCGATTTAAATTTTGGCTTTGACTTGGCCGCACCAAAGTCATGGCTCAAAACCACCAGGCTGAGCAACCAAGTAACCACCAGACTGATCACCATCGCGAAAATAGCACCGCGAAAACCAAAGGAGGCTAGCAGCAGCCCCCCCATAAAAAAGCCAACGCCTTTTAGAGCATTTTTTGATCCGGTCAGGATAGCAACCCAACGAAATAGTCTTCCCTGGGCGTGATCGGGAACCAACAGCTTAATCGAGCTTTTTGCACTCATTTTATTCAGGTCTTTGGCAACCCCGGACAATGCCTGCGCGGCCATAACCCACATCATGCTCAAGCTATCCTGAGGCAAAAGCAGCAGTGACAGACCTACAATCTGAACCAGTAAGCCTAAATTCATCGTTCGGTTAAGCCCGACGCGAGCGCCAAGCCAACCGCCAATCAAGTTGGTGAATACGCCGAATAGCTCGTAAAACACAAACAACATGGCCAGATCAAAAGGGCTATAGCCTAAGCCATAGAAATACAGCACCACCAGCATGCGCAGTGCACCGTCGGTCAGGGTGAATATCCAGTAGTTACCCGTGACGATTAAGTACTGGCGAAAGTCTTTCGATACAGCCACTTCGTTCTAAACCGAATCCGCGCGCCCTACCAGTCGAACTAAACCAGCGGTTCGATTGGCATAACCCCACTCATTGTCATACCAGGCGTATAACTTGACCTGCGTTTGGTTAACGACCAGCGTCGAAAGTGCATCGATCACACTGGAACGGGGATCAGTTTTGTAATCAATCGAGACTAATGGGCGCTCCTCAAACCCCAAGATACCTTTAAGGTCGCCCTGCGCCGCTGCCTTTAGGAGTGCGTTGACTTCTTTAATATTCGTTGATTTTTTGACCTCAAACACACAATCAGTCAAGGACGCATTGGCCAAGGGCACCCGAACCGCATGGCCGCTCAGCCGCCCCTTTAACTCTGGGAATATCTCGGTAATCGCACTCGCCGACCCTGTGGTAGTGGGGATCAGGCTCATACCGCACGCACGGGCGCGACGCAGGTCTTTATGCGGCGCATCCAAAATCGTTTGAGTATTGGTCAGATCGTGAATTGTCGTGAACGATCCGTGCAAAATGCCCAACTGTTCGTGGATTACTTTGACGATAGGTGCCAGACAATTGGTCGTACAAGAGGCTGCCGTCACGATCGGGTGTTGTCCGGGGTCATAGAGATGATCGTTAACACCGATAACAAGGTTCAAAACACCCAGCTCTTTGACGGGCGCGGTTACCACCACCCGCTTAACTCCCTGATCCAAGTAGCTTTGCAACAATGCTCTTGTTTTTATACGACCGCTGGCTTCGACCACCACGTCACAGCCAGACCAATCCGTCTCTTGAATCGCCTCATTACCGGTGCAACGGATGCTGTGATTATCAACCGTGATCGTTTGACCCTCAGCCTCGGCACTATGTGACCAGCGTCCGTGGACCGAATCGAAATTCAGCAAATGCGCCAGCGTCACCGCATCACCCGAGGGGTCATTAATCTGAACGACCTCAAAACCAGGCATGTCATATAACGCTCGGAACGTTAGACGCCCGATACGACCAAACCCATTAATTCCTACTTTGACGCCCATCATTCTGTCCTTTCGATTACTGTTCGAGGCAACGCTAGCTTGATTGAAAACCCAATGCGCGAAGGTCTGAGATCGGAGCGTAATCCACTCGATACTGAGTTTTCGTCGAAGCGAAATTATCGCAATACTTTGTGACAAACGTGTTACGCGAGTAAGCAACGCAGAAAGCCCCTGTCAAAAGTCGCTTCGCTACTTCGAATGACCGGTGCCTGGCGGAAGGGTCAAGTTGGTGGGCCAACTGACCGCCTTTTCTATTTCTGGGCACCAAGTGGCTAGGTTCCTTTGTCAGATTGGCGAATCTAGAGGGCTGCCAAAGGTCGTCACTGTGGACAACGGCACCGAATTTACTAGCAAAGCGATGCACTTCTGGTCAGAAGATGCAGGCGTTCGTTTGGGCCTCATACAGCCTGGCAAGCCAACGCAAAATGCTTTTGTTGAAAGCCTCAACGGCAAGTTTCGAAACGAGTGTTTGAACCCACACTGGTTCAGAAGCTTGGACGAAGCGAAGCAGAAAATTGATCAATGGCGCCAACATTACAACGAGGTGCGACCACACAGTTCATTGGGCTACGTACCGCCAGTGGAGTTTGCCAAAAAGCGGCTTAACCTAAAAAATTCTCATTCAAGCTGTGGCGCAACGTTTGGGGAAAGGTCACGTCGTTTGCATACGTTCTTGATCCACAAGCGGCTGCGTTGCTGAGGACCGTTGTGAACACCGCTAATTCCGGTACTGGGAACAACCAGAAGAACTACAAATATGAAACGGTTGGATTTGGGGATGTTGAAGTGAAGTGGTTAACCGTTGATTTTAGTAACTCAGCACATTGGACAATGTGCGCTTCAGCACTGAACGGTGCCTCAATCGCGTCAGTGCCGCTACCGGGCGCTGTGTGGCTGTTTGCAACAGCGCAGGCAGTCGTCGCTGAGGTTCCGACAGAAAAGCCCAGTAGGACCTGCTAGTCAGCGTTATTGAACTTTGACTGTCGCAGGATCTCGACCTGTGACAGCCAAAGCACACCCTCATTAAATTCAAACACTTCCCGTTCGATTTCTTCAGCGATGGCTTCGGCTCGATCGCGTTTGCCCACGACGGTTTCGATTTTCACGATGGTGAATTCGCGGATCAGTGAGGCCGAATCAACTAAGTGCACTCCGTGGGATCCGCGGCCGCCACCAGCGAAGACCGAGTACCCTGTGACTTTGTGATCGCGCAGGATCTGCTCGACCTGTGGCTGTAGAAATTTCTCGACCACAATGTGGATTTGGGTAGCGGGATAAAACACGTGATTCTCCTAGAGTGCGAACAGCCATTCGGCAATGGCCATGAACAACGGAATACTAAGCAGCGCGACCGGAGTACCCAAGCTAGTTGATGCACCGATGTAGGTGGACGGGTTAGCTTGCGGGATGGCGGCGCGCAGTGTCGGTGGGCCCGAGATGTCCGAGCTAGAGGCGGCCATAACCGCCAGCAACACAGCACCGCCGGAACTGAAGCCGGTCACTTGATGAACCAGATAGCCAACGCCTAGGCCCATGAATCCATGAACCAGTGGCGCCAGCAGTCCATAGATCGCATACATGTGGGCAACCCGACGCAGCTCGCCAAAGCGTTGGTATGCCTCCATCCCCATAATCAGCATGAGTATAGACAGCAGACCACGGAATAATGGCTCGTAAAAGCTTTGGTAGACCGGCTCAGGGCGCGCGAGTAGGCCCAGGGCTAGGCCGAGTAACAGGGCGCTAAGGGCAGAGCCTTGCAGGCTTTCTTTGACGATCTGGGCGAGGCTGGATTCACGCCGACGGCCACTGGATTTGCCCAGCAGGAGTTTGGCTAGAACAATCGCGGTCAGCAGGGCAGCGATGTCCATGAAAGGGTATAGCGCTGGCACCCAGGCTTCGAACTCGGCGCCTTCTTGTTCCATGATGATCATGGCGGCGGCCAGAGTGGACGCCGATACCGCACCGAATAGGCCAGACGTTGCGACTGCATCGATCTTAGTGACGCCGGGTAGCTGCGCCAGAGTAACGCGGCCCAACAACACAATGACGACACCCAAAACCATGGCTAGGATTGACGGAAGCGCGATTTCAGAGAGCGATGCGCTACGGATCTCGATACCCGCCCCGATTCCGATTTTCAGTAGCAGCACCACGACGATGAAACGATAAACCGGGTCTGGAATTTCTAAGCGACTGCCGCATGCGGCGATCACGAATCCGCCGATTAGAAATGAGAGGGTGGGTTTTTGCAGTTGGCTGAATAGCGTGTCGAAAAAAGCTACAAGGATGTCCAAATATCACTCCCGGTTTATTGGCACACGATCGGTGTCGGGGAGTCTACCTTAAAAGCTTGTGTTCTAGGGGGGGTTAACCGGGCCACTGGGCTATGCGGGCGATTGATCGGATGTCGGGATGTGTTCGGCTGTATTCGTTAAGCCAACTGGCCGTCGCCAGGGCTGGCATGTAGCGATATTTTACGGCGGTGCGGGCGTACGTCAGGATCGAGAGGGCTAGACCGAAGCCTGCACGGCTGAAACGCAGATCGAACTGATCTTCCTCAGGACTGTTGTAAGTAATGACTTCAGTTTGGCAGATGGGGCGGGCGAAGACCGCGGATTCCAACTCCCAATATTCAAAGCTTATCTTTTGTTTCCTGATGTTGGTGAATTCGGACAAGTGTTCGAACTCTTCGCCGAGCACGCCAAGCCATTGCGCACCGCGATCATCATGCTTGTTGTTAAGCACTGATAGGGCCTGCTGTATGTTCGCGAGTCGCAGCTCAGCTGGGGTCGCGAGTGTCTGAAAATCAATCATGTAATGACCATCGGCTGAAAGCCGAGAGTCCGGTAGGTTTATTTTGGGTGAGTACTCAACCTGTGTGTCGGTCGAAGCTTGAGGTGTAGATCAATTCGCAGATGAGGTTCAGTTTGCCCATGCCGGTCGAAAGCGAGCCGGAAAAAAGACGGATGAAGACTGGATCACTTTACCTGCGATTGGTCGGTAAAAATTCGGAAGTACTTCTCGTAACTGTGCAATACTCCATATGAAAGAAATTTTCATTCATGGCTTTGCGGAAGGATTCCTGGCAGTGAAACGCTCACACGAGAACTTTCGATTGACGATAGAGTCGTCTAACTATCGAATCCTGATTTTCTCTAGGCAGCTTCAGCTGTGTCCTCGGCCGGGTAACTGGCCAAAAGTTCGCTCTGCTATTTACACCGGCACCTTGCGAGATTTCTTTGCGATGGACTTTCCCCAGCAATGGGTGATCGATTCCGGGATCGAGCACAAACAAGCGGATTACATTTTTCAGCTAATTCGCTGTATCTATCGGCACTACTTGGTTGGCCTGATGCTAGGTGAGATTCAAGAGCAGGTTAATCAGCTAAAGGGCGAAGGGACGTTTTTGACCGAAAACGGACCGAACGGTTACCGAGCCCGATTAAATTGCGAGACGCTGTCTAACGACGACCGTGGTTGGGGCGTTGTTTAGCTCGCGAGCGCCCACTGTTTACGCATGTCCAGTCGCAACCCTCGAGTTCCCATCATTGAAACCTGTACGTGCGGCCTGTCTGTTTCTGCTTGGATGATCCGAGTGATCCCGCTGGCGCCTAGCCCGTGTAAATTGGCCCGATACGCGATTCGGCAGAAGCTAATGGCTGAGGCGGCTTGACGAGGATCGATACCTAACGAGCATAGCCACCTCATGGCTTCAGCAGAGTTCAAAAAGCTGGGTCGTTTGATGTCTATCAGACCGGTTACAACGCGTAAGACAGCGCCTGGGCGGGGCGATACTGATGCATATGTCGGATAGATGCGCAGTTTGAAGTCATTACTTTCAACCAGCATCCAGTGAGCCCGTGTGTTCTGGGTAGTCATTTTTTACTTCCATCCTTGGAAGCGGTCATTATCTGTCGTTAGTTAGCACTAGACAACGGTTTCTGCCGCTTCCGGCTTATTTGAATGCGCTGTCGCCATTTCGGGAATGTCGAACAACCCCAGAAACTTTGGCCGGCAAGAGCTTCTTTTTTCCTAAGCGCATGACCATTGGGATTTCGCATTTGAGGCAGGGGCTCCACAATTGCGACGTTGGTCGAGCAGGCGAAGCGCCGGCAAAACAAGCGGAGCGTATGATCGGCGGGTGGTTTCCTCAATCGATTCGTTGAAAGTGTTTGCTGTCCAAAGGGCAGGCTTTTGAAGGAATGGGATATAGCTTTGCTCATCCAAACCACTATTTTTAGATTGATTCGTGAAAACAGCTTGACGCTACCGCACAAATCCCTATCATACGCGCCAAGTCAGGTGCGGGATGGAGCAGCCTGGTAGCTCGTCGGGCTCATAACCCGAAGGTCGTCGGTTCAAATCCGGCTCCCGCTACCAACTTGATTAGAAAGCCCAAATTAATAAAGACACAGCGTGTCGGCATTGATTTGGGCTTTTTTGTGTCTGACGGTTGAGTGATTGGCAAGTGGGTTTGACACCGGCGATCTATGAGCGGTGTGCTCCGGCTCCCTTACTCCTCAAACACGACTTCAATTCGCCGGTTTTGAGCGCGTCCATATTCGCTTTCGTTGCTGGCAATAGGTGCTTTTTCTCCCATCCCAAGGACCGTCACACGGCTCGCTTGGATCTCTGGACGCTGAATCACAAAGGATTTCACGTTGGTGGCCCGCTGGACGCTAAGCGTTTGGTTGCTATCTGCACTACCAATCGCATCCGTGTGGCCGATGATTTTGGCACGCAGTGTTGGTTCGGCGACCATGATGTTGGCTAGGCTGCCTAAGGCAGGGTAGTAACTAGATTTTATCGCTGCGCTTCCAAAGTCGAACAGCACGGCGTCGCTAAAAGTCACTTGCACTTGATCTTGCTGGTCTCGCTGAACTTGGACAGATCCCTCTGCGATACCTTGCTCATAGGCGTCGCGCAGACGAGCTTCAGTGCGATCCTGAACGCTGCCCGCGATACCGCCTGCAATGGCCCCGAGTAATGCGCCCGTGGCAGTACCTTTGCTGTCACCATCAATCATTTGGCCAGCTACAGCTCCTATGCCGGCTCCGATGGCTGCCTTTTGTTGCACATTGCTCATTTGGCATCCGCTTAACAACAAAGCGGTTGCGCTGATCAGTATTACGCTTTTCATGGCGCTCTCTCAAAATGGAAGGGTAAGTGAATTAAGCTCGAGTGGACCGATACGACTGGCAAGGCATAAAAACCAAATGATTGAACCTTGTCAGGTTCACCCAGCACGTCCTTTTGCACGTGATCCACTCTGTTATGCGTGAAGGTTAGCGTCAAAAAATGAAATTGGTGTTAACAAAAGTTTCTGTGCGTAAACATGCCGCGGTGGGGTATCCGGAGGTTTTGTCTAAGCACTGTGACCGGTAAAGTTTATCGGCTCGGCTCCGAATTCAACGCCGCGGTCAGCGTAAGAAAAGCCTCTAATAGCCAGTCATGGCCGGTGTATAGGGCGTTTCCCCGTCCGATTTTATACGCAGGGGTACTAGTCTCGTTGCCCTGAAACTCTGTCCTAGTGTGTCCGTACCTACCCTGTATCGGATGACGGAAAATTGACGCACTATTGGTCTTACCAGAACCACGGATCGGATCTGGCGGAGAGGGGAATAATCCCGTCTGCACTGGAGGCAATACGCATGAACATCAAATCTCATTTACTGCCCACAGTCTTAAAGCAGCTTACTGCAAAGACTCATAATTCCAATGAACGGGCTCGACGGATCAGTCAGCTGATTCGCCTATGCGAGTTGGATTTAGGGCGCCAGCCGGATGGCGCATTAAAAGTGACAGGTCCTGAATTCGCACGTTGGTTCGCCAACCACGCTAACTTGCGCTCGGACCGTCTCGCAGGCTAATTTCCAAGGATAAACCCTTGGAGTAAAAAGCAATGCGATGGGCACTGATCTTAATAGCCGGCTTATCTGCTGGCTGTGCAATAAAGACTCCTGTTACCGATGCCATGGATGCGCGTCTTCAAACCTATCTGGGGCAAGCCATCGCCCCGATTGTCACTGCGCTGGGTTCGCCCGCCGTGCAACAGTCTGACGGATCTCTAACCCGGTACGGTTGGCGGCAGGCGGATCTGATCAAGCCGTGTGAGGTTCAGTTATGGACTGACTCTGATGGCCAGGTCCGCAAGATTCGTTGGGAAGGGTACGAGCGTTCGTGCAAACCCTTACTGGAACAGCTTCCTTAATCTCTAGCGTTATCTAAGCGCTGGGTCGGTTTCGTCCGGTAAATCCTGCCATCTAACAAATAGCCCCTTAAAAATGACGCAGCGCGTCATTGGTTGCGCCTTTTGTTATCAATTCCATCTGGACAAGAGCCTAGTAATCCCGCGACACCAGTGCCTTTAGGCATCTTCGGAGTGCGTTCGTCGCTAATTTTCTTACATTGGGGTGGCCGAAAAACCTTGTGGTACACAGCACCCACCTAGTCCTTGTTAGAGATCTGATCAGAGGACATAACTTGTGATAGGGCAAGAAGACGCTCTAGGGCAGAGGAGGCCCTAATGATGAATAAGGTTGAATGGATTGAGCAGACTGCACGGGTAGCCAATCTATCCGTCAGTGATACCGAGAGTGCATTACGCGCCGGGTTACGATGTATCGAGGACGCGTTATCAAGAGGAGAGCGCGTCCACCTAGCAGGATTTGGCGTTTTTGATATTGAGTTCTACCGCGCCAGGATAGGGCGAGAGCCACAAACGGGGGCAGCAATACCCATCCCAAGTCGTATCAAACCGGTATTCCGACCGGCAAAGCACTTAACCGAGACGGTCGCCCGACATCTCGAGGTTCCCGACGACTAACCTGCTAGGTTAGGTCAATGCCAAGGATGGCATCGACTCTAGTTACACCAAGCCTGCAGCCATCAGCGAAACACCCATTACGCCAAACAACACCAACGCACACTGCTTTTTAATATCCGAAGAGCCAGGCGGTGGAAAGCGATTGGCCAGATAACTTGCGAAATACACCACGGGTAATGCGACCGCTGCAATCCATAGCACCTCCCGCGTAAGGTCTCCTTGAACGCCGACAACCGCGATACGAATCGAGGTCGATACGGTGAAAATCGCGAATAAGCAGGCTTTGATTTGTCGAACCGACCACGGTTGTCGATAAAATAGATAGACCAAAGGCGCTCCGCCAGCGCTGAACAGCCCCGTCATTAGTCCAGAGAAAAATCCTGCCGCACTGTACGCCGCCACGCCAGATTCGATTGCCGCAGCGCGA
The DNA here is from genome assembly GCA_965656605.1 of Litorivicinus sp. GTDB lineage: Bacteria > Pseudomonadota > Gammaproteobacteria > Pseudomonadales > Litorivicinaceae > Litorivicinus. The sequence continues at coordinate 10,161 of CBFHLC010000009.1, read as the reverse complement.
GCTTTGCTTAGCTGATTCCCTGCAGTCACGACGATGAGGGCTCCGACGATAATCTCGAGCAGTTGCAGATGATGATTGGCTAGATACAGCAGCAGCTCTACGCCAACCCAAATCCCCGGCACCTGCCACAACATCATGGGCCACAGACGTGACCACGCGACACAGTCGCGGTGCTGCCACAACCCATAGGCCGAGATAACAAAGTCGCACAGGCTGATAACAATGGCTGTGAGTGGCAGTGGCGCTAGAGTAAACAGAGTGACCAGCCCCACAACGATCATGCCAAATGCAAATCCCGTGGTGGTTTGGACATAGGCTGCGACAAACAGGGTCACAAAGAAGATCGGACTAAGCATCGCGCACCCGCTGAGTTATCGATAAAGGGCTTTGCGCCACTTGATTTAGTGCTGTGCAGCATCAGTAATAACAGAACAACAATCTGTCTCGCGGAGCACTTCCAATGCGCACCCTTATATTAGCCCTTGCCTTGCCGTTTGTATCGATGGTGGCGTCAGCTCGTCCCGCGTTAGTCGGCATCGACACGGTTCAGTCCGTCGAATTCACCCAGACGCTGCCGCTGGTCGGTCAAGTGGTGGCGGCAAATCAGGGCAGCGTCAGCGCGACTGTCGCAGGCCAAGTGGCGTCGGTAGACGTAAAGGTCGGTGACGCGGTGAAACAGGGCGAAGTGCTGCTAACCCTGAATACGGACAGACTCAAGGCTCGGTTGGCTCAGCAACAGGCTCAGCTGAATCAGGCGCAGGCCAGTTTGAAGCTGGCGCGCCTAGAGTTGGCTCGCGTCAACGAGCTAAAGGATCGCTCGGCGTTCAGTCAGTCTGAAGTCGATCGTCGCCAAAGCGCTGTGGACGCCGGAATTGCACAGGTCGCCACGGCCCAAGCCAACTTACAGCTGATCCAGATTGATTTGGATGAGTCTGAAATCCGAGCCCCCTTTGATGCGGTGGTGGCTGCTAAAAACACCCAGTTGGGTGCCTGGTTGAATCGGGGTCAGTCGGCGATGGAGCTGGTCTCGGTGCGGGGTAACGAGGTCGTGGTTGATGTGCCTAGCCTGAATGCCTTGGCATTAAGCCCCGGGGTGGCAGTAAACGCCCGATCCAGTGCCGGTCAAGCCTTGGATTTAACCCTTCGTTCGGTCTTGCCAATCGAGGACGGGGCCACGCGGACGCGCCCCTCGCGCTTTACCTTGAACCAAGAGTTAGCGGTCGGTGCTCGAGTCACGGTCCAGTTGCCGGTGTCCGCTCCACGCAGTGTGCTGGGTGTTCATAAAGATGCCATTTTGCGCCGTGGCCCGCAGGCCATGGTCTACGTCGTTGAGGACGGCAAAGCCAACATGCGTCCGGTCCAACTGGGCGAGTCGGTTGGCAATCGCTTAGAAGTGCTTGATGGGTTAGCCGAGGGCGAGGTGGTGGTGATCAAGGGCAATGAGCGCTTGCGACCAGGTCAGGAAGTCGCACCCCAGGGTGATCGCTCATGAGCCTGATCCGAGCCAGTATCGAGCGGCCGGTTGCGGTCGTCGCGGCCGTGTTAATGGTGGTGTTGTTTGGCGCCTTGGCCCTGACCCAAATCCCCGTTCAGTTAGCGCCTGACGTCAACAAGCCGGTCATCAGTGTAACCACCGCATGGTTTGGAGCGGCCCCAGCCGAGGTGGAGCGTGAAATCGTAAACCGCCAAGAAGATGCGCTGAAGGGGTTGGAAGGGCTTGAAAAAATGACCAGCTCGTCCAGCGTGAACGAGGGCGAGGTCACCTTGGAATTCAGCGTGGACACCAACATGGATCGCGCGCTGTTGCTGGTGGCCAATCGATTAGATCGGGTCTCTAACTACCCAGCCGAGGCCAGCGAGCCTACCCTCAGTACCTCTGGCGACGGCGACAACGCCATGGCGTGGTTTATCCTGACTCGTGAAACCGCTCAGCCCAATCCCATGGCCGAGTTGGGTGACTTTTCCGAAGACGTAATTAAAGAGCGAATCGAACGCGTAGCCGGTGTGGCCCGTGCCAATATTTTTGGCGGAACGGCTCGCGAGTTGGTCATTGAAGTCGATCCGGATCGAATGGCGCAGTTCGGTGTCAGTCTGTCGCAGGTCGTCGCGGCCATTCGGGCTGCCAACGTCAGTCTATCCGCCGGCGCAGTCGATGAGGGCAAACGCCGTTACACCACGCGGGTAGACGCGCAGTTCAACTCGCCCGAGGTCATTGGCCAGACGGTACTCGTTCAAACCCCCAATGGCGCACAGGTTCGATTGGCCGACGTCGCTCAAATTCAATTCGATTTCCAAGAGGCCGGCGCCAATATTCGTTATCTGGGCGATGATGCCTTGGCGATTAACGCGGTGCGCGAAACCGGTGCCAACGTGATCGAGACCATGGCCGAGATTCGTGCGGTGGTCAGTGAATTGAATGCGGGCCCACTGGCGGCGGCTGGACTGAAGCTTGAGCAGGTTTATGACGAGACGGAATATGTCGAGCAGTCGATTGATCAGGTTCAGCAGAACATCGCCGTAGGCGGTCTGTTAGCGGCGGGTATTTTGCTGCTGTTCTTGCGCTCGCCCGGTGCCACTTTAGTGGTCAGCGTCGCGATTCCAGTGTCTGTGATTGGCAGCTTCGTCGCCATGGCCGCGCTGGGTCGCAGCATCAATGTGATTTCCTTAGCTGGCTTGGCTTTTGCGGTCGGAATGGTGGTGGATGCAGCGATCGTGGTGCTCGAAAAGATCGTCAGCAACCGCCAAAAGGGCATGAGCGCACCCGAGGCCGCGTACCAAGGGGCGGCCCAGATCTGGGGGGCGATTTTGGTATCCTCATTGACCACAGTCATGGTGTTCATCCCAATCCTGACGTTGAAGTTAGAGGTCGGTCAGTTGTTCCGTGATATCGCCGTTGCGATTTCGGTTGCGGTCAGTTTGTCACTGATCGTCGCAGTGACCCTGATTCCGGCGATGTCACGCAAGGTGATGGGCGGCAACAAACCCTTCAAGCCCATGCGGCTGCCCATCATTGATCCGATTGGACGGGCTTTCGCGCGGTTTATTTTGGGCATGGTTCGGCTGTTCACCGCGAATAAGCTGGTCAGCTTGCTAGTGGCGGTGGGTTTGGCGGCGGGCTCGCTGACTGTCAGCTCGATCATGCTGCCTAAGTTGGAATATCTGCCCGAGGGTAACCGCAACTTGGTATTTGGTTTTATCCTGCCGCCCCCGGGCTACAACCTCGAGACGACCTCGGCCATTACTCGAAACCTCGAGAACGCCAGTCGTGGGCTGTGGGCCCGTGATACCGGCGAGGTCTCTGAACCCGGCCAGCCCCCCAAGATCGATAACTTCTTTGTGGTAGCGCTGCGGCAGAACGCCTTTGTCGGGGCCACAGCGGTTGACGAGCAGCGAGCAGGCGAGTTGATTCCAGCCTTGCAGGGGCCGATTTTCGCCGAGCCCGGAACCTTCGGCTTTATGAGCCAGCCCAGCATCTTTGGACGGGGTGTCGATGGTTCGCGCAGTATCAGTATTGATATTCGAGGCCCGGACTTGCCAACCATTTTAGGCATCGCAGGGCAAACCGCCGGGCGTTTAGCCCAGGCTTTCCCAAGATCCGAGGGGCATCAATTCCGTCCGATCCCAGGGCTTGAATTAGGTGCGCCGGAGGTGCGTGTTCAGCCACGTCTGGATCGTCTGGCCGATGCCGGTGTCAGTCCGCAAGAGTTGGGTCTGGTGGTAGATGCGTTTAACGACGGGGTCCGGGTGGATCAAATTACCCTGGGCTCGGATCGCTTGAATCTGGTCTTAAAGGGCGTATCTGATTCGGTCGACAGCACCCAGCAAATTGGGTTTCTGCCCGTGGTGACACCCGGCGGTGGGGTGTTGCCCGTTAATGCGCTGGCGGATGTCGTGCTGACCGCCGGCCCCACTCAGATCCGTCACCTTGAACGCACCCGGGCGATCACACTGGAATTCAGGCCTGCACCGGGCACGCCCCTAGAGGCCATCGTCGAGCAAGTGCGCGAGCAGGTGGTGGCACCGATGAGCGAAAATCTGCCGGGCGATGTCAGTATTGGTATCTCGGGCACGGCCGATGCCCTGAACGAGACCTGGGATGCCATGGTGGTTCAGCTGCTCGTGGCCTTGGTGATCGTGTATCTGGTCATGGCGGTATTGTTTGAGTCTTTTGTCTATCCGCTGGTGATTGTCACTACGGTGCCGCTGGCGATGGCAGGTGCGATGATCGGCCTGGGGCTGTTGAACCTGTCGGTCTATCAGCCGCTGGATATGCTAACCATGTTGGGCTTTGTGATTTTGATCGGCATTGTGGTGAATAACGCGATCTTGCTGGTGGATCAGTCGCTGCGTGAGTTGAAGGTCAATGGGCTTGAGCCGCGCGAGGCCATCATCGCAGCAACCCAAGATCGAATCCGTCCGATCTTCATGTCCACGTTAACCAGTATTTTCGGCATGTTGCCCTTGGTCTTAGTGACCGGCGCGGGGTCCGAGCTGTATCGCGGTTTGGGTACAGTAGTCGTCGGCGGTCTGTCGCTGTCAGCGCTGTTGACCCTGGCCATCATTCCGCCGTTGTTGTTCTTGGTCCTGCGCAAGCCTAAGCCAGCCCCTGTCGACGCCGTAGACGGTATCACCAGCGCAGGCAAGTAATCACATCAGGGTGCGGGCCAGGCCTAGGCTGCTGACGGCTAGCAAGGCTGCACCCAGCACCCGGTAGAACAGGGCTGGGTCGCGCTGCTGCAAGGCCGAGTGAAACCACTCGCCCAGCAGGTGGCCGACGAAGGCCGCCGGCAGCAGCCACAATTGATGCTGCAGCTGCAGGTCGATATCAAGCGCGATGAAGGACGCCAGTTTGATCGACACTAATATCACCCACAGCATGAACAGGGTGTCGCGCAATTGATGTTTCGCTACGTGGGTCGCAAACACGGCCACGACCAACGGCGCAGCAATCAATGAAGTTCCGCTAACGTAACCACCCAGGGCTAAGAATCCATTATCCAGTGCCCGGTGCTGGCTTTTGATGGGTTTGTTCAGCAGGTATGACACCGAGTAGACCGAGACGATCACAAAGATAATTGAGGTCATGATCTCGACCGGCAGCGTCACCAGTCCCATGACCCCAATGATCTTGGGCACGATCATCACACGCAGACTTTTCGTCAGGTAGCTCCAGTCCACCTGTGGCCGAGTGGCCTCGCCACGGGCGCGGGCTTTGAGAGCGCTGCGCAGCATCACCAAGCCGCTAAAGAACAACAGATGAATCGAGACAATCGGCAGAAAAATTAGTGGGTCATTGATGATCCATAGCAAGAACGGCAATGACAGCACCGCGCCGCCGAATCCTAGGCCTGCGCGCACAAATCCGGACCAAACAAAAATGATCGCAATGGCAGCCATCTGCCAATGGGCTAAGTTTTCCATGAGGGCTCCGTGATGGGATTGGCAGTTTACGGCATCTCTGGCGGTGGTTGGGTGGATCCGAATTAGGCTATTAAAATGACGTTAGAAGACTACTTACGAAAACTGGACCAGCTGGGTGGCTCGGACATGTACCTGTCCACGGGTGCCCCAGCCACGGCGCGAGTCAACGGCGTGATGCAGCCAATCGGACAGCCATTGCCAGCGGGCATGGTTGCGCAGCTGGTGGATCAGGCGATCAGCGACACCCATCGTGCCGAGTTCAAGGCCAAGCCGGAGTTGAATGTAGCGGTCTCGATCAATGGAGTGGGGCGGTTTCGTGTCAATGCGTTTAAGCAGCGCGGTGAAGTCAGCGTGGTCGCCCGCTCGATCAAAACGATCATTCCGGATATGGGCAGCTTGGGGTTGCCGGGGCTGCTAAAAGAGTTATCGATGACGCCGCGCGGATTGATCTTGTTTGTTGGTGCGACTGGCAGCGGTAAGTCGACCTCGTTGGCGTCGATGATTGATTACCGCAACGCCAATGCGGCCGGCCACATCATCACGATCGAGGATCCCATCGAGTTCGTTCATAGCCACAAGCAGTCGGTGGTCAATCAACGAGAGATCGGCATGGATACCGACAGCTATCAGGACGCGCTCGAGAACACCCTACGCCAGGCTCCGGATGTCATTCTGATCGGCGAGATCCGAGCTCGCGAACCGATGGAGCATGCGATTGCTTTCGCCGAAACGGGTCATTTGTGTTTGTCGACCCTGCACGCCAACAACGCCAACCAGGCGCTCGATCGAATTATTAACTTCTTTCCCGAGGAGCGACGCGATCAGCTGCTGATGGACTTGTCGTTAAACTTGCGGGCGATTGTGTCGCAGCGACTGGTCAAAACGGTAGACGGCGGACGCACGGCGGCGGTTGAAATTTTGCTGGGCAGTCCGCGGATCAGTGATTTGATCCGAAAGGGCGAGGTGGCCGAGATCAAAGAGGCCATGGAGCAAGGTCGATCCATCGGAATGCAAACCTTTGATCACGCGCTGTTAGAGCTTTGGAGTGGGGGCACGATCAGTGAGGCAGAGGCGCTGCGAAACGCCGACAGCGAAAACAACCTGCGCTTGGCGATCGGGCAGGTCCAAGCCGGACGAGGTCATGTCGAGGGTGGGGACAAGTTCACGCTATCCCAAGATGACCCCAACCCCGGTTCAAGATTGATTTAACGTCACCGTGACTTGGTGCATACTGGCGACCTCTGTATCACCTAGGTAACACACACGTGTTTAGCATTGCTGCTTGCGACTACCCCTTGCTGGTGGTCACTCTTCAGACCGGCGACCCGATGCAATTGGATGCGTGGGTGCAAAGTCAGATCGCATCCCACCCTGATTTGACCAGCCGCCCTTGGGCCATCGACGTCAGCCAAGTGCAAGGCCATGTCGATATGGGCGAAATTATCCGTGTGTGCCGTAAGTACGGTGCGACGCTGGGCGGCGTTATGGGCGCCGGTGGCGGCACCTTAGGCCAGGCCAATTCCATGGGACTGGCGCTGTTACCCCCAGCTGCTACCACGCCGTTGCAACTCAACGCTCAGCCAGCGGCTGAGCCGGCGCAAGCCGCACCAGTCGCGGTGCCGCAGCAGGGCGCACAGGTCGTCAACACGCCGACTCGTTCGGGTCAACAAGTGTGGGGGCAAGGGCGCGATTTAATTGTGTTTGGTCAGATCAGTCCCAGCGCCGAGGTCATGGCGGATGGTAATTTGATGTGTTTCGGCAGCGCTAAAGGTCGCCTGGCCGCAGGGGTTAGCGGCAATGCAGACGCGATTATCTGCGTCAATAAACTGCAGGCTGAACTGGTGGCGATCAATGGAATATTTCTGACCGTTGATGATTTGCAGCAGCATCCGCAATGGGGTCTGCCGACCCGTATTAGTTTGAATTCTGGTCGCCTAGAACTGACTTCTTTGGGTTAGTTTTTTCTAGCCTTCGCGCGTGTTATTGTGATGGGGTAAAACCACACTCAGGGATACCCCACGACATGGCGACCATCATTACCGTCACTTCAGGCAAGGGCGGCGTCGGTAAAACGACCTCCAGTGCTGCTATTGCTACCGGTTTGGCTCAAAAGGGCTACAAGACTTGCGTTATCGATTTTGACGTCGGTCTGCGTAACCTCGATCTGATTATGGGCGTTGAGCGCCGTGTCGTGTATGACTTTGTTAATGTGATCCAGGGCGAAGCCAGCCTGAACCAGGCGCTCATCAAAGACAAACGCACGCCGAATCTGTTCATTTTGCCTGCCTCACAGACCCGCGATAAAGACGCACTGAATCAAGAGGGTGTCGGTCAGATTCTGGACGAGCTACAAAACGATCTGGGGTTCGAGTACATCATCTGCGACAGCCCGGCGGGTATCGAAAAAGGTGCCTTTTTGGCCCTGTACTACGCCGACCATGCGATTGTTGTCACGAACCCCGAGGTCAGTTCGGTGCGTGACTCGGACCGAATTCTGGGCATCCTGCAAAGTAAGTCGAAAAAGGCCGAGGACGGCGGCACCGTCAGCGAACACTTGCTGCTGACACGCTACAACCCAGAGCGTGTTGAAAAAGGCGAGATGCTGGCGCTTGAAGATGTTCACGAGATTCTGGCAATTGACGTCTTGGGCGTTATCCCCGAGTCGACCGACGTCCTGGCGGCCTCTAACTCGGGCGAGCCTGTCATCATGGCCACCGAGAGCGATGCGGGCCAGGCCTACATTGATGCGGTTGATCGTCTGCTGGGCGAGGAGCGGGAATTGCGCTTTACCTCGGCTAAGAAGCGCGGTCTGTTTTCACGAGTTTTCGGGGGTTAAGTCATGAGCTTTCTGTCTCTATTCCAAAAGAAGCGTGACACGGCCAAGACTGCCAAAGAGCGCCTTCAGATCGTTATTGCACACGAGCGGGTCAAGCGCAGTGGGCCGGACTTCCTGCCCGAGTTGCAGCGCGACATCATTGATGTGATCAGCAAGTATGTCGACATCGATCCAGATCAAGTCAAAATTCATCTGGAAAAAGAAAACGATTGCGCGGTATTGGAGTTGAACGTCAGCTTGCCTGATGACGCCTAAGTTCGTTTTCTACGACTATGAGACGACTGGGATCGATCCAGCGATGGATCGTCCTATTCAGTTTGCCGCCTGCCGGGCCACCTCGGATTTTCAGGCGATTGATCAGCACGAGTTCAAATGCAAACTAGCCGGTGACGTGATCCCCAGCCCCGGGGCCACTCTGGTTCATGGGTTATCGCCGGTCGCGTTACAGCGCGAAGGCGTTACCGAACGCGAATTTGCGCAACGCATCAACGATGTGTTCTGCGACAGCCCGCAAATCATCATGGGCTACAACACCGCCAGCTTTGATGACCCCTTCACTCAGCATTTGCTGTATCGCAATTTCTATGACCCGTATCAGTGGCAGTATGCCGACGGTAACAAACGCTACGATTTGATTGTGGCCATCCGTGCGGCTTACCTGTTCGCCAACGACGTGATCACTTGGCCCGAGCGAGACCATCAAATCTCGATGAAGTTAGAGGATCTGGCGCCGGCCAACGGCATTGAGCACTTGCAGGCTCATGATGCGCTGGGAGATACATTGGCGACTCGTGATCTGGCGGCTCAGCTAGCCGCTGGCGCGCCGGATTTGTGGCAAGAATGCCTGAGCATGTCGGACAAGAAAGTGGTGCAGCAACGCATTCGCGACGCGATGGATGGGCACGGTGCACTGGTTATGATCGATGCTTTGTTCGGCCGTGAGCGGGGATACGCAGGGCTGGTCTATCCGATTGGCGCTAACCCCAACAATCCAAACGAGATTTGGTGCATTGATCTGGGTATGGATTTAGCGCCCTTGGCTGAATTGAGTATCGAAGAGCTGCGGACCTATTTGTATCTGCCCAAGTCGGAGCGCGAGCCGGGCATGCCGCGGGTGCCCTTTAAACGCATTCGAACCAACCGAGCCTGCGCCTTATTCCCCCTAGAAAAGCTGGCCCAGCATCCACAGGCCCTTGAGATCGCTGGAATAAAGCGCGAACACTTCAAGGCACAGCGCGATTGGTGTCGCTTGCAGCCCAATTCCCATTGGATGGGGATTGCCGAGGCCCTGCTGGTCAATGAATTTCCGCCCTCTAACTGGGCGGACGCGCAGTTGTTTGATGGCATGTTCAGCCGAAATGACGGTGCCAAGTTACGACAGGTGCGCACCAGCGAGCCGGTCGATTTGATGGCTGATCCGCCTAGCTTTGATGACCCTCGACTGAACGCGATGTTGCCACTGTATTTAGCGCGAAATTTCCCTGAGCATCTGGGGCCCAGAGCGCGTAGAGAATGGACGAAGTATTGTAGTGCTAGATGGCAGGGGCCAATTAAAGGTCGCGGCATGACGCTTGCGCGTTACACCGACGAGATGCACGAGATGGCGGGGCGTGAGCTCAGCGAAGTGCAGCAACAGCTGCTGTTTGAGCTAGAGACCTGGGTCCAGCGCGAAGCGCCACCGCTATAGTGGCTCTGCGGCTTCTTCGATCAGGTGTGGAATGCCGTCGACAATTGGAAAGGCCAACCCCGCATCGGCGGATTCCAACTTTTGCGTCAATGGGTTGTAGGTCAATTTGCCACCACTGACGGGGCAAATCAGCATTGCTAATACGTTAGGATCAATCATCGTGCGAGTTTGCCCTGAGGGGGCCCCATTGCCAACCCTGAAGCTGAACAAAATAACC
>CBFHLC010000008.1:0-60980 GCA_965656605.1 Litorivicinus sp. | reverse complement strand
GGGTGAGAAGGGGTTTCGAGACGCCCTGCGTCGAGCCTTCGAACGCACACAATCTGCGATTGTGGGCCGGCATTCCTTAGAGAAGCGACCAGAGAACGAAGTGAGCTGATGGCGCGCCCGACAGGAATCGAACCTGTGACCTTTGGCTTCGGAGGCCAACACTCTATCCAACTGAGCTACGGGCGCGTCGGCGCGGAGTATACCTGAACACCTACTCTTTGCTAGTTTGTACTCCATAAGGCGATGCTTAAATCGCTCCCAAGGACAGTCATGATCTTTAATCTGGGTTCCATCAATGTTGACCACGTCTATGACGTGCAGCATTTCGCAGAGCCGGGTGAAACCCTGACTTCAAAGCAATACACCTGCTTCGCTGGTGGCAAAGGGCTGAATCAGTCAATTGCCGCTGCACGGGCTGGGGCACAGGTCGCGCATATCGGCAGGTGTGCCAGCGATGCACAGTTTTGCGTCAATTTGATGCGCGACGCTGGGGTACAAGTCAGTCTGGTTGATCAACTCGCTCCAGTGTCGGGGCACGCCATCATCATGGTTGATGCCTCAGGCGAGAACCAAATCGTGCTGCATCCTGGAGCAAACCGCCAGATTACTCGCGGACATATCGAACAGGCTCTATCGCTGGCAGAGCCCGGCGATCTGCTGGTCATTCAAAACGAGACCAACGGAGTCATTGAAGCAGCCAAAATCGCTCGCCAAGCGGGCGCTAAAATCGCCTACAGCGCAGCACCCTTTGATGCTCAACACGTGCGCAGCTTGCTGCCACTGGTCGACTTGATTGCGGTCAACCAAGCCGAGGCCGCAAGCGTCGTCGCGGCACTGCATTTGGATGTCGAGGAGTGGGGCGTTCAGGCGCTGATTACGATGGGTGCGCAAGGCGCAAAATTTTATGACGGACAGCAGTGGCATCACCAACCTGCGATTCAGACGCAGGTCATCGATACCACTGGCGCGGGGGATACCTTTGCAGGGTATTTCTTGGCTCATCTAGAGCACGGTGCTGCAGCAGCATTAGAAATTGCGGCCAAGGCCGCTGCGATTCAGGTCTCGCGCAAGGGCACGGCGATCGCTATTCCTGAGTTAAGTGAGTTGGCATGAATCGACCTTGGATCCTGGATACTGACCCCGGCATCGATGATGCACTGGCGCTGTTCTATTTGCTGGGCGAATCAACGGATCTGATCGGAATGACGACGGTCTTTGGTAATGCCAGTGTGCAACGCACGACGCGCAATGCACTGCAGCTGCTAGAGCTAGCCGGCGCCTCCGGGTGGGTCGCGATGGGAGCCGAGGGCCCGATGGTCCAAAGTCCCAATCCGCCCGCGGATTTCGTGCATGGCGTTGAGGGTCTTGGCGGTGTAAGCCTGCCGCCTCCTAACAAGCAGCCGTCGGAGCTGACAGCGGTTCAGGCCATTCTAAAGGCCAGCCATGAGTATTCGTCCAAGCTGGTGTTGGCGCCGGTGGGGCCGCTGACAAATATCGCCCAGGCTCTGCAGCAGGACCCAAGCCTGGTTGAGCGAGTGGCCGAGGTCGTCATCATGGGTGGGTCGCTGGATGCGACGGGTAATGTGAGTGACGTCGCCGAGGCCAATATTTGGAATGACCCCCACGCCGCTCGCATCGTGTTGCGTGCAGGTTGGCCGATTCGCCTGGTCGGATTGGATGTCACCTCGCAAATACAGATGCAACTGAGCCAGTTTAATGAGTTGCCAGACCCCGCTGGTTCGGTGTTGCGTCAGGCGACCGCCAGCTACATCGATTTTTATCAATCCGTCGGGTTTGAAGGCTGCCAGCTGCACGACCCGGCCGCCGTATTGTCAGCGCTGCATCCTGAGTTGTTTGGCTGGGAGCGCACCGGCGTAGACGTTGTCCTGGAGGGGGCGCAGGTGGGGCGTGTCATTCGAGATGCCTCGGCACCTGCAATCGATGTGGCGATGAGCGCCGATGTTGCTGCGATCAAAGCGGTATTTTTGGACAAGCTGCAACAGGGTTGTAGTCACCGCGACTAACGCGGGGGCGCTTGTGGCTCGTCAACTGGGGCTGGATCAGTCTATAATTTGGCCATCGGATTTTCGGCCATTGGCCAAACACTTGGGATGAAGACATGTTGAAAAAGCTAATTGCATTGGGTGCGGCAGCGGCCGTAACACTAAGCGCTTGGGCCTTAACGGCCAAAGAGCAGGCTGTGGTCGATCGTATTGCTCACACTGCCAGCGTTTGCGTCGTGGGCGATCCTTGTGCCGGTGAAGCGGGTGCAGTCGCGGTAGTTGCCTCTGCCAGTGCTCGTTCAGGCGATGCGGTTTACACTGCCGGTTGTGCTGCTTGCCACACGTCGGGTGCTGCGGGTGCGCCGATGACCGGTGACGCGGCCGCGTGGGAGCCTCGTCAGGCGAAGGGTCTCGATACCCTAGTTCAGCACGCCTACAACGGCTTTAACGCGATGCCGGCCAAGGGCTTGTGTGCAGATTGCAGCGAGGAAGAGATCCGCGGCGCGGTTGAGTACATCCTCAGCCAGCTGTAATCGCAGCCGTCAGGCAAAGGGCCCTGCTTGAGAGAGTGGGGCTTTTTTTTGCTTGAAAATTAGGCGTAAAAAAACCCGGGCATGCCCGGGTTTCTTGATCGATCTGGCACGCCTTTACTTCTTGGCCGCTTCAACCGATGACAGGACCGCTTGGCGAGCAGCTTCACTACCTTCCCAACCGGTAACCTTGACCCACTTGCCCTGCTCCAAGTCTTTGTAATTCTCAAAGAAGTGCTTGATTTGATCCAGCAGCAGCTGACCCAGATCTTGAGGCTCTTGAACGTGATCGTACAATTTGGTCAGTTTTGAGTGCGGCACTGCCAGGACTTTCGCGTCCAGACCGGCTTCGTCTTCCATCATCAAAATGCCGATGGGGCGCGAGCGAATGATGCTGCCCGGCATGACGGGGTAGGGCGTAACAACCAATACGTCCAGCGGGTCGCCGTCTTCTGACAAGGTGTTGGGCACAAAGCCGTAGTTGGCGGGGTAGAACATGGGAGTCGCCATGAAACGGTCAACGAAAACCGCATCGAAGTCTTTTTCAATTTCGTACTTGATCGGGTCTGCGTTGGCAGGGATTTCGATCGCTACGTAAATGTCGTTGGGTAGGTCCTTTCCCGGAGGAATTGAGTTAAATGACATAGTTCTACCTAGGTTAGTTAAAAAACAAGCCACGATATTATCAATGGGCGCATAGCCAAGGGCAATATCGTCTTTAGGTGGGTCTTACGCTCGTGGCGGCAGCTTTTTTGCGACGCAGCGCGTCAGATCCAGTCGGACATAATCGGGCAGGCCGGCGCTGAAGGGCGGGAAGCATTCACCCTCGATCAGCGGGGCTAAGTAATTACGCGCCAGATCAGTAATGCCGTAGCCATTTTCGCTGATGAAATCCCGCGGCATGAACTTTTCATGGTTGGCCACATCGGCCAGATCCGCCGGTTCAATATTCCATGTGTAGCTGTCGCTTTCGCCGCGAATGATGGCGGGCATGACGCCCTGCAGACCCTGCGCCGCATAGTGCGCAGCGGCCTCGCCCACCGCGATTGCCTGATCTAAATCGGTTTTGGACGAGATGTGCCGGGCACTGCGCTGCAAGTAGTCGGCAATTGCGTAGTGATATTTGTGTCCGGTGCGCTCGCCGACCATATGAGCCAACGCCGGGGCGACACCACCCAGTTGGGCATGGCCAAAGGCGTCTTTGACCCCGGTCTCGGCGACAAAACTGCCGTCCTCGTAGGCGATGCCTTCACTGGCGACGACCACACAGTAGCCGTATTCGGCAACACAGCGATCGACTTCGTCTAAGAAGTCATCTGCATTAAAGGTCAGTTCAGGGAATAGGATGATGTGCGGCGGATGTTCTGCTTTCTCGCTGGCCAGGCCTGCGGCGGCAGCAATCCAGCCGGCGTGACGGCCCATCACTTCCATCACGAACACCTTGGTAGAGGATCCGCACATGCTGGCGATATCAAAGCCGGCCTCGGCGGTGGAGGTCGCGACGTATTTGGCGACGCTGCCGAAACCGGGGCAGTTGTCAGTCACGGCTAAATCGTTGTCGATGGTTTTCGGAATGCCGATACAGGTCAGCGGATAGCCTAATTCACTGGCCAGCAAGCTGACCTTGTGGGCGGTATCCATGCTGTCATTCCCGCCGTTGTAGAAAAAGTAACCGATGTCGTGGGCATCAAACACTTCGATCAAGCGCTCGTACTCGGTGCGGTTTTGCTCAAGCCCTTTAAGCTTGTAGCGGCAACTCCCAAAGGCGCCGCCGGGACTCCAGACCAAGCCTTGCAGGGTTTCGTCCGACATCAGCGAGGTGTCAATGAGATTTTCATCCAACGCACCTAGAATGCCCTCGCGGCCGGCGTACACTTTTCCAAAGGTATCGGGGCGGGCGCGACAGCCCTGAATCAAACCCCAGGCACTGGCATTAATAACGCTGGTGACACCACCAGACTGGGCGTAGAAGACATTTCTTCCTGACATGTCGGCTCTTTCCTTGATAAGCAAGCGCCGACAGTCTAATGACTTCGTGCATCAGTGTCATCGTGTGAGCGGTTGCAACACCCAGTGAAAACCCCATGATTGGGGCATGAGTGAATTTTCAAAAACCGTCACCTTGGCGGTCACCGGCGCATCAGGCGCGCCCTATGCATTGACGCTGATGGAATCGCTGGTGAAAGCCGGTGTTCGTGTCTGGTTTATGATTTCACCCGCTGCTCGAGTGGTGTTCGGCGAAGAGACCGACCTAAAGCTGCCGCCCAAGGCGCCCGAGTTGGAGCGGTTTTTCACCGAGAAGTTTTCGGCACTACCAGGTCAGATCAAGGTGTACGGGGAATCTCAGTGGACTGCGCCAGTGGCCAGCGGCAGTGGCGCAGCGGTGCCGATGGTGGTGTGCCCTTGCTCGACCGGAAGTTTGTCGGCCATTGCTACCGGGGCCAGCAATAACCTGATTGAGCGTGCTGCTGATGTTGCCTTAAAAGAACGTCGCCCGCTGATTCTGGTTCCACGAGAGGCGCCTTACTCGGCGATCGTTCTTGAGAACATGCTAAAACTGACCCAGATGGGTGCGGTGATTGTGCCGGCCAGTCCGGGTTTCTATCACAATCCAACCTCTATTCAGGATCTGGTCGATTTCGTGGTGGCTCGAATTTTAGGGCAACTGCAACTGGATCAAACTTTGGTTCCACGATGGGGCGAACGACATGAGTGAAAAGCTGCCGGTATTTCCACTGGATTTAGTCATTGCGCCCGGGGGGCGTCTGCCGCTGCGGATCTTTGAGCCACGCTACCTGTCGATGGTGAAGTGGTGCATGAAGCAAGAGCAGGGCTTTGTTGTGGTGGCATCGGATGCGGGCGGGTTTGCGCCCATGGGATGTCTATGCCGAATTGTCGACTTTGACCAGCTTCCAGACGGCTGTCTAGGTTTGACGGCCGTCGGTGATTCGCAAGTGACGTTGCAGAACCCATCCAAGGCCGAGGACGGCCTTTGGTGGGCAGATGTTGAAATGCTGCCGCCCGAGTCGGACATCGAGCCGGCCGAGCCTGAGGCGGATCTGGTTAATCTGTTGGCGTCGCTCAGTCGTCACCCGGCGGTGGCCGAGTTGGATCTCGAGATCGACTATGAAAGCTTGTCCGAAGTAACCTGGCGTCTGATCGAGCTGCTGCCGTTCGAGACGGATATCAAACAGCAATTGATCGAAACCAGCGATGTTGCCCATCGCGCCGAACGATTGCGTGAAGCGCTCAGCGAGTTGCAGTCCGAATCTTGATATACTGGCTTCCTGTTTAGGGAGTCCTCATGTCTATCGCCGAATATATGTTCCAGGTGGGTGCCAACGCTCGTGCTGCCAGTCGTCTAATGGCCCGTGCGTCGACCGCTCAAAAGAACCAAGCCCTGCACTTTCTGGCCCAGGCCCTGCAAGAGCATGCCCCGGCGCTGCTTCAAGCGAACGAGAAAGATTTGGCGGCCGGTCGAGCTAACCACCTAGACGCTCCACTGATGGACCGACTGGCGATTGGATCAAAGGGTATTGCGGGCATGGCGACGGGCGTCTCGCAAGTGGCCGAGTTGCCGGATCCGGTCGGCCAGATCAGCGAAGGCAAATACCTGCCGTCGGGCATTCATCTAAGCAAGATGCGCGTGCCCTTAGGCGTAGTCGGAATCATCTACGAGTCCCGGCCAAACGTGACAGTCGATGCGGCCATTTTGTGCCTGAAATCCGGCAACGCGACCATTTTGCGAGGGGGCAAAGAAGCCCTGCACTCTAACCTTGCGATTGCCCAGCTGGTTCGCGACAGCCTAGCCAAAGCTGGCCTGCCCGAGGACGCGGTTCAAGTCTTGAATACTACGGACCGTGATGCGGTCACTCACCTGATCCAAGACGCCGAGCATGTCGACGTCATCGTTCCTCGCGGCGGGCGCGGTTTGATTGAACGTATATCGACGGACGCCCGTGTACCGGTGATCAAGCATTTGGATGGTAACTGCCATACCTACATTGCCGACGATGCGGATTTGGATATGGCCTTGGATTTGGTGATGAACGCCAAGACGCGTCGATACGGTGTCTGCAATGCCTTGGAGAGTTTACTGGTTCACGAATCAGTAGCCGCACAGATTCTGCCCCGTATCGCAGCCAGCATGGCTACGCATCACGTCGAGATTCGAGGCTGCGCGCAAACACTGAATTTCATTCCCACTGCGATTGCAGCCAGCGAGGACGATTGGTCGAGCGAATACTTGGCACCGGTGTTTAGTTGCAAGGTGGTTTCAGGCTTGGATCAAGCGATTGATCATATCAACCAGTATGGATCGGCTCATACGGACGTCATCGTGACCCGTTCGATCGATCAGGCCCAGCGATTCCAGCGCGAGGTCGATTCGGCCAGCGTCATGGTGAATGCCTCGAGTGCCTTTGCCGACGGTTTCGAATACGGACTGGGTGCTGAAATAGGCATCTCAACCGACAAGATTCATGCCCGTGGTCCGGTTGGGCTCGAGGGGCTAACCAGCCAAAAATATGTGGTCTGGGGACAGGGGCAAACACGAGGTTGAGCGTCTATTTTGGTGGCACTTTCGATCCACCCACACTCGCCCACGTAGCCGCCGCCAGCGCTGTTAGCGATTTGCTGATGCAGCCGGTGGTGTGGTTACCCAATGCCCGATCGCCACTTAAATCTGAATCACCCAGTGCCCCGCATCGTTTGGCGATGTTGCGCTTGCTGTGTGATGCGGACCCGCGCTTTTCGGTCGACACGCTAGAGATCAATCGGCCGCCGCCGAGCTATGCGGTCGAGACACTTGAACAGTTAAAGGATCGCAATCCGGACCAAGAGTTGGTCTGGATGATGGGCGCTGACAGCTTTGAGCAAATTCAATGCTGGGATCGCTGGCCACGGCTGTTAGAATTAACCAACTTGGTCGTAATAAACCGTCCCGGACATGGCATCGTCAGTCCCAGTGCATGGCGAAATCGCGAGTGTGTAGCCAGCGAAGTGGCAGATCGTCAGGGCGTCTGGTGCCAAATAGAAATTACTCCGATGGATGTGGCTGCGTCGCGTGTGCGTCAGGCAATCGAGGACAATCAGGCTTGGGAGCAATGGGTTCCCCAGCCGATCACCGAATATATAAAGGACAATCACCTGTATGTTAAAAACCACGGCTGAACTGGTTAAAATTGCGCAGGACGCGCTTGAAGATATGAAGTGCCAGGATCTGGTCCGAATCGATGTGTCCCAGCACACCTCGGTCACCGACGAGCTTATCGTCGTCTCTGGTACCTCCAACCGTCACGTGCGCTCGTTGGCAGAGAATGTAGTCGAGGAATCAAAAAAGGCTGGCCATCGCCCCTTGGGTATTGAGGGCCAGGACAGCAGCGAGTGGGTGCTGGTGGATTTAGGCTCGGTGGTGGTGCACTGCATGCTGCCCGAGACTCGCCAGTTCTATGACTTGGAAAAGTTGTGGGAACGTCGTCCTGGAGACGAAGTCCAAGACTGATATGCAAAACCAGTTGCTATGTGTAGGACACAAGCCACCGGCCTGGGTCCTCGAAGGAGAGGCGCAGTACCACAAGCGCTTGCGGCCATCGCTGCAGGTGCAAGTGCTCTCTCCTAGCAACAAAAATGCAGCGGATCAGCGCAAGGCCCAAGAAGCCGACCTGATTCGATCCAAGCTGAACAAGAACGCTTGGGTGATCGCCCTGGATGAGCGCGGTCGTGAGTACTCCTCTCGTGAGCTGGCCGATAAAGTGGGTCAGTGGCAACGCCACGGCCGTCCTTTGGCTTTTGTGATTGGCGGCGCGGATGGGCTGCACAGCGATTTTGTGTCCTCTGCCGATGCGACGCTCTCGCTGTCCAAACAAACTCTGCCGCATGCGCTGGTGCGAATCTTTATTGCCGAGGCCCTATATCGCGTGCAATCCCTGCAGGCGGGCCATCCGTATCACCGGGACTAGCCGTGTTTAAGTCGGATCTTCGTCAACTCTATAACCGCGCTCAGGAGCTTAGGGTGTTCAACACCCGGGCACTGATTGGATTTGTCGTGATCTGCCTGATGTCGCTGGCCTTGGTGGCTCGCATGGCGTATCTGCAAATCGTCCAGCACGACAAATACAGCGATCTAGCCACCCAAAACCGGGTCCAACAAGAACCCGTGCCGCCGCCGCGGGGCCTGCTGTACGATCGTAAAGGCCGTTTGATCGCGTTGAATCGCCCCGTTCAAAACTTGGTGCTGGTGCCTGAGCAGGTAACTGACCTGCCCAATACCTTGGATGCACTGCGCAGTCTGGTTGAGTTGAGTGATGAGCAGATCGCACGATTTGAAAAGCGCTTGAAGCAGCGCCGTCGTCCGTTTCAAGCGGTCACCCTGAAGTCCCAGCTGACCGAGCAAGAAGTCGCCACCATCAGTGTGGATAACCATCGGCTGCCGGGTGTTCGAATTGATGCTCGTCTGGCTCGTTACTACCCCTATGGGGATTTGCTGACGCATGCGATCGGGTACGTTGGGCGCCTGAACATCAGTGAGCTGGAAAAAGTTAACGCCAAGAATTACGCCGCGACTGAATATCACGGAAAACTGGGCGTTGAGCGTTTTTACGAGCAGGACCTGCACGGGCAGGTCGGGATGCGAGAGGTCGAGACCAATGCCCGCGGGCGCCTGATGCGCGTACTGAATCAAACCGATCCGGTGCCGGGCGTGGATCTGTCGTTGTATTTGGACGTGGATCTGCAAAAAGCAGCTACTGATGCACTGGCCGGGCGGCGCGGCAGCGTGGTGGTGATGGACACTCGGACCGGTGGCATCCTGGCCATGGTTTCGGCGCCTAGTTATGACCCTAATCCGTTTGTGACGGGTATCTCTAGCAAGGCTTACCGCGAATTACGTGAGGATCCGCAGGTGCCACTGTATAACCGCGCGATTCGTGGACAGTATCCGCCCGGCTCGACCATCAAGCCCTTGATTGCGATGGCGGGGCTCGAGACCGGCGCATGGAGTTGGGAGCAGCGCATCTTTGATCCTGGGTTCTATCAGTTAAACAACAGCGGTCGCCGCTATCGTGACTGGTTGCGCACAGGCCATGGCTACGTGCGTCTGGCTGACGGGATTATTCAGTCCTGTGACATCGTGTTTTATGACTTGGCGGTTAAAACTGGGATCGGCCCGATGGCAGATTTCATGGGCCAGTTTGGTTTTGGTCGTGAGTTGGGCATGGATATTTGGGGCGATGCCAAGGGCATTCTTCCTAGCCCCGAATGGAAGCGCGCCTCAGGCCGGGGCAGCTGGTTTCCCGGCGAGACCGTCATCACCGGCATCGGTCAAGGTTATTGGCTGACCACCCCATTGCAGCTGGTGGCCAGCACCGTGGCTATCGCAAACAAAGGTTTGTGGCGCGAGCCGCGCATGGTGGCCAGCTCCAGCACAGGGGACCTGAACACCGTTGACCGCCCCGCCGAGTACCAAATCGAAGTGCGCCGCCAAGAGTACTGGGATCGTATTATCGGTGCGATGGAGGACGTCATGCATGGCGACCTTGGCACAGCCCGAGCGGTCGGTGCACAGGCGCAGTACCGCATTGCCGGCAAGACCGGTACCGCTCAGGTTCGCAGCCTAGGTCAGGACGAAGAGTACGATGCCGACGAGATCGAAGAGCGCTTTCGTGACCATGCGTTGTTTGTCGGCTTTGCCCCGGCTAAAAACCCAGAAATTGCCATCGCAGTCATTGTTGAAAACGGCGGTGGTGGATCTAGCACCGCGGCCCCGATCGCCAAAGAAGTCTTTGATGCTTACATGTTGGATCCACAGACAGGTGAGCTGCGGATGGCACTGCGATGAGTCGTCCGGAATCTCTGGTGGGCTATCAGCGGGCGCCGGGTGCGTTGCAGAAACTGGGCTTGGACGGACCGCTGCTGGCTGGGCTTCTGGCGATCATGGGGTTTGGTCTGTATGTGCTGTACAGCGCAGGCGGTCAGGATCAGGGGATGTTGCTGCGCCAAGCAACGCGCCTGGGTGTTGGATTATTCTTAATGGTGCTGGTGGCGCAATTCCACCCGCACCGGATTCGGATGCTCACCCCGTTGGGTTATGCCATGGGCCTGCTGTTGTTATTGGGTGTGTTGCTGTTTGGCGTGGGTGCTAAGGGCGCCCAGCGATGGTTGGATCTGCCGGGGCTGCCACGTTTTCAACCCAGCGAGTTGGTCAAGATCCTAGTGCCGATGATGGTGGCGTTGTGGATCAGCCGGGACCGTTTGCCGGTGCGAATTTCCGGGGTGTGGGCGGCGTTGGTAATGGTGTTCTTGCCGGTGGCGATGATTGCCAAACAACCGGATCTAGGGACCTCTCTGCTGGTCGCAGCCTCAGGTCTGTTTGTGATTTTGCTAGCGGGTTTGAGTTGGCGCTGGATCTTTGGTGCAGTCGGAATCGGTGCGATCGGACTGCCGGTGCTGTGGATGAATATGCGTGAGTATCAGCAGCAACGAGTCCTAACCTTCTTAGATCCCGAGTCCGACCCTTTGGGCGCGGGTTGGAACATTATTCAGTCGAAAACGGCGATCGGCTCAGGCGGCTTTTTTGGCAAGGGCTGGCAAGCCGGCAGTCAGGCCCAGCTCGACTTTTTGCCCGAATCGCACACCGATTTCATCATCGCGGTGCTGGCCGAAGAACTTGGACTGGTTGGCGTTGTCTTATTGCTTTGCTTGTATTTATTTGTCATCGGTCGATGTTTGGTATTAGCCAGCCGCGCCGGTGAAACCTGGGGCCGATTGTTGGCGGGTGCGCTGACCATGACGTTCTTTGTTTATGTCTTTGTAAACATTGGGATGGTCAGCGGAATATTGCCAGTGGTGGGAGTGCCATTGCCCTTGGTCAGTTATGGCGGAACCAGCGCGGTCACCTTGCTGGTGTCGTTTGGTCTGATCATGGCTACACAACGGGAAAAGAGCCGAGTATGAGAAATCCTCTTGCGCTGTGCTTGTGCGTCTTGCTGATCAGCCATCCAGCATTCGCCGGTGACTTTGACGATTCGTTGACGATTAAACGCTGGATCAGTAGCTGGGTGCTGGATGGCGGTATCGAAAAAGACTGGTTATCCCGGCAGATGTTGGATGCACAGCGTCAGCCTCGCGCACTTGAGCTGTTTCAGCGTCAATTTGAAGACAAACCGTGGTTTGAGTATCGCCGTATCTTTGATACTCAAGAGCGAGGCCTGGAAGGTGCAAAGTTCTGGCGTGAGCACGAGGCGGCTCTGACCCAAGCCGAAATCGACTACGGCGTGCCGGCCGCTATTATTGTTGCGATCATCGGGGTCGAGACTCGCTACGGCCAGCGCGTAGGCTCATTTCCGGTGTTGGATACCTTGCTGACCTTAGCCACCGAGCACCCGACGCGTCAGGACTTCTTTTCTGCCGAGTTGGACCACTTCATCAAATTGACCTGGGATCAGCGACTCGAGGCAGCGACCCTGATGGGCAGCTATGCAGGCGCTATGGGGATTCCGCAGTTTATGCCCTCCAGCTTCCGAGCTTACGCCATCGATTTTGACGGCGATGGTACGACAGACATTTGGAACAGCCCGGCTGATGCGATTGGCAGTGTCGCTGCTTATCTGAAGCGTAACGGTTGGCGCCAGGGTGAACCCATCGTGACGCAGGCCCAGTTGCGAGTACCGGTACCGATGTCTAGGGGCCTCAAACGGGATCGTACCCTGGCCCAATTACGTGAGCAGGGCGTTGAATTTGCCATTGTTGACGGTGATCAAACCCGCGCACTGCTGTTTCAGCTCGAAGGCCCTGACGGGACCGAGTATCATGTGGGCCTGAATAATTTTTACGTATTGACGCGTTACAATCGATCAACGCTGTATGCGATGGCGGTTGAGCGTCTGGCGCAGCGCATTCAAAGGGCAAAATTGCAGTGAAAAAACTAGCCGGGTTGGCATTGGCATTCTTATTGGGCGGCTGCTCTGCGATCTCGGGTTTGCCCAGCGGCAGTGCGCCCAGTATTGACCCGAATCGAGATGGGCCGCCTCTGAACCCAATTGATGTCAGTAACAAGCCTGAACCGATCCCCAAAAGCGAGCCACGCATCAAGCGCGGCAATGTCAGCCCTTACACCGTATTTGGAGTGACCTACCAGGTCATGCCGACTGCTGCGGGTTATAACGAGATCGGAACCGCCAGCTGGTATGGCCGCAAGTTTCATGGCCGCCTGACCAGCTCGGGTGAGGTCTATGACATGTTTGAATTCACGGCCGCTCACAAAGCCCTGCCGATTCCCAGCTACGTGCAGGTCACTAACTTGGCCAACGGGAAAACACTGGTGGTTCGGGTCAACGACCGTGGCCCTTTCGCGGCCGGTCGTATTATTGATTTGTCGTGGGCAGCGGCACAGCGCTTAGGTTTTGCAGGGATGGGCACCGCCCGAGTAGAGCTACAAATTCTGGCCCACCCCGATGCGATCGAAAAACCTTCAGCACCAGTTCAGAGCAGCGCGCCCGCTTTGCAGATCGTGGCGCTGTCAGATTTGGCCCGAGCCGAACAGAAAGTAGCATCGGTATTAGCCGATCTCGGCTTCCAATCGGACCAAGGCGACGTGCGAGAGACCTTGGTCAATGGCACCTCGATTTGGCGTGTGTTGATCCGCCCCCAAAATGCGGAGCAGCGCGCCGCGCTGATTCAAAAATTTCCCGACGCGACCCCCTTTACGGAGTAATCATGTTCACTCGTTTTTTATCGCTAGCGCTGTTTGCTAGCTGGGCCCAGGCGGCGACGATTGCCGTGCCGACCCCTGACACCGTTATTGCACCGATGGCCTCGCCGCCGGCCATGGCCGCGTCTAGTTATTTGCTGGTCGATGGTGCCACCGGTCAGGTGTTGGCAGAATCTAATGCTCAAGAGCCCGTTGAGCCGGCTTCCCTGACCAAGCTGATGACCGCCTACCTCGCAGAGAAAGAGCTGAAAGCTGGCAATATCTCGATGGACGATATGGTCCCGATTAGCGTCAAGGCATGGAAAACCGAAGGTTCACGGATGTTCGTGCGTGAAGGTACTCAGGTGCGCCTAGAGGACTTATTGCGCGGCATTATCATTCAGTCTGGCAATGATGCGTCGGTTGCGATGGCTGAATATCTGGCCGGAACCGAAGATGCCTTTGCCCAGTTGATGACCGCTCAGGCCCAAGCCTTGGGCATGCAGCAGACGCAGTTTTATAACGCGACCGGCTTACCGGCGGATGGGCACCTGACCAGCGCGCGAGATCTGGCGATTCTGGCCCGCCAGATCATCTACGCCCACCCCGAGCTGTATAAGATCTACTCCGAGAAAGAGTTCACTTACAACGACATCACCCAACAAAACCGTAACCGGTTATTGTGGCGTGACCCCTCAGTAGATGGCCTCAAGACCGGCCATACCAGCGCCGCCGGTTATTGTTTGGTGGCCAGTGCTGAGCGCAACGGCATGCGTCTGATTAGTGTCGTCATGGGCACCGATAGCGCATCGGCACGCGAGCGTGAAACCAGCAAGCTGCTGAACTACGGGTACCGCTTCTTTGAGGGGGTGACGCTGTTTACCGCGAACCAAGACATCAACCAGCCCCTGCGTGTGTGGGGCGGTGAAGCCGACACCGTTGCGATCGGTCCGGCCCAAGACATTTATCGAGCGCTACCTAAAGGGGCGCGTGATCGCCTAGAGCTAAACCTTGAGGCGACGCCTGATTTGAGTGCGCCGATCGAGAAGGGGCAAACCCTAGGGACGCTGACGCTGAGTTTGGATGGCGAGCAGCTGACCCAAGTGCCTGTGGTGGCACTAGAGGCAGTCGCCGATGGCGGCTTGGTTAAGCGCGCGATGGACTGGGTCCTCAAGGCAATGGAGTAGGCATGAGCGAACAAACTCCTCCAAAAATCGAGTTTCCCACCGACTATCGTATCCGGGTCGTGGCCAATTCGATCGACGCGTTCAAGGACGAGTTGATCCAGATCGTGACTCGCCATGCACCCGAATTTGATCCGGCCAGTATGGATCAGCGTCCTAGCAAGGGCGGCAAGTACACCGCCCACAGCTTCGAGATCGTCGCGACCGGCGAGCCTCAACTGAAAGCGCTGTTTGAAGACCTCAAAGCCACCGGGCAGGTGCATCTGGTTCTGTGATTCAGCATGACCGGGGACTAGAGCCTTATCAGCAGACCTGGGATGCCATGCGCGCCTGGGTCGACTCGGATCAGGCTGACCAGCTGTGGGTGGTCGAGCACCCGCCGGTGTTCACTCAAGGACAAGCCGGCAAGGCCGAGCACCTGTTAGCCCCAGGCAACATCCCCGTCGTTCAGAGTGACCGAGGAGGGCAGGTGACCTATCACGGCCCCGGCCAAGTCATTTTGTATCCGCTGATCGACATTAAGTCAGCCAGTATCGGTTTGCGCGACCTGATTACGGCGCTGGAACAATCGGTCGTGGATTGTTTGGCTCATCATGGGATTACCGCGTATGCCAAACGCCGTGCGCCAGGTGTATACGTGGGCGCCGCCAAGATCAGCTCGTTGGGTCTGCGCGTCCGCCGGGGGCGAGCCTTTCATGGCATCGCCTTCAATTTGGATATGGATCTGGCCCCCTTCGATCGGATCAATCCCTGTGGTTATCAGTCCTTGCCGATGATTGACGCAGCCCGCCTGGGACTGACGGATAAAGCCCAGCTGACCCAGTCTTGGATCGGTCATTTTCTAAGGCAATTACGCGCTCTGGGGTATTAGACACCTGCCCTGACGTACACAGAAAAATGGGTCGACGTGATCCACACTTGTACCGTCTAAAAAAGGAAGTCCCATGAAGAAAACTCTACTTGCATTGATGGTCAGTGCTGCGGCCTTATCTGGTACGGTTCAGGCCGAAACGGAACTGAGCATTGGCGCCGGTGTGTACGATTTTGACGGCGATCGCAATGTCGACAATGACATTGTTGGCAAGCTAGGCCTAGGCTATCGCTTTCCCGATAGCCCCTTTGGCATCGAAGGTGCGTATTTGGCTACCAGTGCTGAAGACTCATCAAACCAGTCATTTGACCTAGAAGCGTTCCAGCTGGATGGCTTGTATAACTTCGTCTCAAAAGGCGCTTGGACGCCTTATTTGGCAGCAGGTATCGGTGAATTGAACACCGAAGCTGGCACAGCCAAAGACAGCGACAAGTTCTTGAACTTCGGCGGTGGTGCCCGTTATGCGCTAAGTGAATCGGCCGATCTGCGAGCAGATTTGCGCGCCATCCGCGCCGAGGACACCGATGCGAACGATTTGATCGCGACCCTATCGGTGGCGTTTGGATTGGGCGGTGCGCCGGCCATGATGGACAAAGACATGGACGGCGACGGTGTGCCGGACTCGGCTGACTTCTGCCCCGGTACTCCGGCAGGCGTTCCAGTGGATGCTTCAGGTTGTCCGATGGATGAAGACAAGGACGGTGTGGCTGATTTCCAGGACGACTGTTTGGGTACCGCTCCGGGCTTGAAGGTAGATGCGTCGGGCTGCCCTGTGATGGACAGCGAAGTGGTTAGCTTCAATCTGGATGTCGAATTTGAAACCGACAGCGCGCGTATTCGAAGTGGTTACACCGCCGATATCGAATCGCTAGCCGAGTTCATGGCGACCTATCCCAATACCGAAGTATTGCTGGGCGGTCACACTGACAGCGTCGGCTCTGCTGAGTACAACCAGGCGTTGAGCGAGAAGCGTGCAGAAGCCGTTAAGCGTGCCTTGATCGTTCGTGGCGTGCAGTCGGATCGTGTTCAAGCCAAAGGCTTTGGCGAGTCTCGTCCGATTGCTGACAACATGTATGCCGAAGGTCGTGCGGAAAACCGCCGAGTCGTGGCGTCTGTGTCTGCGGTCAAAACCACGGATGCGATGAAGTAATCTAACTGGCTGGGGTTCGCGCCCCAGCGATCCGTAACGCCAGCTGAGTTAGCGATAACCACGCTGGCGTTTTTGATTGTCCCTTGATTGCACGATCGGTGCGCGAGGCCTGCTGATGCAATGCCAGCAGGGAATTAGGGTTCAGGCGGCGCATTGCGGCCTTAATGCCATCTTTACCTGCCCCGAACACGCCGGCACTGCTCAGGGCCTGATCCGACGTGTTTCCGCCGTTATCCATGATCTTGGTCAGCTGATCCAGCGTCCGGTTAATCATACCCATCAACGCAATCGGCTCAGCCCCTTCGGCCTCTAGCGTCTCGCATACCCGAATGGTCTTGGGCACGTTACCTAGCAGGCACGCGTTGATCAGATCGAACACCGTGTAGCGCGCATTGTCCGAGATCACGTGGGCGACCTGTTCGGCGCTCATCGGCTCGTCGGTCGCAAATAACCCCAGCTTTTCGATCTCTTGTTTAGCGGCTAGGGCATTGCCCTCAACCAGCCCTGTCAGCAACTCTAGACCCTCTGGGGCCAGGCGCAGTCGGCGCTTGTTCAACTCGTCTCGAATCCAGTTCTTGAACTGTTTTTCAAACATCTTGGGGGCGCTGACCCACCAGCCCATCTGATCAATCTGTTTGACCCAGGCCTTGTTGTTTTCGCCGCGCTCCAAGCCCGGGCTTAGGATGACCAAGCGTTTTTCCGGTGGTGGATCCTCGAGGTAGTACATCAGGGCTTTGATGGCCTTGGCGTCGAGCTTGCCCTTGGCTAGACGCAGCTCAAGCAAGGTGTCGGTGGCAAACAGGGACAGGTCCGAACGAGCCTCCATCAGCTCTCCCCAGTTGAATCCCGCACCGACATCCAGAGTCCGACGTTCATAGCCCAGCTCGAGGGCGTGATGACGCAGGGTGTCACCTGCTTCAATCGCCAGCAGGCTTTCTTCGCCCTCGACCAAGGTGACCGCAGGCAGTCCGCTGGTCAGGTGAAGCTCGATGTCCTGAGGCTTAATCCTCACGGCAGCTGATCTGCCGCCGCGTTGATACGCTCAAGCATTTGGTTGATCAAATCACGGAACAGCTCGTCCCGGCGCAGACTCTCTAACTCGCTGTCGAGGCTGTCGCTGTTTGAGTCCTGTAGAGTCAGCAGGCCATCACGGGTCAGCGTCTCGGGCCCAATCAGGTAGGGCTGGTTGTCGACGCGCAGGCCGTACGTCAATGTGGCACGCAGCTCGTAATCCGTGCTGTCGGTCAGCTCAGATAGCGTGCGTCGCTCGAGTTTGAACTCCAACACTTCTAGGTTGTAGCGGGTGCCGATTAGGTCACGGCCGCGCAGGGCCTCGTTAACCAGTCGCGCTTGACGACCCAATGGATCATCAATCACCAGATTCAAACTGCCCGCCAGACGAGTGTCCAAGGCCTGCTCGCCCAGCCCGACTAGGTGGTAGCCGCAACCGTGCAGTGCCAGGGCGAGCACCAGAATCCAGGCGCGCATACTAGTTGGCCACCAGGTTGAGCAGACGGCCCGGCACCAAGATGGTCTTGCGCAGGGTTTTGCCTTCTAAGAATTTCGCCACATTGGGTTCGGCCAGTGCAGTCGTCTGCGCGGTGTCCTGATCGACATCAACCGGCATCTGAATCTTTGCTCGAACCTTACCGTTGACCTGCACCACCAGCTCAATGCTGTCGCGAACCAATGCGCTCTCGTCGACGCTGGGCCACTGGGCATCAATGACCAGATCGGTATGGCCCAGCTCTTCCCACAGCGCTTGAGCGGCGTGTGGGATAAAGGGGTTCAGCATACGCACACACAGATCGATCGCCTCGTCGCGTGCTTCTTTCGAGCCGGTATGACTGCTGGTCGCGTTGACCAGCTCCATGACGGCTGCGATGGCGGTGTTGAAGTGCAAGCGTTCGCCCAAATCGTGGGTGACTTTTTGCAGCGTCTCGTGTGCTTTGCGACGCAGTGCCTTGTCATCGCCTGATCCGGCGGTGAAGTCAGCCTGCACCAGATTCCACAAACGCTTGATAAAGCGTTGGGCCCCGGCGACGCCGTCGTCAGACCACTCTAGAGTTTGCTCCGGCGGCGATGCGAACATGGTGTACAGACGAACCGTGTCCGCACCCCAGGTATCGATGGCCGCTTGCGGGTCAATACCGTTGTTCTTTGATTTTGACATCTTGACGACGCCCCCTGCGATGACTGGCAAGCCATCGGATTTCAGCAGGTGTTGACCGTCTTTTTCCTCGACGTCAGCGGGGTTAAACCACTCTTTGCCGCCGTTATCCAATTCACGGTAGAACGAACGCGCCAGCACCATGCCTTGCGTCAGTAGGCGCTTGAACGGCTCGTCACAATCGACCAAGCCCTGATCGCGCATGACCTTGTGGTAGAAGCGCGCATACAGCAGGTGCAAGATCGCATGCTCAATGCCTCCGATGTACAGATCCACCGGCAACCAATACTTGGCGCGCTCGTCCAGCATGGCGCCTGCGTCGGGGCTGGCGTAACGGGCAAAGTACCAGCTGGATTCCATGAAGGTGTCAAAGGTGTCGGTGTCACGCTGCGCGGGCTGTCCGTCAGAGTCGACGGTCTGAATAAAATTCTGGTCTTTTTTCAGTGGCGAGCCGGAGTTATCAAACTCAGTGTATTCGGGCAGAACCACGGGTAAATCAGCGTCTGCGACGGCCTCAATCGAACCATCGGCTTTGTGAATGGCAGGTACCGGGCAGCCCCAGTAGCGCTGGCGCCCCACGCCCCAGTCGCGCAGGCGGTAGTTCGTGGCGACCTCGCCCTCAGCCTTGTCGGCCAAAGCGCTGGCGATGCCGTCGAAGGCTGCAGCAAAGTCCAAACCATCAAACTCGCCCGAGTTGATCAGTTTGCCGGTTTTCGCGGTCCACGCGGCTTGGCTGATGTCGTAGCTGTCGTCGGGCTCGCTAGGTTCGACCACCGCTTTGATGGGCAAATTAAACTGTGTGGCGAACTCGTGGTCTCGCTCGTCGTGAGCCGGAACCGCCATGACTGCACCCGAGCCGTATTCGATCAAGACAAAGTTGGCGATCCAGATCGGCAGGGATTCGCCGGTCAGGGGGTGCTCAACCGTCAGACCGGTATCCATACCTTTCTTCTCGGCCTTGGCCATGTCGGCCTCGGCGGTTTTCATCTGCGCGCATTCTTCGATAAAGGCTGCGATCTTTGGATCTTTTTCTGCGGCCTCTAATGCCAACGGATGCTGGGGTGCCACGCCCACATAGGTCACGCCGAACACGGTATCGGGGCGGGTGGTGTAGACACTCAGGCGCTCATCTCGATCGCTGATCTTGAAGCTGAAGTTGACGCCGCGACTCTTGCCGATCCAGTTGCGCTGCATGGTTTTGACCTGCTCGGGCCACTCGACCCCATCCAGATCGTCCAACAGCTGCTCGGCATAGTCAGTAATGCGGATGAACCACTGATCGATTTCACGACGCTCGACCAGGGCCCCACTGCGCCAACCCCGTCCATCAATCACCTGCTCGTTCGCCAGTACTGTGCCGTCAACGGGATCCCAGTTGACCACGGCTTTTTTGCGATAGGCCAGACCCGATTCCATCATGCGTGTGAACAACCACTGCTCCCAGTGGTAGTAATCGGATTTGCAGGTGGTGACTTCACGATCCCAGTCGTAGGCAAAGCCCAACGCTTTGAGCTGATTGCGCATGTGATCGATGTTGTCGTAGGTCCATGCTGCCGGTGCAGACTTGTTAGCTGCAGCGGCGTTTTCAGCGGGCATACCAAAGGCGTCCCAGCCCATCGGCTGCAGCACTTGCTTGCCCAGCATGCGCTGGTAGCGGCTGACCACATCGCCGATGGTGTAGTTGCGTACGTGTCCCATGTGCAGCTTGCCACTGGGGTAGGGCAGCATGCTTAGGCAGTAGTATTTTTCCTTGGTTTCGTCCTCGACTACGTTAAAACAGCCGTTTTCGTCCCAAGTTTTTTGAACGCGTGCCTCGATGGCCTGCGGATCGTACGCATTTTGCATGGTTCTAGATGTCCTTCGGTAAGGCGTGCAGTTTAACGGGCGCGGCGTCCCAAGGGTACCGCTATTGCGGCCATCAACACGGCAAATGCAAGCCATGGCCAGTGACCAATCCAGCCATAGGGCGTCCGGCCGCTGCGGCCTTGAACTTGACCCGTCAGTGCTTGCACGGTGAAGTTGTCGAGCTGACCGACAAGTTGGCCGGTCGAATCGATATGAGCGGTTACCCCGTCGTTGGTGGCGCGTAGCATGTCGCGACCTAACTCGAGCGCGCGCATTCGGGCCATTTGCAGGTGCTGATCACGAGCTATGCTGGCGCCGAACCAGGCGTCATTGCTGACACTGATCAGCACGTCACTGTCTCGGGCGATCTGCCACGCCAATCCGGGGTAGGCGACTTCATAGCAAATCAGGGTGCCGGGTACCCAGCCTGCAATATTCAGAGGCTTCGGCGATCGTCCAGCAATGATGGTGGATAATGGCAAGTCAAAGAAATCGATGGCTCCGCGCAGCCACGGCTCAAGTGGCATGTACTCACCAAAGGGCACCAAGCGGCTTTTGTAATCAGCCCCCGACGCCAACCCGAATCCCGCCAGCGCGTTGTAATAGCGCGGAAGCCGATCCTCGGGCCCGCGAATCAGGCGCCCAGATACCAATGCGGTATTGGGCAGTGCCTGCGATAAGCGGTCGAAAAATGCATCGGCGTCTTGGTTTAGCAAGGGCAGGGCAGCCTCACTCCACAACACAATATCGGCAGGCTGCGCCAAGGTCAGATCAATGTGGCGATCAATAATGGTGTCACGCCACTGAGGAGACCATTTTTGATTGGCCGGAATATTGCCCTGAACCAGGGTAAAACTGCGACTGTCCGTGGATTCAGTCCATTGAGTGTTAGGGACCAAGGCCAGTGCCAGCAATGCAAGCATCCAGAGCGAGCGTTGGTACATGGCGACCGCCATTAGGGCGGCCAGCGCCGACAATCCATAAACACCCACGATGGGCGCTAGTGACTGCCATGGGGTGTCCAGCCAGGCGTAGCCGGCCAGCAGCCAGGGAAAGCCGGTTAAAAAATGCGTGCGGATAAACTCGCTGATCAACAGCGTCGCGGGGAAACTGAGCCACAGCGATACGCGTGTCAGGCGTCCAAAGAACCAGCCATTCACTGCAAATACACCGGCCAGACCCACAATGAAGGCGGATTGCAAGACGGCGGCGATAACCAGGGGCGTTCCCGCAACATCGCGGATGCTGATCCAGACCCAGCTGGCGCCACTGGCATACAGCCCTAGCCCAAAACAGAAACTGGCCAGGATCGGTGCGTGGCGCAGGGCAATCAGCCAGCACAGCAATCCGATCGGCAGTAGAGCGACCCAGTCAAAGGGGGCCAGCGATAGGGTTTGCGCAACGCCGCCGAGCGCGGCGAGGGCGCTAAGTTGCCAGCGCTTCAACCGCTTTGGCGACCCGGAACAGGTGAACGCGACGATTGTCAGCGTTGGTGACTTCAAACTCCCAACCACCCAGCACAACTTTTTCATCAATCGCCGGTAGATGGCCGAACGCGTGCACCACAATCCCACCGATGGTGTCAAAATCATCGTCTGCAAAGGCGGTGCCCATGGCCTCGTTAAAGTCCGCAATGGCGAGCGTCGCTTTGACCATAAACACGTTGTCGCCTAGATCGCGCACGCCATCATCTTCGTCGATGTCATGCTCGTCTTCGATGTCCCCGACGATCTGTTCTAACACGTCTTCAATGGTGACCAAGCCTGCGAATTCGCCGAATTCATCAACGACCAAGGCCATGTGAAAACGTTGATCACGGAATTCACGCAGCAGTGTATCCAGACGTTTGGACTCGGGCACAAAGCGCGCCGGGCGCGCGACTTCCTTGAGTTGAAATTCGTCGCTAGAGCGATCGCTCATCAACAGCGGCAGCAGATCTTTGGCTAACAAGACGCCCACCACATCGTCAGAATCGTTTAGCACTGGGAAGCGTGAGTGGGCAGATTCAACGACTCGAGGCATGAATTCGTCGATCGCCTCAACACTGCGGATTTCGACGACTTGGGCGCGCGGAATCATCACGTCACGCACTTGCATCTCGGCGACCTGCAAGGCGCCCTCGATGATGCTGAGCACCTCGGCGTTTAGCAGGTTGTCGTTGTGGGCGTCGCGCAGGACGTCCAGTAATTCATCTCGGTCTTGGGGCTCGGGGTTCCAGGCTTTCTGGATCCGCCCCATCAAACTTCGGCTTTTCTCACTCATAGGGGTCACTCACACCGTGAGCGCTCAGGATCGAGCGTTCTAGGGCTTCCATTTCCTCGGCTTCATCATCTTCAATATGGTCGAATCCGCGCAGATGTAAAACACCGTGGACCAGCATATGGGCCCAGTGATCCTGCAGGGATTTTTGTTGTTCTTTCGCTTCGCGGGCAATGACGCCGGCGCACAGGACGATATCCCCTAGCAGTGGGATTTCCACGCCGGGCATCGCCTCGTAAGGGAAGGACAGAACGTTGGTGGGTTTGTCTTTTCCGCGAAACTCGCGGTTCAGCGTTTGAACCGCATCCTCGTCAAGCACTTGGATGGACAGTTCGGTGTCATCTGCCAAGGCTGGCAGATCGAGTAGCTCGCCTGAGGCCCATTGCGCCCAGGCGATGATCGAGTCGGGTTCCGGTGCCTCAGCGGCATCGATTTGTAAATCAATCTGCATGCGGCGGTTTCCGGTCATAGGCTTCAACAATGCGCTGGACCAGCGGATGTCGCACGACATCTTTGCTTTGGAAGTGCGTGATGCCAATGCCATCGACGTTGTCCAAAATTTCTAGCGCGTTGAGCAGGCCCGAGGCTTTGGCACTGGGCAAATCGATCTGCGAGGGATCGCCGGTGATTACGGCTTTAGAACCAAAACCGATACGTGTCAGGAACATCTTCATCTGTTCACGCGTGGTGTTCTGGCTCTCATCCAAAATGATGTACGCATCGTTTAATGTACGACCGCGCATAAAGGCCAGTGGTGCCACTTCGATCACCTGGCGCTCGATCAGTCGTCCGACCTGCTCGAATCCCAGCATCTCGTATAACGCGTCATACAAAGGGCGCAGATAAGGGTCGACCTTTTGAGCCAAATCACCGGGCAAGAAGCCCAGTTTTTCGCCGGCTTCCACGGCGGGGCGCACCAGCAAGATTCGACGCACGCGATCTTGTTTCAGTGCCTCGGCGGCGCAGGCTACCGCCAGCCAGGTCTTGCCGGTGCCGGCAGGGCCGATACCAAACGAGATGTCATGTTTTTTGATCGATTCAACGTATCCACGTTGGTTGCCGCCTCGAGGGCGCACCGACACCTTGGGTGTTTGGATGACCGAGCTGTCGATCTGCTCATCAAAGCGCGCGTGGTGGTTGTCGATGCGGTGTTCTTGCAGGATTAAATGCAAATCCTCGGGACCAATGTCCTTGATTGACTCAGTACTTTCGTAGATCTCGTCCAGCAGACGACAACCCAGATCGGCAGTGTCAGCCGGTCCGGTCAATTCAAATTGATTGCCCCGTGAGCGAATCTCGATGCCTAAGCGGCGTTCGAGCAGCTTGAGGTTTTCGTTGTGCATTCCGCACAGGGTTTGTAGGCGGGTTGCGTTGTCCGGTTGCAGTTGCAACCGGCGCGTTAGAGTGTCTGAACTCAATTGGGTGCTCGGTTTAGAGGGCGTATTCACAGAATAGCGCCGGATTAAAAGGGTGCCAACTTTCTATCGTTTAATGGTGGGGTCGACCAGGGTGCCACGCAAGGAGTTAGGCAGCGCTTCTTCGATTAGTACATCGGTAAAATGGCCGATCAGGCTGGCATCATCGCAACGGAAGTTGACCACGCGGTTGTTCTCGGTGCGCGCTTGTAGCTGCCCCGGATCCTTTTTACTAACGCCTGTCACCAATACGTTTTCGGTATTTCCGATCATTTTTTGCGAGATATCCATGGCCATGCCCGAGATGCGTCCCTGCAAGATCTGTAGGCGCTTTTTCTTGACGTCCTCGGCCACATCATCCGCCATGTCACTGGCTGGCGTGCCCGGGCGACGGCTGTAGATAAAGCTAAATGAGTGATCGAACCCGACCTGCTCGATCAGGCGCATGGTGTCGTTAAAATCTTGGTCGCTCTCGCCGGGGAAGCCAATAATAAAGTCACTGGATAGGCTGATGTTCGGGCGAGCCTTGCGCAGAGCACGAATTTTAGACTTGTACTCGATCGCGGTGTGACCGCGTTTCATCAGGGCCAAGATGCGATCGGAGCCTGACTGCACCGGCAGGTGCAGGTGGCTGACTAACTCAGGCACATTGGCAAACGCATCGATCAGATCGTCGGTAAATTCGACCGGGTGCGAGGTGGTGAAGCGAATGCGATCCAGCCCATCAATGGCAGCAATCACCGTGATCAGATCAGCCAAGCTGGCGGTCGCGTCATCGTGAGTGGCGCCGCGATACGCATTGACGTTTTGCCCCAGCAAATTAATTTCGCGCACCCCTTGGGCAGCCAGGCTGGCACATTCAGCGACCACGTCATCGAATGGGCGGCTGACTTCCTCGCCACGGGTGTAGGGCACGACGCAAAAGGTGCAGTACTTCGAACAACCTTCCATGACCGACACAAAGGCGCTGACGCCCTCGACCTTGGGCTCGGGCAAGTTGTCGAACTTTTCAATCTCAGGAAAGCTAATGTCGACGACTTTTTCTGACTTGGCTGCGGCATTAACCATGGTGGGCAGTCGGTGCAACGTTTGCGGGCCGAATACCATGTCAACGTAGGGGGCCCGCTTTTGAATGGCCTCGCCTTCTTGGCTAGCGACACAACCACCCACGCCAATTACCAGATCCGGGTTCTTCGCTTTCAGCGGACGCAGACGCCCCAGCTCGCTAAAGACTTTTTCTTGGGCTTTTTCACGGATCGAACAGGTGTTCAGCAGAATTACATCAGCTTCGTCCGGATTGTCTGTGGGCTCCAATCCGTGCGACTCGCGCAGGGCATCCGCCATACGATTGGAATCGTATTCATTCATCTGACAACCGTGGGTTTTGATGTAAAGCTTTTTCATGGTCTCTCCATTTAGGGCGCGCAGTATAAAACAACTTGCCCCCAGCTTGACGAGGCTTTATTGAGGTGGAAAACTCCCGCTCCGCAAAAATTTCGGTCAAATCATGACGATTAAAGCCCAAACCCCGCTGTACCGCGTGTTATTCGTGAATCAAGACAAGGTTTTTGAGGTCTACGCGCGTCAGATTTACCAGTCAGATTTGTACGGCTTTCTAGAGATTGAAGAGTTGGTGTTTGGCGAGCGCTCCAGCGTGGTGGTCGATCCCAGCGAAGAAAAACTCAAGCAAGAGTTCAGCGGCGTCAAACGCAGCTACATCCCGATCCACGCCGTGGTTCGCGTCGATGAGGTCGAAGCCGTGGGTGTGACCCGTGTGCGCGAAGGCAGTGCCAAGGTCACTCCGATCAACTTCAGTCCTCCGCGCGAGTTCGACTAGCTCGTCTACAGATCGATGTAGTCCAGCAGAATCAAGCCGGTCTCTTTCAGGCCGGCTTCCATCAAAATCTCTTGTGCTTCGATCCGATCAAAGGTGTCGACGGGCTCTAGTCCCAGCGCTGCACGGCGCTGATTTTCAATATCTAACAGCGCCAGACGTTGATCTTCCTGAAAGGCTTTGCGCTGATCGATCGATAGACGTAGCTGGGTATCGTTGGCCTGCTCGTTTAGCTCGTCGAAGTAGTTTCTCCAAAATACAAAGGCGGGGTCCTGCTCGGTTCGCAGGCGGTGCTGCTGATCCAAGGGCGCCACCACGTCATCTAAATCGCCGTAAATCCGGTAAGGCGCAGGGCTGATGGTGTCCCACGGCATCGCACGATCCAAAACGCCTTCACCGACGATCTCGGGATCCATGCTCCAAGGTAATGCGATATCCGGCATCACCCCTTTGTTCTGGGTGCTCTCGCCCGAGATACGATAGAACTTGGCTTGGGTCAGTTTAATTTGACCGGCACCCAGTGGCAGAACCGCCTGAACGGTGCCTTTACCAAAGGTCTGGTTGCCGACAATCAGGCCGCGCTCGTAGTCCTGAATGGCGCCTGCCAGAATCTCTGAGGCTGAGGCGCTGGATCGGTCAACCAAGACCACCAGCGGGCCATTCCATTGAACTCGAGGGTCCTGATCGGCCAGTACCTGCTGGCGCCGTCCGGTTCCGCGAATTTGCACCACGGGGCCAGTCGGAATAAACAGCCCGGTTAGGCTGTTGGCTTCTTGCAAGGCGCCGCCGCCATTGCCACGCAGATCCAGAATCAGGCCTTCAATGTTGTCGCGCTTTAACTCTTCCAGCAGCCGAGCTACATCACGGGTGGTCGAGCGATAGTCGCTCTCGCCGCGCTGACGAGCGGCAAAGTCGGTGTAAAATGTGGGCACGTTAATCACGCCCAGCTTGCGGCCATCCAACTCTAGGATTTCGCTCTTAGCGCTTTGGTCTTCAAGCTGGACCGTGTCGCGCACAATGGTGATGATCTTGCTGGGACTCCCCACCGCGGCGCCCGCGGGTAAGATTTCCAACTGGACGGTGGAGTCTTGTGGCCCGCGAATCAGCTGGACCACTTCGTCTAGGCGCCAACCGACCACATCGACCATTTGCTCGTTTTCTTGTGCGACGCCCAAAATCCTGTCCGCAGCTTTCAATTCGCCGGCGCGCTCAGCGGGTCCTCCGGGAATCAGGTTAACCACCTGAGTCATCTCATCTTCGGTTTGCAGAACTGCACCAATACCCTGCAGCTGCAGGCTCATGTTGATGTCGAAGTTTTCTGCCTGACGAGGGCTGTAGTACACCGTGTGCGGATCAAACGTCCGGGTGTAGGCATTCAAAAAATTACTGACAACATCCAGCGAACGGGTTTGTTCGAGTCGTGTTATCTGTGCCTCGAAACGACGCTTGAGTCGCTGGGCAGCTTCGTCGACGCTTTGCTCGGCCAGCACCAGATTCAATAGCTGGTTGCGGACCTGGTCGCGCCACAAATCACGCAGCGCTTGATCGTCGCGGGCATAGCCACGCTTGTCGGGGTCTGCTTCAAGCAGCCCCGGTGCGTTCAAATCGATCAGGTCTGCCTCGGCGATGGTGTCCAGATAAAAGTTCAGTCGCGCTTCTGAGCGTTCGGCAAAGCGAGCGTAAATGGCGAACGCGGCGGTCTGTTGGCCATCCTCGAGTTGATCGTCTAGCAAGGTCTCCCAGCGACCCAGCTCGTTGATGTCCTGTTGGGTGAAGTTGGAGTGAGTGGGGTCCAGCAGCTCTAGGTACTCTTGGAAGACTTCACGGCTGAGCTGATCGTTGATCGTGCGCTCGACGAAATGTCGCCGTTTGGTGACTTTGACGACCGATTTGACCAGATCGTTGTACTGCGGATCCGGCTGCAGCGACAGCGCCTGTGCTGGCAAACCTAGACCAAGAAGAACAACGCTGAGAGACAGGGACCGCCAGATCATGTACATATTCCAAATATTGGGTAATAAAACTTAGAGTAGCAACATCGGTGGTTGATTCCGATGTCTCGATACTAGGTCGCAACGTCGTAGGAGTACAGTTTGAACGCCAAAGCATTTAACGCCGGGTTAATCGATTTCATCGACGCATCTCCCACGCCATGGCATGCCGCACAGCAACTGCGCGAGCGTCTCGAGGACGCCGGGTTTGTTGAGTGCGACGGCGCCGCAGCACCGGGTTCTCGGGTTTTTCGTATTCGCGCAGGCTCAATCGTCGCCGGCATCACACCGCTGGGCTTGGACAGTGGCTGGCGCATTATCGGCGCGCATACCGACAGCCCTAATCTGCGCTTCAAGCCTAACGCGTTGTATCTGGCCGAGGGCTATCTGATGGCCTCAATCGAGACCTACGGCGGTGTGTTGATGAATCCCTGGTTTGATCGAGAACTAGGGCTGGCTGGCCGTGCGGTGGTGCGTGATGCGCAAGGCGCGCGAGTGACTCGCCTAATTGATTCGAACGCGGCGGTCGCATTGGTGCCTTCCTTGGCGATTCACCTGGATCGAGAGGCCAACAAATCCCGCTCCATCAACCCTGAAAAGCACCTCAATATGGTGCTGGGGCAGGCCGATTCGGTCCCGAGTATGACCGACCTGCTTTCTGACTGGGGCCTGCATGACGGCGATGAGGTCTTGGCGAGCGATCTGTGCGCTTATCCCATGCAACCCAGTGATGTCGTCGGGCTGGAGGGTGATTGGGTGGTCGCACCGCGCCTGGACAATTTGCTGAGCTGTTACGCTGGTTTAACAGCGTTGCTCGAGGCCGACCCCGAGCAACACGGGGTCATCTTGGTGTGTAACGATCACGAAGAAGTCGGTAGTCAGTCATCCGTCGGGGCTGACGGGCCTATGCTGGAGCGCGCATTGCAGGATTGGTACGGCGAGCCAGGCAGCATGGACATCAGCCTGATGTTCTCGGCTGATAATGCGCACGGCGTGCACCCCAACTACGCCGATAAACATGCAACCTTGCAGCGGCCGTTGCTAAACGCGGGGCCGGTATTAAAGATTAATGCTAACCAGCGTTACGCCACCGAGCCTGCAATGGTGGCCTTGGCGATCGATTTGGCGGAGCAAAACAACATTCCTCTGCAGCAGTTTGCCAACCGAGCGGATTTAGGTTGCGGCAGCACCATCGGGCCGATCACCGCCTCGCGTTTGGGGGTGCCGACGTTGGATTTAGGGGCGCCTACCTGGGGGATGCATTCCGCCCGCGAAACCGCTGGGCAGGCCGACGGCGCCTATTTAGCTGAGTTGTTACGCGCCTTTGCAGAGTGTTGATTTTGGGCGTCCCAGCCCAACTTAACGGTACAGCTTAATAAGGATCCCATATGCTTCCTGAACAACATCCCAAGGTCCTGCCGCCCAAGGTCGGGGTACTGCTGGTTAATCTTGGCACCCCTGATGGCACGGATTACAAATCTATGCGCCGCTATTTGTCGGAGTTTCTATCGGATCGTCGCGTGATCGAATTGTCGCCCTGGTTATGGCAGCCCATCCTGCAGGGCATCATTCTGACGGTACGGCCAAAGAAGAGTGGTCACGCCTACGATCAGATTTGGAACCACGAGGCCAATGAGGGGCCGTTACTGACGCACACCAAGGCGCAAACAAAAGCGCTCAAGGCACATGCAGCGCAGCACTGGCCTAATGTTCAGGTTGAGTTTGCAATGCGCTACGGCAATCCGAGTATGGCATCAGGCTTAGATACGCTTCGTGATGCCGGGTGCGGCCGGATCTTGTTGGTGCCGTTGTACCCGCAATACAGCGCAGCAACGACGGCTACGGTCAACGACAAGGCCTTTGATTGGTTGAAAGCCCAGCGTTGGCAGCCTGCGGTTCGTACTCTGCCGCAGTACCATGATCGGCCTGAGTACATCGATGCCGTCGCGGATAGCATCAATGAACACCTGTCAGGCTTGGATTGGCAGCCAGATCACCTATTGGCTAGCTTCCACGGGGTGCCCAAGGAGTATTTGGACAAGGGTGACCCATACCACTGCTTTTGCGCGAAAAGCGGCCGCCTGATCCGTGAAAAACTGGATTGGCCGGCAGATCAGTACACCCAGACCTTCCAGTCCCGTTTTGGGCCGAAAGAGTGGCTACAGCCCTACACCGATAAAACGGTAGAGGCGTTGGCTAAGCAGGGCGTGAAGAAACTGGCAATTGTTGCGCCGGGCTTTAGCGTGGATTGCCTGGAAACCTTAGAAGAGATTGCGATCGGCCTTAAAGAGACCTTTGAGGAGCATGGGGGCGAGCACTTCACCTACATCCCCTGCTTGAACTCGAGCGATCGCAGCAACCAGATGATTGCTACGCTGGTCGAGCGCGAACTGCAGGGCTGGGTCTAAAACAAATTGGCGTTGGCTGCTTTCCAGCAGTACAGCGCCAAGTACGTCCGGTAGGGGCGGGCAGACTGAATCAAGTCGTCCGGATCCCGTCCCTCACTGAACCCGATCACACCCTTTTTCAGGGCCAGATCCCCCGGCGACCAGATATCGCTGTCCAAGCAGTGAAACATGCTAAACATTTGAACTGACCACGGCCCAATGCCCCAAAAAGGGCTCAGTGTGGCCAGTCGTGTGTCGAAGTCCGTATCAATCAAACTCGGCAGATCCAGCGATCCATCCCGCTTGGCTTGGAGCAGTTCAGTGAGCGTGCGTTGTTTAGCCCGGGATAGCCCGCATTCGCGTAATGCGTCGGGACGGTCCAGAAAGACGCCTTCAAAATCACCGCCGCACACCGCGGACACTTTGTTCCAGATGGATTGTGCCGCTGTAGTGGATACTTGCTGGCCCAGAACGACCCGAACCAGAGCTGGCCATGCCTGTGGGTCATGGCGCTGATCCAATGTCAGCGGTCCGGATTCGCGAACGAACTCACTCAGCCGAGGGTAGTCGAGCCGTTGTAGATGTTGAAAAGCCGCTTGCATGCGTGTTCTCCCAGAGCCTCCAAAAGGCTACTAGCTTTTGGAATGAAATGTTGGCTATCCTTGGGTCACGGCGAAGGAGTGTCGTTTATTTATATGGGATGTGGGGCACGGATAAGCTCCACGGTTTGACGGAGATGGTGTTTATGACACTTTCAAGAAAAGTCGAGCTTGTTAGCCCAAACGATACTTCTTTTGCGGAATTCCAGCCTACTGATGTGTTGAGCCTGTCGTTAAAAGAGCGTATCGAGCGAGCTAACGTGTGCTTGAATCGCAGCAAGAAATTGCTTCAACTATCGAATGACATTCTTGCCAGGGTTCGTATGGAAGTCGTTTAGCGATTAAACGACAAACGACCGGTTGCTTCCATTTTGGCGCGCTCTTTGCGCATCGCAGCCAAGTCTTGCTCAATCTCTACTAGGCGGTTTGATAGGTTAGCCAAAGCGACGAAGGGAAAGGCAAACCACTTGATGGCCTGAGCCGGAGTCGCAAGCGGTTGGAAGGCGTTGTAGCGTTTGTGTGTGCTCATTCTGCTGTCTCCAGTGTGTTTGTGTTGGCAGACAGTTTAGACTTACGTCGAATATTGGAAAGCGATCAATAGTTCGCTATGGATTAGGTTTTCTAATCTGTTTTTGTGCGGTCTGCACAGCGCGTTCGGCATCGGTGGTGTAGCGAAAGCTCAGTTCGGGCTGGGATGAATACGACAGCGTCGCACCTTTTATACCGTGTTCAGCCTGGTGTAGGTCATCATGCGGACGTTCATCAATCTTGACCCGCTGGCCGACCTCAACTCGAAAGGCTCTCTGATC
This sequence comes from Litorivicinus sp., assembly GCA_965656605.1. Taxonomy (GTDB): domain Bacteria; phylum Pseudomonadota; class Gammaproteobacteria; order Pseudomonadales; family Litorivicinaceae; genus Litorivicinus. The sequence goes on along the minus strand of CBFHLC010000008.1, from coordinate 29,246 downwards.
GGTTATGAAATAGAAGCTGCGGCTGAGGTGCTTGCTGTCGCGTAGTGCGCCCCCAGCGAACCACAGTCCAACCAGTGCTACCGGTAGCGTGACGGCGAGTGGTGCATTCAGTGCAAAAGCGAGTGCCGCGAATAGAAACCCTATCCATCCGAGCGCGATGAATTGTGGGCGCTCGCCCAACCAGCGAAATTTTAGCGTCGTTGGCGGTTTACCACGGCCTTGCCATAGCAATTCTTCGTTGGGATTTAAAACGTTGCCGCGAACGTAAGATTGAAGCTGCTCGGGACCGACCATAATGATCAGAACTCCCTAGAAAGGGGGATGGTAGCTATGGGTGGACTTGAACCACCGACCCCAGCATTATGAATGCTGTGCTCTAACCAGCTGAGCTACATAGCCATCGTGGGCGCGAATGATAGGGGGGCGTTTTGACCTTGTCAACGCCTCCCAAGCATCTTTAAACGTTGAAGCGGAAATGCACGACATCGCCGTCTTTCAGGACGTAATCCTTGCCTTCCAGACGCCACTTTCCAGCTTCTTTGGCGCCGGCTTCACCACCTAGGGTGACGAAGTCTTCGTAGCCAACGATTTCGGCGCGAATAAAGCCTTTTTGGAAGTCCGTATGGATGACACCGGCACCTTCGGGCGCGGTCGCACCCTTCTTGACGGTCCATGCACGAACTTCTTTGACACCTGCCGTGAAGTAGGTGTGCAGGCCGAGTAATTCGTAGCCAGCGCGAATGACGCGATCCAGGCCAGGCTCTTCCATGCCCAGGTCGGCCAGGAACTCATCGCGCTCGTCGTCTTCTAACTCCGAGATTTCAGCTTCTAGCTTGTTGCAGATGCTGACCACTTGAGCGTTTTCGCTTTTAGCCAGCTCCATCACCTTGTCCAGGTGGGGATTGTTTTCGAAGCCGTCTTCGCTAACGTTGGCAACGTACAAAGTGGGCTTGGACGTTAGCAGCTGCATTTGCTTAACCCACTTCGCCTCGTTCTCGTCAAACTCGAGTGAGCGCACGGGTTGTGCTTCGTTCAGAATCGGTAGCATCCGCTCACACAACGCCACTTGGGCTTTCGCGTCTTTGTCTCCGCCTTTGGCTGCGCGAGTTTGGCGCTGGTGAATGCGCTCAACCGTATCCAAATCGGCCAGTGCCAATTCCGTGTTGATCACTTCAATATCGGCCAGCGGATCTACCCGATTCGAGACGTGGATGACGTTGTCATCTTCAAAACAACGAACCACATGGGCAATGGCATCGGTTTCACGGATGTTGGCCAGGAACTGGTTGCCCAGACCTTCGCCTTTACTGGCGCCGGCGACCAGGCCTGCGATGTCGACAAACTCCATGGTGGTCGCAATCACCTTTTCAGGATTCACCAGTTCGGCCAGCTTGTCCTGACGAGGGTCGGGCACGGGAACGACGCCGGCGTTGGGCTCGATCGTGCAGAACGGGAAGTTCTCAGCGTCAATGCCGGCCTTGGTCAAGGCGTTGAACAGAGTAGATTTTCCAACGTTGGGCAAGCCAACGATTCCGCATTTGAATCCCATGTGTCTTCCTAGGGCTTGTGGCCGTTAATTTGGTTGGTGGCGCGGGCAAAGTCCCCGCTTAGAATGAGGGGCAGAGCGTCTAACGCGACGTCGATGGCACGATCGATCGCAATGCGGTCGTCCGAGCCCGGATTTTTAAGTACGTAGTCTGCTACCTGCTTGGCATTGCCCGGGTGTCCGATACCAATACGCAATCGGTGATAGTCCGGCTGGCCCAGATGCGCGTGGATATCGCGTAGGCCATTGTGTCCGCCGTGCCCGCCTCCGGTTTTAAACTTCATCTGCCCTGGGGGCAGATCGAGCTCGTCATGAATCACCAGGACTTGGCTAACCGGCAGCTTAAAAAATTTGCAGACCGCACCGACGGATTGACCGGACCGATTCATGAAGGTGGAGGGTTTAATGAGTAGCTGCTCGGCACCTTCGATGGGGCCTTTGACGTACTCACCGTGAAATTTCGTCTCGCTACGAAAACTCAGGTGATAACGCTGTGCGACTTGGTCCAAAAACCAAAACCCGGCGTTGTGCCGGGTTTTGTCGTAGCGGGATCCAGGGTTGCCCAGTCCCGCTAATAGAAAGGTAGAAGCCAGGGGGATTACTCCGCGCTGCCTTCTTCGCCTTCTTCATCACTGGCTGCAGCGCCACCGGGCTTCTTGACGCCGGCGATCGGCAGATCGTGATCCATGGTCAGCTGAGTCGACACAACGCCTTTGGGCAGTGTCAGGTCAGAGATGTGCAGGGTGGTGCCGGCTTCAACTTCAGTCATGTCGACTTCGATGAACTCAGGCAGGTCTGCGGGTAAGCAACGAACTTCAACTTCAGAGGCTTCGTGCATGATCTTGCCCGACTGCATCTTCACGCCAACACACTTGTCTTCATTGATGAAGTGCAAAGGAACGCTAACAACGATCTCAGTCTTAGCATCAACACGCATAAAGTCAGCGTGCAGAACGATTGGCTTAGCGGGGTGACGCTGAAGGTCTTTCAGGATCACGCTTTCTACTTTACCGTCGATTTCTAGGTTAACGACAGATGAGTAAAAGGCTTCGTCATCTAGTGCTTTGATTAAAACGTTCTGGGCGATCGCGATTTGCGTCGGCTCACCCTTACCACCGTAGACGATGCCAGGAACTAGATTTTCCAGGCGGCGCAGGCGGCGGCTCGAACCTTTCCCTGTAACCGTACGTGAGACGGCTGCCAGATTTTGTTCACTCATGTTGAGTACTCCAATAGTAATGATAAAGGGGCCTCGACCAGCCCCTTAAGTGTTATCCCTAGCGAAACATAGCGCTAATGGATTCTTCGTTGCTGACGCGGCGCATGGCCTCGCCAATCAATTCTGAGACGCTGATCACTCGCAAGCGCCCGCATTCAGCCAATTCTGACCGGAGCGGGATAGTATCAGTGACGACCATTTCGTCAAGCTCACTGCTGGTGATGTTCTCTAATGCGCGCCCGCTAAGTACCGGGTGGGTGCAATAGGCCACGACCTTTTTAGCGCCTTTTTCTTTGAGTGCTTTGGCAGCGTTGCAAAGAGTGCCGGCGGTATCAACGATATCGTCAACGATGATGCAGGTTTTGCCTTCGACGTCACCGATGATGTTCATCACCTCGGCCTGGTTGGCTTTGGGGCGACGTTTATCAATGATCGCCAGGTCGGCATCGTCCAATTGTTTGGCAATTGCACGGGCGCGAACGACACCGCCGATGTCTGGGGATACCACGATCAAGTCTTCGTAACGACTTTTTTGGATGTCGTCTAGCAACACCGGAGTGGCATAGATGTTGTCCACCGCGACATCGAAGAAGCCCTGAATCTGGTCCGCATGCAGGTCAACCGTTAAAACGCGGTCAACGCCTACACTGACCATCATGTCAGCGACCACCTTGGCGGTAATCGGCACACGTGCACTGCGAGGACGACGATCCTGACGGGCGTATCCAAAGTACGGCACCACCGCAGTAATGCGGCTGGCGCTGGCGCGGCGCAGAGCGTCGGTTAGTACCACCAACTCCATCAGGTTGTCGTTGGTTGGGCTGCAGGTCGGCTGGATGATAAAGACGTCCTTGCCTCGTACGTTTTCTGCGATATCTACGGCGATTTCGCCGTCGCTGAACTTACCGACTTCGGCTTGTCCCAGCGGGATTCCGAGATATCCAGCAATGTCGCCCGCCAGTTGGGGGTTTGCATTGCCTGAAAACAACATCATTTGAGCCATGTCCGTCTCCTTTGGACGCGATTCCGAGGGCGCGAATATTACGCGGGTTTGATTGAAAAATCACTAGGAAAAACCGGCGCTAAATCGCAACGTTGAAGGGGCGGTTAGTGGTAGTTTAGAGGCACTGTTATTAGGAGAGTTGACATGCAGTCCTTGTCAAAAATTGCGTTGTTGGTGTCGGACTACGACGAAGCATTAGATTATTACGTCGGCACACTGGGCTTTGATTTGGTCGAAGATACCGATATGGGTGGTGGCAAGCGCTGGGTGGTGGTGCGTCCTTCGGCCGGCGGCTGTGCCTTGCTGTTGGCTAAGGCAAAAAATGCCGAGCAACAAGCGGCGGTGGGTCGGCAAACCGGCGGACGTGTTTTCTTGTTTCTGGATACCCAGGATTTTGATGGCGATTATCAGCGGTATTCCGAGATGGGCGTCGACTTTATTGAAGAGCCGCGCAGCGAGGACTACGGAAAAGTGGTCGTGTTTCGGGATCTGTACGGAAACCTTTGGGATCTGGTAGGCCGCACGCTCTGATTTTTAGGCACAAAAAAAGGACCGTGAGGTCCTTTTTTAAATTTGGCTGGGGTGGAAGGATTCGAACCTTCGAATGCCGATACCAAAAACCGGTGCCTTAACCACTTGGCCACACCCCAGTTGAGTGCGAAGTTTACGTCAGTCTTGTATAGCTGACGAGTGGTTTGTTGTCCTCGTTTGCAAATGTCGTACCTGACAGGCTGCAATTTCGGATGAACTGAATTTATCGTCTAGGACAAAAACGGTTCCACCACTGCCAGAAAGTTTCGGTTGTCGGTCAGCTAAGCTGACAAACAGCGCATCCACTTCTGGAAACTGCTTTCGACAGACCGGTTCACAATCATTGTGGCCGTTACCGTCTAGAGCGGCGCGGATATTAATGGCCTCACTGTTACGAGTCAACACCTCGTCCATAAAGATATTTCGAGTAGGAACATGAACCGCAGGCATGAATAAATCGATTCGACAGACTGGCCAATCCAACTCGCTCAGCTGCTCGCCGATGCCGGTGCCGATGGCGCTGCGTCCATGCAAGAAAATCGGAACGTCTGCACCTAATCGGGTGCCAATCTGATGCAATGTGACGTCATCCACATTGAGTCCCCATTGCTGGCGCAACAGCAGTAGTGCGCTGGCCGCGTTGCTGCTGCCGCCACCTAGGCCCGCGCCTGCTGGAATTTGTTTATCGATGTGCAGGTGGCCGTGGGGCTGTATACCGCCTGCTGTGGCCAAGGCTTGTCCGGCCTGCCAGATCAGGTTGTCCGTCATCGCTACGCCTTCCAGCCCCGTCACTCGGAACTCATCACTGGCGCGCCAGTGAAGCGTGTCGCCCCAGCTCAAAAATTGAAAGCCAGTTTGTAGATCGTGGTAGCCGTCTTCGCGTCGCCCGAGCACGTGCAAAAAGTGGTTGATTTTCGCCGGTGCCTCTATCTGAACGTCGAATTCAGCCCGGCTAGATGGGCTTAATTTGGGGTGTACAGCCATTGTTTGATCGCCACCCGCACGCGGATGCCGTCCTTTGAAATGTCTAAAATTTTGGGGCGCATTTCCTCGTCCCACTTGCGATAGGTCAGCTCCCAGCCATCCAGCTGGTCGCTGGATGGGGCCTGGCCGGACAACCATTTTGCCGCGTGTTGCAGCGGTAAATTGATCCCCAATGCCTGTTGCGCTAGCACCTGTGGATCCTGCGCGCTGAGTGGCTCACCTTTGCTGGGCTGCCAACGGGTTAATTCTGGGGCAATAAAGAGTGATCCCAGTGGCCCACCGGCAGGCCCGGTGAAGTCCCATTGTTGCACCCTGCCGATGCGGCGGTATCCGAATCCTGCGGTATCCCGCCGGTTGGGTTGGGTCACGCTCAGTCGGCCTTGGATCTGCTGTTGAATGGCAGCCTTGCCGGTCGGTGCTGAAGTGGGCGCGCTGATGCATCCAGCTAGTGCAGCGGATAACAGTATGACCCAGAGTTTCATGGCAACTCGATGCCTAGACGCTCGAGGGTCTTGAGCAGCACCGGGTTGGTGGGGTCCATCTCTAGGGCCTGACTCAGAATCTCGCGGGCACGCGCGCTTTGCTGATCAACCCATAGTACTTCACCCAAGTGGGCGCCGATTTCGGCATCGGGCAGTTGCTCGAATGCCCGCTCCAGCCAGCTGAGCGCCTGGGGCAGGTTGCCCAGTCGATAGTGAACCCACCCCATTGAGTCCAGTATTGCGGCATCATCGGTGCGAATGGCCAAGGCGCGGCCGATTAAATCCAGTGCCGTATCCAGCTCAATGTTGGCGTCCGCATAGGTGTAACCCAGTGCATTCAACGCCGAGGCATTGTCAGGCTCCAGTGCCAGTGCCGCCTTCAAATCAGCGACGATGTCCTGCGTATCCCCTGAATCACGATACAGCGCTCGGGCATACAGCAATCGAAAGTTGTCAGGGTGTTCGCTTAACGCGGTGCTGAGTAGGCCAACAATGCGGTCCTTGAGGCCTGTTTCGCTGTATAGCTCAGCTTGGGTTAGATACAGCGTGACCGCTTGATCGGGTCGAACCTGACGCCCCTCATTTAACCAAGTCTCAAGTTGCTCTATCTGATGGTTGTCCAAATAGGCCTGCGCCAGCTGTGTCCTGGCCAGTAAAAACCTGTCGCCTTGCTCGGTGCTCAGCAATTGACGAGCACGCTCAAGGCTATTTTGGGCAGTTGCCGCCAGCCCCAAAATCAGTCGCCCTGAACGTTCAGTGGCGGGTTGCTCAAGCAGCGATTGCCCTAGGCGCTCAGCCCGCTCAAAGTCCTCGACTTCGACCGCCAGCATGCCTTGACTGCTAGTGTAGCTCGTCTCGTCTGGATCCAGCTGAGACAGTAGAGCAAATCCGTTAATCGCGTCGGTATAGTGCTGGGTTGCGACTTGCAGCTGGGTGCGTGTCAGCAACAGGCTTTGATCCTGTGGATGTTGCTTGATGCCTGCGGACAGGATCTGAATGGCGCTGTCTGAACCCTCGGCTTGTTGCGCTATTCGGGCGGCCTCGGCAAACAGACTAGGGCGTTTGGGGTGCTGACGCGTCAGGCGTTTTGCGATGGGCAGTGCCCGCTCAGCGCCATAGGCCGCTTCAGTGGCGTACAGCAAAGGCACGCCAAGCGCCAAGCTTCTAGGGGTGGGAGTCGCCAGCTGTTCGGCCAATTGCGCAGACCACTCCGGCTGGCCTTGCAGCAGTCGCGGCAGAAATCCGAGCACTTGATCGGGTTGCATCTCAGACGCGGCTCGTAGCTCGATGACCGCTCGTTCGATCTGTTGATTGACCAGCAAAGCCCGCGCCAGCAGAGCGCGTGCCTCAAAGCCTTGGCTGATTTGTGCCAGTGCCTCGGCCGCTGCAAGGGCGGTTTTCGCATCAATTTGGGTGGCGACCCGCGCAGCACGCAGCGCCACGGCCTCGTCGCCGGTCTGTTCAACCTGCCTAGCTAAATTGGCGTATGCGGTCGCGGCATCGCCGCGCTTAATCGCCACTTCGGCTGTTAATAAGTCAGCTAACGAGCCTACGGGCAGGGGCGTTGCGATGCGGGTGTCCGGCTGGGCTGGCCCGGGTTGTGTCACGGCGCCTTGGTGCGCGCAGCCGGTTGCTAGAACCGCAATTAATAGCCATCTCATGTCGGCACTATGCCAGCCACTGCGATTCCGCTCCAGCAGTGATAGAATATGATCCAACAGATTTTGAACGAGACGCATTTTTTGTGACTTTGCTCGCGATTGGACTTAACCATGATACAGCGCCCGTGGCGTTGCGCGAGCGCTTGGCTGTCGCTGAGGCTGAGCTGCCAGCGGAATTGGCCCGCATTAAGGCCGAAACTGGGGCTGATGAGTCGCTGATTCTGAGTACCTGCAATCGAACGGAAGTGGTGTTGAGTGGTCAGGCCTGTCAAACCGCGATGCTCGATTGGATTGCACGACGTACTCAGCTTGATCCAGAGCGAGTGGCCCAGCATGTTTACTGCTATCGAGATCAGGATGCGGCACGACACCTAATGCGTGTTGCGGCGGGCTTAGACAGCTTGGTATTGGGCGAGCCACAAATCTTTGGTCAGCTCAAAACTGCCTTGGCTCAGGCCAAATCTGCGGGTGCCGTAGGCTCGAATTTAAATCAAACCTTCCAGTCTATTTTTGGCGCGGCCAAGCGTGTGCGTACCCAAACCGATATCGGCAAAGAGCCGGTCAGCGTAGCGTTTGCGGCAGTACGACTGGCCGAGCAGGTGTTTGACCCCATCAGCGATTGCCATGCGGTCCTGCTGGGTGCTGGCGAGACCTGCGCTTTGGTAGGGCGGCATTTAAAACAGCGTAACGTCCAGTCATTAACTGTGGTGAATCGCGGTCTGGCTAAAGCCGAGGAGCTGGCTGCCGAGTTGGACGGCCGGGCCATGGCCTTGTCCCAACTGGGTGATGCGCTGGAACAGGCGGACATACTGATTTGTTCAACCGCGGCGCCTCTGCCCTTGGTCGGCAAAGGGATGGTTGAGCGGGCGTTGAAAAAGCGTCGCCGCCCCATCTTGATCGTTGATGTGGCGGTTCCTCGGGACGTCGAACCCGAGGTCGACGAGCTGGCCGATGCCTATTTGTACAGCGTTGATGATTTGCGTGAGGTCATCGACAAAGGACGAGCCCTGCGCGCCAAAGAAGGCGAGCGGGCCGAACTGATTATTGATGCCGAGCTCGAAAGCCTGGCCAAGGACCAAGCCGTCCGCGCAGTGGGCGATCACGTTACTGCTTTGCGTCTGCGTGGTCAGGCTCAGGCGGAACAGGCACTGACCAAGGCTTTGGCCCGAGTCCGCAAGGGCGAGGCGGCCGAGGTTGTTATGGCGCGACTGGCTCACGAGCTCTCTCAAAAACTATTGCACGAGCCCTCCAAAGGGTTGCGTAACGTCGCCACACATCCAGAGCAACTTGAGGTTGCCCTGCGGGTGTTGGGACTCAACAAGGACGACTCTTGAATCCCGGAATTGAACGCCGATTAGAACAACTGCTAGACCGTTTTGAAGAGGTTCAGGCGTTAATGTCTGATCCCGACGTAATTGGCGATCAAAAGGCCTTTGCCGACTTGGGGCGTGAATACAGCGAGCTGGAGAACCCCGCGAACTTGTACACGGCCTGGCGCAGTGCTCTGGATGATTTGAATCAAGCAAAAGAATGGCTTGAGGACAGTGACGCGGATCTGCGCGCCATGGCAAAAGAAGAGCTGCCGGACTTGCAGGCGCAAGTGGCGAGTCTGGAAGAGCAGCTGACTATGGCGCTGTTGCCCAAAGATCCGGACGACGACAAAGACGTGTACGTCGAGGTGCGAGCGGGCACTGGTGGGGACGAGGCTGCGTTATTTGCCGGGGATTTGTTCCGAATGTACACCCGCTACGCCGAGACCCAGCGCTGGAAAACCCAAGTGATGAGCGCTTCGGTCGGCGAGATGGGCGGCTACCGGGAAGTGGTCATGAAAATCTCGGGTCAGGATGTGTTCAGTCGTCTGAAATTTGAATCCGGCGCCCATCGTGTTCAGCGTGTACCCGCCACCGAGAGCCAGGGCCGCATTCATACCTCGGCTTGCACCGTGGCGGTATTGCCCGATGCCGGCGAGGTCAGTGAAGTGGCTTTTAAAAAGGAAGAGCTGCGCATCGATACCTTCCGCTCCTCTGGCGCGGGTGGTCAGCACGTCAACACCACCGACTCGGCGATTCGAATTACTCACCTGCCCACTGGGGTGGTGGTTGAATGCCAAGACGAGCGTAGCCAGCACAAAAACAAAGCCAAGGCCTTGTCCATGCTGCAGTCTCGACTGAATCAGGCGGCCAAGGACGCCGCTCATGAAGAGCAGGCCTCGGCGCGTAAATCCTTGGTGGGGTCGGGCGATCGCTCTGAGCGAATTCGCACCTACAACTATCCCCAGGGCCGTGTCACCGACCATCGCGTCAATGTGACCTTGTACAAACTACCCGAGGTGATGGAGGGGGACCTGAATCCGTTACTCGATCCGCTGTTGAGTGAATATCAGGCTGAGCAGCTCGCTAACCTAAGCTCATGACGCTCCAACAGGCCGTCGATCAGGCGGCCCGCGCACTTGAGCACTTAGCGGCTCCCCGTGCCGAGGCGATCGCCTTGGTCCTTCAGTCGCAATCTTTGGATCGCATCGAATGGATGATGCGCCCGGAACAGCCTCTCCTAGCCCCAGAGCAATTCGAGTCTTGGCTGGCCCGTCGCATGGCCGGTGAATCACTAGCAGTCATCCGTGGTAACGCTGACTTTTTGGACTATTCGTTGGCGGTTGGCCCCGGTGTTTTAGTGCCGCGCCCGGATACAGAAACCCTCACACAAATTCAGCTAAGCCCCGGAGCCACACTGGATCTGGGGTGTGGCAGCGGTGCGATTGCCCGTTGGTTGGCCGACCAGCCGCACCTGTCAGTGATCGCCATCGAACGCTCACTGATGGCGCTCAGCTACGCCCGTCGCAACTTGCCCCCTCGGGTCAGTTTGATTCGTAGTGATTGGGCCCGCTGCATCGCTCCGGGCAGCGTGGCAAACGTTATTTCTAATCCACCCTACATTGATGCCGGCGAGCCTGAATTGGAGGGCGATGGCGTGTGTCGCGAGCCGCGCTCGGCCTTGGTGGCCGCCCAACAAGGCCTGTCGGATTTGCAGATCATCAGCCAGCAGGCCAGTCGGGTGCTCAAGCCCGGTGGCTGGTGTTGGATGGAGCACGGCTACCAGCAGGCGGATGCGGTTCAAGACCAGTTACGCCGCCTCGGTTTTCAGGCCGTTCAGTCGCTCGAGGATTTACTCGGTCACCCACGTATTACCGGAGGACAGTGGCATGGATGATCTGATGCTGGATCGATTTGCACGCCAAATTCTATTGCCCCAGTGGGGAGTCGAGGCACAGCTGGCAGTGGCCGATAAGCGGGTGTTAATTGTCGGCTGCGGCGGGCTAGGTTCATGGACGGCACACTTTTTGGCGCGTGCGGGAGTGGGGCACCTGACGTTGGCAGATCCGGATGTCGTCGAACGCTCTAACCTACATCGGCAGGCTTTTGCGACGAGCGCGTTGGGGCAGTCCAAGGCGCAGGTTCTGGCTCAGGATCTGGCGGAGTTCACGCAGGTTCAGGGATTGCCGATTGTGATTGATGGCGCTTGGCTGCGACGGCACGGAGGCGATTTTGATCTGTGGATTGATGCTTCGGATCGCTGGGATATTCGAATGGACTTGAGCGCCGCCTCAACCGATCAGGGCGTTCCGTGGATTTATGGATCCGCCATTGCGTTGTCCGGCCAAGTGGCCGCCTTTGATCCGACTCAGATCGACCAGCCTTGTTACCACTGCATCTTCGGTCAACAAAAAGACCCTGGTCACAGCTGCGAGGCTTCAGGTGTTCTGGGTCCTGTCGTGGCGCAGGTGTCCACCACTCAAAGCCAATGGGCGTTGGCCTATCTGGGGGGGCTTGCCCCACTGCCCGCAGGCCGCATTCGCCGCTGGGATGGGGTGCTGTTGGAGTGCATGGAGCTGGGCAGTCGCAAACGTTCAGACTGCCGTTGCGCTTAGAAACTGGCGCTGGAGCAGGCTTGTACTAGGCTGTTAGTACAAGCCACCAGATCAGGTCAGCGTTATGAGAGTTTTAGGATGTATTTGCTTGCTAGCAGCCATGGGCGTCGGGGTCGTTTAAACCGCCGACTCGTCTAGCTCAAGCCCCGCCTCTTTCCAGCCGCGAACACCGCCGTCCATGCTAATGGCTCGGGTGTAACCCATAATGCGCAGGTTATCGGCGGCCAAAGCGCTGCGATATCCGCCACCACAATACAAAATCAGCTCTTGATCTTTGTCAGGAAACGCAGCCTCAATATCCCGCTCAATAACACCTTTGCCTAGGTGAGTTGCGCCGGGCAGGCGGTTCTTGGCAAATTCGCGATCCTCGCGTGTATCGATCAGTGCTAGGCGCTCGCCCTGCTCTAGACGGGCTGCAACGCTTGCGATATCCGTTTCCTGAATGCGCGCACGGGCTGCATTGCAGATGGCTTCAAAACCTGGTGAATGTTCCATTGCTCTTATCCTTGTAGTTTCTGACGCAGAATTTGATTGACCGCCTGCGGGTTGGCTTTTCCGCCCGAGGCTTTCATGACTTGGCCGACGAAAAAACCGACCATCTTGCCCTGCTTGTCGGGCTCGGCTGCGCGATAGGCTTCGACCTGTCCCGCGTTGTCCTGAATGACTTGATCCACGACTGCTTCAATGGCGCCGGTGTCAGTCACCTGCTTAAGGCCGAGTGAGTCGATCAGTGAATCAACGCTGCCGGCGTCGTTCAGCATGGCTTCCCACACTTTCTTGGCGCCTTTGCTGTTGACGGTGTCATCGGCAATGCGCTTGATCAAATCACCTAGGCGAGTGGCGTCAACCGGGCATTGCTCGATCGTGGCATCGGAATCATTCAGCCATTGGCTGACGGCACCCAGCACCCAGTTGGCAGCCAGTTTTCCGTTGCCGCTGTGGCTGGCTGCTTGTTCAAAGTACTCGGCTAACGCGCGGTCGCTGGTGACCACAGAGGCATCGTAAGGCGTGATGCTGAATTGCTTGATAAATCGGGCGCTTTTTGCCTCGGGTAATTCAGGCAGGCCGGCTTTGACTTGGGCTAGGAACTCATCGCTCAGCTCCACTGGCAGCAAGTCAGGGCAGGGGAAGTAGCGATAGTCGTTGGCCTCTTCCTTGGATCGCATCGAGCGAGTCTCGTCCTTGTCCGGATCGTATAGGCGTGTTTCTTGCACCACGGTGCCGCCGTCTTCGATCAGCTCAATCTGACGCTCGACTTCATGATTGATGGCCTTTTCGACAAACTTGAAGCTGTTGATGTTTTTCACTTCTACTCGGTTACCAAATGCTTCGGTGCCTTTGATCCGGACGCTGACGTTGGCATCGCAGCGGAAGGAGCCTTCGGCCATGTTGCCGTCACAAATACCCAGATAACGCACGATTGCGTGGATCTTTTTCAGATAGGCGACGGCTTCTTTGGCCGAGCGCATGTCTGGCTCAGAGACGATTTCAATCAGTGGCGTACCGGCTCGGTTGAGGTCGATGCCACTCATGCCATTGAAGTCTTCGTGCAGGCTTTTGCCGGCATCTTCTTCTAAATGAGCTCGAGTGACCCCGATCATGCGGTGTTCGCCGTCGATTTGAATCTCGACTTGGCCGTGCTCCACAATCGGGTGGAATAGCTGTGTGGTTTGGTAGCCCTTGGGTAAGTCAGGGTAGAAATAGTTCTTGCGATCAAAGGTCGAGCGCGAGTTGACCTGCGCGCCAATCGCCAGGCCAAACATTGCGGCGTATTCGAAGGCTTTGACGTTCGGGACCGGCAGGATTCCAGGTAGCCCCAAATCAACCGCGCACGCTTGGGTGTTGGCCGCCTGGCCAAATTGGGTTGAGCTGCCCGAGAAAATTTTGGAGTCGGTGGCCAGCTGGGTGTGGATCTCGAGTCCGATTACGGTTTCCCACATCATACTGAGCCCTCCGCGCGCTGGGTGTGCCAGTCGGTTGCCTGCTGGAATTGGTGTGCGGCTCCTAACATACGTGCCTCATCGAAATAGTTGCCCAGTAGCTGCAGGCCGACCGGTAGTCCGTCCACCTGGCCGCATGGAATCGACAGTCCAGGGATGCCAGCCAAGTTGGCCGAGATCGTGTAGACGTCTTGCAGGTACATGTCACTGGGATTGTCAGTTTTCTCGCCTAATTTGAACGCCGGGGTCGGTGTCGTTGGGCTGGCGATCAAATCAACCTGCTGAAAGGCGGCGACGAAATCGTTTTTGATCAGACGACGAATTTGTTGGGCCTTCACGTAGTAGGCATCAAAAAAGCTAGCCGACAGCGCATAGGTGCCTACCAGAATTCGCCGCTGGACCTCGGCGCCAAATCCCTCTGAGCGGCTGCGCTCATACAGATCGTTCAAATCTTTGGCGTCTTTGCAGCGATAGCCAAAGCGCACGCCATCAAATCGAGACAGGTTGGCGCTCGCCTCGGCGGGTGCGATCACGTAGTAGGCCGCCAGCGACAGGTCGATGTTGGGCAGATCAATGTCGACTAACACCGCACCTTGTTTTTCTAGCTCGACTAATGCGTCACGGGTGGCTTGAGCCACGTTGCTGTCCAGCTGATCGCTGAAAAAGCGTCCAGGAACACCGATTCGCAGGCCTTTGACTGACTGATTCAGCAGTCGAGTAAAGTCCTCGCTGCCTTCGGTTGCACTGGTCGAGTCCTTGGGGTCGTGGCCGGCCATCGCACCCAGCATCAGCGCTAAATCCTCTGCAGTTTGGGCAATGGGACCGGCCTGATCGAGTGATGAGGCGTAGGCGACCATGCCCCAGCGCGAGCAACGTCCATAGGTGGGTTTGATACCACTGGTGCCGGTGAATGCAGCGGGTTGGCGGATGGAGCCACCGGTATCTGTCGCAGTGGCTGCGGCGACCATGCCTGCGGCAACGGCAGCGGCCGATCCGCCAGAGGATCCGCCGGGCACTCGATTTAGATCCCAAGGGTTTTTTACCGCACCGAAGGCACTGTTTTCGTTAGACGAGCCCATGGCGAACTCGTCCATATTGGTTTTGCCAATCGACACTGCGCCGGCTGCAGATAGGTTTTCAACGACGGTGGCGTTGTAGGGCGCTATAAAATTTTCCAAGATCTTGGAGCCGCAGGTGGTGGTGTGACCCTGGGTGCAGAACAGATCTTTGTGCGCAATCGGTGCGCCGAGTAGTGGCGCCTGAGATCCGTCGGCGCGGGCTTGGTCAGCCACGCCGGCGGCGCTCATGGCGCCATCTTCGTCAAACGAAATAAAGGCATTGTTTTCACTGTTCAGGCGTTTTGCGCGCTGCAACTGCTCTTGAACCAACTCGATTGAAGAGATCTCTTTGGTGCGCAGGGCCTCAAGTTGGGCCGCTAGGGTCTGTGTCGTCAAACTCATTTAATCAATCACCTTTGGCACTAAGAACAGGCCGTCCTTTTGGGCGGGTGCATTTTGCATCAGATGCTCGCGCTGATCGCCCTCTGTGACCTGATCAGCACGTAGAATCTGCGTGCGGTCCAGGGGGTTGGTTAGCGGCTCTACCCCGGTCGTGTCGATGGCCTGCATTTGATCCAGCAAACCCAGTACGTCGTTGAGTTTGTCGGCTATTTGGGGGACTGCTTTTTCGTCGACGGCCAGTCGCGCAAGACGCGCGACGTGACGAACTTGGTCAGGAGAGAGGCTCATGCTTTACCTTATTTGTGAAAATCGTGGCGTAAATCAGTAATTTATCACGGGTTGCGGTTGCCGGCACCCCGCGTGGTTGCTATCTTTGGATCCACTATAACTGCTTATGAGTCCGTACACCGATGTTCAAGTTTCTGCGTGGTATGTTTTCAAGTGACTTGTCGATCGATTTAGGCACGGCTAACACCCTCATCTATACCCGCGGCAAGGGCATCGTTTTGAACGAACCCTCGGTCGTTGCCATTCGCCACAGCGGCAGCCAAAAGTCAGTGGCGGCAGTCGGTGAAGAGGCCAAGCGCATGCTCGGCCGCACCCCAGGAAACATCGAAGCCATCCGCCCGCTCAAGGATGGTGTGATTGCAGATTTCCACATCACCGAGAAAATGCTCCAGTACTTCATCGCCAAGGTCCACGAGACGTCATTCGTTGCACCCAGCCCTCGAGTACTGATTTGCGTGCCGTGCCAGTCGACGCAGGTCGAGCGTCGAGCGATCAAAGAATCGGCCCTGGGTGCAGGCGCCCGTGACGTGTTCTTGATCGAAGAGCCGATGGCTGCCGCTTTAGGCGCTGGGCTGCCGGTCGAGGAAGCATCGGGGTCGATGGTGGTGGATATCGGCGGTGGCACCACGGAAATCGCGATCATCTCGCTGAATGGCATTGTCTACTCCGAGTCGGTCCGAGTAGGCGGCGATCGCATGGACGAAGCCATTACTGCCTTTATTCGTCGTAAGTACGGCACACTGATCGGGGATGCGACCGCAGAGCGCATCAAGCACAGCATTGGCTCGGCCATTCAGGTCACCGAAGAAGTGGAAATCGACGTGCGCGGTCGAAACTTGGCCGAGGGTGTTCCGAAACAGTTTGTTCTGAGCACCAACGAGATCGCCAAGGCCCTGCAAGAGCCGGTCGAGAACATCGTAAACGGCGTTAAAAACGCGTTGGAAAAGTCACCGCCGGAGCTGGCAAGTGACATCGCTGAACGCGGTATTGTACTGACCGGCGGTGGTGGCCTGCTGCAAAATCTGGATACTTTGATCAGTGAGCGGACCGGGTTGCCCGTGTTTGTGGCTGAAAACCCGCTAAACTGTGTAGCCGTCGGTGGTGGTAAAGCGCTTGAGCTAATCGACAAGCAATCGTTCCAACTGTTCAACACCGATTAATGGGCATTTAGCATCAAACAGGTCTTTCAACCCCACGCCAATAGCGGAACTCAGCTGACTTTCGCAGCAGTGCTTAGCGTTTTGTTGCTATTCGGCGACAGCATGCTTGAGCCTGTTCAGGTCGCCCGGGGCTATGTGTCTAGCCTGTTCTCGCCGATTCAAAAACTAGCTGCTCAGCCGTTAGCGTGGGTCCAGCAGACCTCTCAGTCCTCGACGGACTTAAGCGATTTAAAAGCTCAAATCGATGCACTTCGGCTTGAAAACGAGCGCTTGATGGTGCGTCAGCATCGGATGCGCTCGCTGGAATCAGAAAACGACGACCTGCGGCAGTCGCTGGCTGCGGCTAAGCGTTTGGATGACGAGTTCCTGCACGCAACCGTGCTGGCGCACTCCCCTGACCCCTTTATCCAGCGTTTGGTGGTTAATCGTGGTTACAGCGCTGGATCAGCCTTGGGGCAGGCGGTGGTCGACCAAAACGGTCTAGTTGGCCAGGTGGTTGAGGTGGGCGGTATCTCTAGCCATGTCCTGCTGCTGACTGACGCCAGTCATCAAGTCCCCGTGGTGGTAGAGCGCAGTGGTTACAAAGCCATTGCTCGTGGAACCGGGCACGCGGAACAGCTCGAGCTGGTCAACGTGCCGCCGACTGCTGAGATCGCTGTGGGTGATTTATTGCGTACCAGTGGCTTGGGCCAACGATTTCCCGAGGGCTACCCCGTCGCA
Organism: Litorivicinus sp.; assembly: GCA_965656605.1. Lineage (GTDB taxonomy): Bacteria > Pseudomonadota > Gammaproteobacteria > Pseudomonadales > Litorivicinaceae > Litorivicinus. The sequence goes on along the minus strand of CBFHLC010000008.1, from coordinate 12,327 downwards.
CGCGTCGTGTCTGTCACGCGTCAGCCTGGTCAGGCCTTTGCACAAATTTTAGCGGCGCCAGTGGCTCAAACCGATCGCCTGGATCGAGTTATGCTGGTTTATCGTACTCAAACTGCCCGAGACCGTGCGTTGGCGATTCTCGAGGTGGCCCCCGGCGATAGTTAAATGTCCCCGTTGTTTCCGGCGGGGGTCTTGATCGCCTCTTGGTTTCTGGCCGCAGTTGCACTGCCATCACACCTTCAAATCTTTTGGCCGCACTGGTTTGCCCTGGGTGCCCTGTGGTTTGTGTTGCATGCGCCGAGCTACCTGGGTGTTTTGATTGCTTGGTTTGTTGGATTGTCGGTCGATCTGTTGACCGGTGCGCCCTTGGCGTCGAATGCCTTTGGTCTTGCATTGGCTGTGCATCTGGCTGGGCTGTTTCGTCGGCGTATTCAGCACCTCAGCTGGAGTCAGCAAATGATCTCGGCGATTGTGTTTTGCTGGATTGCCCTGCAAGGGGCGGTCTGGATGCGCTGGTTGGCCGGCAGTGATGTCAACCCAGCCATGAGTATTCTGACAGCGCTGGTATCTGGCTTGATTTGGCCGGTTTACAGTATCTGCCTACGTAAAATTCTGAGTCGATCTGCCCAATGAATCTTGTTCTGGCCAGCCAATCCCCCCGTCGTCGCGAGATGATTCAGGCCCTGGGTCTGACGCCCGTCGTACAGCCAGCAGACATCGACGAGAGCGTGTTACCTGGCGAGGCTCCAATTCCCCATGTGCAGCGACTGGCTCGGGCTAAATGTGCGGCGATTGCAGGTGAGTGTGTTTTAGCGGCCGACACGATTGTGGTTATAGACGATAAAATTCTGGGCAAGCCTGTGGACTTCGCCGACTTCCAGGGCATGATGCAGCTGCTGTCTGGCAACACGCATCAGGTCTATACCGCCTGGCATATTCAGGCGGCCGATCAGCATCGCTGCGGTGTTGAGTGTACGGATGTTCGTTTTGGGGTGCTCAGCGAATCGATGATTCAGGCCTATTGGGACAGTGGCGAGCCGCAAGACAAGGCGGGCGGCTACGGGATCCAGGGTTGGGGCGGTTTGCTGGTCGAGCAGATTCAGGGCGATTTTAATAACGTGGTGGGATTGCCCCTCAAAACAGTGGCCCACGCATTGGCCGAGTTGGGCATAAATCCATGGAGGTTAGGTTGAATGCGTGGTGAATTACTGATCAACGTGACCCCTCAAGAAACCCGAGTGGCGGTCATTGAAAACGGGATGCTGCAAGAGCTGCACACCGAGCGGACACGAGCGCGGGGGTTGGTGGGTCAGATCTACATGGGCCGAGTGGTCCGAGTATTGCCCGGCATGCAGGCCGCTTTTGTCGATATTGGATTAGAGCGTAGCGCGTTCATTCATGAAAAGAATTTGCGCGGTGACTCCAGCGCACCCATCTCGTCACGAATTCATGAAGGGCAGGCCCTTCGGGTTCAGATTGAAAAAGATCCGATAGGGGACAAGGGCGCGCGTTTAACCGCGCAAATTAGCCTGCCAGCCCGTTACTTGGTGTTCATGCCCGACTCGGATCATCTGGGCGTCTCGGCTCGGATTGTCGATGAGACTGAACGTGACCGTCTGAAATCCTTGGTCCAACGCGAAGCACCTGACATGGGCGGGTTTGTTATCCGCACTGCAGCAGAGGGGGTGAATGAGGCCGAGATTTTGGCCGATCTGGCGTATCTCAAGAAAAAATGGGCGGATATTCAATCTGCTACCTCGGGCAGTGGCGCGGTTCCACGTTGCTTGCACCAAGAGTTGCCCTTGGCCTTACGAGCCTGTCGCGATCTGATTCAGCAGGACACGGAAGTGGTCCGAATCGACAGCTCGGAAACCTTCACGGCCGCGCAGGAGTTTTGCCGAATCGCCGAGCCAGAAGTGCTGGATAAATTACAGTGGTACCCCGGTGAGCGCCCGCTGTTCGATTTGTATTCCGTTGAGGAAGAGATTCGCCGCGCGCTGGCTCGTCGAGTGGATTTAAAGTCAGGCGGGTATTTGGTTTTAGATCAAACCGAGGCGATGACCACCATTGATGTGAATACTGGCACCTTTGTCGGTCAACGCAACCTAGAAGAGACCATCTTTAAAACCAATCTCGAGGCTGCCGCCTCTATTGGACGGCAACTGCGTCTGCGTGGGTTGGCGGGCATTATCATCGTCGACTTTATCGATATGAAGGATTCGGAGCATCAGGCGGCGGTGCTGCGGACACTCGAGGCCACTTTGCGAAAGGATCCCATGAAGCATCGGGTGTCGGGCATCTCAGAGCTGGGATTGGTCGAGATTTCCCGAAAACGAGTTCGAGAGTCCCTGGGCGGTCAGTTGTGCGAACCCTGCATTACCTGCCAAGGACGAGGACGAATCCGAACAGCCGAAACAGTCGCGTATGACTTGTTTCGAGATGTGTTGCGTGAATCCCGGGCCTACCTAGAAACCAATGCCATGTTGGTGTTGGCTCATCCGCGTGTGGTCGAATTCATCTTGGAATACGAGGCGGATCAGCTGGCGGATCTTGAGGCTTTCACAAAGCGCTCAATTCGTCTGCAAGAAGCGCCGGAATTTACGCCTGAACATTACGACGTGGTGCCCTGCTAATGGCGTGGAGGGCCTTTGCGGCTTGGCTGTTTGCGTTGCTGTTATTGCTGGTTGCGCTGACCAGCTTGGCACTGCGTTTGTTGCTACCGCAATTCCCGGCTCTAACCGATGCCATATTGGAACAAGTTCACATAGACGCCGGTTTTGAGATTGCGGCTGAGCACATGCAGGTCAGCTGGTTAGGTAACACAGGGGTGCTCGAGGCGCGTGGCCTGACCTTGCAGCGCGACCAGTTAGATGTCCAAGTACGATCCGCTCGGTTGTACTTGGATCTGTATCGCACGCTGGTCCAGGGCGCGCCGCGCTTTGAATACATCGACTTGGCCGGCGTGCAGGTTCGACTTCCACAAACCCAATCGGCTACAGAGTTTGATATACAGCAGGTGGTTCAAGCGATATCCGCACCTCTGGCTATGGCGGATGACGTTCGACTGCGGCAGGTGACGGTTCAGGGGGATGCATTCAGCCTTGAGGATTTCAATGGCCAATTGCGCCGGGCTGCCCAGGGGCCGGTTTTAGATTTCGCCAGCCAGCTAAGACTGGCGCAGGCCGGTATGGCATTGCGCGGTCAGTTCAAGTTGAATCAGCAAAACATCCAAGGCTACATCGATTATCAGGCGCAAGGGCAGGTGCAAGAACAGTCTTGGGACTCTCAAGGTGAGCTATGGCTGAGCCACCAAGCCGAGAAGTTACGAGTTGATTGGCGCGGCGCAGCCCATTCGTTAGGTGATCGTGCTAAAGCGATCGCCCAGGCGCAGCAAACCGATCAGGGTTGGCGATTTGAAATCACTCGGATGGATGCTCAGGTCTCGGGTCAACAGATCCGCTGGGATGCCTTGCGAGTGGATGCGGCGGATTCGGTTCAGGCGGAGTTAAATGGAGCCAAAATAGGCGGCTTGCCGGCGCGACTGGTCGAGTATCTGCCCCAGGGTGTCGCAGATACCCTGACACAAATTACGCCCTCACTGTCAGTCACGCAGCTGTGGTACGACGACGGCTTGGTCTACGCCCAGCTAGGACAGGGCAAAAGCACAGCCTTTAGGGGCATTCCCGGCGGTGCTTTCAACCAAGCGCAGCTGGCGTTGCGCGGGACGACGGGCGTCGTCCATGTGCAGGACATTTCCTCTTTTTGGTCGGCCCCGGCCTCCGAGCAGCCATTGGCGTTCGACCGAGGTCAGGGCTGGGTTGCTTGGCAGCGTTCGGGTGATCGGCGCTGGTCTATTGCAGGTCAAGGCCTAGAGCTGCATCGAGGCGACTTGGATGCCATGGGTGCGTTCACTTTGCGACTCAGTCCCGAGGTTGATCAACGCCGCTTCAGTCTGCTGGTGCGAGGGGATTCGCGTGGGCAAAGTGCTGAAAATCTGATGCCCCTGCACAGTGTCGGCGCGGGGTTGAATGAGTGGTGGCGCCAAGCCAATCCCCAGGCTCAACTGGTCGATGGATTGTTCTGGTGGCACAACGGCGCCGAAGACTATCGGGTTTTGACACTGGATGCCCAAGCGGTTTCTTTAACCCCAGCACAAGGATGGCCCCGTGCGCAGGCTAACCAAGGCCAGCTGAGCTGGGATGGTGAATCCTTCGATATTCGAGCAGACACCGGCCAGATGGCGGGCATGTCAGCCAGCGATTTGCACGTTTTCAAACGGGCTGGACGTGATTGGCAGCTGCGCTCTCGCGGCAGTCTGGATGCCGACCGTTACGCTGAGAGCTTGGCTCAGTTGCCCTTGGATCTGGGTGATTGGCCAAACAGTTTGGAGCTACAAGGTAGCCTGAACGGCCGAGTCGATTTGCGTTTGACTCAACCGGTGTCAGGTCGAGTTTCAATCTCGGGCAAGAACCTTGAGGCGCGCTGGGCGGATCTGGATCTGACGGCCCAGGCGTTGAGTGGAAAAGTTGGATATGACATGCGCGATGGGTTTTTTGAATCCTCGTTCAACGGCCAGTTTGAGGGCAGCCCACTGTCGATTGATCTAGCCGACGGCAAGGACTTTAGCTTGACCGCCACTACCACGGTTGATGCGACTCAAGCAGCGCAGCGTTACTGGCCCGTCGTTGCGGATTACGTGTCCGGAGCATTGCCGATCACGGCGCGGGTTGACTCAAACTGGCAGATCAGTGCGCAGCTCTCCTCGGATAACACGCAACTGCCGGTGCCGCTGCATCAGGCAGGGCAGTTGAATATCGATGGCAACGATCAGCGTATCCAAGTTCGATTTGATGATCAGGTGGATATCCGGCTGGCTGGCAATCAAGTCGCCGGTCGCATCGATGCCGCTGATTTAGTCGGTTGGGCGCAGGTGCTGTCTGGATCGCAGGGCGAGGGCGAGGCCTCGGAGGTAGATCTAAGAATCCGCGATACCCGCCTGGATCAGGTCAAGCTGGGTGCTGCACAGCTGAAGTTTGCCAACCAGACCCTGAGCTTGGATGGCAACAATGTACAAGCGCAAGTGCGCCTCGACGATGTCATTGCTGTCGATATTCAACAGCTCAAAGGCACCACGCCTGAGGTGGAGGCGCCCCAGACTCCAGTTTATGTGCCAGCGCCCAAGAATTTTGCTGCGATCAACCTGAACGCCCGCGATCTCGTAATCGATGATCAGAAAATTGATCGGCTGCAAACGCGAATTCGTAATTCGGATACCGGTATTCGCTTTAACCCTTTGACGATTGAATTGGGTGGGGCACAGGTTCAGGCCGAAGCGTTCTGGAGTAATGAGAGTCCGCAGTCATCGCTGACGGCCACGGTGAGTTTTGAAGACTTGGGCGCTTTGCTGGAATCCCAGGGCTTGGGTCGACCGCTTGAGACTAAAAGCGGTGAGATTCAGGCGGATCTGCGCTGGGCCGGCTACCCTTGGTCGCCGCAGTTTAAAAATGCATCCGGTGATCTGGTTATCGATACCCAAGCCGGGCGTTTTTTAGAGGGCAACAACTCGACCGAGGCGCTACGTCTGCTGGGTATCTTTAACTTGGCCACCGTGACTCGCCGCTTGCGCCTGGACTTTTCTGATCTGATTCAGCCTGGGTTGGCATTCGATACACTGACCGGCGGCGCCCGAATTCGTGAGGGCCGGCTGAGTATGGTTGAGCCGCTGATCTTAGATGGGCCCAGCGCCAAGATGTTCTTGACCGGAACCAGTGATCTGCCCAGCTCGACATTGGATCATAAGCTGCGCGTCCAAGTGCCGTTGTCGGCTCAGCTACCGGCGGCGGCTTTGCTGGCTGGATTCCCGGCACTGGCTGCCGGTGCTGTGCTGTTATTTGACCAAGTCGCGGGTGATACCTTGTCGCGCATTGGCGAGACCAACTACACCGTAACCGGCTCGTTCGATGAGCCCCTTATTGAACCGATCAAACCTCAGGAGAGCCCATGAGCCAACGCTGGTTAGACGCCTTCAACTTATCCGATGACGCCTTGGCCGGTGTGTTGACCTCGCTCAATCAGCGCCAAATCGATTTTGCGGATCTGTACATCCAAGATCAGGTCATAGAAAGCTGGTCGCTGGAGGATGGCATCGTGCGCGACGGTGGATACAGTCACGACCAAGGGGCGGGCATCCGGGTAAACAGTGGTGAGCGTGTCGGTTTTGCCTATACCGATGACTTGACCCTGAGTGCGCTGACGTCCGCGGCCAAAGCGGCCAGTGGTATTGCTAAAGCCGGTCAATCTGCCTGTGCGTCATTAAAAGCGCAGTCGATGCCTGCGCTGTATACCGGTTTGTCACCGATGGATGTGCCGCCACAGCAGCGCGTTGAATTTCTGAAACGCATTGACGCCTATACTCGGGCGATTGACCCTCGTGTTCAGGAAGTCACCTTGTCGCTGGTCGCTCAACAAGAAAAGACCTGGGTGCTGAACACCGATGGTGTGCTGGCCCAAGATACCCGCCCATTGGTGCGCTTCGGTGTCAGTGTGATCGTCAAGGCTGGCGATCGCCGAGAGAGGGGTAACGCAGGCGGTGGCGGTCGAATCCTGCTCAGTCAGCTGCTGAACCAAGGACAGGCCGAGCATTGGGCTCAGGAAGCCGTGCGATTGGCATTGGTTAACCTCGAGGCAGTCGCAGCCCCTGCCGGCACATTGCCAGTGGTGCTGGGTGCGGGCTGGCCGGGTGTTTTGTTACACGAGGCGGTCGGTCACGGCCTGGAAGGGGACTTCAATCGTAAAGGTACCTCGGCTTTTAGCGGTCGAATTGGTGAGCAGGTCGCCGCGCCCGGTGTGACGGTAGTCGATGATGGCACGTTGGTGGATCGTCGCGGCTCGCTGAGCGTGGATGACGAAGGTACGCCGACTCAAGAAACCGTGCTGATCGAAGACGGTGTGTTGGTGGGCTATCTGCAGGATCGGATCAATGCTCGTCTGATGGGGGCAGCGCTAACCGGTAACGGACGGCGTGAGTCCTATGCCTGCCTGACCATGCCGCGCATGACCAACACCTTTATGCGCGCGGGCCAGCACGATCCAGCCGAGATTATTGCCAGCGTCAAAGACGGTTTGTATGCCGTGAACTTCGGCGGCGGCCAAGTGGACATCACCAGCGGCAAGTTCGTGTTCTCGACCACCGAGGCCTATCGCATCCGCGATGGCAAGGTGTGCGAACCGGTCAAAGGCAGCACACTGATTGGGGACGGCCCCGATGCCATGCGCAGTGTCAGCATGATCGGTAACGATTTGGCGCTGGATGAGGGTGTCGGTACCTGCGGCAAAGAGGGCCAAAGCGTTCCGGTGGGCGTTGGACAGCCGACCCTAAAATTGGATCAGCTGGTCGTCGGCGGCGAGGGTTAGTCCGGGATATGCTCGCGGATGTAGCGGAACAGGGCGCGGTTAGCCCCCGATTTCTCACTCTTGGCGTTGCGAATCAATTGCCGCAGATGCTGTACGTCCCCGCCTGGATAGCTGTTCAAAAACTCGGTCAATGCATCACCTTCGGCAATCAGGCGATCGCGCCATTTTTCCAGCAGGTGCATGCGTGCGGTATTTTCGGCCGAGGATTGGTCGAATTTTTGCAGCGCCGCTTCGATCGGCGCCGCATCAATTTTACGCATCAGCTTGCCCAAGTATTGCAGCTGGCGACGACGCGCTTCGCGGTTAAACCGTTGCGCATCTTTCACGCCAATCTCCAGTGCCTCGGGCATCGGCACTTGGCTCAACTGATGCGGGGTCAACTCGACCAAGCGCTTTGCCAATTCTTGCAAAGCGTGCATTTCGCGCTTGATTTCGCTCTTACTGGGCGGCGCGTCAAATTCTTCAAAGGAGTCGTCTTGCATGACCACATCGTCGTCTACTGATTGGAACCCGCAATTAGAACAGAAACGCCTACAAGATGCCGCTGAGTTGCTCTTGGATCGTGCAAAAAAAATGGGGGCTGATGAGGTAGACCTGGGTTGCGGCAGCTCTCAAGGACTCAGCGTCACCGTCCGAAACGGAGAGCCCGAGGTATTGGAGTTCGAAAAGGATCGCAGCTTTGGGGTGACGGTTTGGGTCGGTGGCTGCAAAGGGTCTGCCTCGACCTCGGATCTGTCGGAAGCCTCGTTGCAGCAGTGTCTGCAGGCAGCGATCGATATTGCCAAGTACACCCAGCCGGACCCCTACAGCGGTCTGGCGGATGCAGATCAGATGGCCCAGAACGTGCCGGACTTACAGCTGGATCATGAGTGGCCCTTGGACAGTGATCAGGCCCTTGAGCTGGCGGGTCAAGCTGAGGCCTCCGCCTTGGCCTATCCAGGAATTGTGAATTCTGAGGGCGGCGACCTATCGACCCGCCGAAGTGTCCGAGTGCACGCCAACAGCCGTGGTCTGATGGCGCTGGGCCAAGGATCGCAACATAGCCTGAGTGCGGTGGTGCTGGCCCAAGATGAGCAGGGCATGCAGCGTGACTACGCGTACGACTCGCGGCGTGACCCGCGCGCCTTGATGTCGCCTGAAGCGCTGGGGGCACAGGCAGCCGAGCGTACTTTGGCACGCCTGAACGCACGCTCGATCAAAACGGGCCAATACCCGGTGCTGTTTGATCCGCGCATGGCCACAGGATTAATTGGCACGCTCTCTTCGGCCCTCAATGGAAATTCGATCTGGCGCCAAAGCTCGTGGTTGATTGATGCCATGGGGCAGCAAATTCTGCCCGAGTGGGTCGATCTAGAGGAGCGGCCTCACATAGTGGGCGCGAATGGCAGCGGTGCGATTGATGGTGACGGCATTGCAACTCGCCAGCAGTCCTTTATACAAAGCGGCCGGGTCGAGTCCTGGGTGCTAGATGTTTATGCCGCTCGCCGTTTGCAGCTTCAAAGCACGGGTAACAGCGGTGGGACACGTAACCTATGGTTGCCGGGCGGGCAGGGCACGCAAGCGGATCTGCTCAAGCAGATGGACCGAGGACTGCTGGTGACTGAAATGATGGGTCAAGGTGTCAATGCAGTCACCGGTGATTACTCGCGGGGTGCATCAGGTTTTTGGGTCGAGAACGGCGAGATCCAGCACCCGGTAGAGGGCATTACTCTGGCCTTTAACCTGCGCGAGCTATGGCCAACCTTGGCCGCGATCGGTGGCGATTACGATGATCGCGGGCGAATTATCGCCAGCTCGTTGTTGTTCCCACAGGTGTCGGTGGCCGCCTAGTAGACCAGCGCGGCCAGGCCTAAAAAGGCAAAAAAACCTACCACATCGGTGATGGTGGTCAGCAACACGCCGCCGGCCAGCGCAGGATCGATGCCCATCCGCTTGAGTAATCCTGGCAGGGTGGCCCCTGCGACGGCTGCCGTGGCTAGGTTGATCACGATAGCCGCGGCGATCAGTGCGCCCAGAATGGCTTCGCCAAACCATAAGTAGGCGACGACGGCGACCGCTGCCGACCAAAAGGTCCCGTTGACCAATCCAACGCCCAACTCGCGCATCACCAATGCTCGGCCTTTGGCCGGCGTTACTTGACCCAGCGCCATGGCCCGAATCACGATGGTGAGTGTCTGTGTGCCGGCGATGCCGCCCATGCTGGCCACGATCGGCATCAGCACGGCCAGCGCGACCACTTCTTGAAGGGTCGCCTCGAACAGGCCGATGACAGCCGATGCGATAAACGCCGTAATCAGGTTAACCCCCAGCCACAGACCACGACGACGTGCCGTTCTAGAGACAGGGGCAAACAGATCTTCGTCCTCATCCAGACCTTGCAGCTGCAGCAACGAGTGCTCAGCTTGGTCCTGAATAACGTCGACCACGTCATCGATCGTGATACGCCCCAACAGCTTGTTGTTGTCGTCGACCACAGGGGCGCTAATCAAATCCATCCGTTGGAAACGGCGGGCTACCTCGTCAGAGGGTGTATGCGGATTGAGCACCTCGGTTTCGGTTCGCATCACGTCCCGAACCACTAGACTCGGATCGGATACCAACAAGGCATTGATCGGCAGAATGCCCAGAAATTCATCCCGTCGGTTGACCACCAGTAGATTGTCCAGCACATCGGGCAGGCTGGTGTGTCGGCGCAAAAAGCGAAAGGCGACATCTAGGGTGACATCCGGCCGGACCGTGATGGTGTCGATGTTCATTAAACCGCCGGCCGTGTCCTCGGGAAACGACAAGACGGCCTCGATCCGTTCGCGGTCTTGCACATCCATCGCTTGCAGGACTTGCTCCGAGACCCGCTCGGGCAGCTCTTGTAGCAGGTCAACCAAGTCATCGGTTTCGAAGTCCGAGACCGCATTGGACAGCTCGTCTGTGGTCATGCGGTTGACGATGTCGACTCGCACTTCCTCGCCCAGGTACTGCAGTACCTCGCCGTCGAGTTCGTTATCGATCAGGTTCCACAGCACCACGCGGTCTTTCTGAGTCGATGACTCGAGCAGGTGGGCAACATCCGCAGGTGCCATGCCGCCGTTGAGCATGCGCCGAATTTGCGCGAGCGCTCCATTGGATAGGGCGTCCTCGACTAACTGCAGGCGCTCTTCGGGGACTAAGCTGTCCTGGCTAGGTGCGTTCACCGAGCTCTCCTAAGCCATTTGCAATCAGATCAGTGACCGCCGTCAGGCACGCCTGTGCTTGCGGGCCGGTGCACAACACTTGCAATTCACTGCCCACGGGCGCCGCCAACATCATAATCGACATGATTTGGCGACCGTCTGCGATGCGCTCGCCAAAGCGAATAGAGCACTCGCAATCGAACTGACAAATCGTTTGGGCCAGTTTGTGCGAGGCCCGTGCGTGCAAGCCTTTAGGGTTTACTAGCGTGAGTACCGCGCGGGTCATCCTCGCAATTCCCGGTGGCGGTGGCTGATATCAAATTGATCAGCCAGCCGCAGGCGAAGCATTTCGACCAAATAGACCGAGCGATGCTGACCACCCGTGCAGCCGATTGCGATGGTGACGCTGGGCCGGCCCGACTGACTGATCGGTGGCGCCCAGCGGGTAATCAGTGCCTGAATATCCGATAGGTACTCCAGCGTATCGGAGTGGCTGCTTAAGAAGGTTTGTACCGCCTCGTCTTCGCCCGTTAGTGACCGCAGAGTCGGATCCCAGTACGGATTGGGCAAAAAGCGCGCGTCGAACACATAATCGACGGTCGTCGGCGCGCCGTACTTAAACCCAAAGCTCATCACGTGAACCGCGGTTTTGGGCGGCTGATAATCCGGGTCTGCCAGCGTCAATATGGCACTGCGTAGCTCGTGGACTGACATGGCGGTGGTGTCTAAGTGGCGATCGGCTGCCTGCATGATCGGCTCTAGCAACGACTCTTCACTGGCCAAGGCCTGCTCTAGTGAGCCGCTGTCTGCCAGCAGGGGGTGGCGTCGCCGAGTCGCATGAAATCGGGCCACTAAGGAGTCGGCATTCGCATCCAGCCAGACAATTCGCGTGTGGATGTTGCCGGTTTCCAGCTGTGCCAGCACGTGGGGCAAAGCGGCGATGTCCTCGGCCCGTGAGCGAGCATCAATGCCCACGGCGACCAGGCTGGATTCGGAGCGCTGATCTAAAATACTCAGAGTTGAGGGCAACACGCCGACAGGCAGATTATCAATGCAGGTGTAACCGGCGTCTTCGAGTGAGCCCAATGCGGCACTCTTGCCGCTGCCTGAACGGCCTGAGATCACCACCAGACGAGTCATGCTCGCGCCTCGAACAGCTTGACCACCGCCTTGTGCAGGCTGATTTGGTCGAACGCACGGCTCAAGGGTTCACGCGCGCTAGGATCACTAAAGACTTGGATCACTTCGCGCAGCAAATTTAGGTGAGTTTCATTGGCCTGTGTGGGCACCACCAATACGCACAGCAGGTCGACCGGCTCGCCGTCTAGCGCGTCAAATTCAACTGGCTGTGCTAGGGAAAACAGATGAACAATAGGGTCGCTGATGTCGCCACGGCAATGGGGTATCGCAATGCCCTGGCCGACACCGGTGCTGGCCAGGCGCTCGCGGGCTTGCAAGCCGTCTAGAAGTCGCTCGGCAGCGTCCTCGTCTTTGGCAATGGTGTTGGCAACGTGTTCAAGCAGGCGCTTTTTGCTGGTCCCCTCGAATTGAGGGTGGACATGCTCGGGTGTGAGCAGGGAAGCGAGGGTAATCGACAAATTAAGACTCCGGTGCGCGGGCTTGCACACCGGATTGTAGCTTTGTTGCTGCTATGCCGCACCATGATTTCGTGCGACGGTTTTTTCTTTGTGCTTCAGAATTTGACGGTCGAGTTTATCGGTCAGCAGATCCAGTGAGGCATACATGT
>CBFHLC010000007.1:0-61111 GCA_965656605.1 Litorivicinus sp. | reverse complement strand
CAACACTTCGAATTCGACCTCGTCTGCACACATGGGCAGCAGGCGCAGTAAATCCATGCCCAGTTGGAAGTCCTGATGGGCCTGTTGAATGGCGTCCCAGTCCTCGATGGCCGGATGGCTGGCCTGTTGAATCGCGCTTTGCAGGTCGGTCCAGTCCTCGATATCCAGACGGGCAGAGAGCTCGGCGTAAAATTCGAGCCCTTGAGTCAGGATTTGATGATCCTGTGACCAGATTTGTGTGGCGGCCGGGCTGCTCGGATCCGGGTCCATGTTCAAGAAATGGTACAGCTGTTGCAGCAATGACAAGGGGTTAATCGCGAATTGCCAAACGTCTTGTTCATCGCGCATAAACGCACTGTCCGCGAAGCTTATCCAGCCCGACAGCAGGTGCGGTTCACGCAGCAAGATCTCTAGCGGTCGAACGATCAGAGTCTTCTTTAGCGCACTCAGCTCTGGGTCGTGACCCGTCTCTTGGGCCCATGCGTAGTTCAGATCCAACTGCCGAGCCATCTGTGCCAGCAGACCTACCGCGGTGAGGTAGGGCTGAATAAATGCGGTGGTGGTTTTGGCATGAACGTCACGGGCCAGAAACCAGTGGACGAGGCCGTAGTGGAAGTTCAGGTTGGTAGCAAGATCCGTACCCTCGATCCGGGTTTTCCTGATGACCTCTGCCATGGCTTCGAAGCTATCCAAGCGACTGGCGCCGGTAGTGAGTAGCAACGCAATGTTAGAGTCATAAGCCCCGGCCAGCGCGTAACGCACAAAGGCGCCGGTGTCTGGATTGCGGCGGCTGATGCCCTGATCATCACGAATCTCGTTATCCAAGGCACTGGACCAGAATTGAATCAGACCGCCGGCGTGCGGTTGTAGGGCATCGTTGGTGGCGTTCAGTCGAACCTCGACGCTGGCACGCTCGCGCTCAACCCGCTCGGGTTTGGGCAGGGCGGGGCCATGCACGGCTAGCAGCACCATCGCCTCGACCAGGCTGTTGACCACAAAACTCTCGGCCGGATTGTCGGGGTTGGTAAACTTCAATCCATAGCACAGCTCGCTGACTCGGTGCTCAACCTGGATCCGAGTGTTCATCTCCATAAAGTAGTGGTTTTCGCCATCCACGATGCACTCAAAGGTGCTGACGCTGTCCAGACCCACGGCACTGCCAAAGCGCGTGGCTTGGTCTTCCATGCTGTTGAGTAGCGCCAGATCCTGCTGCAAGGGGGCTTTACGCTCCTCATCAGTCTCGCCGTCGATGGCAGCCTGCAGCATTTCAGATGATGTTGAGATTTCCAGCAGCTTTTGCTCGTGCATCTGGGCTGAGCAATCTCGCCCGCCCAGGGTCAAGCACCACTCACCGTTTCCGATCACCTGAATTTCTTGGTGACGGGTGGTTTCAATGTTCAATTCCAGCAAGACGTTTTTGTTGTCACCCACACCGCCGGCCTTGACCTCGGCCAGTACTTCGCGCACCAAGCCGGGCGTGGGTGCAGCAGCACTGGCTGCATCGCCGCCTTTGTCTTTCGGACTGGGCAGGATTCGCTGGCCTTTACCGCCGCCACCACCGATCGCTTTGATGCGAATCCGATTGTTTGGGTAGTCGGCGTACAGGGCTTGCACCTCGACCATTGCCTGCTCGGCGACCTGATCGATCGTGATCAGATCAAACCCTTTTTGATAACTTTGGATCAGCAGCTGCTCGGCTTGTTCCTCGGGGGTTTGACCGATCAGTTGCAAATCATGTTGCGCGGCTAATGCGGCCAGATCGCCGAGAGCGAGCACCGTGCGCGTGGTCAGATTATCAACACCCGGCGTCACAGATACCCCGGCCGCCAGGGCGGTGCGCTTGGCTTCATCCTTCATGCCGGCCTGACGCACGGTTCGCGAGCAAGGACCGACGAAATTCAAACCCGACGCCTCGATCGCGCTGACCAATGCCTCGTCCTCGGCCATAAAGCCGTAGCCGGCGAAAATTCCGTCGTAGCCATTGGTGTGGGCGATGTCGATGATTTGCTGGATGCGGGCGTCGCGCTCGGCTTTGTCCACGCCGGTATAGTCGGGGACCCGGTGAATTCGGTCGTGACGGACGATTTGTCGAAGCTCGGGCGCCAGCGCGTTCTTGTAGGCGACTGAATCTTTTTCAGACAGCAAAATGCCGTATTCGGCGCCCATCTCGCTTAGGACGTCCATGACTTCCTTGCGGATTGGGCCGCGGCAGATAATCAGAACTTTGAAACCAGAAACGCTGTATTGCTGCGCCCATTGTGAGGGGTGGGCTGCTAGGCGGCGGGATTGGTGAATTAGGGGATTCAAGCTCATATCGACCTCAGTGGAATTCGCGCTGTACGCCGGACATGGGCGTGGGTTGGTAGTGCGTCATAAAACGCTGCATTTCTGAGCCGATCACTTGGCGCAGATCCTTGGGCATGACCAGTTGGCTGATCGAACCCAAGCTGAGTGCTTCATTCGGGTTCATCAGCTCACGTTCGTAGCGGGCATTGAGTTCGGTCTCGATTCCGGCCAGATAATCAGCCGCGGCTTGCTGGGCTTGCGCCTGAACTTGATCGGCATCCACCTCCTCAGACAGCAGCTGCTGAGCGACTTCGCCGCTCAGCTGTTTGGCATGCGCCTGAGCGGCCTTGATTTCGTCTTTGTAGACAAAGGTTTTGCCAGCAGGCCCCATCACCGCCAAGCGCGTGGTGGGTAGCGCAAACACCCGATCCGCGCCCAGTTTGTAGTTGTTAAAGCTGGCATAGGCGCCGCCAAAGGCGTTGCGTACGATCAGCAAAAAGCGTGGGGTGCGCAGATCAATAATTGCATCCAACATAGCTCGGCCGGCTTGCACGACGCCGCCGTGTTCTTGCTCGGTGCCTGGTTTAAATCCGGTGGTGTCCTCGATAAACAACATGGGAATGTTGTAGAGGTTACAAAAACGAATGAAGCGGGCGTTTTTGTACGCCGCTTCAATGTCAATTTGGCCTGAAGCCACCGCTGAGTTGTTGGCGACGAAACCGATCACTTGGCCGCCCATCCGGCCCAGCGCACACAAGGTGTTCTCGGCGCGATTGGGTTGAATTTCTAGATAATCGCCGTGGTCGCATAACTGCTGCACCAAGATGCCAATCTCTAGTGGAGTGTTGAATCCGTTAGGTCCGTTGAACGCCTTTTTGAATAGGATATCGGCTTCCCACGTGGCGCGGTCTAGGGGGTCGCTGGTGCGCTGGGTTGGGGCCAGCTCTTGATGGTTGCTAGGCAGGTAACGCAGGATACGACGGACCTTGCGGATAGCCGCCACTTCGTCCTCGACAATAAAGTCAGTCACGCCGGTATGCGCATGAACTTCAGGTCCGCCGAGCTCGTCTGCGCTGACATCCTCGCCCAAAACCGATTTCACGACGCCTGGACCGGTCAATCCGAAAAAGGTATTGCGTGGCTGAATGATGAAGCTGCCCTGGCGGGGCAGGTAGCTGCCGCCGCCGGCATTGAATCCAAACATGCACATGATGCTGGGCACCACACCCGAGATATCGCGTAAGGCTTTAAAGGCCTCGGCATAGCCGTCCAACCCGCCCACGCCAGCTGGGACGTAAGCACCTGCTGAATCGTTCAGGCCCACGACGGGAATCTTTAATTTACCGGCCATCTGAAATAGCTGGGCCAGTTTGGATCCGTTCGTGGCGTCCATCGAACCGGCACGCACGGTGAAGTCGTGCCCGTAAATGGCAACGTCTCGGCCGCCGACCTTACCGATGGCGGTGACTAAGCTGGCGCCATCTAAATTCTGGCCCCAGTTTTGAAACAAAATGGTGGGTGGCTCATCCACAAGCTGATCAATGCGTTCCCAAACGGTCATGCGACCCTTTTGGTGTTGCCGTGCAATCGCGGCGGCGGGGGCTTGTTTGGGGCGTCGCATCAGGTCGGTGCCTGCCTGCAGGGCAGCCTCGTACAGGCCTGATTCGCGGTTGATCTCGCCGGGCATCGTGAAGTCGTCCTGTGCCGCAGGCGCTAGAGGATTTTTTAATCGCATAGCCGAGTCCTTTTTTGATGTTGGCAGTGTGTCAGTGAATGTAGGGCTGGGCGAGTTTTTGTTAGCTAACTTTGATTTAATTCGCTAATGTTTGCTGATGCATGAGAAACGTTTATTCGCCGGTTACCTGATTCGCAATGCGCGACAACAGCTGGGGTTGACCCAACGGGCACTGGCGATACAGCTGGATCTATCGCCAGCTTATTTGAATCAGATCGAAAGTGATGTCAGGCCAGTGTCCAGCCGGGTGCGTGCCGCGTTGTCCAGCACCATTGGATTGGAGCTAGATGATTTAGCGCTGCCCGATTTGGCCAAGGTCGAGGCGATCGAGGATCAGTTGTTTGAGCGTCCCTTAGATAAAGCCGCGCGTGAGCGCTTAAAGCGAGCGTTGGGTGTGTGCCCTGAATTGAGCGACGCGATTCTAAGCAGTGCCAAAGAACCCCATCGAGTCCAGCAAGACCCCTACGCCGAGATCGGCGATTGGTTTTACCTACAAGACAATCACATTCAAGCGCTGGATCAGGCGGCTGAAGACTTATTCAATCAGGCTGACTTTCGTTATTCCGAAATGGATCAGGATTTGGTGATTTACCTGCGTCGTTTCGGAATTCAAGTGAATTGGGTCGATGACCCCCACATTGCTCGACGCTACGAGCCGGAACAAAAGATCGTCTCGCTAGGACGTTGGTTGTCCGGTCCACAACGGGCGTTCCAACTGGCAGGGCTGCTGATGTGGCAAACTCACGCAGAGTTAGTCGAAGAGATCGTGCGAGGGGCGGGATTGGTCAGCTCCGGCGCCGACGATGTGTTGCGTATAGGGTTGGCAAACTATTTTGCCGGTGCCCTGGTCATGCCATACGGTGAGTTCTTGCAATGCGCACAGCGAGAGCGTTACGACTTAGAGCGGCTGCAACGTCTGTTCAATGTTTCCTTTGAGTCGGCCAGCCACCGGCTATCCACTCTGCAGCGTCCCAATCAAAAAGGTGTGCCGTTTTATTTTGTTCGGGTGGATGCTGCAGGGCAGATTATGAAACGCCAATCCCCAGCGGGTTTCCACTTTGCCCGTCAGGGTGGGGCCTGTCCATTATGGAACGTTCACGAGGCCCTGACGCGTCCGGATCAGATTTTGGTTCAACGAGTGCTGACACCGGATCAGCGCGAGTGGTTGTGTCTGGCTCAGGCCGTTATCAAACCGGGTCCGCGTTATGGTGATCCGGCGCGGCGTTTTTCGGTCGGAATTGGCTGCGAGGCGAAATATGCGGATAAAATTGTTTATGCCGACGGGCTGAATATGCGAACGGCGCAGGGGCAAGTTGAGATTGGCCCCGGTTGCCGGCATTGTCTGCGGCCGAATTGTCCGCAGCGGGCATTTCCCCCAGCCGGCCGAACGCCTGAGGCCGACATTTATCAACGCGCACGTATTCCGTTGCGCTGGGATTAAGTATGCAAATATTGGACGGTGGCCTGGGTCACGAATTGATAAAGCGTCATGGCCAGCCGGCGCATCCGCTATGGTCAGTCAAAACCATGTTAGAGCGACCCGAGCTGGTGCAGGCAGTCCATCAAGATTTTGTGACAGCCGGTGCACAGATTCTGACCCTGAATACCTACACCGCGACGCCGACCCGGGTTTTACGGGACGGTCAGGCTGGTTGGTTGGCCGAGGCTCACCGACTGGCTATCCAAGCGGCTCAGGCGGCGTGTGGTTCGGGCACTCAGATTGCAGGGTGCCTGCCGCCGCTGGTGGCCAGTTACCGTGCCGATCTAGCGCTGCCGTTTGAGCAAGCCTTGGCCGAGTACCGCGAAATGGTGGCGTTGCAGCAATCGGGTGTCGATTTGTTTTTGGCAGAAACCCTGCCTAGCTTTAGTGAAGCGCAAGCCGCACTGACGGCGGGGTTGGAATCCGGCAAGCCGGTCTGGGTCAGCTTGGTCCCCAGTGAGACCCAAGCGGGATTCCTGCGCGGCGGTGAAGCACTCAAACCGGTCGCCGCAGCGCTGTATGAGCAGGGTGCGGATGCCGTTTTACTCAATTGCGCATCGCCCGAGGCGATCGACGCCAGCTTGCCCGGCATGGCGGGCTTGGGTGGCCGCTTTGGTGCCTACGGCAATGCCTTTGTCAGCGTAGATGCATTGGCACCGGGGGGTACCGTCGATGTACTCAGTGAGCGAGGCGACATCACCCCGCATACCTACCTGGACTATGCCCAACGCTGGGCCTCGTTTGGCGCCAGTATCTTAGGGGGCTGCTGTGGCATTTCGGTAGATCATATTGCACAGCTGGCCCAAGGCTTTGCTTCAGACGTCTAGATCCACCCAGATTGGGCAGTGATCCGAGGGTTTCTCCATCCCGCGGATTTCATAGCTGATGCCAGCCTCCGTGATTTTGTCGGCCAGCTCAGCACTCACCAGGTGATGATCGATTCGCAGGCCGCGCTTGGGGGTGTCTTCAAAACCACGGCTGCGGTAATCAAACCAGCTGAACTTATCCGCTTTGTTCGGGTTAAGGACCCGCCACGAGTCGACCAATCCGCGGGCCTTGAGCGCGTCGTACCATTCGCGCTCTTCGGGCAGAAACGAGCACTTTCCCTGTTTCAACCAGCGCAGCCGATTGGGCTCACCGATACCAATGTCGATGTCCTCGGGCGAGATATTAAAATCTCCCATGACCACCACGGGGTTATCCCGTGAATCCAGTTCGGCCATCAAATCGGCGTAGTATTTTTCTTTGGCAGGGAATTTTGTTTCGTGTTTGCGCGACTCGCCTTGGGGGAAGTAGCCGTTCATGACGGTTAGAATGCGGCCGTCTTGCATGGGATAGTCCGCCATGATCATGCGTTTTTGCGCGTCCTCATCGTCAGTCACCCATCCTTTACGAACCGCCAGGGGCTTTTGCTTGCTAAACATAGCGACGCCGTAGTGGCCTTTTTGGCCATGGATGTCCATGTGATAGCCCAGATGCTCAAAGGTTTCGTAGGGAAACTGGTCGTCGTGAACCTTAGTTTCTTGGAATCCGATCACGTCAGGATCCAGCTGTTCAACGACAGCTTCGACTTGGTGGGGACGGGCGCGGACGCCGTTAATGTTGAACGAAACAATGCGCATGATTGGACCTCGTGGGGACAGCTGGCTTGAAGTGCGGGGGCAGTCTAATGCATTGTCAGACATTGTTGCATAACAGGCGATGTGATGATTGTATTGATGCGCCACGGCGAGGCGGAAAATCGTGCCCCTAGCGATGCCCAAAGACCGTTGTCAGAGCGCGGCCGTGACCAAGTAGCCCAGTCCGTCCAATGGATCCTCGAGCAAGGTATTGCGCTGGATACATTAATCGCCAGTCCCTACCTGCGTGCTCAGCAAAGCGCTCAGATTGCTCGCGAGTCGTTTGATTTGCCGATCCAAACCCTTTCTCAAGTGCAACCTGAATCGGAGATGCGCGAGGCTGAAAAAGCCCTGCAAGATTTTGGGTGTGCCTTGGTCTGTTTCCATCAGCCATTGATCAGCAAGTTGGTGCTGCGCTGGACCGGTCAGACGGAGCCGGCCAGCACCGGTGCGGTGTTTGTGCTGCAAGGTGAGCTGCTAGCGCCGGATTGGATGAGTTTGCAGGTCAGTTTTTGTCCGAACTGACGTTTTCAACGCCCCGTGGACAACTGGCCGCCAAGCAGTTCGGTCAGGGCACGCCCTGCATCGCTTTGCACGGCTGGTTAGATAACGCAGCCAGCTTTGATCAGTTGGCCCCGCGATTAGATGCCCAGGTAATTGCACTGGATTTGCGCGGCCATGGCCACTCGGACCATCACCACAGTGCGTACCACATATGGGACTCGATCTCCGATTTGCTGTGCGTGGCCGAGCAAATTGGCGAGCCGGCTCATTGGTTGGGCCATTCGATGGGCGCGGGTATTGCCGCCCTGTTTGCAGGCTGCTTTCCAGAGCACTGTCGCACACTCAGCCTGATCGAGGGATTGGGGCCCTGGGTCGAGACCCAGCTAGACGCGAGAGCACAATTGCGTCGATCGGCACGCCAGCATCAGCGCGAGAAAGGTCCGACTCGTTCGTATCAAAGCATCGAGTTAGCCGCGCAGGTGCGCTCAAAAAAAGGTGTCTCGCCAGTGTCTGCCGAGGCCATCTATCCTGTGGTGGAGCGCGCCTTGCAGCCCGTGGATGGGGGATGGACGTGGCGCACGGATCCGTGGTTACAACAACCCAGCCCGTTAAAAATGCTGCCGGAACAAATCGAGACCTGCCTGAGGGCCATCGAGTGCCCCACTCAGGTCTTCGTTGCTGACCGGGGAATGCTGCATGACAGCTCGATGTTGGCCCAGCGCCTGGAATGGGTGAGTCACGCCGAGCTGGTGACCTTGTCGGGCGATCATCATTTGCACTGCTACCCCGATGCGGCAAGCCAAATTGCTGATGCGATCAATCGGTCCTATTGAGAAATGCCCCGTTCAGGCCCACCTTTACGGTATGAGAATAAACTTGGGTTGGGCAGCGTTGCTGCCGCTGATGGCACAGGCCATTGAAGTAGAGTTACCGCCCCGTGCAACGGTAATAGACCGCTCGATCGATTCGGTTGAGTTGTATCAGGTTCCGTTGAGTGGCGTTCAGGAATCCGGCCGGGATCTGCGCATTGAATCTTCAACGACACTGTCAGGGCAACGCGAGCGGCTGACCATGGAATTTCCCCGTGGGACTCAGATCGACGCAATCTTTGATCAACTGAGCCTGCCTAATCCTGTGTTCGAGTGTGAGGCCCGTGCCTGTGGTCGCTCCAACCTTTGGGCGAATACCCTGTATCAGATTCCTCAGCTATACGGACGCGATCGAAATCAGCGGTATCAAGCGGTGCAAACCGATCAGGGGCTGCGAACCTTGTACGTCATCGAGCGGGGTACACAAGAGGTGTACGCCCACCTAGAGCGGATTAGTGATAGCGCTGGGGCCGGTGTGATCGCGCTGGATGTCGAATTAGAGCAAGGTGGGTTATTGCCCGCCTCATTGAGCGCACTGCGCGAAGCGGTCGAGGCTCGTCCCGGGTTGCGGTGGGAGTTGCATGTCCGAATCTCTGGTAAGGAAGGCTACGCCCAAGCGTTAGGTCAAAGTCGTGATATTGCCCGCGGGCTGACTCAACAAGTGGCGTCTATCGGCATTAACGTCAAGAACCAAGGCCCCAGCGAGTCGACTCAGATCACCTTGCTGGGGTTCCAGCCTTAACCTAACGGCGAATACTTTTTGCGGTGCGGCATGAGATAATGCATCCATGCCCGATTCCGTCGCTGTCGTTCCTGACATACAACCCCGTGCGGTCCTTGATTATTGGTTCTATGACCAAGGCCATTTTGCGAGTATTGCCACCTTAAATAAGCGCTGGTTTGGCTCGGGGCAGAGTCTGGACGCGCCGATTCGTGAGCAATTTGGAATGGCGCTGGAAAAAGCCGTCGCCGGTGGCTTGCGCGATTGGGAGGCCGAGAGTGAATCACGCTTGGCACTGATCGTGTTGCTAGATCAGTTTACGCGTCAGGCATGGCGTGGCTCGGTTCGTGCGTTTGTCGGTGATCAGCGCGCGCTGTCCCTGACTAAAAGTGGATTCAAGCGCGGATACTTTGATGAATTGCCGTTGATGATGAAGGTGGCGGCCTTGATGCCGTTAGAGCATTCAGAATCTCTGGCGGATCAAGTTGATTGCGTAAAGCGTTTTGGCTTGCTGTTAGCGCAGTACCCAGAGGAGCAAGAGTCAATCAAAGGCTTTTTACGTTTTGCTGAATTGCATCACGATATTATCGAAGAGTTTGGCCGCTTTCCCCATCGCAATCAGGTGATGGGTCGCGCCAGCACACCGGCCGAGCTCGAGTATCTCGAACATGGCCCGCGCTTTGGTCAGTAACTACGCCTGGGTCGGCTGCTTCTGTTGAGTTGGCTTCGGAGCGTTCTCTAACACCGAGGCCGGCAAATTGACATCCATGGTGGGGAAGGGAATGTCGATTCCATGCAAATCAAACGACGTTTTCACACGCTCGTTTAAGTCGAACAACACATCCCAGTAGTCAACGCTGGCGACCCAAGGCCGAACGACCAGATCAACACTGCTGTCACCCAGATGACCCACGGCGATCGTGGTGCCGGGCTCGCGCAGAATACGCGGATCGGTTTGGACGATGTCTTGCAGCACCTCTTTGGCCTTTTGAATATCTGCGTTGTAGCTGATGCCAAAGGTCAAATCGACTCGTCGGGTATCTCGCGCTGAATAGTTGGTAATGGTGCCGCCGTAGATCCCACCGTTGGGTACGATGATCTCGCGGTTGTCTCCGGTGCGCATGGTGGTTGCAAAAATACCGATATTCTCGACCACGCCTGTGCTACCGCCCGCTTCGACAAAGTGTCCTGCGCGGAAGGGTTTGAAGGCCAGTAGCATGACGCCGGCCGCAAAGTTCGCCAGCGAACCTTGCAGGGCTAAACCAATCGCCAAACCGGCGGCACCCATCACCGCGATCAGCGAGGTGGTTTGAACACCCACTTTGCCCAGCGCCGCAATCACCACCATGCTCAGACCTAGGCCGTACACCAGGTTGCCAACGAAATTAACGAGCATCGGATCGGCGTCTTCTTTGCGGCTTAGCAGGTTGGTCGTCAGGGCGCGCAGCTTGGATACGACCCACCGACCGGCAAAAAAGATAACCCCAGCGACGACGAGATTAATGGCGAATGGCTCGATGTAGTTGATGTAAAACGCGGTTAGGTCGAATCCGTTGAATTCCATGATGACGACTCCGTCTTGTTGTTTGGAGCGCGCAGTATTAGCCCGGCCTGACTTGCGCAGTCACCGACCCAAGGGTAGCCATATGGACTATAGTCCGGCGCCTTTAGGGTTGGTAGATTTTAGGCGTTGTTCAAAAAGGATTTTATGTGCGTCTATTTTCGCCTCGCCAAGTGGCGCAAACCATCATGGATGGGTTTGCTACCTATCGACATCAGTTCGTCAAAATTACCCTAGGCGCGCCCGAGCGATTCTCTGGCCAAGATTGGTCAGGTGTTCAGAGCTGCGCCGCAGAGCGCATTCGTCTGTATGAGACCTCGGTCACCGATGTGGCAGAAACCCTGCGTGCTCGAGTGGGTAACGAGAATCTGACGGTAGATGTATGGCGGGAGACGATGGCGCTGTACCTGAGCATGATCAGCGAACGAACCGATCCTGAGCTGGCCGAGACTTTCTTCAATTCGATTTTCGGGCGCCTGTTCGACCACACTCAACAGGCTGGTGATTTGGCGTTTCTGGATTCGTGGTTTGATGGGCAGTTGCAGGGGCTGTCCAGCCAAGGCATTGCGATGAGCTATTCGTTCTCGCATGGGGTCGAGGAGGTCGTGGATAGTGTCTTGGACGACTACGAGATGGATTTACCCTACGCCCAGCGTGAGGTCGATCGAGACGTCCTGGTTCGTGCGATCGAAGCGCATGTCTCGCAGGATCAAATGTCGGCGGTGGACGCGCGGCTAGAGATCCTAAAAAGCGTGTTTTACCGCAACAAAGGAGCGTACTGGGTCGGCCGCTTCGTCAGTGGTCAACAAGTCATTCCCTTAGTCGTCGCGTTGGTAAATGACGAGGGTCAGGTGCGTGTCGATGCGGTGGTGATGGAGTCTGATCAGGCCTCGATCATTTTTAGTTTTACCCGTGCCTATTTCATGGTCGATGTGCCGATGCCGGCCGAGTTTGTCGACTTTTTGCAGGGGATGATGCCGGATAAGGCGCGTCACGAGCTGTACACGTCGATTGGATTTTATAAGCACGGAAAGACCCAGCTGATCCGAGACCTAAAATCCCATTTAAAGACCACGGATGATCGATTCGTTGAGGCTCCCGGTATTCGCGGGCTAGTTATGTCGGTGTTTACGCTAGATACCCTGCCGGTCGTATTTAAGCTGATTCGTGACAAATTTGGTCCGAGCAAAATGATGAGTCGCGAGGCGGTTAAACGCTCGTATCAGCTGGTCAAGGTGCACGACCGGGTAGGGCGCATGGCGGATACTCAGGAATTCTATAATCTGCGTTTTGATCTAGATCGCTTTGATAACGATTTGCTGCAAGAGCTGCTGGCCACCTGTGCCAGTTCGGTCCAAATCGAGGGCGATGAGGTGATCATTCGCCACTGTTACACCGAGCGACGCA
Source organism: Litorivicinus sp. (assembly GCA_965656605.1). Lineage (GTDB taxonomy): Bacteria > Pseudomonadota > Gammaproteobacteria > Pseudomonadales > Litorivicinaceae > Litorivicinus. The sequence goes on along the minus strand of CBFHLC010000007.1, from coordinate 48,929 downwards.
TGACGCCGCTGAATCTATGGCTGCAAAATGCCAAGCAAGAGGACTGGAAACCGGTTCTGGATGACTACGGCTGGGCAATTAAACAAATGGCGGCTGCCAACATTTTCGCCGGTGACATGCTGTTAAAAAACTTCGGTGTGACTCGCCACAACCGAGTGGTCTTCTATGACTACGACGAAATCGTTTATCTAACCGATATCAACTTTAGAAAAGTCCCTGTAGCGATGACGCCAGAACAGGAGATGGCCGCAGAGCCCTGGTATTCAGTTGGCATTAACGATGTTTTTCCGGAGGAGTTTCCGACCTTCTTGTTCACCGACAAGGCGCCGCGCGCGATTTTCGAGCAACTGCATCCGGAAATTTTCGATCCTAAGTGGTGGCAATCCACCCAAGCCTCGATTCGTGAAGGGCACTTGATGGATTTCTTTCCGTATCGGGCAGATCACCAGCGAGCGTTCACCTGGTCAACTTAGTCAGGCTTTGACATCTGGTACACCTCGTCTCGAAAGGTGTACACCCACTGGGGTTTAAACAGCACCAACATGGTCAGAAAGGCGCCGGTAATAAAGCCCTCGGGGAAGGTCATCATCAATCCGAACGGCAGAAAGAACTGCGCGATGTAGTGCCAGCTCCAGGGGCCGGCGCTGACCAGTAATGCGGCACTGGCGATGTCGCAGAAAACGATGCCGAAGGATGCGCCAAAGAATCCATTGATCCAGACGTAGACAAAGAAATTCTTGGCCCAATACCGTTGTGCCAACGCCAGAAAGGCGAGGATCCATAGCGCCGGAATAACATGGGTGACCAGCAGTGAGATCCCCATGTTTTGCCAATAACCCAGGCCTGCGGCGACGTTCAAAGCTTGTGTGAGTGCCGCCAGCACAAGACTGTAGCGAAAGCCAAACATCATGGCGCTCAGTCCCGTGAGTAACGGATAGAACGACAGGCCCTCGACTACACCGCCGGACAGATGTGGCAGTGCCAGCTGGGCCAACCCCATGATGCCCAGTGGCAGGGCGTCTTGGGTATGGCTGACCTTGCGCAGACCGGTCGAGCGCAGCGCCCAGATCAGCATAGCGAGTACCACTGCGTTGGTTAACCAGAGGGTCGGCGCATGCCAATCGCTGGGTGCGCTATGCAGTAGCAAGACTCATCGCTCGATGTGGTATGCCGGCTTCATCAAACACCTCGCCGTGCTCAACAAAACCGTGCTTTTCATAAAAACCGAGCGCGCTGAGCTGAGCATTTAGGCGAAGCTGTGGATGGCCTGCCTGACGACCGGCCTCGATCGCCTGAGTTAACAACCGATCGCCCACCCCAAGCCCGCGAAAGGCGGCCAAGACAGCCATTCGGCCGATGTGACCGTCTGGCAATAATCGGGCGGTTCCAATGGCATTGCCGGCACGATCCCGGGCGACAAAGTGAACACACTGATCATCCATGGCATCCCACTCTTCTTCGGGCGACACAGATTGCTCGTATACAAATACGGTGGTACGAATGGCTTTGGCGGGTTGGCCCAGTTCGGCCCAGCTTCCGGATTCGATCGTAATCATGCGACTAGTGAAGCATGCTTATCAGGCGTCTTCCAGCCATCCGGCATCACGAAACTCTTCGATCACCCTCTGCTCGTGTTCGTTCAGGGTACCGATATCGACGTTGGAGTGAACCAGTAGTGAAAGGGTGGTTGCGGATATCTCGAACAGTTCCCCCATCACCGCGGCTTGCTCGTGATCGATGGAGGCGGCCCTGACAGCACTGTGAAAGCGAACCTGTTGAGTATTCGCATCACTGTCACTCTCGGCTTGCTGGGTGCAGGCCAGCGCTGTGGCAGCGGCGATCACTTCATCGTCCACGTTCTGGATAAATGTTAAGAGCGCCTGACGAGCCTGCGCAGGATCACCAAAATCGGTGCCGGGCGCCTGGCTGCGCAGATCCGTCATCAACTGATCAGGAGCTAGCTCTGCCATTTGCTCGAGGACTTCATTGACGCGCGGTTGGCGAAAGCCAACGCTGAGGGTCATACAATCATCATCTAACGCAACGCCGTGATGGCCGCACCCGGGTGGGACATACAACACATCGCCGGCTGACAGGGTGACGCTGTTATCCGCGACAAACCCTTGCAGTAATTTTGAGCCGCCTTGGTCACTTTCGGGCAACTCGCGATCGGCGGTGGTGCCGATGTCCCAGCGACGCTGGCCGGCGATCTGAATCAGAAAGACATCGTATTGGTCGCGGTGAGCACCTACTGACGCGCCGGCACAGGCGTGACTGATCATCAAGTCCGAGAAGCTCCAGCGACCAATGCAGGCTAGGCTGCGCGACCAGGCGTCCCAGCGCGGGCACAGCTGCTCGATCTGACCGACCAGCAGTGTGTGATTGCCAGTGGGCGGAGCAGTCGGGTTCAGAGTGACCAAGAAATTCTGGTCCGGTTGGATCAGGCGGGCGTTGGTGCTCGCCCGTGCCCAGTCCCACAGTTGATCCACGCTGGGCGTCAGTGCAGTCAGATCGACTGCACCTCGGCCAATCCAGGGAGCCTTTTGCCAATGATGGGCATAAAACTCCGCATCCAGATTCATAGGTTGCGCGCTTGCTCGGTGGCATTGCCGATGTAGCTAGCAGGGGTCATGTCGATCAGACGCTGACGGGCATCCTGAGGGATATCCAACGTCGCAACGAACTGCTGCATCACCTCTTTGGTAATCGCTTGTCCGCGGGTCAGTGCTTTGAGCTCCTCGTAGGGGTTCTCGAGGCCGTAACGGCGCATGACCGTTTGGATCGGCTCAGCTAGCACTTCCCAAGCGTCGTTCAAATCCGCCAATACGCGAGCAGGATTCAATTCCAATTTACTGAGGCCTTTTTGCAGCGCAGACCAGCCCAATGAGGTGTGACCGAATGCAGTGCCCAATGTACGCAGCACGGTTGAGTCGGTTAAGTCACGCTGCCACCGGCTAACGGGTAGTTTCAAGGCTAGATGTTCCAGCATGGCATTGGCGAAGCCCAAGTTGCCCTCGGAGTTCTCGAAGTCAATCGGGTTAACTTTGTGCGGCATGGTTGAAGAACCAACTTCGCCTGCGATGACCTTTTGTTTGAAGTAACCCAGGCTGATGTAGCCCCAAACGTCACGGTCTAAATCCACCAGGATGGTGTTGAAACGGGTCATGGCTTGGCACAATTCTGCGACGTAGTCGTGCGGCTCAATTTGCGTGGTGTAAGGGTTGAACTGCAAGCCCAAGCCTTCGACAAAATGCTGGCTGAACTCAGGCCAGTTGACGTCGGGGTAGGCAGATAGGTGGGCGTTGTAGTTACCGACTGCGCCGTTGATTTTACCGAGGATCTCTACATTGCGTATCTGTGTAACAGCGCGTTGTAGGCGGTAAGCCACGTTGGCCAGCTCTTTACCGATGGTGCTGGGGCTTGCAGTCTGACCGTGGGTGCGTGACAGCATCGGCTGGTCGGCCCACTCGTGCGCCATATCGGTCAGGGTGCTGATGATGGCTTGAGCCTGCGGAATTAGCACCTGGTCGCGGGCGTTCTGGACCATCAATCCGTAGGACAGGTTGTTGATGTCCTCGGATGTGCAGGCGAAGTGGATAAACTCACTGATAGCATTTAATTCCGGATGCTCTGCGATGCTTTCTTTTAGGAAGTACTCAACCGCTTTGACGTCGTGGTTGGTGGTCGCCTCAATGGTCTTCACTCGCAAGGCTTGCTCGGACGTGAAGTTGTCGACGAGGGCATCCAGTGCTTCGTTAGCGCTGTCCGAGAGCGCAGGCACTTCTTGGATCTGCGGGTGGTTGGCCAAGGCTTGCAGCCAACGCACTTCGACTGCGACGCGATAGCGAATCAAACCGAATTCAGACAAGTACGGACGAAGATCCCCCAATTTACCGGCGTAGCGGCCATCGGTAGGGCTTAATGCGGTCAGTGCGCTCAATTCCATTTGGCTAATCCCAGAAGCAAAAAATGAGGGCGCGGAGTATATCAGACCTGTAGCAGTTGTTTGGCGGCGGTTAGGTATTTTTGACGTTGAAATAGCAGGTGCCAACGTCGGCCACCCAACTGATGCCACAGCATCGAGCAGCGAATACCGACTAGCAACAAAGCCCGAACCTTGTCAGCGGCACCGTTGGTTTGCAGATGCTTGGCGTCACCTTGCACCTGGATGCGGTAGCGAAAGGTCGACAGTGTGTCCTGATAGGTTTGCGATAAATTGGCCAGAATACTGGGGTTGGACAGCGAGTCGAAGTGCAGACGTTGGCGTTCGGCGCTGTGCAGGCGCTCGCCAATCACGTCCAGCATATCGCCACGCTTTTGTAGCTGGCGCTCCAGATGGGTCAGCGAAACCCAGTAGCGAGTGACCGCCGCTGGCTCCTGTCCGCCGCTGTCGATCAGTTTGATCAGCGTGCGAAGCCCTGTGTTTTGAGCCAACCGCCCCCCCAGTGCCTGCTCAGTGCTGTCAGGGTTGAACTGAAACAGGGTTTCGAGCGACGCCTCTAGATCGGTTGTGCTGAGCTCGCCAGTCGAGGCCAGTTTATCGACCCAATAGGCGGCTTGGACAATGCCGGCCAGTGCCAGCGTGCGTTCTTGGATTTGATTCATTATTAATAGGTGGCGTCAGCGCTGGAAGCTTTCAATGACGCCGCCGCCCAGACAGACCTCGCCTTGGTACAGCACGGCACTTTGGCCGGGGGTGACGGCCCACTCGGGTTCGATGAAATTGATTTGCCAACCCTGATCGATGGGCTCGGCGCGGCAGGCAACGTCAGGTGAGCGATAACGAACCTTGATGGTGCAATCAAAACCGTTCTGGGGGATGTCTCCAATCCAGTTCATCTCGGATACCTGCAGACTGCGCGACATCAACATCGGATGAGCACTGCCTTGAACTGCAACGAGACGGTTTTCCGCCATGTCTTTGTCAGCAACAAACCAAGGCTCGTCTGGGTAATTCTTTAATCCGCCGATGCCCAAGCCCTGTCTCTGCCCTAGGGTGTAAAAACTCAGCCCTTGATGTTGTCCCACCACATCGCCCTGGGGCGTCACGATTGGGCCGGGTTGCGACTTTACATAGCGCTTTAAAAAGTCCGCGAAACGTCGCTCGCCGATGAAGCAGATACCGGTCGAGTCTTTTTTGCGGGCGGTCACGAAACCTTGTTCCTCTGCGATCCGGCGGACCTCGGGTTTCTCCAGCTCACCGACAGGGAACAGGGCGGACTGTACTTGTTGTGTAGACAGGGCGTGCAGGAAGTAACTCTGGTCTTTGTTACCGTCCAGACCACGCAACAACTGGCCTGAGTCGGTGCGTCTAACGTAATGGCCGGTGGCAATCGCCTCAGCACCCAGCGACCTGGCGTAGTCCAAAAAGGCTTTGAACTTGATCTCCCGGTTGCACAGAATGTCGGGATTAGGCGTTCGGCCGGCCGCGTATTCGGCAATGAAATGCTCGAACACATCATCCCAATATTCTGCCGCAAAGTTCACAGACTTGAGCGGTATTCCCAATTTATCCGCGACGGCTTGCGCGTCGGCTAAATCCTCGATGGCGGTGCAATATTCCGTGCCATCGTCCTCGTCCCAGTTTTTCATGAATAAACCGGTCACCTGATGGCCTTGTTGCTGCAGCAAATACGCGGTGACTGAAGAGTCAACGCCTCCGGACATTCCGACTACAACGTGCATCGATGATTACCTACGGGGTCTACGAGATGGGGGCCGGACTTTAGCGATTTTTGGGCGATCAGCCAAGGCTTGCCATGCCGGTGGAATCGGTATTTCTCGGGATTCCCCGGGCAGTAAATCGTCTAGCTCAAAGGGGCCGGTCGCCATTCGGATCAGTCGCAATGTGGGGTGGCCTAACGCTGCTGTCATGCGGCGGACCATGCGATTGCGGCCCTCGTCCAAGGTGACCGAGATCCAGGTATCTGGAATGCTGGGGCGAACCCGGATCGGCGGATTGCGATTCCATAGTTGTGGAGGCGACAACAGGGTCGCGCTCAAAAACCGTGCAGGACCGTCTTTCAGCGATAGGCGCTGGGTCCACTGGTCTAGCATGGGAGTTCCCTCAACCTGCACCCAGTAGGTTTTGACGCTACGAAAGCGCGGCTCTGCAATACGCGCTTGAATCGCCCCGACATCTGTCAGTACCAGCAGCCCCTCGCTGTCACGATCCAGTCGTCCTGCCACGCGATACCCAGGTAAATTCAGGTGCTCAGACAGGCCCGGATGGCCATCCTCAGACGTGAACTGACTTAGAACCCCGTAGGGTTTGTTAAATAGAACAATAGGGTTCGCCAAAAGTCGTATCCTTTAAATTGCACATAAAGCCGGCGCGTTTTATAACTTTTGGGTATACTTCGCGCGCCGCAATCCACACCCACGGACTTGCATCACATAATAGGGAGAACAGGATGGGATACCAGCACATCCAAGTACCGGCCGGCGACAAGATCACGGTCAACGCAGATAACTCTTTGAACGTACCTAACAACCCGATCATTCCTTTTATCGAAGGTGACGGCATCGGTATTGACGTTACACCTCCGATGATCAACGTCATCGACGCAGCGGTAGAAAAAGCCTACGGCGGCGAGAAGAAAATTTCTTGGATGGAAGTCTTCTGTGGCGAAAAATCCGTCAACGTTTACGGCGCAGACCAGTGGTTGCCCGAAGAAACGCTAGAAGCACTAAAAGAATTCAAAGTTAGCATCAAAGGCCCCCTGACCACTCCGGTCGGTGGTGGTATTCGTTCTTTGAACGTGGCGATCCGCCAGCAGCTTGATCTGTACAGCTGCGAGCGTCCGGTTCGTTACTTCAACGGCGTTCCTAGCCCTCTGAAGCAGCCTGAGCTAACCGACATGATTATCTTCCGTGAGAACTCGGAAGACATCTACGCAGGCATCGAGTGGGCCGCTGGCACCGCTGAAGCCGATAGCCTGATCAAGTACCTGCAAGAAGAAATGGGCGTCCAAAAGATCCGTTTCCCGCAGAACTGCGGTATCGGCATCAAGCCGGTTTCAAAAGAAGGTACCGAGCGCTTGGTTCGTCGTGCGATCCAGTACGCAATCGATAACGACAAAGACTCAGTAACCTTGGTTCACAAGGGCAACATCATGAAGTTCACCGAAGGTGCTTTCAAAGACTTCGGTTACGAGTTGGCCCGTGATGAGTTCGGTGCTGAGTTGCTAGATGGCGGTCCTTGGATGACTCTGAAGAACCCCAAGACTGGCAACGAAATCATCATCAAAGACGTGATCGCTGACGCGATGTTGCAGCAAGTGCTGTTGCGTCCCGCAGAGTACAGTGTAATCGCTACATTGAACCTGAACGGTGACTACCTGTCAGACGCGTTGGCGGCGCAGGTCGGTGGTATCGGTATCGCACCGGGCGCTAACATCGGCGACGGAATCAGCGTATTTGAAGCAACCCACGGTACAGCGCCTAAGTACGCAGGCCAGGACAAAGTGAACCCCGGTTCACTGATCCTTTCTGCTGAAATGATGCTGCGTCATCTGGGCTGGTTTGAAGCAGCTGACTTGGTCATCAAGGGTGTCGAGGGTGCGATCAGCGCCAAGACCGTGACCTATGATTTCGAGCGTTTGATGGACGGTGCTGAGCTGAAAAAAGCCAGCGAGTTCGGCAACGAAGTCGTCAAGCACATGGGCTAATCGCCTAAGCTTGAAAGAAAAAACCCGGCGATTGCCGGGTTTTTTTTTTGCTTCGGGTTTGAGGCCTAGTTCAATCCTGCCATCAGTGCGGCGTTGCCACCGGCAGCGGTGGTGTCAACCGACATGGTGCGCTCTTGTACGAATCGGGTCAGGTACAGAGGTCCACCCGCTTTGGGCCCAGTGCCCGACAGCCCGTGGCCACCGAATGGCTGGCTGGCAACCACTGCTCCGATCTGGTTTCGGTTGATGTACAGGTTGCCTGCGGCTGCCTTTTGCTCAAACAGCTGTTGGCGCAGATCGCTACGCGTGTGAATGGCGCAGGTCAGACTGTAGTCCAACGCATTGATGGTCTCGATCAGCGCTTCCAACTCGCCAGTTTTGTAAGTCACGACGTGCAAAATGGGGCCGAATACTTCTTCTTCGGGGAAGGCGTTGTCAGCCAGCTTCCACATTTGCGGTGCGACGAAGCGCGCGCCTTGAGGGGCGGGGGCGCTTGCCAAATGCTGAGCTCCACTAGTCTTAATCCGCTGTAAATAGTCGTTGATGCGATCGGCCGCGGCCAAATCGATGACGGGTCCGACGTCACTCGCTGGATCATCTGGGTTGCCGACGACCAATAAGTCCATTGCGCCCTGGATCATCTCGATCTGACGATCAGCAATGTCCTCTTGCAGGCACAGGACTCGCAGTGCCGAACAGCGTTGTCCGGCGGACTGGAAGGCGCCAGCCAACACGTCGCGCGTGACCTGTTCGGGCAGGGCTGAGCTGTCCACAATTAGGGCATTGATGCCGCCGGTCTCGGCAATCAAGGTGCCAATGGGGCCCGGTCGCTGGGCTAGCATTAAATTGATATTGCGCGCGGTCGCGGTCGAACCGGTGAATGCGATGCCAGTGATGCGATGATCGGGGATCAAAGCACCACCGATCTCGGGGCCACTGCCGGGGATGCAGTGCAGCACCTCTTTGGGGATGCCCGCTTGGTGCAAAAGCTGGCAGGCGCGCATGGCGGTGCGAGGGGTAGGCTCAGCCGGCTTGGCCAGAACGCAGTTGCCGCCGACCAAGGCTGCGGCGACCTGTCCTACAAAGATGGCCAGTGGGAAGTTCCAGGGGGCGATGCACAGGAATACGCCTTTGCCTTCCATCCAGTAGCGGTTGTTCTCGCCGGTTGGTCCTGGCAGGACCCTCTGGCCGTCCATCGTGCGGGCTTGAGCTGCGTAGTAGCGAAGAAAGTCGACGCCTTCACGAACTTCAGACAGTCCGTCCAACCAAGTCCGTCCGGCTTCGTCAGCAATTAGGCGAATTAGGCTTTCGGTGTCTGCTTCAATCAAATCCGCCGCAGCTTCTAGCAGTCGTGCCCGTGCCTCGAAGCCCTGGGCGTTCCAACCTTGCTGAGCGTTGCTGGCAGTCTCCAGCGCCTGGCGCGCTTGATCGGCGCTGACATCAGGTGCCTCGATCGAAGGGGCGGTAGCGTTCTGTACGCGGGCTAAATCGTCTTGATAGTCCAGATTCAAGCCTCGGCTGTTCTTACGTTCGCCAAACAGATCATGCGGTGCAGCCAGCCCGATCTCGCTTTGATCTTCGCGGGGGTCCTGCGTCAGGCTCTCGACGGTGTAGCTGGGGTCGGCCATTTGGTGAACAAAGCTGGAGTTGGCGCCGTTTTCGAGTAAGCGGCGAACCAAGTAGGCGAGTAAGTCCTTATGCGGTCCAACCGGTGCATAAATACGCACAGGCGCTTGCAGATCGGCCGCTTCATACAGACTTTCACCCATGCCATGCAGGCGCTGAAACTCAAAACCCTGTTGGTCGCCGGCGTATTGCACGATCGCGGCCACACTCAGTGCATTGTGCGTCGCAAATCCCGGAAACAAGTGGGGTCGGGCGGCTAACAGTACTTCGGCACAGGCTAAGTAATTGCGATCGGTGTCGACCTTGCGGGTCCAGACGGGATACTCGGCTAACCCCAGTGTTTGCGCGTTTTTGACTTCGGCATCCCAATAGGCGCCTTTGACCAGGCGCGGGGTCAGTCGACGCCCACTGCGCTTGGCTAAATCGGCAACCCACTGACAGGTATCGATCGCTGCTTTGTGGTAGGCCTGAATGGCCAAGCCCAAGCCTTGATAGTCAGCTAAATCGGGGTCCAGTGACAGGCGCTCCAAAATGTCGAGCTGCAGGGGTAGGCGTTCGGTTTCTTCAGCATCAATGCATAGTGGAATGCCGTGCTGTGCGGCCAGCAACGCCAGTGGCTTGACCCTGCGATACAACTCATCTTGGTTGTCCTGACGAGGCTCGAAGCGAGGGTGTAGTGCGGACAGCTTGATACTGATGCCGTTACGCGCCATCAAGTCACCATCTCGCTTGTGCGTACCAGTGGTCTCGATGGCATCGCGGTACTGCTCGATGTAATAAGACGCATCCGCCTCAGTCATCGCGGCTTCGCCAAGCATGTCAAAGCTGGTCAATTCAGAGGAGGCTTTTTTGCACGCACCTTTGATGCGGTGGTGGTAGACAAACTGTCCGCCTAACACGCGAACGGCTCGTTGTACCGCGGTGCGAATCATGGGCTCTCCCAAGCGCTGAACCATTTTGCGCCAGGCCCCGGCGGGTTGAGTGTCCAGGACTTTGCCGGTGACGAGTAGCGCGGCGGTCGAGGCGTTCACGAACCAGTGTGCGCTGTTTCCAGCGTGAGCCTTCCAGTCCAACCCGCCTAACTTGGCCTGCAGCAGGTTATCAACGGTCTCTTGATCGGGGATGCGCAAGATGCACTCGGCAATGCATAGCAACGCCACGCCCTCATCGCTGGAGAGGCTGTATTCCTGCAACAAGGCCGCAACGGGGCCCTGTTGATCTTGCATGTTGCGCAAGGTCTTAATCCATTGGCCCGCGATCGTTCGAGTGTGCAAGGTGAGGGGCGTTGAAGTAGGCAAAGCGTCCGCGTCGGAGCGGTTGTAATTGGGGTTGAACATGGCAAATCCTCGTCTTGTTGTCTCACGATAGTAGTCACTGCTGTTTGTTGAATTGATTGTGTTTGCCGTTTTGGCCGGATATTTTCCGTAATTGGAATTAAATAACAGGGGAATATTTGGTGATCGATAGGTTTGACAGGAAGATCTTGGAGTTGCTGCAACGAGATTCAAACCAGAGTAGCCGAGCCCTGGCAGAACACGTCTCGTTGTCGGTGTCGGCCTGCGCGGAGCGGGTCAAGAAACTTGAACGTTCGGGCCTGATTAAGGGGTATCAAGCTCTGCTAGATGCGGATGCGCTGGGGCAAAATCACATCGTGTTCGTCGAAGTCACATTGAATCATTCGGATCAAAGCGTGTTCAAGGCCTTCGCCCAAGCGGTGCAAGCGCGTCCAGAGGTTCAGTCCTGCCACATGGTGGCCGGTGGATTCGATTACCTACTCAAAGTTCGCGGCCGCGACATCCACGAATATCGCCGGTTTCTAGGGGACGTGTTGACTCAACTCCCCGATGTTAGGTCCACGCACACCTACGTTGTCATGGAAACGATCAAGGATCAGGCGACCTTGGCGATACAACCGGGGTGAATCAGATCACAGACTCAGGTCTTGGTGTCCCTGCTCCCTTTAGGTCGGTCTAGCCTGTATCGGTGCTTTCAATTGGGATCGAAAACCCCATAATCGGAAAAAGGAACCGATAAATGGCCAGACAGTGACACACCAGATACGAGCACAGGACGAATTTGAGGGGCAGGGTAATACCGCAACGGCCGAGGCACAGCCCAAGTTGCAACGGCCGCCCCTCTACAAAGTTTTGTTGATGAACGATGACTACACCCCGATGGACTTCGTGGTGCATGTATTAGAAGTGTTTTTCGGCATGGGTCCAGAGCAAGCAACACAGGTGATGCTCGCGGTCCATACCAAGGGAATGGGCGTGTGCGGGATCTTTCCAAAGGACATTGCCGAGACCAAGGCAGCACAGGTAGTTCAGTACGCTAAGGATCATCAACACCCCTTGATGGCTGAAGTAGAACCCAGCGAAGACGACGAGTAATTGGAGATACGATGTTAAGCAAAGAACTTGAGGTCACCCTCAATCTAGCGTTCAAAGAAGCTCGCGGTAAACGGCATGAGTTCATGACCGTCGAGCATCTGTTACTCGCGTTGTTAGACAACGATGCCGCACTAGAGGTGTTGAACGCCTGCGGTGCGGATTTGGCGGGTCTGCGCAAAGAGTTGCAAGATTTTGTCGATGCTACCACGCCGCTGATCCCAGCCTCAGAGCGTGACCGCGAGACCCAGCCCACTTTGGGTTTTCAGCGCGTGCTGCAGCGTGCGGTGTTCCACGTGCAATCCAGCGGCAAGAGTGAAGTCACCGGGGCGAACGTGCTGGTCGCGATCTTCAGTGAGTCCGAGTCGCAAGCCGTTTTCTTCCTAAAACAACAGCAGATCCAGCGGATTGATGTGGTCAACTTCATCAGCCACGGCATCTCAAAAATGTCGGACGGTGAGGCCAGCTCTAGCGAGCAGTCAACTGACATGGGCAATAACGAAGAAGGCGAATCCAAAGCTGATAAAGGACCGCTCGAGAATTATGCAACCAACCTGAATGTTGAAGTGCGTGAGGGCAAAATTGATCCGCTGATTGGGCGTGACCACGAAGTTCAGCGTGTGATTCAGACTCTATCGCGTCGGCGCAAGAACAACCCACTATTGGTCGGCGAAGCCGGCGTGGGTAAAACCGCCATTGCCGAAGGCTTGGCGTATCTGATCGAGCAGAAAGAAGTGCCCGAAGTCATCGAAGAGGCCGTGGTTTATTCGTTGGATTTAGGCGCACTCCTGGCCGGCACCAAATACCGTGGCGACTTCGAGAAGCGTTTAAAGGCCCTGTTGAATGAGCTTAAGCGTCAGCCCCATGCAATTTTGTTCATCGACGAAATTCACACCATCATTGGAGCCGGTGCTGCATCGGGCGGCGTGATGGACGCTTCAAACTTGCTCAAGCCGCTGTTGTCGAGTGGCCAAATTCGCTGCGTCGGATCAACGACGTTCCAAGAATACCGTGGCATCTTTGAGAAAGACCGTGCCCTAGCTCGCCGTTTCCAGAAAGTCGATGTGATGGAGCCCTCGGTTCCAGACACCGTCAAGATCCTAGAAGGTCTGCGTTCGCGCTTTGAAGAGCATCACGACATCAAGTACAGCAAGAAGGCCTTGGCCAGCGCGGCTGAGTTGGCGGATCGCTACATCAACGATCGCCAGTTGCCCGACAAGGCCATTGATGTGATTGACGAGGCGGGTGCGATGCAACGCATGCTGCCGGCCAGCAAACGTAAGAAAACCATTGGGCAGGGCGAGATCGAAGCCGTCGTTGCTAAGATTGCGCGTATTCCACCCAAGTCCGTTAGCCGTAATGACACTGAGGTGCTCAAGAACCTCGAGCGCGATTTGAAGATGACGGTCTTTGGACAGGATTCGGCGATCACTCAGCTGTCCAGTGCAATCAAATTGGCCCGGGCCGGTTTGCGTCAGGAAGGCAAGCCGATTGGTAGCTTCCTGTTTGCCGGACCGACCGGTGTGGGTAAAACTGAGGTGACCAACCAGCTAGCCCGTCAAATGGGCGTCGAGTTGGTGCGCTTTGACATGTCTGAGTACATGGAGCGGCATACGGTCTCGCGCCTGATTGGTGCGCCTCCGGGGTATGTTGGGTATGACCAGGGCGGTTTGTTGACTGAAGCGGTCACAAAGAACCCTCACTGCGTCCTGCTGTTAGACGAGATTGAGAAAGCTCACCCCGAGGTGTTCAACTTGCTGTTGCAGGTGATGGATCACGGAACGCTGACCGACAACAACGGCCGCAAGGCTGACTTCCGCCAAGTCATCCTAGTGATGACGTCGAACGCCGGTGCTCATGAGACCGCTCGCCGGTCGATCGGATTTACCGAGCAGGATCATTCAACCGATGGCATGGAAGCGCTGAACAAGATGTTTACACCTGAATTCCGCAATCGCTTGGATGCGGTAATTCAGTTCCGTCCGTTGTCCAGTGAAGTGATCGTCGGTGTGGTCGACAAGTTCGTCGCCGAGCTGCAAGGTCAGCTGGATGAGCGCCGCGTGCACCTAGAGCTGGATGACGAAGCGAAGCTGTGGTTTGCCGAGCACGGGTATCAGCCCAGTATGGGTGCGCGCCCAATGGCGCGTCTGATCCAGGACAAGCTCAAGCGACCCATGGCAGAGGAGCTGCTGTTCGGGTCCTTGGTTAAAGGCGGCACCGTGTTTGTCACGGTCAAGGATGGCGAGTTGGCGATTAGTTACGAGTCCAACGAGAAGACCACCTCGGTCGACTAGCCTAAAAAGACTCGCTCGAAGGTCCAATACAATCCCACTGCTCCGATCAACACGGACAGTGGGATTTTTATTGCCCCGCGATACCAGCTTTGACGATGGGCCCAGGTGCCCAGCAGCAAGAACATCGGTAGCAAGACCAATAGCTGACCGATTTCTACGCCCAAGTTAAAGCCGACCAAGCTGAGCGCGAAGTACTCACCATCCAAGCCGAACTCCTGCAAAACGCTGGCGAAACCCAGTCCATGTAACAAACCAAACGCCATGACCAGCCACAAGCGACGACTGAGCTTTGGATGTTTTTGCAGGTTTTCAAACGCCACGTAAGCGATGGAGAGGGCGATTAGCGGCTCTACAATGCTGGCCGAGACCACCACGATCTGCAGCGATGCCAGCGCTAGGGTGACGGTATGTGCTGCAGTAAATACGGTGACCTGAGCCAGCAGTGGTCGCCACGCAACGCTGAACAAAAACAGCCCCATCACGAACAAGATGTGATCCAGTCCCTTGGGGATGATGTGTTCAATGCCGCTTAATACATAAACGCCAAACTGCTGGCCTGCGCTGATGCTTTGATCCAACGGGTCGCTGGCCTGGCCCGGTGCCAGTAGAGCGGTGTAGCCACGGGATGAATTATCACGCAGGACAATTTCGCCGGTGCTTGCCGGTGCTTGCCAAATCCATGGGGTATCCGGTGTTAGGTTGCCGGATAGGCGTGCATATCGAGGTAGTTCCAAATCCGGTTGCGACTCAATGGTCACTTCAGCAGCTTCAAGCGAGCCTTTGATTCCTAGGGCTTGCCAGACCCGAGTGGGATCTTGCTGATACAGCGCCAATACAGCCTGATCAGATTGGGCTCGCAGCTGATCGTAGGCGGCAGCTTGATCAGCTTCGTCGGTATTACTGACTTGTGACAGGTCGATCTCGGCCAATATCGGTTCCAGGTTGAAGCGGATCGATAAATTGCGCTCACCGCTTACATTCACATCGACAATGATGGGATTAATTTCGTGAGCTTGGGCCGATAAGGTCGTGAGTAGAACAAGGGTTTTGCAAATCAGTGTGAATAAACGCATCGTGGGGGCTCTGTAATTTTGTTGCGAGTATCCGTGATGCGCACTGCGATTCCAATACTACTGTTGTTTCTCTCGCTTACGGCGCAGGCCCATGAGATGTGGTTGCAGCCGGCCAAGGCGGACCTACAGCCCTTGCAGGTCGACATTATAGTGGGTCAAAACTTTCGAGGGGCCAAAGGGGTTTGGATTCCCCCCAGTGTGGCGCGTGCAGAGACTATCCGCGGGCCGCAACGTCAGGCGATAACCGGACGATTTGGAGATTTGCCGGCTATTACTATTGATGACGCATCCGGATTGGATCGACTGATCTATCAGAGCGAACCTGAAACGCTGCGCTACAACCAGCCAGAAAAATTCCAGAGTTTTGGCGAGCACAAAGGCTATCCGGATTTGTTAGCCCGTCATCAGCAGCGAAACCTGGCCGGTCGAATCGTTGAGCTCTATACACGCTACGCCAAGTTGCTAGTGGCTCAAGATCAGTCGGATCAGCTGATGATTGAGTTTGTGGTCGCCCGTGATCGCGCCTCGGCTCAACTGCTCTGGCAGGAACAGCCCCTGCCAAATCATCGAGTCCACCTGTACATCGCTGATCAGGTCCAACGCCTAACAACAGACGCCAGTGGACGCATCCCATTGCCCCAAATAGATCAGGCGATGTTGCTGGATGCTGTGGTGATCGAGCCGATTGTCGAGGGCGAGGCTAGCTGGCATAGCCATTGGGCCAGCACTTACATCGCTCAGGAGTTAGTCACTGTGCCCTGAGCGTGATAAAACGCCGGCATGAATCTATCGACGCTCTTCGTATTTCTGCCCACCTTTGCGTTTGTCTCGGTCACACCGGGTATGTGCATGATGCTATCTCTGTCTCTCGGCATGAGCTACGGGGTGCGTGGAGCGTTACCCATGATGATCGGCGAGCTAGTGGGGGTTGGACTGGTCGCCTGCCTATCGGTCTTGGGTGTATCCGCCATTTTGTTGGCCTACCCGCAGGGCTTTTTTTGGTTCAAGTTGTTGGGTGGTGGGTATCTTGCCTATTTGGGCATTCAGATGTGGCGCTCGCGAGGCTCGCTCGCAGTGCCCGAGCCAGGCACAGCCCCGGCGCTCAATGTTCGCGATCTGATGACTCAGGGTTTTATCACGGCAGTGGCCAACCCCAAGGGCTGGGCGTTTTTTATGGCGTTGTTGCCACCCTTTATTGATGCGACCCGACCCTTGCCGGGGCAGTTGAGCATCTTGGTTGCGATTATTTTGACGCTCGAGTTCGCCAGCTTGCTGTTGTATGCCGCCGGTGGTCGATTGTTGGCCAGCTTTTTGAGTCGATCGGGCAATGTTCGACTGATTAATCGATTGGCCGGCACCTTGATGGTTGGGGTCGGTATTTGGTTATGGTTTGAGTAGTCCTTCCTGCTAGGATTTGCGCTCAATTTTGGGAGTTCCTGATGTTCCGTTTTTTTGAGTCACTGACTCAAGCTTTTCCTGCGCCAGAACCGACCCAGCCGCCCAAAGGGTTGGTCGCGTTTTGTCGATATTACACCCGCGGGATGGAACCCTATCTGTTAATGCTGTCCGGCCTGAGTGCTGTGGTGGCATTCTTTGAAGCCGCACTGTTTTTCATGCTCGGCCAACTGGTTGATTGGCTGGTTGACCAAGATCCAGCCACGTTGTTCGAGCAACGTCGAGCCGAGTTAATGGGCTTTGCCTTTTTTGTCGTCGTGGTTTTGCCGGCTCTAATCTTTTTACGCTCGACCCTGATGCATCAGACCTTGTTAGGTAACTACCCGATGAGTATTCGATGGAATGCTCACCGCTATTTGCTGGGCCAGTCGATGAATTTCTATCAGGACGAATTCGCAGGCCGGATCGCGACAAAAATGATGCAGACCGCGCTCAGCGTCCGTGAAGCCGTGATGAAGCTGTTGGACGTGATGGTGTATGTCACGGTGTTCTTCTTTTCAATGGTCTTTTTTGTCGGGCAAAGCGACCCTTGGCTGATGGCTCCGATGTTGGTATGGCTGGGCTTTTATGCATTGACGCTGCGTCACTACTTGCCGCGCCTGAAAAGCGCCAGCATGGATCAAGCCGATGCGCGCTCGATGATGACGGGTCGGATTGTCGACAGTTACACCAACATCGCGACCGTCAAACTGTTCAGCCATTCCCAGCGCGAGAGCACTTACGCCAAGGATGCGATGGGCGGTTTTTTGGATACGGTTTATCGCCAAATGCGTTATGCAACAGGTTTAAACTCCAGCATTAACTTATTGATTTATATATTGGTGTTCAGTGTCGCGGTGCTGAGTATTTATCTGTGGACACTGGACCAAGTCACGGTCGGTGCGATCGCGATTGCGGTCGCCATGGCGCTTCGCTTAAACGGCCTTGCTCAATGGATCATGTGGGAAGTCAGCCAGCTGTTTGAAAATATCGGCATGGTGGCGGACGGTGCCGCCACTCTGAGTCAGCCTCAGTCGATTACCGACGTGGCGGGTGCTGGCGCCTTACAGGTTCCTAATGGACGCATCGAATTCGACCAGGTCCGATTCCATTACGGCAAGGGCGAGGGCGTTCTGGAAGACTTTAATTTAGACATTAAACCCGGCGAGAAAGTCGGTTTGGTGGGGCGCTCGGGCGCAGGTAAGTCCACGCTGGTTAATCTGTTATTGCGTTTTTATGACGTGGAAAGCGGCGTGGTGCGGATCGACGGTGCGCCGGTTCAGGGAGTGACTCAGGAAAGCCTGCGCGCGAATATCGGGATGGTGACGCAAGACACGTCATTGTTGCATCGCTCGATTCGCGAGAATTTGCTGTACGGCAGTCCCGATGCCAGTGATGAAGACATGATTCGTGCCGCTAAAGAGGCCGAGGCCCATGAATTTATTCTTGAATTGACCGACCCCTACGGCAATAGCGGCTACGACGCAATGGTCGGTGAGCGAGGCGTAAAGCTCTCCGGCGGACAGCGTCAGCGGATCGCGATTGCCCGCGTGATGTTGAAGAATGCGCCGATCTTGGTGCTGGACGAGGCCACCAGTGCGCTGGACTCCGAGGTCGAGGCCGCCATTCAAAAGAGCTTGCTCAAGCTAATGGATAACAAAACCGTCATCGCCATTGCACACCGCCTTTCAACCATCGCAGCGTTGGATCGTCTTGTCGTATTGGATCAGGGGCAGATCGTCGAGCAGGGCAGTCATGCTGAATTGCTGGCACAAAACGGAATCTACGCGCGGTTGTGGGAACACCAAACCGGCGGGTTTCTGGGCCTAGACTGATGCTGGGCGTCACGATGGGGGATCCTGCCGGGATTGGACCAGAAACCCTAGTCAAAGCGTGGTCCAGCTTGCCCGGTGCTCGCGTAGCTTATGGCGATGAGCAAATCCTGCGCGCTGCGGCCCAGCGCTGGGCACCGTATCTCAAGGTCGGTTGCGATCTTGCGCCGGATTTGCCCAATCAAATGCAAGTGATCGCCTGTTCACAGCTATCCGACCCGATTCCGATGGGTCAGGTCGATGCCTACTGTGGCCAAGCCAGCTTTGATGCGCTGGGCCGTGCCGTTGACGATGCCTTGGCCGCTCGGATTGATGGCGTTGTAACTGCGCCGATTACCAAAGCCGCATGGAGTGCGGCAGGCATCGACTACCCCGGCCATACCGAATACTTGGCCGCGCGCAATCAGCGCGAGGTCATTATGATCTTGGCCAACGACGATATTGCAGTGGCGCTAGCAACCGTGCATTGCTCAATGGCCCAAGCGGTTGAGCAAATCCGTGCAGGTGCGGTCACTAAAGCACTGCCGTTAGCACTCAGAGCGGCGCATGATTTGGGTTACCCCAATCCCAGGATCGCGGTGGCTGGGTTGAATCCGCATGCGGGCGAGGGTGGCTTGTTCGGCGATGAAGAAATCCATCATATTATTCCGGCCATTAAAGCGGTCGGCCATCCAGGGATCAGTGGTCCCTACGCCGGTGATACGGTCTTTATGCGAGCTCGCCAAGGTGAGTTCGATCTAGTCCTTGCCATGACGCATGATCAAGGCCTAATTCCCGTGAAATACCTGGGGGTCGAGCGCGGGGTGAATTTCACGGCCGGTTTAGATTTTGTCCGAACCAGTCCGGACCACGGCAGCGCGTATGATATCGCAGGCCAGGGCGTAGCCAGCTGTGAGGCGCTTGAATATGCCTTTCAGCAGGCACTGAGCATCCTCAGTCGCAGGTCGGCCAGCTAGCCAGGCGCGCAAAATACTCTGCGGGTAGATGTGGCTCGCCCTTGAGAAGATGATTTAAGTAGTCGCGACAGGGCAGCGCATTGTCGTGGTAGGGTGGCTGTGCCTGATAGGCAACCGCATCGACCCAGTCGCCGTCAGCGCGCTGGCAGCGCACGTCAATGCGCTGATACATGTTGCTGGCTACTTCCTCGTAGATGTCTAGCACCTCAAGGCCCCGGGGCTCCATTAAATTCAAAGTGCCGTAAACCGCGTCGCCCGCGGCGGGCTGTATGTTAGTCACCCCGCCGGGCATCAAATCGTCGGCTAGCTTGTCAAAGCCGACGCGCCAATCATCCAGACGTCCGCCAATGACTTCGATGACCGCCAGCCCCTCCGGTCGTAGGCGCGCGGTGTCCAAACGCTCAATGTTCATGTTCGAGCCAAACGCAAAGTAGTAAATCATCGTGGTCCTAGAGCCTTGTCGGCATGCTGATTTTGTCGCGCTATCCTTATGTCTCGATTGGGGAATGTCTAGTGAGACGATGGGGTCTGGCGGCGCTTGCGGCCATTGCTGGTCCGGTGTGGGCCTGCTCGAATATTCAACTCATGGTGCTGAATTGGAGCTCGGCGCAGCTCTTGGCTGCACTGGATTACCATGTGCTGACCCAGGGCTTTGAGTGTCAGGTCGAGGTAGTGACCGGAACGACTCGATCGGCCGCTGTGCGTCTGGATGAGTCTGAATCGGTCTGGGTGCCTGAGTTTTGGATTGATAGCGGTCAAACTGAGCCCAGCGATGAATGGAGGGTGGCCAACGACTCACCATTTGATAGTGCCGGGGCTGGTTTTTACGTCAGCGCAGAATGGCTGGCGGCCAACCCAAGCGTATCCAGTCTAGAGCAAGCGTTAATAGCGCTGTCGGATCTGGAGAATCCGATGCCCCTGTACGGTTGCGCGGCGGGGTGGAGTTGTCAGACACCGATTCGCCAGTGGTCGCGTGCTCTCAACATTCAGGCGAACGGGTGGTATTCGGTTGAGCCCGCGGGGCGGGCGGATTGGGTCAAGCAACTTGAGGAGGCGATGGGTTCGGATCGCCCATGGCTGGGCTGGGCAATTGGCCCAGCGTCTGAGTTATCGAAGTACGATCTGGTGCGTTTACGATCGGGGCGAGAGCATGATCCTGAGCACTATCAGGCGTGCTATCAAAATCCGAGCTGCCCCGACCCCAAAATTATAGCCCCTCCGCCTAGTCGAGTGGTCAGTGCCGGCCAACGGGAGTGGCTGGAGCGACATCCACTCAAAGCGCAGTATTTCGCGAAGCGGCGTCTGTCAGCAGCTAGCCTCAAACAAATGTTTGCCGATCTGGAACGTGGTTTGTCGTTCGAAGAGGTCGTGGTGGAATACCTAGCCACCCGTGATGAGTGGCACGCCTGGCTTGACGAGGGCCCACGCCAAGCGATCTTAGATCAACTCAACTAAGCCAGACTGGGTTGGAGTTTTTGATAGGCCGCACAGCGGGCCAACAGCTCAGAATGGGTCCCCTGATCGATGAGTTGCCCTTGATCTAACACCAGAATTTGGTCGGCGGATTCGATGGTGCTAATGCGATGTGCAATCACCACGCATGACACCCGTCTATCTAGCTGTGCCAAGGTTCTTAAAACATGGGTTTCGCTGTGACTATCCAACGCGCTGGTCGCCTCGTCCAGCAGTAACCACGTGCTGTTTTTGAGTAGCGCTCGGGCAATCGCGATCCGCTGGCGTTGCCCGCCACTTAGCTGAACGCCACGCTCTCCCACTCGGGTCTGATAACCCTGAGGTAACGACGTAATGAATTCATCAGCTCCGGCTTGGCGCGCGGCCTTCGCCACAGCGCCAAGGTCAGCATCCGGAACCCCAAAGGCGATGTTGTCGTAGATTGAGTCGCTAAACAGGCTGGGTTGCTGCGGAACGACGGTCAGGGTGTCGCGAAGCTCAGATTCCTTGATGTCATTCAGGGCCACGCCACCCAGACTGATTTGTCCTTGGTCAGGCAGTCGAAAGCGCAACATCAAATCGAACAACGTCGATTTTCCTGCACCCGACGTCCCGACAATGGCAGTGGTTTGGCCGGCTTTTAGCGTGACCGATAGCCCGTTTAGGACAGGGATGTCAGGCCGCGCGGGGTAGGCGAAATGAACATGATCAAAGGCGATGTCTGCCCCCTCACTGGCCACAGATTCCTCGCCAAAATCGTGTGAGGGTGTCAGATTGATAAACTCGGCCAGCCGTTCAGTCGCGCCCGCTGCCCGCTGCACCTCACTGGTGACCTCGGCTAGGGTGGCCGCCCCCATGGCCACCAAAAGCGCGTAAAACACAAAGGCTGACAGATCGCCTGGCGATAGGCGTCCTGCGACGACATCCGATCCACCGACCCACAACATAATCGACAGCGCGCTGAACACCAGGATAATGACCGCTGCGATGAGCAAGCTGCGCTGAAAGATCCGTCGCCGCGCCGTGTTAAATGCCTCTTCGACGAAGTCCTCAAAACGGTGTTGTATTCGAGTGACCTGACCGAAGGCTTGAACGGTTTTGATCTCTTGGATCGCTTCACCGGCGTTTTGACCGACGCTCGCGAGGCTGTCTTGGGACTCGCGCGATAGCCTGCGGACTCGCCTGCCTAGAATTAAAATGGGCGCCAGCACACAGGGCACTGTGATTAGAATCAGGCCGGTTAAGCGTGGACTGGTCGCCAGCATCATGACCAGACCACCGGCACTCATCAGCGAGTTGCGCAGTGCCATCGAGATCGATGAGCCAATCAGGCTTTGCAAAATGGTCGTGTCTGCCGTGATCCGGCTCATGATTTCGCCAGACAGATTCTGGTCGAAGTAGCTGGGCTCTTGGGCGATTAATTTCTGAAAGGCCTGGCCGCGCAAATCTGCACTGATGCGCTCGCCCAGCCACGACATCATGTAAAAACGGACAAAGGTGCCGACGGCCATCACCACCGAAATGCCCATCAGGGCGATCAGTCCGCTTTTTAGATCCCCAAGGCTGTCTGCGGCCAGTCCCCGGTCGACGATCCATCGAATGCCTTGACCTAGCCCTAGGGTGACCGCAGCGGTGACTAACAGTGCCGCGCAGGCCAGTGCAATCTGGGGGCGGTAACGGCTGAGCTGAGTCCAAACCAGCCGAAGGGGGCTCACGGAGTTTGTGTGATCGAGCTAACCCGGCCATCGGCGAAGCGAATCTCAAGCTTGCGTTGCTCGCGCAGCTCATCACCCACCGTCTGGCGACGGGCGTAAATCCAACGGTCGTTTTCCAAGCGGTTTACTAGCACTGGGGTGCCGATCAAAAACCGTACCTGCTCACGAGTCATGCCGACCTCGACTGACGCAACATCCTGCTCAGACAGCTGGTTGCCCTGCTCGACGGGGATTTTATAAACACCGGGAAAACTCGAGCAGCCAGCCAGTAAGGTGAGGAACAAAGCAGGTAAAAGTTTTGGCACGTCAGGGATCCAGTTGTTAAGGTGACGACGTTTTAACACGGAGACTCACCCCTTGTCAGGTATTCGCGACGAGCTTAAAAACGCAGGCCTTAAGGTCACCGGCCCCCGGATTCAGGTGCTCGAGCATTTGGAGTCTGCCAAGGACCGCCACTTGAGCGCTGAGGATATCTGGAGCGACTTAAAATCTGAGGGTGCAGACGCATCTCTGGCAACCGTTTATCGAGTATTAACCCAGTTCGAAGCGGCTGGATTGGTTCAGCGACACACCTTTGAGGGCAATACCTCGGTGTTTGAGCTGGCGGATGATGAGCACCACGATCATATGGTGTGCACCAAGTGCGGCGGCGTGACCGAGTACGTTGATGACGTCATTGAAGAGCGCCAACATGCCATCGCTGCCGCGCATGGATTTGAGGTCAGTGATCACGTCCATGTGATCTACGGATTGTGCAAGGACTGTCAGGCTTAACCAGCGGTCCATCCGCCGTCGATTTTTAATGCACTGCCGGTGACATACCGGCTGTCATTACAGGCTAAATAGACCGCTGCCGCTGCGATGTCCTCTGGAGAGGGCAATCCAGGCAAGGGAATCATTCGTTCGACCATCTCGGCAAATTCAGGATTTTTAAAGAACCCTTCGGTCAGGGGGGTCATCACAAAGGTTGGGCATAGGGTGTTGGTGCGAATCCCGCGCGGTCCCAGCTCCACCGCCATGGCTCGAGTTAAACCCTCCAGGGCGGCCTTGGTCATGCAATAGACCGTGCGCCCAGGGCTGCCGACATGGGCCATTTGCGATGACATGTGAATCACGCTGCCGCCATCGCGCATCTGCTTGACCACTTCGCGGGTGACCCGAAACACGCTGCGAACGTTCAATTCCATGACCCGGTCAAGCGCATCGTCGCTGACCTCAACCATCGGCTCAGGCTGGTTGGTTCCGGCGTTGTTCATTAGGATATCCAGCGGCCCGAGTGCCTGTATTTGCTCGAGCGCTTTGTCGCTTAA
Source organism: Litorivicinus sp. (assembly GCA_965656605.1). Lineage (GTDB taxonomy): Bacteria > Pseudomonadota > Gammaproteobacteria > Pseudomonadales > Litorivicinaceae > Litorivicinus. The sequence continues at coordinate 25,180 of CBFHLC010000007.1, read as the reverse complement.
AACGTCGGCCACCAGAGGACGAATGCCTGCGTGCTCGTGGGCTAACGAGGCGAGGTCAGACTCGGTACGCGCCATGGCATACACTACGGCACCTTCATTGGCATAGGCCAAGGCAATCGCCCGTCCCAGTCCTTTCCCAGCGCCGGTTACCAAGGCCGTTTTACCGATCAGTTTTCGTGTCATACGACGTCCTAACAATGGTTGGAAAATGATGATTGCATTCGAATGCACCCGCCTCTACGATAACGCCCCTAACGCATAAAAACGAGTCCCTCGGAGATCCCATGGTTAAAGTTCTAAAGCACGGACGAGAAGAGTCACTGCGTCGTGAGGATGACGCTAAAGTACAGACTATTGTTTCTGACATCATCCGCGATATCGAAGATCGTGGGGATGCGGCAGTACGTGAGTACACCGCCAAGTTCGATAAGTTTGAGTCGGACAACTTACGTCTTAGTCGCGAGCAAATCGACGCGTGCTACAAAGAGCTAACCCAAGAGAACATTGATGACATCGCGTTCGCTCAAGCGCAGGTCAAAAACTTTGCTCAGATTCAGCGTGCCAGCATGCTAGATGTCGAAGAAGAGACCTTGCCGGGTGTCATTTTGGGTCACAAACATCTGCCAATGAACGCAGTGGGTTGTTACGTGCCCGGCGGTAAATACCCGCTGGTGGCCAGCGCTCATATGTCGGTGGTAACGGCCAAGGTTGCCGGTGTACCGCGTGTTATCGCATGCTCGCCGCCATTCAACGGCCGCCCCAACCCCGCCGTAGTAGTAGCCATGGACATGGCGGGTGCTGACGAGATCTACACCATGGGCGGTATTCAGGCGATCGCAGCGATGGCTGTCGGTACCGAGACCATTGCCGGGGTCGACATGATTGTTGGACCGGGTAACGCCTTTGTGGCCGAGGCCAAGCGTCAGCTGTTTGGTCGCGTCGGCATCGATTTGTTTGCTGGTCCCACCGAGACACTGGTCATCGCTGACGAGACCGTCGATGGCGAGCTGTGCGCAGCGGATCTGTTGGGTCAGGCCGAGCACGGCACGAACTCTCCTGCGGTACTGCTGACCAACTCTGAAAAGCTGGCGAATGATACGCTGGCGGAAATCGAGCGTCAGTTAACGATCCTGCCTACCGCTGACGTGGCCAAAGTCGCCTGGGATGAGTATGGCCAGATCATCGTGTGCGATACCTATGAAGAGATGGTCGAAGTGGCGGATGACATTGCCAGTGAGCACGTCCAGGTGATGACTCAAGACCCGAACTATTTCTTGAACAATATGACCAACTACGGTGCGCTGTTCTTGGGCGAAAAGACCAACGTCAGCTACGGCGACAAGGTCATCGGGACTAACCACACCTTGCCCACACGCAAGGCGGCTCGGTATACCGGTGGTTTGTGGGTCGGCAAATTCATCAAGACCTGCACCTACCAGCGTATCTTGACCGAAGAAGCCAGCGTGCACGTCGGAGAGTACTGCTCACGACTGTGCGCATTGGAGGGATTCATGGGTCACAAAGAACAGGCGGACATCCGAGTCCGCCGGTACAAAAAAGCGTAATGGCCACCTCGTACGATGTTGCCACCCGGGCTGGGGTCTCTCAGTCCGCGGTGTCGCGTACCTTCTCGCCGAACGGCAAGGTGGCCGCTGCCACTCGAGCGAAAGTCTTAAAAGCCGCTGAAGAGTTGGGTTACAAACCCAATCTGTTGGCGCGCAGTCTGATCACCGGCAAGACCAACATGGTCGCCGCCATCGTCAGCCAAACATCCGGTCGCTATTACCCTGAAGTAGTTCAGATGCTGGCGTCTGCGTTGGAACAAGCCGGCAAGAAAATGCTGCTGTTTTACACTGATGGCAAGATAGATCGAGTCGAGGAAGTGCTGGACGAGATTGGTCGTTATCAGATCGATGGTGTCATCGCCACGACTCAGTTTGCGCCGGATCGTCGCGAGATGATTCGCTCGATTGGGAGGCCGTTGATGTTGCTCAACCGCACGGATCCTCAGCAGGAATTTCCTTCGGTTATCTGCGAGCAGACCCAGGGTGCGGCTCAGATGGCAGCGCGCTTAGTCGAGGCTGGACGGAGCCGGGTGGTATTGCTGTCAGGTCCGAGTGATAACTTTGTGGCGCGACATCGAATGATGGGAGCGCTGGACGGATTGGGCGGTGCTTACCTAGATACCGTAAAAGGGGATTTTTCCTACGACTGCGGACTCCAGCTGGCCCACCAGGTCATTTCGATGAAGCCGGATGCCATCATGTGCATGAACGATTCGATGGCCATGGGCCTGATCGATGGCTTGGATAAACTGGGTGTGTCCGTGCCAGATGATGTCTGGATTACCGGTTTTGATGGTTCATTCGCAGGCGCATTAGGACGCTACAATTTAACCACCTTCGCCCAGCCGCTGAGTGACATGGTCGGTGAGGCAGTATCTCAGTTACAGCACTTAATGGAAAACCCAAGCACCCACGTTCAAGGTGCTGTTTTTCATGGCGAAATCCGCGTGGGTCGCTCAGCCCCCTTATGAAAATCACCTATCTGCCCGGCACGCTATGTGACGAGAGGCTGTTCACGTCGCAGCTGACGCGTTTCGGTGGGCAGGTGGCACGGGTCAGCGATTTTGATTCAGTAACTGCGCAGGCCCATGCGGTATGGCAAGCAATCGGGCCAGATCCCACAGCGCTGGTAGGACTGAGTTACGGCGGCATACTCGCGTTAGAAATGATCCGCCAGCATCCCGAGCGGGTATCGCATTTGGCCGTGTTGGACAGCAATGCGCGCGACGATACGGGTGATAAGCAACGCCAGCGCAATGCGCTGATCCAGCAAGTCGCTTCCGGACATTTCGAATCGATCGTGATGGATCAACTCAAACCGCTGTACCTGAGTGTTAAACATCGTGAAAACAGCGACATTCTGAATTGTGTTCGGGATATGGCACTCGATCAGGGTCAGGGCGTGCTGTCGCGACAGGTCGCTGCCGTCCGGGATCGTCCTGACCAGCGAGGCCATTTGCACCGCATCGACGTGCCGACTCTGATACTGGCCGGCCAAGAGGATGTGCTGTGTCCTGAGGATCGTCAGATAGAAATGCACGAATTGATCAATGGTTCTGAGCTGGTTCTTTTGCCAGACTGTGGCCACCTTAGCACCTTAGAATCCGCGCAGGCGGTTAACGAGGCGCTCGAAACACTGTTTAAACAATAGGAAGTCTAATGCGCAGTAACGATCGAATTCTGACCACCCACGTTGGCAGCTTGCCACGCTCTGAGGCCGTCACCGAGGGCGTTTTCGCTCGTGAGCAGGGAAAAAGTATTGATGAGGCTGCGTTTAATCAGACCCTAACGCAGGCGGTGGCCGAGACGGTCGCACTGCAAGTGGCCAGTGGCATCGATATTGTTAGCGACGGTGAGCAATCCAAGATCAGCTACGCGACCTACATCAAAGATCGGATCACTGGGTTTGAAGGGGATAGCCCACGTCGTACCCCCAAGGATTTGGAAGTGTTCCCCAACTACGGTGCTTGGGCGAGTCGCTCGGGTGGGGTGCCGGATTACAAGCGGCCCAAGTGTGTTGGGCCGATCAAAGTGAAATCCATGGATCCGCTGAACGAAGATCTGGGTTACTTGACCCATGCTCTGCAGGCGAATAAGCCCGCGGGCGCCTTTATGAACGCGGCCAGTCCGGGTGTGATTGCACTGTTCCAACCGAACGAGTACTACGCTAACGATGATGAATATCTCGAGGCGTTGGCTGAGGCGATGCGGGTCGAATACGAAGGGATCGTCAGTGCTGGTTTCCAGCTGCAGCTGGACAGCCCCGATTTGGGTCTAGGACGTCACATGATGTTTAAAGACACTGAGGACGATGCGTACATGGCTCGAATCGAGCGTCATGTCGAGGTGCTCAACCACGCCACCCGAAATATCGCGCCCCAGCAGATGCGGATGCATATTTGCTGGGGTAACTATGAAGGGCCGCACGTCTGTGACGTTGGCTTGGAAGTGATTTTGCCCACGGTTCTAAAAGCGCGCCCGGCGGCGTTGTTGTTTGAAACCGCCAACCCTCGCCATGGCCACGAGTGGCAAGTAATTCGCGATCATGCGGATTTAATCTCGGATGAGAAGATTCTGGTTCCGGGTGTGATCGATTCGACCAGCAACTTTGTTGAGCACCCCGAACTGGTGGCCGAGCGGATCGAGCGATTCGCCAACATTGTTGGACGCGAGCGCGTGATCGCGGGCACTGACTGTGGTTTCTCGACCTTTGCCGGATTTGGCAGTGTTCAGACCGATGTGGTGTGGGCCAAGCTGAAAACCCTAGCCGATGGCGCTGAGTTGGCCTCATCCCGGTTGTGGGGCGGCAAATGAGCCTACAGTTAGGACCGCGCTGCGCCAACTTCAAGTCGCGCATTGCGTCGGGTGAATTTGTGTTGGGTACCTTTCAAAAAACCCCCCACATGCACATCACTGAAGTGCTATCGCTCACCTCACTGGATACGGTCTGCTTAGATGCTGAACACGCGCCGTTCAATCGAGCAGATTTGGATGCGTGTTGCGCGATTGCACGGGCTAATGATCTGCCGACCCTAGAGCGGGTGTCGCATAACGCGCCGGAGGCAATTCTGGATGCACTTGATCGCGGCGCCAGCGGGATTTTGGCACCACACGTTCGCAGTGCGGCCGAGGCTGCGGCCCTGGCTAAGGCCTGTCAGTACGGTGCGGGTGGCCGGGGTTTTGCGGGCTCTACTCGCGCGGCCTGGTATGCCACTCGAGGTATGCCAGGGCAGTTAGAAGGGGCGCGCAGCGAGGTCACAGTGGTGGCTCAGATCGAAGATGTAGAAGCCTTGGACGAGATTGACCAAATCGCAGCCACCCCGGGTATTGATGCGTTGTTTATAGGCCGGGCAGACCTGACCGTGGCGTTGGGTGAAACCAACCTCAAAGCGCCGGCGGTCCTTGAGGCGGTGGAGTGCATTATGGCGGCCTGTCGCAAAGCGAATCGTGCGGTGGGCATGTTTGTGGGCGATTTATCAGAGGTCCCACAATGGCGCGAGCAAGGCGCATCGCTGTTCTTGCTGGCCAGCGATCATGCCTTGATGATGCAAGGCGCCGCAGCGTTACGAGCCAAAGTCGGCGATTGATTCGACCGACAGCCCCAGTGATTGCAAATCCTGGGGCTTGATCTCCAAATCCAATCCACGACGACCGGCCGAGATAAAAATGCTCTCGTGACGTTCCGCGGACTCATCGAGTAGGGTGGGCAGTTGTCGTTTTTGCCCCAACGCACTGATACCTCCCACCAAGTAGCCGCTGATCCGTTCAGCGGCCTTGGGTTCGGCCATGCTGAGCTTCTTCCAACCTAAACTCTTAGCGGCGCGCTTTAGATTGAGCGTCGCATTGGCAGGGACTAGGGCACAGGCGAACCGCTGCCCTTCATTGGCCATCAGAGTCTTGAACACCCGTGCTGGGTCAACCTGCAACGACTCTGCCGCACTCATGGCAAAGCCCTGTGCACTGGCTTGATCATCAAACCCATGGACGCGGTGCCAGATTTGCTTTTGCACGAGCAAATCGATCGCGGGTGTCATCGTTGGATCTCGTAGCAGGGCGTGTAATTGCCATCAATTTTCATTCGGCCCTGATCGACAAAGCTACGCAACAGCGCATCCATTTTATCCATCAGCGCAGGCTCGCCCGTTAGCTTGAACGGTCCATGCTGTTTAACTGCCGCTACCCCGGACGCCTTGACGTTGCCCGCGACAATTCCGCTGAAAGCGCGACGCAAATTGGCGGCCAGCTGATGCGCGGGTTGTTGGGTTGATAGATTGAGCGATGCCATGTTTGCGTGAGTCGGCTCGAAGGTCTCTTGGAAAGAGTGGTCAATGAATAACTGCCAGTTGTAGGTGTAGGCATCTTGGCGCTCGCTGCGATGCTCACGAACCTGCTGCATTCCTGTTTTCATAGCATTCGCCACCGCTTTGGGGTCATCGATGATTAACTGGTAATGCTGGGTGGCTGCATCGCCCAAGGTGGCTTGAACAAAAGCATCGACCTCGCTCAAAAAGGCGCGGCTGCTCTCGGGCCCGGTAATGACCAGCGGCATCGGCAGGTCCTGGTTGTCTGGATGCATCAGGATGCCCAACAAATACAGCAACTCTTCAGCGGTCCCTGGGCCACCGGGGAAGATCACAATGCCATGGCCGATTCGTACGAAGGCCTCTAGGCGCTTCTCGATGTCAGGCATGATGACCAGCTCGTTGACGATGGGGTTGGGTGCTTCGGCTGCGATAATGCCTGGCTCGGTAATCCCGAGATAACGGCCATCGCTAATACGCTGTTTCGCATGGGCGATAGCGGCACCTTTCATCGGGCCTTTCATCGCGCCCGGACCACATCCGGTGCAGATGTCTAAGCCCCGCAGGCCCAATTCGTGACCGACTTCTTTGGTGTAGTCGTATTCGATGCGTCCAATGCTGTGTCCACCCCAGCACACCACCATTTTGGGTGAGCGGCCGGCGATTAGTGCATCAGCGTGACGTAACAGGTGGAACACCGCATTCGAGGTTTCCGCTCGATCCCCTAAATCGTACTGCTCCAGCGTGGTTCGCGCGTGCAATAAATCGCGAACTACCGAAAACAGATGTTCGCGAATACCGGTGATAATTTGACCGTCAACAAAGGCGTGTTGTGGCGCATTGTCGATCTGCAAGCGAATACCGCGCTCAAAGCCCTGAACTTCAAAGGCAAAGTCCGGGTACTGATCAATGATGCTGTAACCGTCATCTGATTTAGATCCGGAATTCAAAACCGCCAGGGCACAGCGGCGGACCAGCTCGTACAAGCCGTGCTCGGTGGTGTCGGTCAGCATGGCCACTTCGTTTTGAGTCAGCAGGCTTAGATGCGCCCGCGGGCTGATGTTGGTACTGATTGTTTGCATGAAAACTCCTTGGTCCACAAAGCCTACTACTCAGATGGCGCGCTTGAATACTGCGTCTAGCACCCTCAGCGATAGTCCATGCCACGAAAACCCGCCAAACCGCCGTATTGCGAGTTGTGTCATCGCCCAGTGAATGCCCTGACTGAGCATCACCTGCATCCGAAAAGCCGTCACAAGGACAAACGGCTGGTTCGAATGTACGGGCGCGAACATCTGCGCTTAGCGATCGCATGGTTGTGTGCTCCGTGCCACAAACATATTCACCGCAAAATCAGTGAGCGAGATTTGGCCTACCAGTACTTTGACGTCGGGCGTCTGCGTCAACATCCCGAGGTGTCAGAGTTTGTTGAGTGGCTGTCGCAAAAGCCGGGGGACTTCACGCCGCGTACTTCCCGAGCTCGGCGGCACTAACTCCTGCGATTCTCGAATTTGCTCACGCAGACTGTTCGGTGGGGGTTCGGGGGCCGTTAGTTCAGTGGTGTACAAGCACAGTGCCAGCAGCATCCATGTGGGGCGTCGAGTCGGCTGCGGCCGCATCCGATCCAAGGTCGCACGATCTGCCGGGTTGCTGTGTTGGCTGGCGTTTAGCCTTGCTTGCCAGCCAGGTAGCCCGACTCGTCGGTTCAGCTCGATTAATAGTTTTCCAAGGCTATACGTGTCGCAAGGTTCGGCGCACGCCTCGCCCGCCAGCGCTTCGGGTGAGGAGTAGGCTAAATGATGCGTTCTCGGCGTAGCGCCTGGGACGTGGGCACTGGCGAAATCAATCAGGCGTATCTGGCCGCGGGCATCAGCCAGCACGTTGCCGGGATGCAAATCCCCATGAATCCATCCTTCAGCATGCAGCTGAGCGATCGCGTCGATCAAATTTGTTGCGACGGCGCGAACCCATTTCGGCTCTAACCGCGGATGCTTAAACCACTGTGCCAGGCTAGGGCTAGGCCAGTACTCAAAGATCGCATCGTTGTGATCGGTCAGATCTAACAGAGTCGGGCGCCAGGGCGCGATCGTCGCACAGACCTCCAGCTCGATTTTGCTGACCGCATGCTTAATCACCACCCAGCGCTTCAAACGATTGTCCCGGGCCAAGTCGACCTTAGGTGTTAACGATCGCTGAATGCCATAGCGTGGCTCATGAGGCTGCATCGCAATCCCACATCAGTGTGTTAGGTCCGATGCGAAAGGCTCGGCCGGGGTAGGCGTGTGCTTGATACAACCGCGCACCGCCAAAGCTGTGCTCGGGTTCTGGCAGCCCGCTGGCCATAATGGAGGCATCGCTGCGTTCTAGGATTTCCGCAATAACCTGCAACTGAAGGGGGTCGGACAGGCGTTCTGCATCCAGCCATAACCAACCTTGATCGGCGTAGTCGCGCTCAAAGGCATCCATCGCCAAGCTCAAGCCCATGGCCGAGGACCCAAAGGCTTGCCAGTCCAGGTCTGTTCCGCAACCGCCACTACCGCCCAGATCAAAGCGAAACAATCGGGTCTTAGGGATCTCGATGGTATTCAGGGAGAGCCGAGTTTTGGCCAGCTCGCCACGCAGATTCTCAACGGTCTGAGTCAAGTGGCGGCTTCTGATTTCGGCTTTGTCTAACGCGAGTTTGGCGACCAAAGTGATGTCGCCTGCGGCACGCTGCATCCAATTGCTGGCTGCAAGCGGATCTGGCGCCTGACCCTGCCCATAGCGCGCCATACGAGCCAGAAACCATGCCGACTCGCCATGGCCTAACTGCCACGCTGTCTTGAAGTGTGTGTTGGCTTGGGCATACCTCGGCGGATCTGCTTGCAACGCCCACAGGCCTAGCTGATGCATTGCGGAAGCCTCGCCGTGGGAAGCGCGGTGTTCAATGCGTGCCTGCTGCAGGCTATTGGCGCTGGTCGAAAAAGCACCGCCCTGAGCCAGGCATTCAGCTTGTTCATCCCAAGTCCGTGCGCCTGCACTTCGCCAGGTCTGATTTCCAATGGTATGGGTCTGGTCGGGTAGCTGGCAGGGGCCTTGCGGTGGCTGAAGGGTGCTACAGCCGCTGGCCACGCTGGCGCATAGCAGTACAACAACTGACCTCATACATCCTCCTTAGGTTGGTGCGGATCAGAATGCCGCGCCTCAAACCTTTGCACCTCGTCCGATGGGGATTTGTCCTGCAGTGCCACGCACCATAGCTCGAGGTAGGGCGCAGAGAGCTGGCGTAAAAAACCACATTCCACGGAGGAGATCAGGATGAAAAAGACGTTCACAATGTTAGCAATGTTGTTCAGCACAATGACTCACGCAGACGCTTTGCACATCTCGCAACACTATGCCGATGCCGACTCAATTACTGGGTTTCGGGTGATGGTGACTCGCCACGACAGTCACGGGCCGACGCCCGAAGCTTTCACCCTTTACTACGAGATTGATGGTGCACCGGACAGCATTGCCTGCGCTCCCGCTTTGCAGTGCGTGCTGGACATCGATTCGTCCCAAGGGTTGACGGTGTCACAACAGTCCTATGATCAGTTTGACATCTTCAACAACGCATCCGGCGGCATCTCAACGCCGTTGACCAGCTCAGGGTCGGTCACTCAAATCACCCAAGTGAACATCAACCCCCAGCCGGTCATGCAGAGTATTCAGCAGCAGTTAGATCGCGATGCTCGGCGCATCAGCTACACCTTTGATCGATTGGTCAGTCAGCGCCTTGGATGGGAGATGCGCAGTGGTGAGGACGCGCAGCAGCTGTCACTGGCGTTACCTACCCAGATACCCGTCAGCCTGAACTTAACTCAGGAAGAAGTCGGCGATACGCCCCGGACTCGTTTGGATATGGTCACCGGACAGAGCTGGCAGCAGGGAATGTGGAGAATGTCGTGGATGGCGAGCCTTGGCGCGGGGGAGCGCGAAGGCGCTCAATCGCATTGGTATGGCGCAGGCTTCGATGCGTGGTTTACGCGAGATCAGTCTGGAATGTTTGCCCGAATCAGTCAGCAATTCTCGGATGAGGCCGCCCGTCAGGTGGACGGTTTAGACTTGTCCGCCTGGCAGAATCAAACCTTATCCAAGGCGGTGGGGTGGCGCCATCAGCAACGCTCTTGGGGAATTAGCTGGGACGTCTCGATGGGACTCGAGCGCAGTCAAAATTCAACCGTAGGCATGGTCGGCTTAAACGATCAGTGGCAAGCTGTCACCTCGTTGCCCGATCAGCAGGGCAGCTTCGTCTCGGTTGGATTGGGAAATCGCAACGCGCGCAATGCTTGGCGGGTGGGCTTGGATCATTTCCGTGGGGACACGCAGTTAGTCGTCAATTGGGGATGGTAGTTGAGTGTGTGAGTTACTGGCGATGAGTGCCAATACGCCGACCGATATACGGTTTAGTTTTAGTGGATTGGCAGTTCGGGGTGGCGCAGTTGGACCGCACCGAGATGGCTTTGGGGTGGTGTTTTATCACGGCAAGGGCATCCAAGAGTTCCGTGATGTTGACGCCAGTTGTGACTCGCCCGTGGCCCGCCTGGTCGAGCGCCTACCCATTCGCAGCAAGGCCGTGATTGCCCATGTGCGTCAGGCCAATGCGGGTGCCGTCAACCTAGAGAACACCCACCCGTTTCATCGAGAACTGCATGGGCGCCATTTCACCTTTGCGCATAACGGCCAGCTTCCGGGCGTCAAGAAACTTCCCTTGGGTCGATTCAAGCCAATCGGGACCACAGATTCAGAACATGCGTTTTGTTATCTGCTGGCTCAATTAGATGCACAGAGTGTGCCACGACCCTCTCGCATTCGAGCGGTGTTTGGACGAGTCGCCAAGCGACTCAGCCAATTGGGTGTTTGTAACCTGGTCTTGACCGACGGGCGCTCTATTTATTGCTGGCGTACCACCAAGCTGGTCAGCATTACTCGTCGTGCGCCTTTTGGCGCAGCTCGCTTGCAAGACGCCGATATGACCGTCGACTTTGCACAGGTCACGACGCCCAACGATGTGGTCAGTGTCGTGGCAACAGACCCGCTCACCGATAACGAAAGTTGGGATGAAATTCCCAAGCATAAAGTCTGTGTCTTGACCGATGGTGAGTGGAAATAGTTGCTCCCGCAGGTCCGCATCAACTAAAGTCGAAGCAATACAAAAATAACCATAGGGCCTCGCTTTGCAATTCGCTAATGCACCTGCACCCACGTTAAACCTTGAATCGATACCCAGCGCCTTGGAGGTGTTTAATCAGGCGGTCGATAAATTCGCAGACCAGCCTGCTTTTCAGAATTTCGGTGTTCAGCTGACCTACCGACAATTGAGTGATCAATCCAATCGGCTAGCAGCGTGGTTGCAAAAAGAGCGAGGCGTCAAAGCCGGTGATCGTTTTGCGGTGATGTTACCTAACACGTTGCAGTACCCGATTTTTGCTTTGGCGTTGATGCGTATCGGTGCGGTCTTGGTCAACGTGAATCCGCTGTATACCCCGCGCGAGTTGACCCACCAGCTCAATGACAGCGGTGCCGTCGGTATCTTGGTGTTAGCCAACATGGCCGAAACTGTTGAGGCCTGCGGTAGTGACATCAATCTAAACACCGTGATCGTCACTGAGTTGGCCGACGTCATGCCCCAACCTAAGCGGTTGTTGCTGAATTTGGCCGTCAAATACCTCAAAAAAATGGTCCCGGCCTACACGCTGCCCGGACATTTTAAGCTGACAGAGTTGTTAGCCCGCACAGACGAAAAATTTGAAATGGCGACGCCTGGGCATGATGACATTATTGCTCTGCAGTACACCGGCGGTACGACCGGTGTATCAAAGGGTGCGATCCTGACCCATCGCAATGTGCTCGCCAACATGACCCAGATTGATCAGATGTTCGAGGGCAAGATCAAACCGGGCATGGTCGCCATTGCCCCGTTGCCGCTCTATCACGTGTTCGCGTTCGTCGGTCACATGATGTGGTTATTCAAGTGCGGAGCTAAATCGGTTCTGATCACCAACCCGCGTGACATGCCGACGTTCATGGGCGTGTTGGAAAAGAACCCCTGCGATATTTTTATCGGCCTAAATACGCTGTTTATTGGTTTGCTAAAGCAGCCTCGGTTCCGAGCTTTGGATTTTTCTCGTCTGTTTCTGACTGTCTCCGGCGGTATGGCATTGACCCGGGCTGCAGCAGAGGAATGGGATCAAGTGACAGGGTGCTCGATCTGCGAGGGTTACGGGCTGACTGAAACCAGCCCCGTGGTCTGTGTGAACCCCTTAGAGGGCATTCAAATTGGCACAATCGGCACGCCTTTGGCCGACACTCAGGTTCAGGTGTTGGACGAGCAAGGTCAAAGCTTGCCCGTCGGAGCCGTTGGCGAGTTGGCCGTTCGTGGCCCGCAAGTCATGCGCGGCTACTGGCAGCGTGACGATGCAACCGCCGATGTGATGACTGCGGACGGGTTCTTTTTGACTGGGGATATGGCGACGGAACAAGAAGACGGGTATTTCAAGATTGTCGATCGCAAGAAAGACATGATTTTGGTGTCCGGCTTCAATGTCTATCCGAACGAAGTCGAAGATGTGCTAGCCTCGCATCCCAGCGTTTTGGAGTCCGCCGTTGTCGGCGTTCCGGATGAAACTCAGGGTGAATCGGTCAAGGCGTTTTTGGTCTTGGATAACGAAGTCACTGTTGATGAACTTGAAGAATGGTGCCGCGAGCGGCTTACCGGTTACAAGGTACCCAGAGCCTTTGAATTCCGTGATGAATTGCCTAAAACCAACGTCGGTAAAGTCCTACGACGGGCACTGCGCTAGCCTGACGGGGGTGTAATGAGCACCCCCAACCTTTCCTTCCCGCCGGATTTGCCGGTATCCCAGCGTGTCGACGATATCGCTCGGGCCATTCAAGAAAACCAGGTGGTTATCGTGGTCGGTGATACGGGGTCGGGTAAAACCACTCAGTTGCCGAAAATTTGCCTAGCGATGGGGCTGGGTGAAAAGGGCATGATTGCCCACACTCAACCCAGACGATTGGCTGCGCGCAGTGTGGCGGCGCGAATTGCCCAAGAGACCCAAACGCAATTGGGTGAGCTGGTCGGATACAAGGTTCGTTTTCAAGACCAAGTCAGCAAAGATACTCGGGTAAAGCTGTTAACTGACGGGATGTTGCTGGCCGAGACCCGCGGCGATAAATGGCTCAACAAATATGACACCATCATCATCGACGAGGCCCACGAACGTGGCCTGAACATTGATTTCTTGTTGGGCTACTTAAAACGCCTCATTTCGAAACGCCGAGATCTGAAAGTCATCATCACCTCGGCCACCATTAATTATGAAAAGTTCAGCAGCCACTTCAGCGATGCGCCTGTGGTGAGCGTAGAAGGGCGCACCTTCCCGGTCGAAGTTCGCTATCGTCCGATCGAGAACGTTGATGACGACATTCCGCTGTATCGCGGCATCGTGAGCGCGGTTGAAGAGCTGCGCAGCGTTGATGCTAATGCCAATAAGCGCCACGGTGATGTACTGGTATTCTTGCCGGGCGAGCGCGAAATTCGCGGTGCCGCCGAGGCGCTGCGTCGATCGAATTTGGCCAATCTCGACGTGTTGCCCTTGTACGCGCGGCTGTCCGCGGGCGAGCAACAACGCATTTTCAATCCCACCGGTGGCCCGCAACGTATTGTGCTGGCGACTAATGTGGCCGAGACCTCGCTGACGGTCCCCGGCATTCGCTATGTGATTGATTCAGGCCTGGCTCGCATGTCGCGCTACAGCTACCGCTCGAAAGTACAGCGGCTGCCCGTTGAGGCGATCAGTCAGGCCAGTGCCAATCAGCGAAAAGGGCGCTGTGGCCGACTAGAACCGGGTATCTGCATTCGACTATTCGCCCAAGAAGACTTTGAAGGCCGGCGGGAATTTACCGAGCCCGAGTTGCAGCGAACCAATTTAGCCAGCGTCATTTTGCAGATGCTGGATCTGAAGCTGGGCGATATCTCGAAGTTTCCCTTTATCGATCCGCCGGATCGTCGCTACGTCACCGACGGATATCGTCTGCTCGAGGACATCGATGCGATTGATGATCGTCGAATACTCACCCCGCTGGGCCGAGAGTTAGCTCGCCTGCCGATTGATCCGAAACTGGGTCGAATTGTGCTGGCCGGTCGTGACCATCAATGCGTGGCAGAAATGCTATCGGTCGCAAGTTTTTTGAGTGTTCAGGATCCTCGTGAACGTCCGCGCCAAGCCCAAGAGGCGGCGGATTTAGCCCATGCAAACGGAGCAGATGAAAAGTCTGATTTTTTGACCATCCATGCCCTGTGGGAACGCATCGAGAAACAACGTCAAGAGTTGGGTTCCAGTGCGTTTAAGCGCTGGTGCCAAAGTCAGTTCCTGCATCACCTACGGGTGCGTGAGTGGCGCGAGATCCACCGTCAGTTGTGGCTAGCGATCAAGGACTCTGCTCGCCTGAATACCGAGCCTGCGGATTATCGCGGTGTGCATCAGGCCGTCTTGACCGGATTTATCGGAAGCGTGGGTTTGCGTGACGAGCAGGATTACCGGGGCTGCCGCGATACTCGATTCCAACTGCACCCAGGCCGGCAGGCAAAAGGGCGTCCGAAATGGGTCGTTGCTGCCGAGCTGACCGAGACCTCAAGGCTATTTGCTCGAACAGTGGCGAAAATAGAGCCCGAGTGGATCGAGACGGTGGCTCAGAAATTGATCAAGTATACCCATGGCGATCCTCATTGGAGTAAGCGTCAAGGTCAGATCATGGTGCACGAGCGGGGAACGTTGTTTGGTTTGCCAGTGGTGGGCAAGCGGGCGGTGGGTTTTGCCAAGCGCCTGCCGATCAAAGCCCGTGAACTACTGATTCGCGACGGTCTATGCCAAGGTGAGTTAAAGACTCAGGGTGGCTTTCTACAGAACAACCTGGACGAAGTAGCCAAGGTGTTGGATCTTGAAGCTCGCGAACGCCGGCGGGATTTGTTGGATGATCAGCGGCTGTTCGAATTCTACGATCAACGCTTGCCGTCAGAGATTATTGATGCTCGTGCCTTTGAGCGCTGGCGCCGCCGCGTAGAGCGCGACCATCCGCGCTTCTTATTCATGGCCCAGGCCGATGTGCTGCGAGAAGACAACGACTTAGATCTGGCTGCCTATCCGGATCATTTAGAAGTATCGGGCAATAGTTTTGCCCTGCAATACGAATTTAACCCGGGTACCGATCATGATGGGGTGTCCGTTTTGGTGCCCCAGGCTGCGCTGCACGTGCTCAACCCCGTGGTCATCGACTGGTTGGTGCCGGGCTTATTGGTCGAAAAAGTCGAAGCGATGCTGCGAACTCTGCCCAAGGCGTCTCGTCGCCAGCTGGTGCCGTTGCCTGACTTTGCTCGGGCGATTAGCCAAACCTTGGTGTGGCGTCAGGGCGATCTGCTCGAGCAGTTGGGCAGGGCGATTACCCGTCGTCTTGGTGCGCCATTCGATATCAGCCTGTTTGATTTGAATGCCCTGGATACTTATTACCGTATGAACGTGCGTGTGACGGATCCACACGGTCAGGTGATCGCGCAGTCGCGTGATCTGGCGACGTTGCAGCGGGATCTGAAGGTTGAGGCAGACCTGTCCGAGCCTGTTGCTCAGCAGCCCGTTCATAAAGCATGGCAGGTGGGGGAGTTACCCCAGCGCGAAACGCTGGAGCGGGATGGCTTATCCCTATCACTGATTCCCGTATTGGCACCGGTCGAGGGCGGCGTTCAGGTGCGTCATTTAGATGATCCGATCGAGGCCGAGAGGCTGCATCGGCAAGGCGTATTGAAGCTGGCCCGCGAACGCCTTGCGACCCAAGCTCGCCTGTTACGTCAGGGGGCCTTGGCCAAGCAGTTGGATTTGTTAGCGGCCCCTCGCAAGCTCAGCCCAGATGCCTCCGAGCAGTGGATTCGGATTAGTATTGAGCGCGCCTGTTTCCCGGATGGAATACCTCGCAGTGATGCCGAATTTGATCAGGGAATACAGCGCGGACGGGCGTCGGTGGTTGAGCTGGCTGAGGCTCATGCGGCAGAGTTGCTCAAGGTTCTTAAGGCTGCTCAAGCAGTCGGCAAGCGCCTCAAGGGAGCACCGCTGGCGTGGGCGCCGATTGCGCAGGACATTAACGCCCAGCTGAGCAGTCTGCTGAATCCCGAGTTTATTGAACGGACTCCAGTCACCCAATTATTGCGATTCCCCGTGTATTTGGGTGCAATTGAGTCGCGGCTTGAACGGGCTGGCGGACGGTTCGATTTCGACGCCCAAGCCAGACGAGAGCTACAAGCCTTTCACAAGGCGCTCGAGCCCTATTGGAGTGACTATCCGCTGCCGCCAAGTCACCCTGGGGTCGCTGGTGTTCGATGGTTGCTCGAGGAATACCGGATTAGCCTGTTTGCCCAGCATCTGGGCACTCAAGGCAAGGTGTCACCGAAACGCATTAACCAGTTGCTGACTGATTTGCGTACCCAACGGGTGTCCTAGTTTATTTTTACCAAGTCAGGCGTATTATGCAGCCCATGAACTTACGTGTTATTTGTGCAGCTGCTCTGTTGGCTGCCCCCTGTGCAAGCGTCGCGGCCGAACCCGATCCGTGGGAAGCCACTAACCGAAAGGTCTTCGCCTTCAATGACAGGGTCGACACTCTGGTACTAAGGCCCTTGGCGCAAGGCTATCAGGCGGCGGTTCCTAGTCTGGGACGCAGTGCGGTGGGTAACCTGTTCTCGACGCTGTCCGAGATTCCCAGTTTTGTGAATTCGGTATTGCAGGGCAATCCAGACAAGGCCGCCACCGGGCTCGGACGCTTTGTGTTCAACGCCACTTTTGGTTTGTACGGTCTAATTGACGTCAGTACGGCGTTTGGATTGCAGCAGCAAAAAGAGGACTTTGGTCAGACCCTTGCGTATTGGGGTGTTGAGTCTGGGCCTTATTTGATGTTGCCGTTGTTAGGCCCTTCAACGCTGCGCGACGCGGCAGGACGATTCAGTGTGGATGCTCAGCTTGACGCCATCGATCACTTGAATCCTAGTAGTCACCGACTGCCTACTCGAGTCTTAGACGTCGTCGATACGCGCGAATCATTATTGGCTGCAGAGCGTTTTTTGATTGGCGATCGTTACACAGCGGTGCGTAATGCGTATTTTGATCGCCGGGACTATTTGATAAACGATGGCGCAGCCGCCGGCGCCGATGACTTTCTTGACGAATAGTCAGCGGATATCCAGTACATGCGCGCCGATTTCCCATTGACCCTCAATGCCCTCGCACCGCTGAACCCGAATGTCGGCTTGGAAGTCGGTAACGCCGGGCTGGGTCGCCTGGATCGACAGGGTGGCCAGCTGGCCGATCTGCATTGGAGTAGGCGAGCGCAACTTGACGCCATGGCTGGAAAAATCCAAACAACGCGCTTCAAACAGCCCGCCCTCCGACAGCTCGACCCAAGTCGGTACGTCAACGCTGAAACGGGACCAAACACGTTGGTCGTTGGTAGTGGCTTGGCTCACGCAATTTACTCCGTTGGGGTTAGCCCTTTAACCATAGGTGGCAAATGACAACTATGCCGAATTTGCCGCGCCCCCGAGTCCGTGTGATCAGTACCGATGATGAGGTTTTGCTAGGACTGTCACAGATTTTAGAGCCTCACTTCAAACTGGAGTGGGTCAATGCTGATTCCTGGGAGCCTCAACGAGAACACCTAGACGTTGACGTTGTGATTCAAACGGATCCCTGCAGTGTGCGTGCCGGCGAGATTCTATTGGTCGCCGAGGCCCGGGTTGATCAGAGTTGGTACGAGGTCACCTGGCCCACCAGCAGCAGCTCTACCTTAATACAGCTGGTCCGCAGTGTGGCTCACTTGCATCGCGAATCAATCAGCCACAGTTGGGACGTCGATCAAGCGGTGCTGCAGGTATTGCAAACCGATCAACAGGCTGGGCGAGCCATCCAGACCCGAATGCTGCCAGACAAAGCGCTCGAAACCGATGGGCTGAGAGTAGAGCTGGGCTTCTTTCCCTCCTTGTTGCTGAGTGGCGATTTTGCTGACTATTTTGTGGTGGATCGTCCCAGCCGAGTCATGGTGTTGCTGGCGGATGTAGCCGGCCACGGTGTTAGTAGTGCCATGGTGACAGTGGTGATCAAAAACCTAGTTAACCGATTGCGGCGAAACCTGGCCCGCGGCAGCTCGTTTGACTTACTCAGCCCCTCTCGTGCGCTGGAGCGCATCAACAATGAGCTGCAGGTGACGGCGCTGGGTAAGCACGCCACGATTTTTTGCGGGCTGATCGATACCGAACAGAACAGCATGACCTACAGTGTCGCTGGACATACACCCATGCCGGTGTTGGTCCAGAACGAGCAGGCGCAGGTGCTATCGGGTAAGGGGCGTCCGGTAGGTCTATTTGACCAAGTGGATTTTACCGAGACTGTGGTTAGTCTTAGCGAAGACGGGTTCCATCTGTGCATTGCGTCAGACGGCGTACTTGATTTAATTGCCGGGGATAACACGATGCAACGAACTCAGGGACTGACGGATGCGGTGGAGCATTCCCGCGGTTATCTAGACCAGCTAACGCGTCTGCTGGGGTGGCATCAGGACCAAGCGTTACCCGATGACGTTACGCTGCTGATGATTCGGAGCGCCTGAGTTGATTGAGTGTGGAATCCAAATCGCCAAACAACCCAATCAATGGGTGTTTGTGTTTCAGGGCGACGTGCGACTGTCGCTGTGTACCACGCTGGACGAGTTAATCGACAGCGTATTCGCAGAAGAAACCCCGGCCGCGCTTGCGATAGACCTGTCACAGGCGGCAAATATTGACTCAACCTGCTTGGGTTTATTGGCAAAGCTGGCACTGCATTTCCATCAGGCGGTCGGTGTCCTGCCGGGCTTACACTGTCCTAGCCAAGACTTGGTCGAACTGATTGAATCCTTAGGGCTGGAGGCGTTGTTTGAATGGCACGATGAAGCGCCAGTGGCAGCAGGGCAAAGCGTTGCTTTGAAAGGATACGATGCGCAAGCGGCTCAGCCGGTGATCCTGCAAGCACACCAGACGCTGTCCGAGCTTAATGACGTGAATCAAGCCGAATTCCATGATCTGATTCACGCACTTAAAGGTCGCTCTTAACGCAGCGATTGAAGCAACTTTTCCAGTTTGACCTGATCCGCGGCAAAGGCCCGAATGCCCTGCGACAATTTCTCGACGGCCATGGCATCTTGGTTGTGTTGCCAGCGGAATGCTGCGGCTGTCATAGCTTGCGGAGCGTTCCCTGCCTTGACTAAGTTCTTGTCCAGCTGCTGGGTCAGCGGGCCCGTGTCTGCTGCCAGTTGCTCTAGCAGAGCTGGCCCAATGGTTAGGCGATCGCAGCCTGCCAAATGTTCAATCTCGTCCGTGTTTCGAAAGCTGGCGCCCATGACAATGGTGTCGTAGCCGCTGGCTTTGTAGTGGTTCCAGATCTGCTGGACCGACTGAACACCAGGGTCGCTGGCGCCGGTGTGATCATCGGTAGGGTGGTTGGCTTTGTACCAGTCCAGAATTCGACCGACGAAGGGACTGATCAAGAACGCGCCCGCATCGGCACAGGCTTGGGCTTGCTCAAAGCCAAACAGCAGGGTCAGGTTGCATTTGATTCCTTCTTTTTCCAATACCGACGCGGCTTGGATACCTTCCCAGGTGGACGCTATTTTGATCAGTAGGCGTTGTGTGTCTGCACCGCTGTTTTGATACAGCTCAACCAACTCGTGGGCCTTTTTGATTGTGGCTTGGGTGTCGAAGGACAGACGCGCATCTACTTCGGTGCTGACGTAGCCGGGTACGATCTGCTGTATGGCCACCCCAATAGAGACGGCAAGCTGATCTGACGCCGCTTCAATCGTGGGCGCGGATGCGACAACGGATTTTGCGCGTTCAAGACCGTCCGGTGTTTCGGCAGCCTTAAGGATCAGTGAGGGATTGGTCGTGGCGTCTTCCGGTTGCCATTGTTTAATAGCTTCCAGATCACCGGTGTCAGCGACCACAGTGGTCATTTTACGCAGAGCGTCGAGTTTGCTGGTCATAGAGGGTCCTGCATTACATGGCTTAATGCCGTTTCTATCGTGTGAATACCCGAGCCAGCTTTATTCGCTTGCTCAGACAAGGTTCGTCGAAATTGTTTTGCGCCCGGAACGCCTTGGTATAGTCCCAATATATGTCGAGTAAAGTGACCTAGATACATACCTTGGCTTAATTTATTTTCCAAATAAGGATAGCAGGCTCGTACGGCTTGCTCAGGCGTTGCATGGGGTGCGGGTTGATTGAAATAAATAGGATCGGCTTTGGCCATTGCCCAGGGTGAATGATAGGCATGGCGTCCGTACATTACACCGTCTAAAGATTTTAACCATCCATGGTCCTGTTCTACATCGACTAGGCCGCCATTTAGTACGCAATTCAGGTGTGGGAAAGCGGCTTTGACTTTTAAGGCTTGCGAATAGTCCAATGGGGGGACTTCGCGATTTTGCTTGGGTGATAACCCTTTTAAAATAGCTTTTCGAGCGTGAATAGTCAGCGTCTGGAGTGGTAGCCCAGCGATCCTCTCTACAAAGGGAAGCAAGGTTTGGTCCGGATCCTGATCATCAATCCCAATACGAATCTTCGCGCCAACCGGTACGCCAGTCTCGGCCATCGCTGCCAAGCATTCATGGACTCGGACGGGGTCTGCCATCATCGATGCACCAAAAGCGCCACTCTGAACTCGATCGGATGGGCATCCCAGATTTAAATTGATTTCATACCAATTAAATTGCTTTGCAATTTGACAGGCTTTTGCCAAGGCTTCGGGTTCGTTTCCACCCAGTTGTAATGCGAGTGGATATTCCTCAGGAGAGTGCTCCAATAGTTTTTCCGCGTTCCCATGTATTAACGCATTGGCCGTCACCATTTCAGTGTATAACAGAGTTTTTCGAGTTATTTGTCTCAGAAAGAATCTTTGGTGTGGGGTGCTCCAATCCATCATCGGAGCTTGGCTAATTCTATGTGTCAAATCATTCTCTTGAATTAATTTAATAGAGGCTTATATTAGCTATGCAAACAAAACACATCAGGTAATGATTAAATTATGGAACTATCTCAGTACTCAGACGATCAATTGGCTCAACTGCAAAAACAAATCGCTGACGAATTAGAAATGCGCGCCAGCCTGAAGCGTGATGCCTTGATGAATGAAATCAAGGAGCGCGTCGAAGCCGCCGGCTTAAGCGCTGAGGATCTTATCAAAGCCTTGGGCGGTCGTGGTAACAAAACCCGTAAGCCTGTGGCGGTCAAGTACCGTGATCCGGCAAACCCTGCGAATACTTGGACTGGCCGAGGCCGCAAGCCTAAGTGGATCGAAGCCAAGTTGGCGGCGGGTACAACGCTGGAGTCTTTGGCGGTTTAACCGGCATAATGCCGGCTTGCTAACTTAGGAGCCGGCATGACTGTCAGAGTTCGTATTGCCCCGTCCCCCACGGGAGACCCTCATGTAGGTACCGCCTACATTGCTTTGTTCAACTACTGCTTTGCCAAACAGCATGGTGGTCAGTTCATTCTGCGTATCGAAGACACCGATCAAACCCGCAGCACTCCCGAGTCTGAACAAGCCATTCTTGACGCTCTTCGATGGGTCGGATTGGAGTGGGATGAAGGCCCGGACGTAGGTGGCCCAAACGGTCCATACCGACAAAGCGAACGCGTGGACATATACAAGGCCTATGCCGAACAGCTAGTCCAGCAAGGTCAAGCGTTTTATTGCTTTATGACGGCTGAAGAGTTGGATGCCGAGCGTGAGGCGCAACTGGCGGCGGGCGAAGCGCCTCGCTATGCCGGCAGCTCATTGGCATTAAGCGATGAGGAGGTTCAGACTCGTCTTGCTGCAGGCCACCCCCATGTGATCCGTTTGAAAATCCCGACCGACGGTTTGTGCGTGTTCACCGATCGACTGCGTGGCGAGGTCGAGATTCCGTGGGATCAGGTCGATATGCAGATCCTGTTGAAGTCTGACGGTATGCCGACGTATCACCTAGCCAACGTGGTAGACGATCATCTAATGGGGATCACTCACGTGATTCGCGGAGAAGAGTGGATTCCTTCTGCTCCCAAGCATCAGTTGCTGTATCGGTATTTTGGTTGGGAAATGCCAGAGCTGATACACATGCCTCTGCTTCGCAACCCCGACAAATCCAAGCTGTCAAAGCGTAAGAACCCGACCTCTATTTTGTTTTACAAGCGCTACGGTGTGATGGCCGAAGCCTTACTGAATTATTTAGGGCGGATGGGCTACAGCTTTGAGGACGAGCGTGAGGTCTTTGATCTGAGCACCATGGTTGAGCAATTCAACATTGATCGAGTGTCCTTGGGTGGCCCCGTATTCGATTTTGAAAAGCTTCAGTGGCTCAATGGTGAGTGGATGCGTTCACTGCCGATGGACCAGCTTTTCGAGCGTCTGCAAACTTGGGCCCTGAATGCTGACTACCTAGAGCAGGTGGCACCCTTGGTATTGCCTCGTGCCCGAACGTTCTCGGATCTGTTCCAGGTAGCCACGCCGCTGTTTAACGGATACCCAGTCATTGCGGCGGATGATTTTGGCGAGAGTGACGAGCAAACGCTGGCTCAGCTGCAATTTTTGTTGTGGCGACTAGAGCAGCCTGGTGCGTGGGATAAGCCGCGGATCGAAGGTGACATCAAGACGCTGGCTGAACAGATGGGATTGAAGCTGAGGGCCTTCATGCCGCCCTTATTTATCGCCATTTGTGGCAGTAAAAATGCGGTATCTGTCATGGATACCATGGCGGTAATTGGGCCTGATTTAAGCCGTAACCGACTACGTCATGCCATTGAGGTGTTGGGCGGTGTCAGTAAAAAAGCGGGTAAGCGTTTAGAAAAGCAATATAAGTCGCTTAAGGCCCTTGACGAGCAGGCGGACGCGCAATAATATGCGCGCCACCTCACGGGGCTATAGCTCAGCTGGGAGAGCGCTTGCATGGCATGCAAGAGGTCGGCGGTTCGATCCCGCCTAGCTCCACCAAACATTAAAAAACCGCTTAATTGCGGTTTTTTAATGCCTAGAATTTTGTAACGAGTTCTATTTTGCCCTCCGGATTTGGTGCAATCTATCTGCCTGAGCAAGGAAGGACGGCTATGTTTCAATTACACCCTCAGCTTGCGGCTGACAGTCGCCTATTGGCCTCGTTATCAACCAGCGAGTGGTTGCTCATGAATGACGCGCGTTTTGTCTGGCTAGCTCAGGTGCCGCGTTACGCTGATGCAAAGCTGATGGTTCACTTGCCGCCACAGCTTCGCGCAGAGGTCCGTGCTGAATCCGACTGGGTGGTTGAAATTCTGCGCTCAATCTTTAATCCCGATCAGATCAATGTCGCGCAGATTGGCAATGTGGTCTCGCAGTTACACATCCACCACGTCGCTCGCTTTGAGGATGACGAGTTGTGGCCTAAGCCCATTTGGGGTCAAACCCCGCCGCGCCCGTACCGCGAGGCCGAGTATCGCGATCGGTTAGCGATGATTCGTTCGTACTTCTAACCCCGAGATAATTGAGGCTCGAGTCGCATCATTATCAGGGGTTGAGCCAGAGCAATCGCCAGCGTCACCATCGCCAACAGTGGCACATTGCTAAGCACACCATCCGGACCGGCCACTAGGATCCACGCGCTGGCTACACCGGCGGCGCCGCTGCATCCATGTCTGATGCTGCTTTGAAGGGCCATGTGCGCGGCTCGTTCATGGGGCTCGGGTACCAATGAGCTGGCGGTGTTGGCAGCCACGATTCGCATCGCACCCGAGATCATAAACAATGGGAAAAAGATCCAAACGCTGATCAGCGGTGGATCAAAGATGAAGCCGCTGATCAGCGACGCCGAGATCACCGCAAATCCAATCCAACTCGTGGCGGTTAGAGACCATTTGTCGCTCATCCAGCCTGCGATTTGCTGGGCCAACAACGTAACTAGGCCTGCGACTAAATAAATCCAGCTCATGTCTTCACGTGGAAAGCCCAGATTGAACTGCATGTAGGTGGCAAAGCTGGGGATCAGCAGAAAACTGCCCCCCGATACGGTGGCCAGTAATCCATAGGCCAATAAGGTTTTCTCGCGCCCAATGAAACGCAGGGTGCCCGGCCAAGGTTTGGGTTTAGGCAACTCGCTGGCAGGCAGTACCCAGGCGACTAAGAAGGCCATGGCTAGGATGACGCCAGATAGCACGTAGAAGGGCAGCTGCCAGCCTCCCCACAGCGACAATATCAAGCCAAACGGCACACCTGCGATGCTTGAGAGTGCAAATGCGCTACCGGCCACGCCCATGGCTCGGCCACGGAATTCGCCTGGCACGGTTTCAGCCAGTACAGCCATGCCTAAACTGGTGGCCAGTCCACCGAATACGCCTGCTAATGCTCGAAAGCCCAGTAACGCATTAAAGCTCCAAGATTGAGCCGCTAGAAACTCAGAGACTGAGAGGCCGATCAAAATCCCGACTAGCAAGGTTTTGCGCGGGAATTTATCCAGATGCCTGGCGGTTACAAAAGCGGTCAGCGAGGCCGATAAAATGTAGGCGCTACCGACATAGGGTACCGAGTCTAACGGGGCGCCAAATGCCAGCGCAAAATCGGGGCCCATCGGCATTACCAGCATGAAATCAACGATGTTGAAAAAGCTGACAGCCGTGATGATCAGCACCACCGCCCAGACTTGACGTGTCATTGGGGTCCTTGGCGAAAAATCGCAGGTAAAAAAAAGGGCAGCCAAAGCTGCCCCCTCAATGTGGTTGTGCGTCTAGCGCTTTTCAACCGGAACAAAATCACGTTGATCTTCGCCGGTGTATAGCTGGCGAGGACGACCGATTTTGTGAGGGCTTGAGATCATCTCATGCCAGTGGCTGATCCAACCAATGGTGCGGCTCAGGGCAAAGATCACCGTGAACATGCTGGTCGGAATGCCGATCGCTTTTAGGATGATGCCCGAGTAGAAGTCGACGTTCGGGAACAGCTTGCGCTTAACGAAGTACTCGTCGCTCAAAGCGATTTCCTCTAGGCGACGCGCAATGCGCAGCAACGGCTCGTCTTCTACGCCTAGCTCTCTCAACACTTCATCGCAGGACTCTTTCAGAACCGAGGCCCGTGGATCCATGTTGCGGTAGACACGGTGGCCAAAGCCCATCAGGCGGAAGGGGTCGTTCGGATCTTTGGCACGTGCGACGAACTCTTCGATGCGGCTTTCATCACCGATCTCTTGAAGCATGTCTAGAACAGCTTCGTTTGCGCC